>NZ_JBEZCG010000003.1:916-488422 GCF_040647455.1 Streptomyces sp. NPDC041068
GACCGTGGTGGGTTCCGTCGTGACGACAACCGTGGTGGTGGCGGTTTCCGCGGGCGTGACGACCGCCGTGACAACGACCGTGGCGGCTACCGGGGGCGCGACGACCGGCGCGACGGTGACCGTCCCGCTTTCCGGCGTGACGACCGCCGTGACGACCGTCGCGACAACGACCGTGGTGGGTTCCGTCGTGACGACAACCGTGGTGGTGGCGGTTTCCGCGGGCGTGACGACCGCCGTGACAACGACCGTGGCGGCTACCGGGGTCGCGACGACCGGCGCGACGGTGACCGTCCCGCTTTCCGGCGTGACGACCGGCGTGACGACCGCCGTGACGACCGTCGCGACAACGACCGCGGTGGGTTCCGTCGCGATGATCGGCGTGATGGTGACCGTCCTGCTTTCCGTCGTGATGACCGCCGTGATGATCGGCGTGACGACCGTCGTGACAACGACCGCGGTGGCTACCGGGGGCGCGACGACCGGCGCGACGGTGACCGTCCCGCTTTCCGGCGTGATGACCGCCGCGACGACCGCCGTGATGATCGTCGCGACAACGACCGTGGTGGGTTCCGTCGTGACGACAACCGTGGTGGTGGCGGTTTCCGCGGGCGTGACGACCGTGGGCGTGGGCCGCGGCGCGATGACCGCGGCGGGCGGCCCGGTGGGTTCCGTGGGCGTGACGACCGGCGTGACGGTGACCGCGGTGGGTACCGCGGCGGGCGCGACGACCGTGACCGTGACCGCGAGCCCATCAAGCGGCTGCCGATCCCCGAGGACGTCACGGGGTACGAGATCGACAAGGACGTACAGCAGGAACTGCAGAGCCTTCCCAAGGGGCTCGCGGAGGACGTCGCCAAGAACCTGGTGATGGTCGCCAAGCTCATCGACGAGGAGCCTGAGCAGGCGTACGCCTACTCGAAGATCGCTCTGCGTCTCGCCTCCAGGGTCGCCGCCGTGCGTGAGGCCGCCGGCTTCGCCGCGTACGCGAACCAGAAGTACAGCGAGGCCCTCGCCGAGTTCCGGGCCGCGCGGCGGATGACCGGCAGCGTCGAGCTGTGGCCCGTCATGGCGGACTGCGAGCGCGGTCTCGGCCGGCCCGAGAAGGCGCTGGAGATGGCCGGCGCGCCCGAGGTGCAGAAGCTGGACAAGGCGGGCCAGGTCGAGATGCGGCTCGTGGCGGCCGGTGCCCGGCGCGACATGGACCAGATCGACGCTGCCATCGTCACGCTGCAGAGCCCCGAGCTCGCCTCGAACTCCGTGCAGCCCTGGACCGCGCGACTGCGCTACGCCTACGCCGACGCGCTGCTCGCCGCCGGTCGTGAGGACGAGGCGCGCGAGTGGTTCGCGAAGGTTGTCGAGTCCGACAAGGACGGCAGCACCGACGCCTCGGACCGGCTCGCCGAGCTGGACGGCGTCGAGTTCGTGGACGCGCTGGTGGAGGACGAGGAGGGCGTGGAGGGCCCGGAGGGCGCGGACGCCGAGAAGGCTCCCGCGGCGGATGTCACGCCGTCTGCCTCGGACGACGCCTCCGACGTCTCGGACGAGGACCAGCGCTGATCGCTGAGCAGGAGCAGTGGCACAGCAGTAACAACAGCAGCAACAACGGCAGTAGTAGTCGTTAGCAGTACGTGAGAACGGGCGGTCCCTTTCGAAAGGGACCGCCCGTTCTCACGTATCCAGGTGTTTCAGGAGTCTCAGAAAGTGAGGTCCCGCAGGACCAGGCCTGTGGCCGGCTTCGGGCCGAAGGAGGTCGACTTGCGGGGCATCGTGACGCCCTGGCGGGCCAGGTCGCGGACGACCTCCTCGCGGACCGGGTGCATCAGGACCGCCGTGCCGCCGTCGCGCTCCGCCTTCTCGACGGTCGCCGCGGTGTCGTGGATGTACGCGATGTGTTCCGGGGTGTCCGGGGTCCGCCAGACATGGTCGAGGAGCGTGGCGTGCAGGACCGTCGCGTCCAGGGTGCGCCAGGCCTCGGGGTACTCGGCAGGGACCGTGCGGTCGAGCAGGTCCTGGGCCGGGTGGTCTATGAGGTGGAAGGCGCCGTCTCCCGCGAGGACGAAGGCGTTGCCCTTGGCCGCGGCCTCGGCGAGGGCGTCCAGCGCGTGGCTGAGCGGGCCCTCGACGGTGCGTACGCGGAAGGAGTTCCCAAGGGCCGCGAGGGCGTCGGAGACCGGCAGCCGGTGGAGGTAGCGGTGGATGGCGCGGACGCGCAGCGGGAAGCGGGCGGTGTCCACCAGGAGGACCAGGCCGTAGTCCCAGGCGCTCGGCGAGGGCCGCTCGCCGCGCAGGCGCAGGTTGGTCGCCCAGCGGTGGTGGCCGTCCGCGATCAGGGCCTGGTGGTGGGCGAGATCCGACTGGATCTCGGCGATCTCCGCGGGGTCCGTCACGGCCCACAGGCGGTGGTGGAAGCCGTCCTCCGTGGTCGTCGACAGGAGCGGTTCGCGCCGGGCGGTGCGTTCCACGACGGCTGCCGCGCCCGTGGGTTCGCCTTCGTCGCCGCGGTAGGTCAGGAGCAGCGGCTCCAGGTTGGCGGAGGTCGCGCGCATGAGGGCGGCGCGGTCCTCGACGACGTGGGGCATGACGTCCTCGTGGGGGAGGACGATGCCGTCGGCGGCCTGTGAGAGGCGGAGCGCGCCGATGATGCCGCGCTGCAGGATGTCGCTGTTCTGCTGTTCGTAGACGTACAGGCTGGGCTCGGTGTCGGGGGCGAGGATGCCTTCGGCGAGCCAGTGGTGGAGGGTGTCCGAGGCCTGCTGGTTGCGGGCGGCCGGGGTGGTGGCCTGCGGGAGGATCAGCCGGACGATGTTGTGCGGGTCGGCGGATTCCAGGTGGAGCAGGCCGTCGGGGCGTACGACCACGTCGTACGGGGGAGACGTCACCGCGGCGAGACTGCCGACCCGCTCGGGGACATACCGCACCCCCCGGAACGGGATCAGGTCGAGACCGTTGGCGTCCATGTGACCCGCTGTATTCATTAGGGCATCGTATGTGTCCGAGCCGTGTAGGCGATGATCGGGGGGTGAGATCGAGCGAGGAGCGAAGTGCAATGAGCCAGACCGCGGGCCGGAGTGCGGATCGGAGCGTCAGGACGTGTCCTGGGGGCAGTCGGCGGGCGCTGAGTGAGGCCTACGACACGGCGCTGCTCGATCTGGACGGGGTGGTGTACGCGGGCGGGCAGGCCATCGCGTATGCCGTCGATTCGCTCGGTACCGCGCGCGCGGGCGGCATGCATCTCGCGTACGTGACGAACAACGCGCTGCGTACGCCGGACGCGGTGGCGGCGCATCTGACGGAGCTCGGGATTCCCACCGGGGCCTCGGACGTCATCACGTCGGCGCAGGCGGCGGCCCGGCTCGTGAGCGAGCAAGTGCCCGCGGGGGCGCGGGTGCTGGTGATCGGTGGCGAAGGGCTGCGGGTCGCGTTGCGCGAGCGGGGTCTTGAGCCGGTGGATTCGGCTGACGACGATCCGGCGGCGGTCGTGCAGGGGTACGGCGGTCCTGACATGGCGTGGGGGCGCTTCGCGGAGGCCTGTTACGCGATCGCGCGCGGGGTGCCGTGGTTCGCGTCGAACACGGACCTGACGATTCCGAGCGCGCGCGGCATCGCGCCGGGCAATGGTGCGGCCGTCGAGGTCGTACGGATCGCGACGGGCGCCGAGCCGCAGGTGGCGGGCAAGCCGCTGCCCCCGATGCACCGCGAGACGATCCTGCGGACGGGTGCGGAGCGGCCGTTGGTGGTGGGCGACCGCCTGGACACGGACATCGAGGGGGCGTTCAACGGCGAGGTCGATTCGCTGCTCGTCCTTACCGGTGTCACCGACGGCGCGCGGCTGCTTGCCGCGCCGCCCGAGCACCGGCCGACGTATGTGGACGCGGATCTGCGCGGCATGCTGACCGGCCAGCCCGAAGTCGGCCCGGTTCAGGGCGGGTTCGGCTGCGGCGGCTGGACCGCTTCGGTGCGCGACGGCGAGCTCGCGCTGGACGGCGAGGGCGAGGTCATGGACGGACTGCGGGCGCTGTGCGCGGCCGCCTGGACCGAGGCCGGGGACGGCGCCTGCACGCTGGACGCGGGCAAGGCGCTGTCGCGACTCGGCGTGTGAGGGCGCGAGAAGCCCTAGGGGCGCGAGAAGCCTGAGGGGCGCGAGCAGAGTGCGGCGGGCGTGACGATCCGGCCCTGCGGGGCGTCGCGTCAGGCGGTCTCGCCGCGCTCGATCAGCTCGTCCGTGGTCGTGTCCTTGCGCCAGTAGCCGGAGAACGACACCCTCTTGCGGTCGAAGCCGCGCTCCGTGACGAGGTGGCGGCGCACTGCCTTGACGGTCGCGGACTCGCCGGCGACCCAGGCGTAGGGCGTGCCTGCGGGGAAGTCGGCGCCGCGGATCGCGTTCCTGGTGGCGCCCTCCTGGGTGAGCCAGTGGATCTCGGCGTCGGCCTTGGTGGGCAGGGGCTGACGGTCGGCGAGGTCGTGGACCTCGACCCAGACGCGGGTGGGCAGGCCGGGCGGCAGCGTCTCCAGGATGCTCGCGACGGCGGGCAGCGCCGACTCGTCGGCGGTCAGGAGCAGCCAGTCGGTGTCCTGCGGGGGCCGGAAGTCGTAGGCCCCGTTCTCCTCGTCGACCGGGGCGAGCACGCCGATGCGGGCGCCGGGCCGCGCGGTCCGTGCCCAGCTGGTGGCCGGGCCGTCGGTGGGCGAGGGTGCCGTGCCGTGGACGGCGAAGTCGACGATCAACTCGTCGGGGTCGCGGCGCAGTTCGCGGGTGGTGTACGTGCGCATGATGCCGCGCACCGCGGGGTCGAGGGCGAGCCAGTCGGCGTACCACTCGGTGGCGTCGCCGGTGTCGGTGTCCGGCATGACCGGGGCTTCCTGCCCGGGGTGCGGGAGGAAGATCTTGATGCGCTGGTCGCGGCCGCCGGACGCCATGCGCGGCAGGTCGGGGCCGCCGAGGGTCACGCGGATCATGGCGGGGGTGATGTGCTCGGTGCGCAGCACCTGGACATCGAAGAACTGGTACGGGGATGCGGTTGCGGTAGCGGTCATCGCGTGAGCCTCTTCGACTTGTCGACGGCGGCGGCGAGCTGCTCGATGAGCGGTGCGTATCCGGCGTGGCTGAACTGGGCCTCGTTGGACCAGGAGATGACCTGACCGGCCTTCACCGCGGGCAGCTTCGCCCAGGTGGGCTTGTTCTTCTTGAGGTCGGTGGGCTGGAGGTTGCCGGTGCGCCTGTCGACGAGGATCAGGTCGGCGGCGTAGGCGTCGGCGTTCTCCCAGCCCAGCTCCTGGAAGAAGGTGCCGTTGTCGGTGTCGTCGGGGGTGACGAACTCGACGCCGAGGTCCTGGTAGTGGCGCAGGTCGGTGAAGGCGGTGGGGTTGCCGACGTAGAGGAGGGGGTCCTGCGCGGAGACCGCCATGACCTTGAGGCCGCCGCGGGACTCGGCCGCCTTGGCCGCCTTGCGCAGGGTCTCGGACGCCGCTTCGAAGCGCTTCTTGGCAGCGGTGACCTTCTCGGCCTCGAGATCGGCGCCCAGGGACCCGGCGAGTTCGGTGAAGCGGCCGATCACATGTGTGAGGGAGCTCTTCGCGGTGAGGATGCCGACGCTCGGGGCGAGCGAGGCGATCTTCTCGGCGGACTCCTCGGGGACGTACCAGAGCGTGGGTACGGCGTTCATGGTGCTGACGAGGAGGTCCGGCTTCAGGGAGGCGTACTTCTCGATGCTGAACTCGCCCCAGGCGTTGCCGATGACGGTCACTTCGTCGACATCGATGTCGGCGGCCTGGACGTCGGGTTCGCCGTTCTTCAGCTTGGTGGGGCCGAAGACGCCCGTACACTCGACGCCGAGGTCGTGGAGCGCGGCGGCCGCGCCGATGTAGGCGACGACGGTCGTGGGGGTTTTCCCGGACCGTGCGGTCGTGCCACGGTCGTCCTCGAAGCTCCAGGATCCGCCGTCGCCGCCCGACGGTTTGTTCTTGGCGCCGGAGCCGCACGCGGTGAGCAGTCCGCCGATGCCGAGCGCGCCGGCCGCGAGGAGCGCGCTCCGGCGGTTCGGGGCAGGCGCGAGGGCGCGACGGGGTGCGTGCATCGGTGGCGCTTCTCTCGTCGAAGGTCAGTGCGAGGGTAGGCTAACCTAACCTGGTGTTGGTCGACAGTCCCCCTGAACCGCGCGCGGAGACCGCCGCAGCGCCTCCCGAACGCCGCGCGATACGCAGCATCGGGCTGCTCGTCTCCGTGGCCGTCCTGCTGCTCGTCTTCCTCGCGAGCGTCGCGGTCGGCGCGAAATCGATGTCCATGGACCAGGTCTGGCACGGGCTGTTCCAGGACTCGGGGACGTACGCCGACGTGGTGGTCGGCGAGCGCCTGGCACGCAGCCTGCTCGGGCTGCTCGCGGGGGTCGCGCTCGGCCTCTCCGGCGCCGTCCTGCAGGCGCTCACCCGCAATCCGCTGGCCGACCCGGGACTGCTCGGCATCAACCTCGGCGCCTCTGCCGCGGTGGTCAGCGCGATCAGCTTCTTCGGTGTCACCTCGCTGAGCGGGTACGTGTGGTTCGCCTTCGTCGGGGCCCTGCTCGTCGGCTTCCTGCTCTATCTGCTCGGCGGCGCGCGCGGCGCGACCCCGGTGCGGCTCGCCCTCGCGGGCACGGCGATCAGCGCGGCGCTCTACGGCTATCTGCAGGCCGTCATGATCATGGACGGGGCCGCGCTCAACAAGATGCGCTTCTGGACGGTCGGTTCGCTGGCCTCCGCCAACATGGACACCATCAAGCAGGTGCTGCCCTTCCTGGCGATCGGCACCGTGCTCGCGCTCTGCCTGGCCCGGCCGCTCAACGCCATGGCCATGGGCGACGACACCGCCCGCGCCCTCGGCGCCCATCTGACGCGGACGCGCGCCCTGTCCATGGCGGCGGCGACGCTGCTGTGCGGGGCCGCGACCGCCGCCTGCGGTCCGATCGTCTTCGTCGGCCTGATGGTGTCGCACATCGTGCGCTCCTTCACCGGGCCCGACATGCGCTGGATCCTGCCGTACGCGGCCGTCCTCTCGCCGGTCCTGCTGCTCGGCGCCGATGTCGTCGGGCGCATCGTGGCGCGGCCCTCGGAGCTCCAGGTGGGCATCGTGACCGCGGCCATCGGTGCGCCGGTCTTCGTCTTTCTCGTACGGCGCCGGAAGGTGGCCCAGCTGTGAAGGCTCTGCGCACCCGCGGCCTCTCCGTCAGGATCGACGTCCGCACGGCCGTGGTCGTCACCCTGCTCGCCGTCGCCGCGCTCGCCGCGAGCGTCGTCCTGATCGGCACCGGCGACTTCCCCATCCCGGCCGCCGACGTCATCCGCACCCTGCTCGGCGACGGCGACGCGGGCCAGGAGTTCATCATCAACGACCTGCGGCTGCCGCGGGTCCTGGTCGGGCTCCTGGTGGGCGCGGCCCTCGGCCTCGGCGGCGCGCTCTTCCAGTCCATCGCCCGCAACCCGCTGGGCAGCCCGGACGTGCTCGGCCTCGGACAGGGCTCGACCGCGGGGGCGCTCGCGATGATCGTCCTGTTCCAGGGCAGCGCGGCGCAGGTCGCGGGCGGCGCGCTCGTCGGCGGCCTCGTCACCGGCGTCGCCATCTATCTGCTGGCCTGGAAGCGGGGCGTGCACGGCTACCGCTTCGTCCTGGTCGGCATCGGCGTCTCCGCGTTCCTCACCGCGATCAACGGCTATCTGCTCACCAAGGCGGACTTCGTCGACGCCGCGCGCTCCGTGGTCTGGATGACCGGCTCCCTCAACGGCCGCGACTGGGAGCAGGTCTGGCCGCTGCTCGCGCTCTGCGCCGTCCTCGTGCCCGTCGTGCTCGTGTACGGACGTCCGCTGCGGATGCTGGAGATGGGCGACGACGTCGCGTACTCCCTCGGCGTACGCGTGGAGCGCACCCGCTTCGTCCTGCTCATCGCCTCCGTGCTGCTCACCGCGGCCGCCACCGCCGCCGCGGGCCCGGTCGGCTTCGTCGCGCTCACCGCGCCGCAGCTGGCGCGCCGCCTCACGCGCTCGCCCGGACCCAATCTGATGCCCGCGATGTTCATGGGCGCCACGCTCCTGATCGTCGCGGACTGGGCCTCGCAGCGGGCCTTCGGCGCGGACCAGCTGCCCGTCGGCGTCGTCACCGGCGTGCTCGGCGGCATCTACCTGCTGTGGCTGCTCGCCACCCAGCGCAAGGCGGGACGGATATGAAGCCGACGAAGGCCCGCCACGATCTCGTACCACCCCATGACCAGAAGCAGGAGCGTGCTGCTGTGAACCGGCTCATCGCCGACGACGTCACCCTCGGCTACGACCAGCGTGTCATCGCTCAAAAGCTGTCCGTCGAGATCCCCGACAACTCCTTCACGGTGATCGTGGGCCCCAACGCCTGCGGCAAGTCCACGCTGCTGCGCGCCCTGTCCCGGATGCTCAAGCCGTCCGCGGGCCGGGTGCTGCTCGACGGGAACGTCATCCAGTCGATGCCGGCGAAGAAGGTCGCCAAGACGCTCGGCCTGCTGCCGCAGTCCTCGATCGCACCCGACGGCATCACGGTCGGCGACCTCGTCGCGCGCGGCCGCTACCCCCACCAGGGCCTGCTGCGGCAGTGGTCGGACGACGACGAGCGGATCGTGAACGAGTCCATGGACTCGACCGGCGTCCGCGAGCTCGCCGATCGGTACGTCGATGAGCTCTCCGGCGGCCAGCGCCAGCGCGTCTGGATCGCCATGGCGCTCGCCCAGCAGACCCCGCTGCTGCTCCTGGACGAGCCGACGACGTTCCTCGACATCCAGCACCAGCTCGACGTCCTCGACCTCTGCGCCGAGCTCCACGAGGAGCAGGGCCGCACGCTCGTCGCCGTCCTGCACGACCTGAACCACGCCGCCCGCTACGCCACGCACCTCATCGCCCTGCGCGACGGCGCGGTGATCGCCGAGGGCGCGCCGTCCGACATCGTGACCGCGGAGCTGGTGGAGCAGACCTTCGGAATCCAGTGCCAGATCATCGACGACCCGGAGACGGGTACGCCGCTGGTGATCCCGGCGGGGCGGGCGGGGCGCAGGGCGCCGGCCGAGGCGGCGGCTGGAGCAGCGACCGGCGTTGCGGCTAAAGCAGCGACCTGAGCCGCAGCAGATCCCGGAAGCCCGCCTCCAGCTTGACCCGGCCCGAGGCCCAGGCCTTGGCGAAGTTGAGCCTGCCGTCCACCATCGCGACCAGGTCGTCGCCGGTCAGCGCGAGGCGGATCTCCGCCTTCTCGTGGGGCGGGCCGGGGTGGCTGTCGTGCACCGTGATCCGGCCGTTCTCGAGGCGGCCCGTGAAGGTGGCGTCGAGATCGGTGATGCGGCAGCTCAGCGAGCGGTTCAGGGCAGCCGCGCTGCGCACGTCGCCGTCGGCGGACGCGAGATTGTCCGAGAGTCTGTCGAGTGCCGTGCGGCACTCCGCCATGGTCGCCATCGTGATCGACGGTACCCCAGCCCTTCGAGGTAGCGTCGTGCCATGAGTGACTCATACGCGGGCCCCGAGGAGGGGGAGGCGGCGGAGCCGGAGCCTCAGGTTCCGGACGAGCCGTCGTACGACCCCGCCGCCCCGGCGCCCCTCGGCGTCGAGCGCACGCCCACCGGCAACGCCGAAGTGGACGCGCAGCTCGCCCGCCTCGGCGATGCCGACCACCTCGCCACGGACGGCCACATCGAGGTGTACGAGGATGTACACCGGGGCCTGCGCGACGCGCTGACCGCGCTCGACGCGCGCCCCGGCCCACCGGCACCCACAGGGGTGCCCACACCGTCGTACGACAGGAGCTGAACCGAACGTGGCAGGAGTGGCACGACGCCGCCTCGACGCCGAGCTCGTCCGCAGGAAGCTCGCCCGCTCGCGCGAGCACGCGAGCCAGCTGATCGCCGCAGGCCGGGTCACGGTCGGCAAGACCGTCGCGACCAAGGCCGCGACGCAGGTCGAGACGGCCGCCGCGATCGTGGTCTCGCAGGACGACAGCGACCCCGACTACGTCTCGCGCGGCGGGCACAAGCTCGCGGGGGCGCTGGCCGCCTTCGTGCCGCAGGGCCTCGTCGTCGAGAAGCGGCGCGCCCTCGACGCGGGTGCGTCCACCGGCGGGTTCACCGATGTGCTGCTGCGCGCGGGCGCCGCGCACGTCGTCGCCGTCGACGTCGGCTACGGCCAGCTCGCGTGGTCGCTGCAGAGCGACGACCGGGTCACCGTGAAGGACCGTACGAACGTACGTGAGTTGACGCTCGAAGCCATCGACGAGATCCCCGTCGACCTGGTCGTCGGAGACCTCTCCTTCATCCCGCTCGGCCTTGTGCTGCCCGCCCTCGTGCGGTGCGCGGCGCCCGACGCGGACCTCGTCCTGATGGTCAAGCCGCAGTTCGAGGTCGGCAAGGAACGGCTCGGCAGCGGCGGTGTGGTGCGCAGCGCCGAACTGCGGGCCGAGGCCGTGCGCGGTGTGGCACGGCAGGCGTGGGGGCTCGGCCTCGGGGTGCGCGGGGTGACCGCGAGCCCGCTGCCTGGGCCTTCCGGCAATGTCGAGTACTTTCTGTGGCTGCGCGCCGGGGCCGATGAGCTGGATCCGGCGGACGTTGACCGTGCCGTGGCGGAGGGGCCCCGTTGACCCAGACCCGAGTGACCCAGACCCGAGCTCGTACCGTTTTCCTGCTCGCGCACACCGGACGGCCCGCGGCCATTCGCAGCGCCGAACTCGTCGTCCAGGGACTGCTGCGCAGCGGCCTCGGCGTGCGGGTCCTGGAGGCCGAGGCCGCGGATCTGCCGCTGCCCGACGAGGTCGAGACGGTCGAGGAAGCCACCGCCGAGTGCATCGACGACTGCGAGCTGATCGTCGTCCTCGGCGGTGACGGGACGCTGCTGCGGGGCGCCGAGTTCGCGCGGGCCTCCGGGGTGCCGATGCTCGGCGTGAACCTCGGGCGCGTGGGTTTCCTCGCGGAGGCGGAGCGGGACGACCTCGACAAGGTCGTCGACCGGGTGGTCACCAAGGCGTACGAGGTCGAGGAGCGCATGACGATCGACGTCGTCGTGCACCGCAACGGCGACGTCGTGCACCGCGACTGGGCGCTGAACGAGGCGGCCGTGCAGAAGGTGTCGCCCGAGCGGATGCTCGAGGTCGTCCTGGAGATCGACGGGCGGCCCGTCACCGGCTTCGGCTGCGACGGCATCGTCTGCGCGACCCCGACCGGTTCGACGGCGTACGCGTTCTCGGCGGGCGGGCCCGTGGTGTGGCCGGAGGTCGAGGCGCTGCTCATGGTGCCGATCAGCGCGCACGCCCTGTTCGCCAAGCCCCTGGTGACCTCGCCGGACACGGTGCTCGCGGTCGAGGTCCAGCCGCAGGCGCCCAACGGGGTGCTGTGGTGCGACGGGCGGCGGACCCTCGAACTGCCCTCGGGGGCGCGGGTGGAGGTGCGCAGGGGCGAGGTGCCGGTGCGGCTCGCGCGGCTGCACCACGCGTCGTTCACGGATCGACTTGTCGCCAAGTTCGCGCTGCCGGTGTCGGGGTGGCGGGGCGCCCCGCACTGAGCCGCCCCGCACTGAGCTGTCGGATCACGTCGCGCTGACCACGGAGATCGCGCGCTTGCGCATGACGGCGCGCACCGGCAGGCCGGTGGCGAGCAGAGTCAGGAGCAGGGTGCCCGTCGCGACTCCGGTCGGCACCGCCCAGGGCAGGTACGGCAGTGCGCTGCCGAAGGCCGTGCTGAGGATCGGGGCCAGCGTGGCCAGCGCGATCGCGGCGCCGAGCAGCAGCGCCGTGCCCGCCACGACCACGGCCTCCCAGGCCGCCATCGCCCCCACCTGCGCCCGTCGGCTGCCGACGACCCGCAGCAGCGCCACGTCGCGGCGGCGCTCGAAGGAGATCATGGCGAGGGTGTTCGCCGCGGCGATGGCGGCGAAGCCCGCGTACAGACCCGTGCCCACGTAGTCGAGCCAGACCTCGCCCGTGCTGCCCGCCGAACCGGTGTGGTGCTGGGCCGTCGTATGCATGCCGATCTTGGTGAGTCCGAAGCCGACGACGAGTACGAGGGGGACGACCGCCGCGGAGAAACGGCGGGGCTGCGAGCGGACGTTGAGCATCGCGAGCCGCGCGCTCGGACCGAACCGGCCGACCAGCGCCGACACCAGCCAGGCCGCGGGGCCGATGATGCGGGGGCCGAGCAGCCCCGCGCCGACGCAGAACAGGATGAGGACGAGGAACGCACCCTCGCTCGCCGCGTCCGCGGGCTGCTTCGACAGGAGCACCGAGACGACGCACGCCCCCGCGACCGCGAGCACGCCGAGCGGCGCCCGCAGGAAGCCGAGCCCGCGCCGCCCCGTCGCCGCCTCGGACAGGGCGCGGGTCGGGCGGAGCAGCGAGAACCGCAGGGCCGAGAGGAGGGCGGCCACCGTCGTCGTCACCACGGCCACGCCCAGGCACACCGGCAGGGCGAGCCAGCTGAAGCGGAAGGCGGCCTCGGCGGGGAGCAGCCCGTGGTCGATCATGCCCGCGTGCCACCAGCGGGCGCCGAAGCCGCCGAGGACGAAGCCGGCGAGCGCGGCGGGGACCGACGCGGCGAGGGCCTGTCCGGCCACCGCGCGGCGTATCTGGCGGGGCTTGGCGCCGATGGAGCGGACCATGGCGAGCTCGCGGTGCTGCTGTGCGACGGCCGTGCCCATCGTCGACGCGACCACGAAAATCGACATGTAGATCGAGCCGATCAGGAGTACGACCGCCATGTCCCCGACGCCGTTCTCCGTGATCTGCCTACGGGCCGCCGCGGAGAGTCCGGCGGTGCCGCCCGCGCTCGTCGAGGTGAGCATCATCGTCGACGCGCTCACCACGGTGGCCGCGAAGAGCGCGGCCATCGCCGTGCCCACGAACGCGGGGCGGTGCGCGCGCAGGGCCGCCTGTGCCAGTCCTGTTGTCATGTGGATCATGGTCCGCCGGGGGAGGGGCGGAGGACCATGAGGCGAGCCGGTGGATCCTGCTGGGGATAACCCCACCCCCGCGGCCCTGTGCGGAACCCCACCCCCGCGGGTGACAAGGGGCGTCCGTCGCGCCGTCTCGACCTGCGCCTTCGTGGAAGGAGCCCAGGGCCCGTCGCACACCGGGCCCCTGACCTCGTAAGGTCTTGTCCCGTGTTGGAGGAGATGCGGATACGGTCGCTCGGAGTCATCGACGACGCTGTCGTCGAGCTGTCGCCAGGCTTCACCGCCGTGACGGGTGAGACCGGTGCGGGCAAGACGATGGTGGTCACCAGCCTCGGCCTGCTGCTCGGCGGGCGCGCGGACCCCGCCCTGGTGCGGATCGGCGCGAAGTCGGCGGTGGTGGAGGGGCGCATTGCGGTGCCCGCCGACGCCTCGGCGGTCGTGCGGGCGGAGGAGGCGGGGGCCGAACTCGACGACGGTGCGCTGCTGATCAGCCGTACCGTCTCGGCGGAGGGGCGCTCGCGCGCGCACCTCGGCGGTCGCTCGGTTCCGGTGGGTTTGCTTTCCGAACTCGCCGACGACCTCGTCGCCGTGCACGGCCAGACCGATCAGCAGGGCCTGCTCAAGCCCGCCCGGCAGCGCGGCGCCCTCGACCGGTACGCGGGCGACGCGGTCGCCGTGCCCCTCACCAAGTACACGGCCGCCTACCGACGGCTGCGGGCCGTCACCGCCGAGGTCGAGGAGATCACCACGCGCGCGCGTGAGCGGGCGCAGGAAGCGGATCTGCTGCGCTTCGGGCTCGACGAGATCGCGGGCGTCGAGCCGCGCGCGGGGGAGGACGTCGAACTCGCCGCCGAGGCCGAGCGGCTCGGCCACGCCGAGGCCCTCGCCTCCGCCGCCACGGCCGCGCACGCCGCCCTCGCGGGCAATCCCGAGGACCCGGAGGGCGTCGACGCCTCGACGCTGGTCGCCGGCGCCTCACGGGCCCTCGAGGCCGTGCGGTCCCACGACTCCGCCCTTTCCGCGCTCGCCGACCGCCTCGGGGAGATCGGCATCCTCCTGGGCGATGTGGCGGGTGAGCTCGCCGGGTACGCCGATGACCTGGACGCCGATCCGCTGCGGCTCGCCGCGGTCGAGGAGCGGCGGGCCGCGCTGACGCAGCTCACCCGGAAGTACGGCGAGGACATCGACGCCGTGCTCGCCTGGGCGGAGGACGGTGCGGCGCGCCTGACCGAACTGGAGGGCGACGACGACCGGTTGGAGGAGCTGACCGCAGAGCGGGACGCGCTCCGTGCCGAACTGGCCGGGCTGGCCCAGGCGTTGACCGAGGCACGCCAGGAGGCGGCGTCGCGGTTCGCGGCGGCCGTCACCGAGGAACTGGCCTCGCTGGCGATGCCGCACGCGCGCGTGTCGATCGCGATCAGCTGCACGGAGGTTCCCGAGGGGGCCGAAGGCGTGGAGATCGGCGGCCGCACGGTCGCGTACGGTCCCGCGGGCGTCGACGAGGTCGAGCTGCTGCTCGCCCCGCACCCCGGGGCTCCCGCCCGGCCCATCGCCAAGGGCGCGTCGGGCGGTGAGCTGTCGCGCGTGATGCTCGCCGTCGAGGTGGTCTTCGCGGGCACGGACCCGGTGCCGACGTATCTCTTCGACGAGGTCGACGCGGGTGTCGGCGGCAAGGCCGCGGTCGAGATCGGGCGTCGTCTGGCACGCCTCGCCAAGTCGGCGCAGGTCGTGGTCGTCACGCACCTGCCGCAGGTGGCGGCGTTCGCCGACCGGCAGCTGCTGGTGGAGAA
Organism: Streptomyces sp. NPDC041068; assembly: GCF_040647455.1. Lineage (NCBI taxonomy): Bacteria > Bacillati > Actinomycetota > Actinomycetes > Kitasatosporales > Streptomycetaceae > Streptomyces > Streptomyces sp. NPDC041068. Next base: position 15,619 of record NZ_JBEZCG010000003.1, read on the forward strand.
GACGAACGACGGCATGGTGACGCGGTCCGGGGTCCAGGTCCTGGAGGGCGAGGACCGGGTGCGGGAGCTTTCGCGCATGCTGGCGGGCCAGGAGGACTCGGAGACCGCGCGGGCGCATGCGGAGGAGTTGTTGGCTACGGCTCGGGGGGACGGGTAGCGGCTCGGGGGTTGTCTGCGGGTTCTTTCGTGGCTGGGCTGCCTGTGGCGGGCGTCTGCGCCTGGGGTTCGGTTGTGGGGCGGGGCCGCGGGGGTATGTCCGTACTCGCCATCTTTGTTGTGGGGTGTTGTTGCTGCGGCTGGGGTTGGCGTTGTGCTCGGTGCTCCGTGCGCACATACCCCCGCGTCCCCTCGCGTCTCGTACGCGTCTGCACGCCGTCGTCGCTGCTGCTGGGGGAGGCGTTCTCGCCTCGTCCCAGCAGCCCTTCGCTCCTACTCGCGCAGGTCCACCACCGGGCAAACGGGCGGGTGGGTGGGAGACATCCGCCGCGGAGCGGCGGGGTAGGGGATGCCCCTGGGTAACGCATGAACCCCGTACACAAACACCGCAAGGCTCACCCGTTCGGGTGGTCCCGTTCCCGGCGTTGCCCATCCAAATGCGGAAGTGACCTTTCGGCGGTGCCGGAACGCCCGTGCGGACTGGCATCCTTGGCGCAGCATCTGCCCGAGTACCCGCCCGAGCACCGACCGACGCAGACCCAGGAGCCCCGGCCACGTGAGCCACGTGAGCAGCCACTCGCCACACGGACAGACGCCGCTGCACACCGTTCAAGTCCTCGGCGGCGGCAGTGCGGGCAGCAGCGCGCACGTCAGATCGCTGGCCGCGGGACTCGCCGCCCGAGGCGTGCGGGTCACGGTGTGCGCCCCCGACGAGGCCGCCCGCGCCTACGACTTCACCGGCACCGGCGCCCGGCACGTCCCCGTGCCCCGCAGCGGCGACCCCGCCTCCGTGGCCGCGCTCCGCGCAGCCTGTGCCGACGCCGACCTCGTCCACGCGCACGGACTGCACGCCGCCCTGCGGGCCTCCGTCGCGCTCACCGGACGCCGCACCCCGCTCGTCGTCACCTGGCACACCCGCGCGCACGCGGAAGGCGCCCGTGCCCGCGTCCTGCGCCTGCTGGAGCGGCGCGTGGCCAAGGCCGCCGCCGTGGTCCTCGGCACCTCGTCCGACCTCGTCGACCGGGCCCGCAGCAGAGGCGCACGCGACGCCCGCCTCGCGGCCGTCGCGCTGCCCGCGCCGCGCCGCCCCGACCCGGCCGAGACCGCCGAGGAACCCGATCGGCTCCTGCACAAGGCGCGTGCCGAACTCGGCGCCGTGGACCGCCCGTTGATCCTCGCCGTCGGCGCCCTGGAACGGCATCGCGGCTACGACGTCCTCCTGGACGCCACGCGCGCGTGGCGCCATCTGGACCCGCTGCCCCTCCTCGTCGTCGCCGGCGAGGGACCCGAACGGGCCGTCCTCCAGCGCCGAATCGAGGACGAGCAGCTGCCGGCCCGCCTGGTGGGCAGGCGCGACGACGTACCCGACCTCCTCGCGGCCGCCGACCTCGCGGTGCTGCCCAGCAGTTGGGAATCCCGCTCCGTCCTCGCCCAGGAGGCCCTGCACGCGCGCGTGCCGCTCGTGGCGACCGCGGTCGGCGGCGTCCCCGAACTGGTCGGCGACGCGGCCGAACTCGTCCCCTACGGCGACGCGGACGCCCTCGCCATCGCCGTCGTACGCCTCCTCGCCGACCCCGTACGCCGCGCCGAGCTCAAGGACAGGGGCGTGGCCCAGGCCGCCACCTGGCCGACCGAGGACGATACGGTCACCCAAGTCCTCAGCGTCTACGACGAGTTGACCCAGCCGCTGCCGTACAACTGAGCCGCTGCACCGCTACGCCACGTGCCTGCGCGCCCGCAGCGCCAGGCTCAGGGCCAGGACCGTCTGCGGGTCGTCCAGGTCCGTGCCCAGCAACTCGCTGATGCGGGCGAGGCGGTTGTACAGCGTCTGCCGGTTCAGGTGCAGTTCGCGTGCCGTCTCCGCCTTGCGGCCCGCGTGCGCCAGATACGTCTGCAGCGTGGGCAGCAGCGGCGGCTTCGAACGCCGGTCGTGGGCGCGCAGCGGGCCGATCGCGCGGTCCACGAACGCCGCCAGGTCGGGGTGGTCCCGCAGCCGCCACAGCAGCAGGTCGATGTCCAGTCGCCGCGCGTCGTACCACGGTCGGTCGGACAGGCCCTGCGCGGCCGCCGCCGTCTCCGCCGCGTGCCGCAGGCCCGCCGACGCCGCCGCCCAGCCGCCCGCGACGCCGACCACCACGACCGGCGGCTGCGCCCCTGGCCGCTGCATCCCCGCCCGCTCCACGCCCGCCCGCAGCGCCGCGGCGACACGGTCGGCCACCGCGGTCCTCTCCGACTCCGACCGCAGGCCGAGCAGCAGCGGTACGCGGCCCTCGACGGGACGTACGCCGAGAAGCGCCGGTACGCCCACCGACGCCAGCTCCTCCGCGACCGCCCGCGCGAGCACCGCCCAGCCGCCCCCGGTCGGCAGCCCGTCCGCGAGCCGCATCACCACCGGAAGCAGCGGGCCGCCCGCCGAGCCCGGCTTGAAGCCGAGGACGCGGGCCTGCGCGGGCGCGTCGTCGGCGGTGATCCGGCCCTCCGCGAGATCGGTGAGGAAGTCGCCGCGGCCGCGCGCCGCGAGCTCCTCCTCCTGGCGGGCCTGCATCAGCACCACCGCGAGGCTGCCCGCCGCCCGCTCCGCCGCGATGCGGTGCACCGGCAGCGGCGCCGACTCCACGGCGAGCAGCACGAGGCGGGCCCGTACCGAGCCCCCGCCGGGGCCGCCGCCCGGCACGTCGACGATGACGGCGCTCGCGGGCGGCCCGTCGCGGTCCACGGCGCGGCCCCGCAGCCCCTCCCACACCTGCAGCGGATCCGCGCACTCGGTGTCCGCCCCCGCGGCGTACAGGAGCTGCCCGTCCGCCGTCTCCAGGAACACCGGGTTGCCGCTGAACTCCGCGAGGATGCCGAGGACTTGGGGAATGCCGCCCCCGCCGAGCAGCGCCTCCGTGCAGCGCCTGTGCACTTCCTCGGCCCGCTGCAGCAGTGCGTAGTGGCCGTTGACGATCTCGGTGTGCACCTCTTCGGTGACCGTCACGAACGGCACCTCGCGATGCAGCTGGACCAGCGGGAGCCCGGCGGCCCGCGCCGTCTCCACCAGCGCCGCGGGCAGTCGCGCGAACCGCGGCCCCAGCTCGACGACGAGCGCGGCGATGCCCCGCTCGGCGAGCTTGCGCACGAAGGCGCGCTGCTCGGCGGGGCGCGTGCCGAGCCCGAGCCCCGTGGTGAGCAGCAGTTCGCCGCCCTTGAGCAGCGAGGCGATGTTGGGCACCTCGCCCGCGTGCACCCACCGCACCGTCCGCTGCAGCCGTTCCGCGCCCGCGACGACCTCCGGGAGCCCGCCGCGCAGCCCCGGCAGCTCCAGCGCCCGCTGCACGGTGATGCCGCCCGGGGAGGTGGTGCTCCGAGTGGCCGGAGTGCCGTGACTGTCCATGGCGCGGACGCTACCGGGGCGCACGTTCCCGGAACATCTCCGGCCGGTCACGGCGGTGCTTCGCGGCCCCGCGGGCCCGACAACTCGTCGCCTCCGCGCGGCAATTGCGCGACCCCCTGTCACTTGTGGCGTACGTCACTCGACGGCAGGGTGCCCGCCATGCCAGAACAACCGAGCACACCCGAGGTCCACCGCCTCAAGGCGAACTCCGTCGGCCTCGTGGGGGTCGTCTTCATGGCGGTCGCCACCGCGGCGCCCATCACGGCGATGACCGGCAACCTCCCGATCGCGGTCGGCGCGGGCAACGGCACCGGAGCCCCCGCGGGCTATCTCTTCGCGACGCTCGTCCTGACGGTGTTCTCCGTCGGGTACGTCGCCATGGCCAAACGGATCACCGCCGCCGGCGCCTTCTACGGCTACATCTCGCACGGCCTCGGCCGTATCGCGGGCATGGCGTCGGGGATGCTCGCCGTCGTCGCGTACATCGTCTTCGAGGCCTCGATCGTCGGCGTCTTCGCGTACTTCGCCAGGACCACCGTCCTCGACCAGCTGGGCGTCGACGTGCCGTGGATCGTGTACGCGGCCGGGATGCTCGCCGTCACGGCCGTCCTCGCGCACTTCGACATCAACCTCACGGCGAAGGCGCTCGGCGTGATGCTCGTCGCGGAGATCGCCGTCCTCTTCGCGGTGGCCACCGCCGTGCTGATCCAGGGCGGCGGCCCGGACGGCATCCCCATGGAGCCGGTGAACCCGAAGAACGCCTTCACCGGAACCTCGGCCGGGCTCGGTCTGTTCTTCGCCTTCTGGTCGTGGGTCGGCTTCGAGTCGACCGCGATGTACGGCGAGGAGTCCCGCGACCCCAAGCGCGTCATCCCGCGCGCCACCCTCGTCTCGGTGATCGGCGTGGGCCTCTTCTACATCTACGTCTCCTGGATGACGATCGCGGGCAACGGCCTCGGCGGCGCGGTGAAGGTCTCGCGGTCCACCAGCCCGCTCGACCTCTTCTTCGACCCGGCGCACGGCTTCATCGGCGCCTGGGCGGTCGACGCCTTCCAATGGCTGCTCATCACGGGCTCGTTCGCCTGCGGCATGGCCTTCCACCAGTGCGCGTCGCGCTATCTGTACGCGATCGGGCGCGAGGGATTCCTGCATCCCGCGCTCGGCCGCACCCACCCCGCGCACGGCTCGCCGTACATCGCCGGTTACGTCCAGTCGGCCATCGCCGTCGTTCTGGTGGGTGCCTTCTGGCTCACCGGACAGGATCCGTACACCCACCTCTACACGCTGCTCGCGATCCTCGGCACGATGGCGATCCTCATCGTCCAGACCCTGTGTTCCTTCGCCGTGATCGGCTACTTCCGGCGCAACCACCCCGAGGACCGGCACTGGTTCAGGACGCTGCTCGCCCCACTGCTCGGCGGCATCGGCATGATCGCCGTCGTCGTCCTTCTTGTCGTCAACATGGACACGGCGGCGGGCGCGGCCGCCGACTCCCTGTTCTTCGAGGCGATCCCCTGGACCGTCGGCCTCGTCTTCTTCGGAGGGCTCGGCCTCGGCCTGTACCTGCGGGCCAGGCGGCCGCACCGCTACGAGATCATCGGCCGCATCGTCCTGGAGGACGCGGCCGAACGCGCGGACGGCGACGGGCAGCAGCCCGTCGCCGTCCAGAGCTGAGCGGAACCAACCTCCGCGCTAGCCTCCGTACGCCCCCGAAGCCGTCAGCCGCAGCGCCGTGTCGATCAGCGGCACGTGGCTGAACGCCTGCGGGAAGTTGCCGACCTGGCGCTGCAGCCGCGGATCCCACTCCTCGGCGAGCAGCCCCAGGTCGTTGCGGAGGGCGAGCAGCTTCTCGAAGAGCTTGCGGGCCTCGTCGACCCTGCCGATCATCGCGAGGTCGTCGGCCATCCAGAACGAGCAGGCGAGGAAGGCACCCTCGTCACCCTCCAGGCCGTCCACGCCCTCGTCCTCGCCGGACGTCGGATAGCGCAGGATGAACCCGTCCGACGTCGACAGCTCCCGCTGGATCGCCTCGATCGTGCCGATGACGCGCTTGTCGTCGGGCGGCAGGAAGCCCATCTGCGGAATCAGCAGCAGCGAGGCGTCCAGCTCCTTGGAGCCGTACGACTGCGTGAAGGTGTTCCGCTCCTTGTCGTAGCCCTTCTCGCACACGTCGCGGTGGATGTCGTCGCGCAGGTCGCGCCACTTCTCCAGCGGGCCGTCCGCGTCGCCGGACTCGATGAGCTTGATGGTGCGGTCCACGGCGACCCAGGCCATCACCTTGGAGTGCACGAAGTGGCGGCGCGGTCCTCGCACCTCCCAGATGCCCTCGTCCGGCTCGTCCCAGTGGTCCTCCAGGTAGCGGATCAGTTTGAGCTGGAGGAGTGAGGCGTAGTCGTTGCGGGCCAGGCCCGTCATGTGGGCCAGGTGCAGGGCCTCGGTGACCTCGCCGTACACGTCCAGTTGGAGCTGGTGGGCCGCGCCGTTGCCCGCGCGGACCGGCTGGGAGTTCTCGTACCCCGGCAGCCAGTCGAGCTCCGTCTCGCCGAGCTCGCGCTCGCCCGCGATGCCGTACATGATCTGGAGGTTGTCCGGGTCGCCCGCGACCGCCCGCAGGAGCCACTCGCGCCAGGCGCGGGCCTCCTCGCGGTAGCCGGTGCGCAGGAGCGAGGAGAGCGTGATCGCGGCGTCGCGCAGCCATGTGAAGCGGTAGTCCCAGTTGCGCGAGCCCCCGATGTCCTCGGGCAGCGAGGTGGTGGGCGCCGCGACGATCCCGCCGGTCGGCGCGTAGGTGAGCGCCTTCAGCGTGATCAGCGAGCGGACCACGGCTTCCCGGTAGGGGCCGTGGTACGTACAGTGCTCCACCCACTCCCGCCAGAAGCTCTCCGTGGCGGTGAGCGCCGCCTCGGGCTCCGGCAGCGCCGGCGGCTCCTTGTGCGAGGGCTGCCACGAGATGGTGAACGCGATCCGGTCGCCCGGCGCCACCGTGAAGTCCGAGTACGTGGTGAGGTCCTTGCCGAAGGTCTCGGCGGTGGTGTCCAGCCACACCGAGTCGGGTCCGGCGACGGCGACCGTGCGCCCGTCGACCTTGTGCACCCAGGGCACCACGCGCCCGTAGCTGAAACGCATCCTCAGCGCGGAGCGCATCGGGACGCGGCCGCTCACGCCCTCGACGATCCGCACCAGCTGCGGGGCGTCGGTGTCGCGCGGCGGCATGAAATCGATCACGCGGACGGTGCCGCGTGAGGTGTCCCACTCGGACTCGAGCACCAGGGAGTCGCCGCGATAGGTGCGGCGCGCGGCAGCGGGAGGCTGCGCGCCCGGGGCGTGTGCGGGCCCCAGGCGCCAGAAGCCGTGCTCCTCGGTGCCGAGCAGGCCGGCGAATACGGCGTGGGAGTCGAAGCGGGGCAGGCACAGCCAGTCGACTGTGCCGTCCCGGCAGACCAGCGCTGCGGTCTGCATGTCTCCGATGAGTGCGTAGTCCTCGATGCGCCCGGCCACGTGCATCTCCAGTCGAACGGCCACGTTCGCCCCGCGGGGCGCTTACTGGTCAGCGGTCAAGTGATCGTTGACGAGCGCTTGTTCCGGGTGCAAGGCGGGGTGATGCCGTGTGCCGGAGGGGGCTCGGCAGCGAGTGTCCGAGCAGGATACGACGCACCCTGGTGATCTGTGCGCCCCTCTCGGCAACGAGGCTCCGCCGAACGGGTGAGCGCCAGGTGAGGGGCGGTGCACCGGCGACACGAGGGCGTGGATGCGCGGTGACGGTGTTGTGTGCGCACCGTGGCGGAGCGTGGTCGGGAGCAGCCTCGCCATGTCGCTGATACCCTGGTAGCCCGTGAGCCGGTGGTCATAGAACCCCCGAACCGCAGCGACGGCACCTCCCCCGAATCCCTGGTGAGAGCGCCGGTACGCACCTCCAGACCGCGACCACGGGAGCCCCCCTTTGGCTATGCAGCCCAAATCCACGACGACCAAGCACATCTTCGTCACCGGGGGTGTCGCCTCTTCCCTCGGCAAGGGTCTGACTGCCTCCAGCCTGGGTGCGCTCCTCAAGGCGCGTGGCCTGCGTGTCACGATGCAGAAGCTCGACCCGTACCTGAACGTCGACCCGGGCACGATGAACCCCTTCCAGCACGGCGAGGTGTTCGTCACCAACGACGGCGCCGAGACCGACCTGGACATCGGCCATTACGAGCGCTTCCTCGACGTCGACCTCGACGGCTCCGCGAACGTGACCACCGGCCAGGTCTACTCCCAGGTGATCGCCAAGGAGCGGCGCGGCGAGTACCTCGGCGACACCGTCCAGGTCATCCCGCACATCACCAACGAGATCAAGCACCGCATCCGCCGCATGGCGACGGACGACGTGGACGTCGTGATCACGGAGGTCGGCGGCACGGTCGGCGACATCGAGTCCCTGCCGTTCCTGGAGACCGTCCGCCAGGTCCGCCACGAGGTCGGCCGCGACAACGTCTTCGTCGTGCACATCTCGCTGCTGCCCTACATCGGCCCCTCCGGCGAGCTGAAGACCAAGCCGACCCAGCACTCGGTCGCCGCCCTGCGCAACATCGGTATCCAGCCGGACGCCATCGTCCTGCGCGCCGACCGCGAGGTGCCCACCGCCATCAAGCGCAAGATCTCGCTGATGTGCGACGTGGACGAGGCCGCCGTGGTCGCCGCCATCGACGCCAAGTCGATCTACGACATCCCGAAGGTCCTGCACACCGAGGGCCTCGACGCCTACGTGGTGCGCAAGCTCGACCTGCCCTTCCGCGACGTCGACTGGACCCAGTGGGACGACCTGCTCGACCGCGTGCACAACCCGAAGCACGAGGTCACCGTCGCCCTGGTCGGCAAGTACATCGACCTGCCCGACGCCTACCTCTCGATCACCGAGGCCATGCGCGCGGGCGGCTTCGCCAACAAGGCCCGCGTCAAGGTCAAGTGGGTCACCTCGGACGACTGCAAGACCCCGGCGGGCGCCAAGAAGCAGCTCGGCGACGTCGACGCGATCCTGATCCCCGGCGGCTTCGGCGACCGCGGTGTGAACGGCAAGATCGGCGCGATCCAGTACGCCCGTGAGAACAAGGTGCCGCTGCTCGGCATCTGCCTGGGCCTGCAGTGCATCGTGATCGAGGCCGCCCGCAACCTCGCGGACATCCCCGACGCCAACTCCACCGAGTTCGACGCCGCCACCGCCCACCCGGTGATCTCCACCATGGCCGAGCAGCTCGACATCGTCGCCGGCGAGGGCGACATGGGCGGCACGATGCGCCTGGGCATGTACCCCGCCAAGCTCGCCGAGGGCTCCATCGTCCGCGAGGTGTACGACAACAAGGAGTACGTGGAGGAGCGCCACCGTCACCGCTACGAGGTGAACAACTCCTACCGCGCCGACCTGGAGAAGAAGGCCGGCATCCAGTTCTCCGGCACCTCCCCGGACGGCAAGCTCGTCGAGTACGTCGAGTACCCCCGCGAGGTGCACCCCTACCTGGTCGCCACCCAGGCGCACCCGGAGCTGCGGTCCCGCCCGACCCGCCCGCACCCGCTCTTCGCCGGCCTCGTGAAGGCCGCCGTCGAGCGCAAGACGGGCGGCAAGTCCGGCAAGTAACACCAGAGCGATACGGTTGCCGGGGTGCGCGTCTTTCGGGACGCGTGCCCCGGTTTCTGTTTGCACGTGTGGGAGGGCAGAGCGACATGACGATCAAGGACACCGCCGAGGAATGGCAGATCACGGAGTCGAAGACTCCGTTCGTCGGCAACAAGACCTCCGTCCGCGTGGACGACGTGGTCATGCCCGACGGGTCCGTCGTCCACCGCGACTACCAGGTCCACCCCGGCTCGGTGGCCGTCCTCGCGCTCGACGACGCGGGCCGCGTCCTGGTCATCCACCAGTACCGCCACCCCGTCCGCCACAAGCTCTGGGAGATCCCCGCGGGCCTGCTCGACGTCCCCGGCGAGAACCCGCTGCACGCCGCCCAGCGCGAGCTGTACGAGGAGGCGCACGTCAAGGCCGAGGACTGGCGCGTTCTCACCGACGTCTACACCACCCCCGGCGGCTGCGACGAAGCCGTGCGCGTCTTCCTCGCGCGTGATCTGTCCGAGGCCGAGGGCGAGCGCTTCGAGGTCTCCGAGGAGGAGTCCGACATGGAGCTCGCGCGCGTACCCCTGGAGGAGCTCGTGCGCGGCGTCCTCGCCGGGGAGCTGCACAACAACTGCCTGGTGGTGGGCGTCCTTTCGCTGTACGCCGCCCTGAACGGCGACGGCGTCGAGTCGCTGCGCCCGGCCGAGGCGCCCTGGCCCGCCCGCCCCTTCGAGGTCTAGGGACTTCGCGCGGGAACCCTTCGGGGCACGGGGCTTCGTCGACATTCCGATATGACGATCCACTGATCCGATCGGGCGACTTGTGGGCGCCGCGCGGCCGGGAGCGCCGCAGGGCCTGAACTAGGCTCTGAAAGCGTCCCGACCGGAGTCCCGGCGGGTTCGTGCGCAGGGACGGGAGCGTGGCCCGTGACGGATCAGGCGGTCGACACGGACGGTGCGGCGGCAGGCGGCGCGGTGCCGTCGCCCGCGAGTGCCGCGTTGGAGTCGACGAAGGCTCAATTCGTCGGCAGGCGCCGGGAGTTGAAGGAACTCCGCGCGGACATCGACCGGGCCGGGCTCGACACGCTCTCGGGCCGCAAAGCTCCTCGCGCGCGTGTGCTGCTCGTCGCTGGCCGCCCCGGCTCGGGCCGCACCTCGCTCGCCGAGGAGCTCGCCAGGCAGCTCGCCGACGACTACCCCGACGCGGTGCTGCGGGCCCGGCTCACGGAGCCCGACGGAGCCCCGGTGCCGACCGAGCGCACCGCCCGTGAACTGCTCGACGCCCTGGCCGTGCCCGCGCCCCCCGGGGCCGACGAGGACCAACTCGCCGAGACCCTCAGGGACGCCCTGAAGGAGCGCCGCGCGCTGTTGCTCCTCGACGACGCGTCGGACGCCGAACAGGTCGACCCGCTGCTTCCGGACACCCCCGACTGTCTGGTCGTCGCGGTGTCCGAGGGGCCGCTCACCGGCATCCCCGACGTCAGGCCGTGCACGCTCGGCGGCCTGGACAAGGCGGCCGCCGTGGAGTTGCTCGCACGCGCCGCGGGGCCCGTGCGCATCACCGTCGACCCGCGCTCCGCCGAGTCCCTCGTCGAGGCGTGCGCGGCGCACCCCGCGGCCCTCGTGCTGGCCGGCGGCTGGCTCTCCGTACGCCCCAAGGCGGCCGTCGCCGACCTGGCCAAGCAGGTCCACGACATGCCGGACGAGGGATCGCCCCTCGACCGTGTCTTCGCCCACACCTACGCCTCGCTGCCCGCGCCCGCCGCGCGGATACTGCGATTCCTCTCCCTGGCCCCGACAGGGCACGTCGACCCGCACACGGCGTCCGCGCTCGCGGGCTGCTCGGTCTCCGCGGCCAGGACCACGCTCGACGACTTCGTCGCCCTCGGGCTGGTGCGGGCGGTGGACTCCCCGCTTCCGCAGTACGAGGTGCCGGGCTGCCTGGTGCCGCTGCTGCGCTCGCGCACCGAGAGCCAGGACCGTCTCGCCGAGGTCCAGCTGGCCAGGGCCAGGATGCTGGAGCGGACCGTGCGCCTGCTGCAGTCCTGCAGGGCGATCACGGAGGCGGACGGCTCGGCCGCCCGCAAGAAGCTCGCGGGGCTGCCGCGCGCGCTGCGCTTCCCGAACCCGCGCGCCGCCGCCGAGTGGCTGCGGATCCGGCAGCCCGCGCTGCTCGCCGCCGCGCGCCTCGCGGTGGCCGACGGGGAGCTCGACACCCTCGCGCGGCGCCTGATGGCGGCCCTGACGCGGGCCCTGGTCGCGCACCGCGGCACGGAGGACGCGGCCGCGGAGCTCTACGGCATCCATCAGCTGGTCCTGGACGTGGCCGAGCGGCGGAACCTGCCGCGCGAGAAGGCCGCGGCGCTGCTGAACCTCGCGGATCTGGACGCGCAGACGGGACGTACGCAGGACGCGCTCGCGCGCTATCGGGCGGCACTGGACGCGGGGCGGGCGGCGGGCGATCCGTACGCCACCGGGCGCGCGATGGAATCCGTAGGCGGCGCCTATCAGGAGCTGGGGGACTGGCAGCGGGCCTCCGACTGGTTCGGCAGGGCGCTGGCCCAGCGGCTCGCCCGCGGCGAGCGCACCGACGCGGCCCGCCTCTACGGCCGGATCGGCGCCGTTCACACGTACGCGGGCCGCTACGGCGAGGCCCTGCGCAGCTGGAGTTCGGCGGTCACCGGGCACCGCAAGAACGGCGATGTGGCCGCCCAGGCAAGGGCATTGAGCGAGATGGCGCGCGTGCAGGAGTACGCGGGGCGGCCCGAGGAGTCCCTGCGCACCTGCCAGGAAGCCGTCGAGTGGGCGCGGCACGCCAAGGACGTTCGACTGCAGGCGGCGCTGCAGCTCCGCCTCGCGGACACCCTGGAGCGGCTCGGCGATCCCGCGGCGGCCCGGCTGCACAGGGGCGCGGCCGAGCGCATGCTGGGAGCGGAGCTCCCGGAGGGTGCAAGGCTTGAATCGAACGGTGGAGCACAGCCTTCCGCCTACGAAATCCGTAGCGCATCTGCAGAAGATTGAAGCATTGAAAGGCTAGACAGCGAGAAATCCTTCATTAGACTGGCTCCGCCGCGTCCATCCGTGGTGTCCCCCGTTGCGCCCTCGTGTGCACCGGTCTGTAACGCATTGCCCGAAACATCCCCTGAGCCAAGGACCGTGATCGACGATGAAGGTCGGCATCCCCCGCGAGGTCAAGAACAACGAGTTCCGGGTGGCCATCACCCCCGCCGGTGTGCACGAGCTGGTGCGCCACGGCCACCAGGTCGTCATCGAGCGGAACGCCGGCGTCGGCTCCTCGATCACGGACGCCGAGTACGTCTCGGCCGGTGCCCAGATCCTGGACACCGCCGACGAGGTCTGGGCCACCGCCGACCTGCTCCTGAAGGTCAAGGAGCCGATCGCGGAGGAGTACCACCGCCTCCGCAAGGACCAGACCCTCTTCACCTACCTGCACCTGGCCGCCTCCAAGGAGTGCACGGACGCGCTCCTGGAGTCGGGCACGACCGCCATCGCGTACGAGACCGTGGAGACCGCCAATCGCGCGCTCCCGCTGCTCGCCCCGATGTCCGAGGTCGCGGGCCGTCTCGCCCCGCAGGTCGGTGCCTACCACCTGATGGCCGCCAACGGCGGCCGCGGCGTCCTGCCGGGCGGCGTCCCGGGCGTGGCCGCGGGCAAGGCCGTCGTCATCGGCGGTGGCGTCTCCGGCTGGAACGCCGCGCAGATCGCCATCGGCATGGGCTTCCACGTGACCCTGCTCGACAAGGACATCAACAAGCTCAAGGAGGCGGACAAGATCTTCGGCACGAAGATCCAGACCGTCGTCTCCAACGCCTTCGAGCTGGAGAAGGCCTGCCTCGAGGCCGACCTCGTCATCGGTGCCGTCCTCATCCCGGGCGCCAAGGCCCCGAAGCTGGTCACCAACGAGCTCGTCTCGCGCATGAAGCCGGGAAGTGTCCTTGTCGACATCGCGATCGACCAGGGCGGCTGCTTCGAGGACTCGCACGCCACCACGCACGCCGAGCCGACCTTCCCGGTCCACAACTCGGTCTTCTACTGCGTCGCCAACATGCCCGGCGCGGTGCCCAACACCTCGACGTACGCGCTGACCAACGCGACGATGCCGTACATCGTCGAGCTGGCCAACCGCGGCTGGGTCGAGGCCCTGCGCCGCGACCCGGCGCTCGCCCTGGGTCTCAACACCCATGACGGCAAGGTCGTTTACAAGGAGGTCGCCGAGGCCCACGGTCTCGAGCACATCGAGCTGGAGTCGCTCCTCGGCTGACCCCACCCGATCGACTCCCGTCGGTCATCGACACTTTCGTCAACGAAAGTCGTCAATCTCACGCCCGCGGCCGGACCTTGAGAGGGGTCCGGCCGTATGCGTATCAGTGCGGACACGCTCAACTCGCCTTGAACGTAACCCTTTAACCGTTTCGCCCACCCCTGAAACGTGCCGATGCCACGCCACACGCCCTTGACATCAGGGTGTTCCTTTGCCGACACATCGGGTCCGGTCCGGCGGATTGTGTTGCTGCGGAGCGGTGACACGCCATAGAGTCGCCAACCGTCGGCATGGTGCCACGCTGACCTATCTAGAAATTTCCTGGTCACCAAGGAGGTAAGACGACTTGTGAATGAGTCGACATTTGCTCCCGGGGGTGGTCAACCAGGAACCTCTGAGCGGGGCCAAGGACCCGTGGGGCTCGAGGCCGTCGGCTCGGTCGCTGTCCGCACCTTCGAAGCCCGGCAGAGCCCCCAGCCGACACAGTCAGCACCCCAGAGCATGGATGGCCATCACGTGAACGCCATGGCCGGCGACCGGAGTGGCGATAACACCCACACCCACCTCGCCGACTACGAGGAACTGCCCCAGGGGCACTTCTACGACCCCGACGCCGAGTACGAGCCCGATCCGGAGTACGCGGCCACGCTCGCCCCGGACGCGGCCCGTCAGCGCCGTGAGCGCATCGGCCCGACGGGACGCCCGCTGCCGTACTTCCCGATCCCGGGCCCGCTGACCGACCACGGTCCCGCGAAGATCATCGCGATGTGCAACCAGAAGGGCGGCGTCGGCAAGACGACGTCGACCATCAACCTGGGCGCGGCTCTCGCGGAGTACGGACGCCGTGTCCTGCTCGTCGACTTCGACCCGCAGGGCGCCCTCTCCGTGGGCCTCGGGGTGAATCCGATGGAGCTGGACCTGACGGTCTACAACCTCCTCATGGAGCGCGGCATGTCCGCGGACGAGGTGCTCCTGAAGACGGCGGTCCCGAACATGGACCTGCTGCCCAGCAACATCGACCTGTCCGCCGCCGAAGTGCAGTTGGTGAGCGAGGTCGCCCGCGAGTCCACGCTGCAGCGCGCCCTGAAGCCGCTCATGCAGGACTACGACTACATCGTGATCGACTGTCAGCCCTCGCTGGGCCTGCTCACCGTGAACGCCCTGACGGCGGCTCACAAGGTGATCGTGCCGCTCGAGTGCGAGTTCTTCGCGCTGCGCGGTGTGGCCCTGCTGACCGAGACCATCGAGAAGGTCCAGGAGCGGCTCAACCCCGACCTGGAGCTCGACGGCATCCTCGCGACGATGTACGACTCCCGCACGGTGCACAGCCGTGAGGTGCTCGCGCGCGTGGTCGAGGCCTTCGACGACCACGTCTACCACACGGTCATCGGGCGCACGGTCCGCTTCCCGGAGACCACGGTCGCCGGTGAGCCGATCACGACGTACGCGTCCAACTCGGTCGGCGCGGCCGCCTATCGCCAGCTCGCCAGGGAGGTGCTCGCCCGGTGTCACGCCGAGTGAGTCTGCCCGGGGCCGACGAACTGTTCCGTACGACCGGGGGGATGGCGCTCCAGTCGTCGTCGCCGCGACGCCAGGCGAACGGCGATGCGAGGGTGCCCGCTCCGGCGGGCGAGAGCGACGAGACGGCGGCCTCCGCAGAGGAGACCGCGGCGCAGGGCGACGGCGGCGAGTCCGCCGAACACGCGGCCACGGACGCGGAGTCGGGCGCCGAGTCGCGCAGCCGTGCCGAGGGCGAGAAGGGCGCCGGGCGCCGTGCGGCCCCGGCGCAGGAAGGTTCGGCCACCCAGAGCGGCGGCAAGTCCGGCTCGTCGACCGCGCAGGCGCGGCGGCGGGCGCGGGCCGCGAACCGGCGGCCCAGTGGGCGTGAGCGGCACGACGAGAAGATCACCGTGTACGTGTCCGCCGAGGAGCTGATGGACCTCGAGCACGCGCGGCTCGTGCTGCGTGGTGAGCACGGGCTCGCGGTGGATCGTGGGCGGATCGTGCGGGAGGCGGTTGCCGTCGTCCTCGCCGATCTGGAGTCCCGCGGGGACGCGAGCATTCTCGTACGACGGCTTCGTGGGCGGTAGGGGTAGCGTTCCCGCCTGATGGCCACGAACGACTACTCCGTACCGCCCGTCCGTCGGCGTTCCCTGGGGCGGGGCCCCGGGGCGGCTCCTGCGGAGTCGGCGCCCGCGGTGCCTGTGGCCGAGGCTCCTGAGCCGGAAACTCCCGCCGAACCCGATGACGGGCGGTTCAAGGTTCGCCTTGCGAACTTCGAAGGGCCCTTCGATCTGCTGTTGCAGCTGATCTCGAAGCACAAGCTCGATGTCACCGAAGTCGCGCTGTCCAAGGTGACCGACGAGTTCATGGCGCACATCCGGGCCATGGGGAGCGACTGGGATCTCGATCAGACGACCGAGTTCCTGGTCGTCGCCGCGACACTGCTCGACCTCAAGGCGGCGCGGCTGCTGCCCGCCGCCGAGGTCGAGGACGAGGCCGACCTGGCGCTGCTCGAAGCCAGGGACCTGCTGTTCGCGCGGCTCCTCCAGTACCGCGCGTACAAACAGATCGCGGACATCTTCAGCGGGCGGCTCGACGAGGAGGCGCGGCGCTATCCGCGGACCGTGGGGCTCGAACCGCACCATGCCGAGCTGCTGCCGGAAGTCGTCATCAGCATCGGGGCCGAGGGGTTCGCGAAGCTCGCCGTGAAGGCGATGCAGCCGCGTGCGAAGCCGCAGGTGTACGTCGATCACATCCATGCCCCGCTGGTCTCCGTGCGGGAGCAGGCCGCCGTCGTGATCGCCCGGCTGCGCGAGCGGGGCGAGCTCAGCTTCCGGGTGCTCGTCGAGGACGCGGGGGACGACACGCTCACCGTCGTCGCCCGCTTCCTCGCGCTGCTCGAGCTGTACCGCGAGAAGGCCGTCGCCCTGGACCAGGAGGACCCCCTGGGCGAGCTGATGGTGCGCTGGACCGGCGGGGACGGCGCCGACGAGCCGACCGTGACCGACGAGTTCGACCGGGCCCCCGAGCCGAGCGAGGACAAGGACGAGGAGAAGGTGTGAGTGCGCAGAGTCCTGTGGGGGAGCTTGCCGGGGCCGTCGCCGAGCTTGAGCTGCGGCCCGCGCTCGAAGCCGTCCTGATGGTGGTCGACGAGCCGGCCACCGAGGAGCACCTCGCGAAGATCCTGCAGCGGCCCAGGCGCCAGGTCGCCGACGCCCTGCGGGAGCTCGCCGACGAGTACACCGTGCAGAAGCGGGGCTTCGAGCTGCGCCTCGTCGCGGGCGGCTGGCGGTTCTACACGCGGCCCGAGTACGCCGCCGCCGTGGAGGGCTTCGTCCTGGACGGGCAGCAGGCCCGGCTCACCCAGGCGGCCCTGGAGACCCTCGCGGTCGTCGCGTACCGCCAGCCGGTCAGCCGCTCCCGGGTCTCCGCGGTCCGCGGGGTCAACTGTGACGGCGTGATGCGCACGCTCCTCCAGAGGGGTCTGGTGGAGGAGGCGGGCGCGGAACCCGAAACAGGTGCGATCCTGTACAGGACGACGAACTACTTCCTGGAGCGGATGGGCCTGCGCGGCCTGGACGAGCTCCCGGAGCTCGCGCCCTTCCTCCCCGAGGCGGACGCGATCGAGGGCGAGACACAGGAAGGCGTCCCGTCGTTCGACCCGGACGCACCCGATGCGCCGGGTTACGAGGACGCAGCCGACTAGACGGAACATTTGATGCGAAGCAGCAGCGGCAGGAACAGCAGCGGAAACAACGGCGGGAGCCGTGGTGGCAACAGCGGCGGCCGCGGCAACAGCGGTGGTCGTGGCGCGAGCGGCGGCGGCCGCGGCAATTACCGGGGTGCCGGTAACGGCCGTGACGACAAGCAGGGCGGCAGCGGCCGTCCGAAGAAGCCGCGTCCGGAGGAGCGGCGCTACGACGTGGGCTCCGGAGGCACGCAGGACGGTCCGAAGTCGGGCCGTGGCGCCTCGGCGCGCGGCGGTGCCAAGGGCGGCCCCAAGCAGGGCCAGGGCGGCAGCGGACGGGGGCGTTGGGCTCCGGCCACCTCCCGTGAGTACGACGCGCGGGCCGAGGAGCGCAACCGCGAGCGGTACGCGGGCAAGCCGAAGGTGAACCTGCCCAAGACCTTCCCGGGCGCCGAGCAGGAGGGCGAGCGGCTGCAGAAGGTGCTCGCGCGCGCGGGCTACGGCTCGCGCCGCGCCTGCGAGGAGCTGGTCGATCAGGCCCGCGTCGAGGTCAACGGCGAGATCGTCCTGGAGCAGGGCCTGCGCGTCGACACCGACAAGGACGAGATCAAGGTCGACGGCCTGACCGTGGCCACGCAGTCGTACCAGTTCTTCTCGCTGAACAAGCCCGCCGGTGTCGTCTCCACCATGGAGGACACCGAGGGCCGCCAGTGCCTGGGTGACTACGTGACCAACCGCGAGACGCGGCTGTTCCACGTGGGGCGGCTCGACACCGAGACCGAGGGCGTCATCCTGCTCACCAACCACGGCGAGCTGGCGCACCGCCTGACCCACCCCAAGTACGGCGTGAAGAAGGTCTACCTCGCGCACATCGTGGGCCCCATCCCGCGCGACCTGGGCAAGCAGCTCAAGGACGGCATCCAGCTCGAGGACGGGTACGCCCGCGCGGACCACTTCCGCGTCGTCGAGCAGACCGGCAAGAACTACCTCGTCGAGGTCACGCTGCACGAGGGCCGCAAGCACATTGTGCGGCGCATGCTCGCCGAGGCCGGCTTCCCGGTCGACAAGCTGGTGCGGGTGGCCTTCGGGCCGATCACGCTGGGCGACCAGAAGTCCGGCTGGCTGCGGCGGCTCTCCAACACCGAGGTCGGGATGCTGATGCAGGAAGTCGACCTGTAGACATCACCTGCGGGTGACCGCTTGTGCGCACCACCCCCCTCTCTTTATAGTCGGGTAGACCATAAAGAGAGGGGGGTGGTCGTGCATGCAGGGGTACGACAAGCACGCCTTCGAGCCCTTTGCCGTCACGGTCGATCTGGCGGTGTTCACCATCCGCGACGGCGCGCTGCACGTGCTGCTCGTCGAGCGCGGCCAGGAGCCGTTCGCCGGGCGCTGGGCGCTGCCCGGCGGATTCGTCCTCCCCGATGAGTCGGCCGAACAGGCCGCGGGGCGTGAGCTGGCCGAGGAGACCGGCATCGCCGATGTCAGCGGGCTCCACCTGGAGCAGGTGCGCACCTACAGCGC
The DNA here is from genome assembly GCF_040647455.1 of Streptomyces sp. NPDC041068. Classification (NCBI taxonomy): domain Bacteria; kingdom Bacillati; phylum Actinomycetota; class Actinomycetes; order Kitasatosporales; family Streptomycetaceae; genus Streptomyces; species Streptomyces sp. NPDC041068. The sequence continues at coordinate 34,225 of NZ_JBEZCG010000003.1, forward strand.
ACCGGACCGCGATCCCCGCATGCGGGTCGTCTCCGTCGCCTTCGCGGCGCTCGTGCCCGATCCTCCCGAGGCGCGCGGGGGCGGCGACGCGGCCCGCGCGGCCTGGCTGCCGTACGGACCGGCGACGTACCGGCCCCTCGCCTTCGACCACGACCGGATCCTCGGCGACGCCCACGACCGCGTCGGCGCCAAGCTGGAGTACACCGGGCTCGCCACGGCCTTCTGCGCCCCCGAGTTCACGCTCGGCGAGCTGCGCCAGGTCTACGAGGCAGTGTGGGGCGCCGAGCTCGACCCCGCCAACTTCCGGCGCAAGGTCGTCGGCACCGCCGGGCTCGTCGAGGCGGTCCCCGGCGCCGCGCGGCTGACCGGCGGGCGCGGCAAGCCCGCGGCCCTCTTCCGGGCGGGCACCGCCACCGCCCTGCACCCGCCCCTGCTCCGGCCCACCTCGGAAGGAACCTCCTCATGAAGCGCGCCGCCACCGGATCCCTCCTCGGCCTGGCCCTCGGGGACGCGCTCGGCTTCCCGACCGAGTTCAACGACGTGCCGTCGATCCTCGCCAAGTGCGGGCCCTGGCGGGAGATGGAGCTGCCGAGCCCGGCGTTCATCACGGACGACACGCAGATGACGCTGGCGCTCAGCCGGGCCCTGAAGGCCGCCGCCGCGCGCGGGCTGTGCGGTCCCGAGCGCTTCGCGCACCTCGCGCGCCGGGAGTTCGTCGCCTGGAACGAGTCGCCGGACAACAACCGTGCCCCGGGCACCACCTGCATACGGGCCTGCGAGCTGCTCGCCGACGAGGAGCGGGCCTGGCGGGACGCCAGCCAGCTGCACTCCAAGGGGTGCGGGGCCAACATGCGGGTCGCGCCGCTTGGCCTGATGCCCCGCATCGACGACGAGGTGCGGGCCGGCGCCGCCCAGCTGCAGTCCGCGCTCACCCACGGGCACCCCACGGCGCTGGCCGCCGGTGACCTGACGGCGTACGCGGTGCAGCTGCTCGCCCGGGGAGCGGAACCCATGGGTCTGGTCGGGCAGTTGCGCTCGTACGCCCTGGAGAACCGCACCCACTACCGCGAGGCGTGGCTCGGCGACCTGTGGACCCGCTCCCAGGACCCGTCGCCCGAGCACTTCATCACCCGCGGCTGGGACGAGTGCCTGGCCGTCCTGGAGCGCCTTGAGGCCGCCCTCAAGCATGCCAACCCCGAGATCGACCCGTGCCTGGCCACCGGCGAGGGCTGGATCGCCGAAGAGGCGCTCGCCACCGGCCTGTTGTGCTTCCTGATGTTCGTCGACGAGCCGGTCACCGCGCTGCGCAGGGCCGCCTGTACGGCGGGCGACTCCGACTCGATCGCATGCCTCGCGGGAGCCTTCGCGGGGGCCCACCTCGGCGCCGACGCGTGGCCCGCCGCGTGGACGGAACGGATCGAGCACCGGGGTGAGCTCCTGGAGTTCGGGGCCCTCTGGGACGCTTGAGGGATGACTGTGGACCTGGGCCCCGACCTGGACATCGACCTCACCTCCGTCGTCGCCGAGCAGCGTGACCCGCTGCTCTTCGCGACGGTCTCCGGAGCGCACCTGTACGGCTTCCCGTCCCGCGACTCGGACGTGGACCTGCGCGGGGTGCACCTGCTGCCGGTGGCCGATCTGGTGGGGCTCAGGGAGCCGGAAGAGACGCGGTCCAGGATGTGGGACCGGGACGGGGTCGAGATGGACCTCGTCACGCACGACCTGCGCAAGTTCGCACGCCTGATGCTGCGGCACAACGGCTACGTCCTGGAGCAGCTGCTCTCCCCGCTGGTCGTGCACACCACGGACGCCCACGCGGAGCTCGTCGCGCTCGCGCCCACCGTGCTCACCAGCCACCACGCCCACCATTACCGGGGTTTCGCCAAGACCCAGTGGCGGCTGTTCGAGAAGAACGGCGAGCTCAAGCCGCTGCTCTACACGTTCCGTGTGCTGCTGAGCGGGATCCATCTGATGCGCAGCGGCGCCGTGGTCGCGCATCTGCCCACGCTCCTTGGGGAGGTCCCGGCCGCCCCCGCCTACCTGACGGACCTCGTCGCCGCCAAGGTCGAGGCCGAGCACGGCGGTGCCGACGTGGACCACGCGCGCGTGGCCGCCGACGTGGAGCGGCTGCACGCCCTCCTGGACGAGGCCCAGGAGGACTCAGCGCTGCCGGGCGTCCACCGCGCGTACGACGCCCTGCACGACCTCGTCGTCCGCGTACGCATCGAGGAGACGCAGGGCTGACGCGCGGCGCGTACGGAACAGGAATTCCTCGATGCGCTCCCGGTCGGGCTCGGCCGGGAGGGGGCTGTGCGGTGCCGCCTCCTCGGCCTCGGCCGCGAGGCGGTTCATCCGGGACTCGACCTCCGGCCAGGACACCTCGCCGCGCTTGACCGCGAGCAGCGGCTCGCGCTCGTCGCCGACGTCGATCGTCAGCTCGCCGGTGCGCAGCAGATCGCGGCAGGACATCAGCAGCCGCAGCAGGTGCATCGCGTGCTTCCAGCGCGGGGCACCGTGGGTGCGGACGTCCGCGTCCAGCTTCTTGCGCTGGCCCAGCGCGTAGCGCGCGAAGGTGTCGTGGGCCCGGCGGGAGAGGAACGCGCCGCGCAGGGCGAGCAGTTCGCGGCCGGTGTCCGTGACGTGCTCCACGAGCGGGGAGTGCAGGCACTCCAGGACGTTCGGGTTGGCGCGCAGGGCGAGCTCGCAGAAGCGCTCCAGCTCCCAGCTGAACTGCTCGTCGGCGGGACCGTCCACATGGGTCGGCGGCTTCTCGAAGTGCCAGAAGAGTGGCGTGGGGGCGAGGAAGATGCCCCTGCGGTCGGTGTCGCTGCCGTCCGTGGCCAGACCGAAGGCGCGCGAGCCCATCACGCAGGAGTAGATCGTGTGGTCGCGTACGAGGGTCGGGTCCTGGGGGTGCATGCGGTCGAGCGTACGGTGCGCCGCTAGCCGAGGGTGATCGAATTTCCGGTGACCGTGATCTTCTGCGGGGGCAGTGGACGCGGGGCGGGGCCACCGGCGACCGAGGCGTCGGCCACGCGGTACTTGCTGCCGTGGCAGGGGCAGTTGATCGTGCCGTCCGCCACCTCGGAGACCGTGCAGCCCTGGTGGGTGCAGACCGCGGAGAACGCCTTGAAGTCGCCGCTCTCCGGCTGCGTCACGACGACCTTCCTGTCCTTGATGACCTTGCCGCCGCCCACCGGGATGTCGGAGGTCTTCGCCAGCTCGGGCCCCGCGGGCGGCTTCTCTCCGGAGGGCTTGTCGCCGGACTCGGAGGGTTCCTTCGAGGCGGGCGTGCTGTCGGCCGCCGTGGTCGGGGACTGCTCCGGCTCGGCGCCCTCGTCACCGTACTTGGTGCAGCCCGCCGCCAGCGCCGCCGCGCCCGCCGCGAGCACCGCCCGCCGGGGCGTGCTCCCGCCGCCGCTCATGTCGTCACCCCGAACGTGCGGAAGAACCACAGCGCCGACGTCAGCCAGATCACCGTGAGCGACACGAAGACCAGGCCCGCGACCACCGGGAGGAGCCAGCCGGGCAGCTTCTCCGAGCGGAGCAGCAGCATCTTGGCGCTGAACGCCCCGAAGAAGAAGCAGCCGAGCAGCGAGTGCCACATCACGCGGGTCGAGTACGTCTGGTAGCCGAGCGCGTAGAGGCAGTGGACCGCCACGGGGACGGCGACCAGGAACGCGATCCGGCCCGACCAGCGGTGCAGGGCCGCCGACCAGGAGGGGCCGGGGACTTTGCCGTACAGCATCAGGGCCGAGAGGACCTGGAGGAGCGCGAAGGCGAACGCCGTCGTGCCCAGCCAGGACTTCACCGCGCTCGTGCTGCTGAACCCCGCCAGGTTGAAGGCGGTGCCCTCGGGGTCGTGGGTCTTGCCGTACACGCCGAGGCCGACCGCCACGGCCGCCGCGACCAGCGCGGGCAGGAGATAGCGGGCGGCGCCCGCCCTGCGGTGCTCACCCGCGCGCGGGGGCACGGGGAAGCCGCCCTGGGTGGCGGCGTTCGGGTCGACGCTCATGCGGGCTCCCTCGGGGCGTTGCGGGACGCTACGGCGTTACGGGACGTGCGGTGATGTCGTCGCCGTCGACCCGGACGGTGCCGGTGCCCGGGTCGATGCGCGGGGCCTTGCCGGGCTCGCCGTCGCGGTTGAGGATGCCGACCTGGCTGCCGTCGGGCAGGACGATCCAGCCGCCGTCGAGCTTCGCGCCGCGCACCTCGGTCGTGGCGCGGTAGAGCCCCGAGGGCTTCTCGGCCTTCTCGGCGGTGAACTTCGAGGTCTCTTTGTCGATGTCGACCGTGCCGCGGACCTTCTCGTCGGCGATCCGGCCGTTCAGCTTCGCGCCGTGCTTGCCGGTCAGCCGCATCGAGCCGTCGTCCTCGACCTTGCCCTTCAGCCAGGACTCCGTGTCGCGGCCGTCGCAGTAGTACGCGATGGCCTTGCCGTCACGGACCGAGATGGAGATCGCGGAGGCGTCGTCGTCGGTGCGGCCCGCGTAGCTGGCGTCGGGCGGCGGCTTCTCGTCGGGCTTCTCGCTCTCGGTGGGTTCGGGCGAGGGCTCGGGCGAGCTCCTGGTGGGGGAGGGCGTCGGCGTCGCCGCGTCGGGTGCGTCCCCTCCGTACGACGAACTGCCCGTCCCTGTCGTCGCGTTGAGCGACAGCATGAACAGGGCGAGCAGCAGCCCGCCGAGAAGGGTGAGGAGTGGACCTGAGCGCTTCATACGAGCCTCCCCCGAGGCGCGGCACCTGCCGACGTTCCATGCAAGCGGACCCGCCCCCGCCCGTCCATAGCTAAACGGCACCCAATCGGCCCAAGTGGCGACAGGGGGCGATTCGGGTGACATTGGCATGGTCTGAGGCCCGGGCCCCGAGGGCCCGAGGCGCGGGGCCCCCACGGCGCGGTCCCGGCCACTCTCTGAAAGGCGTGACCATGGCGGGTAACGATCTGGGAAGCCTCCTCGGCGGGCTCCTCGGCGGCGGCCAGGGCGGTGCGTCCGGCGGCGGTGGGGGCAACATCCTCGGCTCGCTCCTCGGCGGCCTGCTGGGCGGCGGTGCCGGTGGGGCCGGCGGCGGTCAGGGCGGGGCCGGGGCCGGGAGCAATCCGCTGGGCGGGCTGCTCGACATGATCACGAAGTCGGGCCTGGTCGACCAGGCACAGCTCGACTCCTGGGTCGGCAAGGGGGACAACCAGCCGCTCTCCCCGGACCAGGTCAAGCAGGCCGTGCCCGACGAGACCCTGGACAAGGTGGCGAACGAGGCGGGCGTGAGCCGCGACGAGGCCGCCGACCAGATCGCGCAGCAGTTGCCGCAGGTCGTCGACAAACTGACCCCCGAGGGCCAGGTACCGACCGAGTCCCTCGAGGACATCGTCAGGCAGCAGCGCCTCTGACCCTCCCCGGGGATCGCGCGGCGCCCGTCTCGGCAGACGGGCGCCGCGCACCCCTTTGCCCGCCCTGACTACGCTTGCCGTACAACAGTCGTACGAAGGCGAGCGAGGAGCGGCACTGTGGCGGTACGAGCGGTCAGGGGCGCCGTCCAGCTCCAGCGGGACGAGGCCGGGCACATGGCCGAGCAGGTCGCCGCGCTGCTCACCGAGATCCTGGAGCGGAACGGGCTGACGCAGGACGACCTCATCAGCATCTGGTTCACTGCCACGCCCGACCTGCACTCCGACTTCCCCGCGGCCGCCGCGCGCGGCATCGGCATCGTCGACGTACCCCTGATCTGCGCGCAGGAGCTGGAGATCGACGGGGCCATGCGCCGCGTCGTCCGCGTCCTCGCCCATATCGAGACCGACCGCCCCCGTTCCGAGATCGCGCACGTCTACCTCGGCGCCGCGGCCGCACTTCGCAAGGACATCGCCCAGTGAGAACCGCCCTCGTCATCGGAACCGGCCTGATCGGCACCTCCGCCGCCCTCGCCCTGGCCTCGCGCGGTGTCACCGTCCACCTCGCCGACCACGACCCGGCGCAGGCCCGCACCGCCGCGGCGCTCGGCGCGGGCACCGACGAGGCCCCCGAGGGCGCCGTCGACCTCTGCGTCGTCGCCGTGCCGCCCGCGCACGTCGCCGCCACGCTTGCCGACGTCATGCGGCGCGGTGTCGCGCGCGCCTACATCGACGTGGCCAGCGTCAAGGGCGGCCCGCGCCGAGACCTGGAGGCGCTCGGCCTCGACCTCACCCCGTACATCGGGACGCACCCCATGTCGGGGCGCGAGCGCAGCGGCCCGCTCGCCGCCACCGCCGATCTCTTCGAGGGGCGGCCCTGGGTGCTGACCCCGACCAGGGACACCGACACCGAGGTGCTCAACCTCGCCCTTGAGCTGGTGGCGCTCTGCCGTGCCGTCCCCGTCGTCATGGACGCCGACGCCCACGACCGTGCCGTCGCCCTCGTCTCGCACATGCCGCACCTGGTCTCCAGCATGGTCGCGGCCCGCCTGGAGCACGCCGAGGAGTCGGCGGTCCGGCTGTGCGGCCAGGGCATCCGTGACGTCACGCGGATCGCCGCGTCCGACCCCCGGATGTGGATCGACATCCTCTCCGCCAACCCGGGCCCCGTCGCCGACCTCCTCGCCGCGGTCGCCATCGACCTGGACGAGGCGGTGACGGCGCTGCGCGCGCTGCAGTCCACCGACGAGGAGAAGCGGACCGAGGGCGCGGCCGGCGTCGAGAACGTGCTGCGGCGTGGCAACGCGGGCCAGGTCAGGGTGCCCGGCAAGCACGGCGCGGCCCCTGCCGCGTACGAGGTCGTCGCGGTGCTCATCAACGACCAGCCGGGGCAGCTGGCCCGCATCTTCGCCGACGCGGACGGCGCTGGCGTCAACATCGAGGACGTACGCATCGAGCACGCGACCGGCCAGCAGGCGGGCCTGGTCCAGCTCATGGTCGAGCCGCAGTCCGCGCCGGTCCTGAGCGCGGCGCTGCGGGAGCGTGGCTGGTCGATCCGGCAGTAGGGGGCCCGCGAAGGGGCTGTCGGGGCAGGGTGTGCGAGCCAGTAACCTTGTGCGGGGCGCCTTTCCGTCCCGCCTCCTGCTCCGTGTACTGAGAAAGGTGTTCGCCGCCCCGTGGAAACCGCCACAAACGCCGCCCCGGCAGCCGTGATCGTCGCCATCGACGGACCGTCCGGCACGGGCAAGTCGAGCACCTCCAAGGCCGTCGCCGCCCAGCTCGGCCTCAGCTACCTGGACACGGGCGCCCAGTACCGGGCGATCACCTGGTGGATGGTGCACAACGGCATCGACCTGACCGACCCGGGCGCCATCGCGGCCGCCGCGGGGAAGCCGGAGATCGTCTCGGGCACCGACCCGTCCGCCCCGACCATCACGGTGGACGGCACGGACGTCGCGGGCCCGATCCGCACCACCGACGTCACCTCCAAGGTCAGCGCGGTCAGCGCCGTCCCCGAGGTGCGCACCCGCATCACCGAGCTGCAGCGCTCCATCGCCGAGTCGGCCGAGAAGGGCATCGTCGTCGAGGGCCGTGACATCGGCACGACCGTGCTGCCCGACGCCGACCTGAAGGTCTTCCTCACCGCCTCGCCCGAGGCGCGCGCGGCCCGCCGCTCCGGCGAGCTCAAGGGCGCCGACGTCAAGGCGACCCAGGAGGCCCTGGTCAAGCGGGACCAGGCCGACTCCAGCCGCAAGACGTCCCCGCTGGCCAAGGCCGGCGACGCCGTCGAGGTCGACACCACCGAGCTCACGCTGCAGCAGGTCATCGAGTGCGTCGTCACCCTCGTCGAGGAGAAGCGGGCAGCCAAGTGAGCGAGGCTCCCGCCGAGCGGGGCGCCTCCGAGCGGGGTGCCGAGGTCGGCCGCCGCATCGGCGTCGGGTTGATGTACGGCCTGTGGAAGCCGCGCGTGCTCGGCGCCTGGCGGGTGCCCGCGAGCGGGCCCGTGATCCTGGCCGTCAACCACTCGCACAACGTGGACGGCCCGATGGTCATGGGCGTCGCGCCCCGGCCCACGCACTTCCTGATCAAGAAGGAAGCGTTCATCGGGCCGCTCGGCTCCTTCCTGCACGGGATCGGCCAGCTGAAGGTGGACCGCTCGGTCGCCGACCGCACGGCCATCACCCGGGCGCTCGGCGTCCTGGATCAGGGCGGCGTCCTCGGGATCTTCCCCGAGGGCACCCGGGGCGACGGCGACTTCGCGTCGCTGCGGGCCGGGCTCGCGTACTTCGCGGTGCGTTCCGGCGCCCCGATCGTCCCGGTCGCGGTCCTGGGAAGCACGGAGCGGCGCGGACGGTTGATAAAGCAGCTGCCCCCGCTGCGCACCCGGGTCGACGTCGTCTTCGGCGACCCCTTCGAAGCGGGCGACGGCAGCGGGCGGCGTACGCGCAAGGCGCTCGACGAGGCGACCGTGCGCATCCAGGAGCGGCTCACCGCCCACCTGGAAAACGCCAGGCGCCTGACCGGGCGCTGAGTGAGACTTATCAAGTAGTGCCCCGACCTGATCCGCGGGCCGGTGCACCGATCACCACGATGAACGACGAGGTACGGACTTCATGAACGACCAGATCCAGCCCGAGGGCGACGGCTTCGCCGAGCACGACCACGGGGCGCTCGGCGACGCCGAGTACGCACAGTTCATGGAGCTCGCCGCCGAAGAGGGCTTCGACATCGAGGACGTCGAGGGCGCCATCGAGGAGGCGGGCCACGGCCCGCTGCCCGTCCTCGCCGTCATCGGCCGTCCCAATGTCGGCAAGTCGACCCTGGTGAACCGCATCATCGGGCGCCGCGAGGCCGTCGTCGAGGACCGTCCGGGCGTCACGCGCGACCGCGTCACCTATGAGGCCGAGTGGTCGGGCCGCCGCTTCAAGCTCGTCGACACCGGCGGCTGGGAGCAGGACGTGCTCGGCATCGACGCGTCCGTCGCCGCCCAGGCGGAGTACGCGATCGAGGCCGCGGACGCCGTGGTCTTCGTCGTCGACGCCACGGTCGGCGCCACCGACACCGACGAGGCCGTCGTGCGCCTGCTCCGCAAGGCCGGCAAGCCCGTCGTGCTCTGCGCCAACAAGGTCGACGGCCCCTCCGGCGAGGCCGACGCCTCCGCCCTGTGGTCCCTCGGCCTCGGCGAGCCGCACCCCGTCTCCGCGCTGCACGGCCGCGGCACCGGCGACATGCTGGATGCCGTTCTGGAGGCGCTGCCCGAGGCGCCCGCGCAGACCTTCGGGGCCGGGATCGGCGGACCGCGCCGCATCGCGCTCATCGGCCGTCCGAACGTCGGCAAGTCCTCGCTGCTCAACAAGGTGGCGAACGAGGAGCGCGTGGTCGTCAACGAACTCGCGGGCACCACCCGCGACCCGGTCGACGAGCTCATCGAACTGGGCGGCGTCACCTGGAAGTTCGTCGACACGGCGGGCATCCGCAAGCGCGTCCACCTCCAGCAGGGCGCCGACTACTACGCCTCGCTGCGCACCGCCGCCGCCGTCGAGAAGGCGGAGGTCGCGGTGATCCTCATCGACGCCGCCGACACCATCTCGGTCCAGGACCAGCGCATCGTCACGATGGCGGTCGAGGCGGGCCGCGCGATCGTCGTCGCGTACAACAAGTGGGACACCCTCGACGAGGAGCGCCGCTACTACCTGGAGCGGGAGATCGAGACCGAGCTCGCCCAGATCTCCTGGGCACCGCGTGTGAACGTCTCGGCACGCACGGGCCGCCACATGGAGAAGCTGGTCCCCGCGATCGAGACGGCCCTGGAGGGCTGGGAGACGCGCGTGCCGACCGGGCGTCTGAACGCGTTCCTCGGCGAGATCGTGGCCGCCCACCCGCACCCGGTGCGCGGCGGCAAGCAGCCCCGCATCCTCTTCGGCACGCAGGCGGGCACCAAGCCGCCGCGGTTCGTCTTCTTCGCGTCGGGCTTCATCGAGGCGGGGTACCGCCGCTTCCTGGAGCGCCGTCTGCGCGAGGAGTTCGGCTTCGAGGGGACGCCGATCCACATCTCGGTGCGGGTGCGTGAGAAGCGCGGCCGCAAGAAGTAACCACCGGTACGAACCCTGTGTTCGTACGTGAATGCCCGGCCCCCCTTCGCGGGGAGCCGGGCATCTCGCTGTCCGGGGACGCGGGCTCAGTGCTCGCGGCGCGGGCCCGGCGGCAGGGCCGCGGGGAACTGGTGGTGGCCGGTGGCGTGGTGGTCGTGCTGGCCGTAGCGGGCCACGTGGAACTGGCCGTACGAACCGTGGCGCTGGTCGTGGCGGGGGTCGTGCCTGCCGTCGACGCGGTGCTGCATGCCGTAGGGCCCCGTGCCGAAGGCGGTGAACCCCAGTTCCTCCTCGCCGGTCCGGTCACCCGGCAGGGCCCTGAAGGCCCGCAGGTACTCCGAGTACAGCGTGTCGTAGATGGGAGTGGCCGAGTGGTCGCCCGTCGAGTCCTGCGCCGTGCGCATGGACGGGATGGGGTTCTGGTACGTCGGCCGGTGGCGGGAGGGGTCGTATGGGTGCACGTATGTGCCAACGAAACCGGCGCCCGACGGATGCGGGGCACGCGCCGCTTTCCCCGTCCGGCAGGAGCGTGACCGGCGCATTCGAGTCTCGCGGGCGGTCGGCTCAGGTCCCGGCGAGCGGCATCGCGCACGCGACGAGCCTGCCCTGGGCCGCGGCCTTGTCGAGGGCGTCGCGCAGCAGGTCCTCGCGGGGCTGGCGGCCGATGGAGCCGACGGGCGCGGCGAAGAGCAGCACCGTCTGCGTCTTGTTGGCCGCGGCCCGCCAGGCCTCGGTGACCTGGAGCGGCTGGTGCGCCTGCCACCAGGCGACGGGAGAGCCGCCGCCGGTGCCGGGCTGCAGGACGGCGTGCAGCTGGCCCATGGCGAGCAGGACGGACCAGCCGGGCAGGGAGGGCGGTACGCCGTCGAGCGAGGTGACCGGCATGAAGCCCTGCTCGATCAGGAGCGGCAGGAAGTCGTCGCCGCCGCCGGTGCCCGGTTCGGTGCCGGGGCGGGCGATGGGGCCCGTCGGCTCGACGACGAGGGCGGGGCGCAGTTCGCCCTCGATCAGAACGAGGCCGCTGGTCACACCGAGGACGGCCTGGCTCGGGGTGACCTCGGCGGCTCCTTCGCCGTCCTCGCCGGTGATCGACCGCACGGCGCCCTGCAGCTGCTCCTCGGAGACCGTGACGATCTGCGAGGGCAGGCAGGTGGCGTGGGCGAAGGCGAGCACGGCGGTCTCGTCGCCGACGAACAGGACCGTGCTGGTGCGCTCCTGTTCGGCGTCGCCCGGGGTGCGGCAGGACGTGCAGTCGTAGCTGCCCGGGGTGTTGTCTCCGGCGAGCAGTCGGTCGGCTTCTTCGTCGCCGATCTCGGCGCGTACGTCGTCGCTGACGTCGAGCATGCGCGGCACGGGTGGCTCCTCGGGATTGTCACATGGGGTGCATGGGGTGGGTGTGGTGAGCCGGACGGCGCCCGGCTCATAAGAAGACAACGGCGGATCAGTGGCGCAAGTCACGCGCGAAGGCGAACGGAATCGAACCATCCGCAGCGGAGGGTGAGTTGGCCGTTGGAATCCGTCACTCCGCGCCAACACGTGCCGGGTGCACGGAAGTTGGGGAGGTGAGCTGAGTCACAGATCGCCGAGTGGCGTGGTTGATAAATCCTGACATCAGCGAATGAAGTGGGTGGCCGAAACTCGCCGATACCCGGGGTAACGCTCAACTGGCCTGGAATGACAAGGAGTTGGTTGTTATCGGGGCGAGAGGGCTCATAGATTCCACCGCCGTGTGCAGCGAGCACCGCTCGGGTACGTCCGCCGGTCGCATAGCCAGCACGAAGCCTCGACACCGGCGGGCGGGACCGATCGGACCCCAGGCGCCGGATGCGTGAGGGGCCCGAACGGCCAGGGGGAGCCCGGGTCCTTCGAGAGGGATATTCATGTCCGCACGTCCCAAGCGCACCCGCACCATGGCAGCGATCGGAGGGGCCGCTCTCCTGGCCCCGCTGGGTCTGCTCACCGCGACCGGCCAGGCCGGAGCGGCGGACAGCGGAGTGTGGGACCGCATCGCACGGTGTGAGAGCGGCGGAAACTGGCAGATCAACACGGGCAACGGCTACTACGGCGGGCTGCAGTTCTCCGCCGGTACCTGGCGCGCGTACGGCGGCGGGGCCTATGCGCCCACCGCCGACAAGGCGTCCAAGGCGCAGCAGATCGCTGTCGCCACCAAGGTCCAGCGCGGGCAGGGCTGGGGTGCCTGGCCCACCTGCGCGGCCCGCGCGGGAGCGTACGGCAGCGCGCCGTCCGCCGCGGCTCCGGTGCCCAAGGCGGCCAAGCCGGCGCCCAAGGCGCTCAAGCCGCGTGCCGCATCGCCCGGTCACTCCGATCGCGGGTCCTCGCGCGGCGTCCCCGGGAACTACACCGTCCGGCAGGGCGACACCCTGAGCAACATCGCGGCCCGCCACGGGACCGGTTGGCAGCGTGTCTACGCCGCCAACCGGCAGGTCATCGGCGGCGACCCGGACGTGATCGTGCCGGGGCAGCGGCTCAGGGTCTGACCCGCGTCGTCCGACCGGGTGGGGTCGCCTCCGCGGCGGCGCGGCACGCCCTGGGCCCGCCGCGGAGCTGCCTAGCGTGACCCGATGCACCCGAAGCTGACCAAGCGTCTCCGGTCCGTGTCCCTGGTCGTCGGGGCGATCCTGGCGGCGGTGGCGCTCCCCTCGGCCACCGCGTCCGCGGCTCCGCCGCCGCTGCCGGGCGCCCCGTCCCCGACGTACGACTGTTCCCTGACCAAGGGGCCCTGGCACTGCCTCGCGCAGTGCGAGAGCAGCGGCCGCTGGCATGTGAACACCGGCAACGACTACTACGGAGGGCTGCAGTTCTGGCAGCCCACCTGGGAGGAGCACGGCGGGCTCACGTACGCGCCGCGTGCCGACCTCGCCACCAAGGAGCAGCAGATCAAGGTCGCCGAGGAGGTGTTGCGCACCCAGGGCTGGGAGGCCTGGCCCGTCTGCTCCAAGGAGGTGCGCATCGACCGCTTCGACCGGCGCGTCCATGTGGTGAAGGCCGGGGAGACGCTCAGCTCGATCGCGCTCAAGTACGGCGTGAAGGGCGGGTGGAAGGCCCTGTACAAGGCCAACCGGCACATGGTCGGGGATCATCCCGACCGGCTCAATGTCGGCACCCTGCTCGTCATTCCGGGGCGTACCGCCTCCGGTGCCCCCGGGCGGAGCTGAGCTCTCCCGGCTCTCCGCTGAACACGACCGCGCCCCGGCGCAGTTCGTGCACCACTGCCGTCCGGCTCGCGCTCTCGCGCAAGACGGGCGGCAGTCGCTGTTCGGCCACGACCACGCACGCGTCCAGGTCGCGTAGCAGGGCGTACGTCCGTGCCGCGACGGCGGGCGACATGCCCTGCGCCGGTTCGTCCACGAGGACCACGGCCGCGTCCGAGAGCAGGGCGCGGGACAGTGCCAGCATGCGCTGCTCGCCGCCCGAGAGGGTGCCCGCGCGGCGGCGGAGCAGGGGGCGCAGCTCGGGGTAGGCGTCCAGGGCGCGGGTGAAGTCGCCCTCGGCTTTGGAGAGTTCGAGGTTCTCCTCGACGGTCAGGGCGGAGAACACCGCCTGGCGGTCCGGGACGAAGCACAGGCCCTTCGCGGCCCGCACGTGGGCCGGCTGGTGCGTGATGTCCCGCCCGTCGCGGACGACCGCGCCCGCGGAGAGGGCGACCGTGCCGGCCAGGGCGCGCAGGGTCGTGGAGCGGCCCGAGCCGTTGCGGCCGAGCAGGACGGTGAGGGTGGCGGCGGGCGCGGCCAGGGTGATGCCGTGCAGGGCCTCCAGGGGGCCGTAGTGGACGTGCGCGCCGCGCAGTTCGATGCCGTGCATTCAGTGGGCCTCTCCCCAGCTCCGCAGGACGTGGTCCGCGGGGCCCGACGTGACGACGCGGCCCGCCGCCATCACGTGCACGGTGTCGGCGAGGCCCGCCACCAGGTCCAGGTCGTGCTCGACGACCAGGAGGGCCGTGCCGTCGGCCGCGAGGGCCCGCAACAGGGTTGTCAGCGCCGCCACTTCGGCCGCGTCCAGGCCCGCGGCCGGCTCGTCCAGGAGGAGGGTGTGGGGCGATCCCGCGAGGGCGCGCGCCAGTTCCGTGCGTCGGAGGGTGCCGGTGGACAGGTCGGCCGCGGGGTGCGCGCGCAGCTCGGTCAGGTCCAGGAGGCGGAGGGCTTCGGCTGCGGCTCGGGGATCGTGTCGTACGAGGGTCTGTTCCGCGCCCACCCGGACGTTCTCCGCGATCGTCAACGACGGGAAGACCGCGAGCTGTTGGAAGGTGCGGGCCATCCCGGCGCGGGTGCGGGCGTGGGCGGGGAGGCCGGTGATGTCGCGGGTGCCGAGGGTGATGCGGCCGGAGTCGGGCCGCAGGGTTCCCGCCAGGCAGTGGAAGAGGGTGCTCTTGCCCGCACCGTTGGGGCCCACCACGGCGGTGACGCGGCCCGGGGGGACGGTGAGCGTCACGTCGTCCAGGGCGGTGTAGCCGTCGTAGGCGAGGGTGATGCGGTGGGCGGCGAGGGTGGGGTGGGGTGCTTGCCGGTTCGCTTTGTGGGGCGGTGCCTTTGGTCGCGTCGGGCGGGTGGGTGACTTCAGGGGCGTCCTACGGGTGGGTGCCTTCGGGAGTGCTTTGCGGTCGGGTGTCTTCGAGGCTGCTCCGTGGGCGGGCGCTTTTGGGGCGGCCCGGTGGGTGGGTGTCTTGGGGGCTGCCTCGTGAGTGGGTGTTTTGGGGTCGGCCTGGTGGGTGGGCGTCTTCGGGTCGGCCTGGTGGGAAGGTGCTTTCGGGGCCGCCTCGTGGGTGGGTTTCTCCGGGGCCGCCTCGTAGACGGATGCCTTCGGGCGTTCCTCGGGGAGGGATGCCTTCGGGCGGGCCTCGCGTAGGGACGTCTTCGGACGGGCCTCGCGTAGGGACGTCTTCGGGCGGTCCCCGCGGCCAGGTGCCTCGCCCTCGGGGCGCCGCGGGGGCGGGCCGGCGCGGGTGCCACCCGCCAAGGCCTCCCGTGCCGCCCTGCCGAGGGGCGTCAGGCGCGGGGTCCTGCGGAGCCGTCTCGTGGCCGCGCGCAGTGCCTCGTACGGGCCGCCGGGGAAGCGGCCGATCAGGACCGCGAGTACGCCGATCAGCGCCGCCGCCACGCCGCCCCGCGTGCCCGCGTCCAGGCCGACCAGGAGGGCCGCGGCGACCAGCGCCCCGAGGACGCTGTCCGAGCCGAGGACCACCACCGCCGCGAACCAGAGGAGCCCGCGCACGGGGTCGTACGCCCCCGCGTCGAACGCCCGGTGCCCCATGGCGAGCATGCCGCCGCCCAGCGCGGCGAGGGCCGCCCCGGTGACGAACGCGGTGAGTTTCAGGGTGCGGACGGGCACCCCGGCCGCCGCCGCGCCCGCCTCGTGGTCCCGCATCGCCGCCAGCGCACGGCCCGTGCGGCCCCGGCGCAACGCGGTCACCAGGAGCAACGCCCCTGTCAGGAGCCCGAGTTCGAGTACGTAGTACGCGCGGTCGCCGCCGAAACCGGCAGGGCGGTCCACGGTCAGGCCCGACGTCGCGTACGGCTGCGCGAAGACGAAGCGGCTCACGCCCACGCCGACCGCGAACGTCGCGAGGGCGAGGGCCAGGCCGTGGCGGCTGATGGCGGGCCAGCCGGTGAGCAGCCCCAGGGGCGCGACGAGCAGGACCGCCACCGCCAGGGCGGGCAGGTGCGGCAGTTCGGGCAGACCGGGGAAGCGGCCCGCCGTCAGGAGCGCCGTGAAGAGGGCGCCCAGGCCCGCGTACGCCGCCTGGCCCAGGGAGATCTGGCCGCCCCTGCCCGTGACGATCACGAGGGAGAGGAGGATCACCGCGAGCGCGGGCACCTGCACGGAGGTCGTCAGGTCCCGGCCCGCGAAGCCGAGAGGGATGAGGAAGAGGATCGTCGCCACTATCCAGGCGCCCGGCGGCGTGGGGACGCGGGCCGTCGCCGTGCGGGGCAGGGCGTCCTGGGAGCCGATGCCCGGCAGGATCAGGGCCGCGACCAGCAGGGCGATCACGAAGAGGTTCGCGCCCGCGGTCTGGACGAGCTGCTCCTGCCAGCCGCCGGGGTGCAGACGGGTCAACTGGCTCTGGGCCACGCCGAGGCCGAGCGCCGCCACCACGGCGGCGGGCAGGCTGCGCATCCCGGCCGCCACCGCGACGGCCACCACCTCCATGACCAGCAACGGCATGCCGTACGGGTCCAGACGTACGAAGGGGGCGAGCAGGACGCCCGTGAGACCCGCCGTGAAGGAGCCGAACGCCCAGCCCGCAGCGGCCACCCGGTCCGCGTCGATGCCGGAGAGCACGGCGAGGCCGCGGTTGTCGACGACGGCACGCAGTTCGCCGCCGAACCGCGTCCACCGCGTCACGGCCCCCACGGCCAGGGCGAGGGCGAGAGCCGCGCCCAACTGGGCCCAGGGATCGGAGGACAGGAGCGTGGGCGCGTCGTCGCGGGCGCCCGGACCCCAGACGAGGGCCGCGCCGCCCACCAGCAGAACGAAGACACCGATCGACGCCACCAGGGTCTGTGCCGGGTCGCTGCCCAGGACCGCCAGCGGGCGGAAGACCGCGCGGTCCAGGAGCAGACCGATGCCGGGCGCGACCACGAGCAGCGTGACCGCCGCCGCGAGGGGGAGCGGCCAGTGCCACTCGGCCGTGAACTGCCGCAAGACGTACGCGCACACCATCGCGATGGCGCCGTGCGCGAAGTTGAGGACGCCGGTGGCGCGGTACGTGACGATCAGGCCGATGCCGGTGAGGGCGGCGGCGCTGCCGACCGAGAGCCCGGCCAGCGTCAGGTCGTAGCTCAGGGACGCCACCGGGTCATCGCTCCGGGGCGGGTTCGGGGTCCTGGGCGGTCGGAGGGGCGTCGGGCGGCGGTGTGTCGGGCGGCGGTGCGTCGGGGCCGACGGAGACCGAGTGCCGCGGCTCGCAGATCGGGCAGGGGGCAAGACCGCCCGTCGACAGGGCCGTGGCGTCCGCGGGGACCGCCTCCGGCTTGCCGGCGACCAGGGGGCAGTCCGCGCGGTGCCAGAGCGTTCCGCCGGGGACCATGAGGAGCTCGCCGCTGGTCGCCACCGGGGACCGGGGCCGCTCCGCGGACGCAGGGGGCTCGGTCGCGACCAGGAGGCCGTACAGCTCCTCGACGCGCGCCGCGGCCAGGGTGCTCCTGCCGTGGGTGAGCAGCACCGCGCCCGCGACGATCAGCGCGGCGCCCGGCACCGTGCAGGACGCGAGATAGGGCAGCTGCCGCTCGGCGAACCGCTCCCCGGAGATGCCGTACCAGCCGATCACGCAGAGCACCGCGCCGGCCGCGAGCGCCGCGAACGCGGCCCACAGCTCGGGGCGCACGGCACGCGGCCCGGCCGGTCGGGGCGCGCTGCCTGTCCGAGCTGTCCGATCCGCCCGCATCGAGGCCCCCTGGGACACGTCGTCGGTCATGTGGATCACGCCGGTCTGGTCAGTGATGTCAATGGGCTGTCCATGTCAGCCGATGGCTTGCACTATGCCTTCTGGAAGCTGACCCTGAAAGCACCGGGCCCTGATGGCCCGGACCGACACCCGGTGGTGAGCCAGATGGTTCTCGGGAGCAGCCCCAGGCGGGGGGCGATTCGCGGGCGGGGAAGGGCGCGGAGCGCGGCGCTGGCGGCCGCCGCGGTCCTGCTGATCGTTCCGGCCGCCGCGGCCTGTGGCGACGACAGCGGAGGCGGGGACGGAAGCAAGCCGCCCGAGCCCTCCATGGAGAAGACGACCGAATCCTCGAAGGAGCCACAGGACGGCGCGACCGCGCCCGCCGACCCGGCGGCCGCCAAGAAGGAGGTCGAGGAGAACTGGGAGAAGTTCTTCGACCCCGAGGTCTCGCTGAAGGAGAAGGAGACCGTCCTGGAGAACGGGGCGAAGATGCGCGCCGTACTGAAGAGCTTCAGCGGCGACGAGCGCGGCAAGCAGGTCGCGGCGGAGGTCGGCGAGGTCGAGTTCACCTCGGCCACCGAGGCGGCCGTGACCTACGCACTGACGCTGAAGGGCGCCACCGCGCTGCCCGACGCCTCCGGGACGGCCGTCGACCAGGACGACACCTGGAAGGTGTCCGTCAAGACCCTCTGCGCCCTGGTGAAGCTGAGCGGGAATGCGTCGCCCGGTCCGGGCTGTTGAGGCGCTGCTCGTCGTCGCGCTCCTGACGGCGAGCGCGGCCTGCGGGAGCCGGCTGCCCGAGAGCGACTTCGAGCGGCGCTCCGCGGCGCCCGCACCCGCCGGGGGAGCGCCGGTCAGGGTCGGCATCGTCACGAGCGCGACCAGCCCGGTCGGCGGCTCCGCCTTCACGGGGCCGCGCGACGGCGCCAAGGCCTACTTCGACCGGCTGAACGCGCGCGGCGGCATCGCGGGGCGCAAGGTCGAGGTGCGCACCTGCGACGACGGCGGCAGCGGCGTCGGCAACAACGACTGCGTGCACAAGCTGGTCGAGGAGCAGAAGGTCGTCGCGCTCGTGGCGACCTCCTCCCTGGACTACGCGGGCGCCTCCAGGGTCTCCGACGCGGGCGTGCCCGACATCGGGGGCCAGCCCATCGGGTCCGCGTACGAGACGTATCCGCATCTGTACGGGATCTACGGCAGCCTCGCCCCGCGCGAGGGGAAGCCGGGGTGGGGCGGCAAGCTGTACGGCGGGACGGAGGTGTACCGCTACTTCAAGCGGGAGCAGGGCGCTCGGACCGCCGCCGTCGTCTCCTACAACCAGGCCGCCTCCGCCGCGTACGCCCGCCTGGTCACCCGGGGTCTGAAGGCCGAGGGGTACGAGGTCGTCACCGAGCAGGTCGACTTCGCGCTGCCCAACTTCCGCGCGGCCGCTGCCGATCTGAAGGAGCAGGACGTCGACCTCGTCTTCGACGCGATGGACACGCACGGCAACGCCCAGCTGTGCGAGGCGATGGACGACGTCGGCGCGGAGGTCACCGCCAAGGTCACCAACGTGCAGAACTGGACCTCCTCCGTGGGCGACGACTACAAGGACGCGCCGCGCTGCCGCAACGCCCTGTGGGCCACCGGGGCGAGCCGGAACTACGAGGACACCGACCACCCGGCCGTACGGGAGTTCCGCGCCGCCATGAAGGGGCACAAGGACCTCTCCCAGTGGCAGTTGGAGGGCTGGGCCGCCGCCATGTGGTTCACCGACGCGGCGAAGTCCTGCACAAGTGGAGGCGGTGACGTCACGCGCGCGTGCGTGGACCGCTTCATGAACCGCGGCGAGCCGTACTCCGCGCGCGGGCTGCTTCTCCCGGCCGTCTTCGAGCACCGCAAGGAGCCGCCCACGACGCGCAGGACGTGTGTGTCGGTGGCACGCTGGCAGGACGGCAAGGGCTGGGTCACCCAGGGCGGGGACATGAACGACAACTGCTTCGACGTCCCCCAGCTCTCCTACCAGCCTTGATGCGTGGGGCCGCGGAAAGGTTCCCGCCTCCGGCTACCGATCATGCATCCGTTTGAGAACAGGATGATGATGAAACCCAACCCTTGGCCAGGAATCCCCGTCTAACCCATCGGTAGGCGGACGAGGGGGACTGTCCGCACGGAAGCGCGGAATACGGGGACGCATGCACATCTCTTTCCTGATTCACAACGCGTACGGAATCGGAGGGACGATCCGGACGACGTACAACCTGGCGAACACGCTGGCCCAGCAGCACGACGTCGAGGTCGTCTCCGTCTTCCGGCACCGTGACGAGCCGGTCTTCGCGCCCGACCAGCGCGTGCGGCTGAGCCACCTCGTCGACCTCCGCAAGGGCACCGTGGGCTACGAGGGCGAGGACCCCGAGCACCTGCGGCCCGCCCGTACATTCCCCAGCGCGGAAGGCCGCTACGACCAGTACAGCGCGCTCACCGACCGGCGCATCGCCGACCACCTCGCGTCCCTCGACGCGGACGTCGTCGTCGGCACCCGCCCCGGCCTCAACGTGCACATCGCCCGCCAGACCGCGCGCGGCCCCCTGCGCGTGGGCCAGGAACACCTCACGCTCGACAGCCACTCCAAGGAACTGCGCCGCCAGCTGCGCAGCGTCTACCCCCGCCTCGACGTCCTGACCACGACGACCGAGGCCGACGCCCGCGCCTACATGCGCAAGATGCGGCTGCCCGGCGTCCACGTGCAGGCCGTCCCGAACCCGGTACCCGCGCCCGGCATCGAGCCGGCCGACGGCTCCCACAAGTGGGTCGTGGCGGCCGGCAGACTCGCGCCCGTCAAGCGGTACGACCTGCTGATCAGGGCCTTCGACAAGGTGCGCCGCGAGCGCCCCGACTGGCGGCTGCGGATCTACGGCGGCGGCAAGCAGAAGGAGAAGCTGCGCGCGCTGATCGACGAGCTCGGCCTCTACAACCACGTCTTCCTCATGGGCCCCGCCCACCCCATCGAGCCCGAGTGGGCCAAGGGCTCCATCGCCGCCGTCACCTCCAGCCTGGAGTCCTTCGGCATGACGATCGTCGAGGCGATGCGCTGCGGGCTCCCGGTGGTCGCCACCGACTGCCCGCACGGGCCCGGCGAAATCATCGACAACGGTGTCGACGGGCGCCTCGTCGAGGTCGGCAACCCCGACGCCATCGCGGGCGGACTGCTCGAACTGATCAACAACGACTCGCTCCGGCAGCGGATGGCGGACGCGGCGCTCCAGGACTCCGAGCGCTTCGACCCGGAACGCATCGCCGAGCGCTACGACGCGATGTTCTCCGGGATGCTCGCCCGCGGGAGCTCGCTGGGGGGCCGGATGCGCGGCTCCCTGCACCGCACGCGCGGCGCGCTGCTCGGGGGCGCGTACGCCGTGCGGGATCTCGGCCGCGTACAGACGAAGGGATCGACCGCATGACGGCCTTGGCCACCTCGCAGGCGGCGTCGCACGCCGGGGACGACCAGGAGTCGGCCACGGCACCGCATGCCGACTGCATAGCCGACTCCGCCGGAGGCCTCACCTTCGACGTCACCGACCCGGGGGAGCCGGGCACCAGGGACGCGGCCTATCTGCTGCTGCGCCGCCGGGAGTCGGACGACGAGGTACGCCTGCCGCTCTCGCCGTCGGCGGACGGCAGGCTGCGGGCCGCGCTGCCCAGCAGCGTCCAGCTCGCCGAGGGCCGCTGGAATGCGTACGCGCAGGTCGCGGGCGGTGCGCCGCGCCGTCTGATGCCGGGTGTGAACGACCTGCGTTCGCTGGTCGACCGCGCGCCGAGCGGTAGCCGCGGCCATGTCGCGGTGCGCATTCCGTACGCGACGAAGCAGGGCAACCTCTCCGTGCGCAGCTGGCTGCGCGCGCCGCACGCCGAGGCCGGCGAGATCGAGCTCGCCGACGCGGCCATGACCGTCAACGGCCGGGTCTACGGCACCGCGCTCACCGAAGCCGCGTACGCCGAGGCCGTGCGGCGCGCCGAGCCCGACCTCGCGCACCGGGTCGAAGTCACCGCCGAGGGGCCGGAGTTCACCTTCGGGCTGCGGCACGGCCTGCTGGCCGACAGCGGTCCCGGGCCCTGGGACCTGTGGCTGCGCCCCGCGGGGGAGAGCGGGCCGCGGGTGCGCCTCGCCCGGCTCCTGGACGACGTCCCGGACAAGAAGACGATCTTCACCTACCCGGCGGTGCGCTTGGTGACGGCGGCGCACGGCGCGGTCGAGGCGGGCCCGTACTACACCAACGACAACGACCTGTCGGTCCGCATCCGCGAGGTGCGGGACGAGGAGGAGACGGGCGGACGGGAGAACGGCACCGAGGCCTGACACCCCTGACACCGAGGACCGTGGCTGTCCTGAAGCAAGGGCACAATCACGTCCATGTTGGAGACATCGGCACGACTGCTCCGCCTGCTCTCCCTGCTGCAGGCCCACCGCGAATGGTCCGGCGCGGACCTCGCCGACCGGCTCGGCGTCACCCCGCGCACGGTCCGGCGCGACGTGGACCGGCTGCGCGAGCTCGGCTACCCCGTCAACGCGAGCCCCGGCACCGGAGGCGGCTATCAGCTCGGCGCGGGGGCCGAGCTGCCGCCGCTGCTCCTGGACGACGACGAGGCGGTCGCGGTCGCCGTCGGCCTGCGCACCGCCGCGGGGCAGGGCATCGAGGGCATCGGCGAGACCTCCGTACGGGCCCTGACCAAGCTCGAACAGGTGCTGCCGAACAGGCTGCGCCGCCGCGTCGGTGCCCTGAACGCCTTCACGGTGCCGATGCTGCGCACCCCGCAGACCCAGGGAGTCGACCCGGCGGTCCTGACCGAACTCGCCCATCTGTGCAGGGACTCGGAGCGGCTGCGCTTCGACTACCGCGACTACCAGGGCAGTTCGACCCGCCGGATCGTCGAGCCGCACCGCCTGGTGTGCACCGAGCGCCGCTGGTACCTCGTGGCCTGGGACCTGGACCGCGAGGACTGGCGCACCTTCCGCGCGGACCGCATCGAGCCGAGGCCGCCGCACGGTCCGCGGTTCGCGCCGCGCACCCCGCCGGCCGACGACCTCGCCGCGTACGTCTCCAAGGGCGTCTCCACGCGCGCGTACGCCGCACAGGCCGTGGTCCGCCTCCTCGTGCCCCTGGAGGAGGCGGCCCAGCGCATCACGCCCTCCGACGGCACCCTGGAGGCCGAGTCCGAGGAGACCTGCCTGCTGCGCACGGGCGCGGCGAGCCTGGACGTGATGGTCTTCCATGTGATGTTCATGGGCTTCGAGTTCGAGGTCATCGAGCCCGCCGAGCTGTCCGAGCGGGTCAGGTCGGCGAGGGACCTCCTCAGCCGGGCCCTGGACCGGGGTGTTCCGTCTGCGGATCCTGCGGCACCCGGTTCGCGTCCCGCGCCGCGAACGCCGCGTACTCGGGATGGTGCAGGTCGAACGCCGGGGACTCGGAGCGGATCCGGGGCAGCGTGACGAAGTTGTGCCGGGGCGGCGGGCAGGAGGTCGCCCACTCCAGGGAGCGGCCGTAGCCCCAGGGGTCGTCGACGTCGACCTTCTCGCCGTACTTGGCGGTCCTCCAGATGTTGTAGAGGAACGGCAGCGTGGACATGCCGAGCAGGAACGCCCCGAGGGTCGAGATGGTGTTGAGGAGCGTGAAGCCGTCCGCCGCGAGGTAGTCGGCGTAGCGGCGCGGCATGCCCTCGGCGCCCAGCCAGTGCTGGACCAGGAACGTCATGTGGAAGCCCACGAAGAGCGTCCAGAACTGGAGCTTGCCGAGCCGCTCGTCGAGCATCTTGCCGGTCAGCTTCGGCCACCAGAAGTAGAAGCCGCCGAAGGTCGCGAAGACGACGGTGCCGAAGACGACGTAATGGAAGTGCGCGACGACGAAGTACGAGTCGGTGACGTGGAAGTCGAGCGGTGGCGAGGCCAGGATGACGCCGGTCAGGCCGCCGAAGAGGAAGCTCACCAGGAAGCCGACCGCCCACAGCATGGGTGTCTCGAAGGACAGCGAGCCCTTGAGCATCGTGCCCGTCCAGTTGAAGAACTTCACGCCCGTCGGGACCGCGATGAGGAAGGACACGAAGGAGAAGAAGGGCAGCAGGACCGCGCCGGTGGCGAACATGTGGTGCGCCCACACGACCACGGACAGACCGGTGATGGCCATCGTCGCGCCGACCAGCGGCATGTAGCCGAAGATCGGTTTGCGG
The DNA here is from genome assembly GCF_040647455.1 of Streptomyces sp. NPDC041068. Taxonomy (NCBI): domain Bacteria; kingdom Bacillati; phylum Actinomycetota; class Actinomycetes; order Kitasatosporales; family Streptomycetaceae; genus Streptomyces; species Streptomyces sp. NPDC041068. Next base: position 57,797 of record NZ_JBEZCG010000003.1, read on the forward strand.
CTGAAGACAGGGATGATCTCCGTGATGATGCCGAAGAACGGCAGCGCGATGATGTAGACCTCCGGGTGCCCGAAGAACCAGAACAGGTGCTGCCACAGCAGCGCGCCCCCGTTCTCCGAGGCGAAGACGAGCGAGTGGAAGCGCCGGTCCGCCTCCAGGACGAGCAGCGCGGCGGCGAGCACGGGGAACGCGATCAGGACCAGGATCGACGTGAACAGCACATTCCAGGTGAAGATGGGCATCCGGAACATCGTCATGCCGGGAGCGCGCATCCCGATGATGGTCGTCAGGAAGTTCACCGAGCCGAGGATCGTGCCGAAGCCGGAGAGTGCGAGCCCCATGATCCACAGGTCCGCGCCGATGCCCGGCGAACGCTCCAGGCTGTTGAGCGGCGCGTAGGCGAACCAGCCGAAGGCGGCGGGCCCGCCCGGTACCAGGAGCGAGCCGAGCACCATCAGGCCGCCGAAGAGGAACAGCCAGTACGAGAGCATGTTCAGGCGTGGGAAGGCCACGTCGGGGGAGCCGATCTGCAGCGGCATGATCTCGTTGGCGAACCCCGCGAACGTCGGCGTCGCGAAGAGCAGCAGCATGATCGTGCCGTGCATGGTGAAGGCCTGGTTGAACTGCTCGTTGGTCATCAGCTGCAGCCCCGGGCGGGCCAGTTCGGCCCGCATCATCAGGGCCATCAGGCCTGCGGCCAGGAAGAAGACGAACGACGTGATCAGGTAGAGATGGCCGATCTTCTTGTGGTCCGTGGTGGTCAGCCAGTCCACGACCACCCGTCCGGGCCCCCGCTCGCGCGCCGGCCGCTCGGTCGCCCGCACCGTCTCGGTCCCCATCGCTTGCCCCTTCGCCATCGCGTCCTGGGCCTGCCCGAAGCCTGCTCGAAGCTCACGCCATGATGCTCGCGTCGACTCGACTGCGACAGAGGGCGTACGCGGCTTCCGGACGTCCGGTGAGGGCGTGTCCACGCGGGTGTCCACGCCGGAATCATGAATTCCCTATGCGCCGTCACATCCCGCGCGGCGTCCGGTATTCGAAAAATGCGGAGGGCCTGTAAAGGACCCGCGATGTTATTCGGGACGGTCCTTCGAAGTGATCGGCAAGATGGCTTTCGAGTGGCGTGAAGACACCCTTGAATTACGTTGCCGCAAGTACGGAACCGCCCGTACGTGTGACGGAGTTCAACCGAAACGCACGTCGTGATCCTGTGACAAAAGCGTGACCGGAGAGGTACCGGTGACGCATGGTGCACGGCCCCGGCCTTCCCCGTCGGTGCCGCGCCGCCTAACGTGGCGGCCATGGCACCTATTCCCACTCCTCCGACAGAGCCCCAGGACAGCCCGGACCGTTATGTGGGCCTGTCGGCCGACGGCGCCGAGCGACAGGCGCGCGAGCACGGCTGGTCCACCGTCAGGTCGCTGGCGCCGGGCACGATCATCACCATGGAGTACCTCGCGGGGCGGCTGAACTTCGAGGTCGACAACGGCGTCGTGAAGCGCTGCTGGAAGGGCTGAGCGGCACCCCGCGACCCCCGCGACCCCTGCGACCCCCGCAACCTCCGCGACCCCTGCGGCCCCCGCGGCCGAACGACGAAGGCCCCGGCTCCTGTGCGGAACCGGGGCCTTCGCGACGCGGGGGATGGGCTGTGCGTACCGGCCCCCGCCGTGTTGGGGTCAGCCCCCCGCCACCGGGCGGGCCGACGTGGTGCCGCGCGGGACGCGGTCGGAGTGCGGCGGCCTGCGACTGCCCGCGGGAGTGACCGGGCTCCGCTCGGAGCGGGCCGTGTGCGGGCCCGGCGCGAGATAGGCCGGCCGTCCCGAACGGGCGGCGCCGACCGTCTCGCGGGCGGGCGCCGTGTCCTCAGTGGCGAGGCGCTGGGGCACCATCGCGGAGGCCGCGATGGGCGCGGGGGCCGTGTCGGGCGCGAGGACGACACCGGGGCGGCGGGCGCGCAAGGACTCGCGGAGGCCGAAGATCATGGCCTCGACCCGGGCGATCAGCGGCTCGAACCAGGGCAGCGCGAGCAGGATCAGCAGGCCCGCGGCCCAGCCGAGGAAGACGTCGCTCAACCAGTGCGTGCCGAGGTAGACGGTGGTGAGTCCGACGCTGAGGGAGACCACCGCGGACAGGGCCGACAGATAGCGGCGGGTGAGCGGGGTCGAGGCGAGGTAGGCCAGGATTCCCCAGGTCACGACGGCGTTGGCGGTGTGGCCGGAGGGGAATATATCGCCGCCGAGCCACATCTCGTTCGAGCCGATGGTGGTGGCGTAGTGCGGGCCGAGGCGGCCCATGCCGAGCTTGGCGGCGCCGACGGTGACGTTGAGCAGCAGGAGCGCGGCTCCGAACATCAGGAGCGGGCGCAGGGTGTGCTGCCGCCAGGAGCGCCAGCCGAGCCAGGCCGCGACCATGACGGCGGTGGGGCCGCGCTGGCCGAGGACGACCCAGTAGTCCAGGAAGGCGTGGATCTCGGGCCACTGCTGGTAGGGCCGGAAGAACATGACCTGCCAGTCGAACCGCACCAGCCACGAGGTGGTCAGCACGGCGACGACGATGGCGAGGTAGAAGGCCAGGGTCGCGCTGAAGAGCACGACTCTGTGCCGGCTCATCCTCGGCACATCGAGGTGGGCCGGTCGTTCCGGCTCACGGTCCAGCCGGGCGAAGACCCGGTCAAGACGGGTGAGGTTTCGTTCGGTACGCACCCAATCGACGTTACAGCGAGTGAGTGCGGCACTAGGCCGAATCAGTGGCTTTGTGATGACGATGTGATGTGGGATTGATCTCAGGTCGAAGTTTATTCCCCGGAAATCCTCCGGGAATCCTTATTTCCCGGATGCTCCCTTGCTCAATTCGTTGATCATTTCCGGTGCTGTTTTATGGCGCTTATGAATTCGTTCACCGGGGCCTGGCGTGGAATTTTCCGTACGGTCGCCGGGGGCCCAGAAATGATCATGACGTGATCACGGTGGGCCCGAGCCGTGCAGCCAGAACGCCCCGTACACCGCGCTCGCCACGGCCACACCCGCCAGGACCGGCGCCGACCTGGACGTACGCAGCCGGGCCAGCGCCACCGCGAGCGGCAGCAGGAGCGGGAAGGCGGGCAGCAGGAGCCGCGGCTTCGAGCCGAAGTAGCCGGCCGCGCACAGCGCGAGCGCGACGACGATCCCGCAGTAGACGAGCAGCGGCAGCGGCTGCTTCTGCCGTACGCCGATGACGTACAGCCATATGACCAGGGCGACGCCCACGATGAGGCCGATCCCGGCGAAGGCCCCGGGCGCGGAGGTGAACTTCTCCCCGACGAAGCGCGCGAAGGCGTAGCCGAAGTCGAAGCCGTTGCCCCAGCCCGCCTGTACGTCGAGGTAGCCGAAGAGGCCGCCGCCGGTGCGGTGGCCGACCCAGAGCACATAGCCCGCGGCCCCGAGCGGGGCCAGGACCACACCGAGGAGCATGCGCCAGTCGGCCCGTCGCTCCCGGTGGACCTGCACGGCCGCCGCCACCCAGATCGCGGCGACCACCGCCGCGCCGACCGGCCGCGTCAGACCCGCGAAGGAGGCGAGCACGCCCGCCCACACCCAGCGCTCCCTCAGCACCGCGTACAGCGACCAGGCCGCCAGCGCCGTGAACAGCGACTCGCTGTACGCCATCGACTGCACGATGCCGACGGGCAGCACCGCCCACAGCGCGGCCGCGCAGATCCCGGCCCGGCGCCCGTACGAACGGTCGGCGACCGCGAAGATCCCCGCGGCGGCGAAGAGCGAGGCGACCCAGCTGACCACGAGCCCCGCGTCGGCGTACGACAGAGGGCTCAGCGCCGAGACGAGCCGCTCCAGCCAGGGCAGCAGCGGGAAGAACGCGAGGTTCGAGTGGACGCTGCCGTCCGGGAGTGTCACCTCCCAGCCGTAGCCGTGCTCGGCGACGCGGGTGTACCAGAGCGAGTCCCAGCGGGCGGTGAGCAGCGTGTGCGGACTCTTGCCCGCCACCGCGCCCCACACCGCGAGCACGGCGAGTCCCAGCGCACGCACCCCGGCGTACACGAGGAGCGCGGGCGCCGCGCGGCGCAGCGCGCGGTCCGCACGGCCCGGCGGGAGGTTTTGATCAAGATCGGTCACGGGCTCGATTATCGGCCGTCGGGGGAACTGGAAGCCCGCCAGGGGCGTGGACGAAAGGTGGGGGGCGTGGCGTACGCCACACCGCATCCGTGCAACCGTGAGAGGTCCGCCACGCGCCCCAGGCGTGAACTCGCGTACTCTGACGGCTCACTCGCCTTGTCTGCGCCGCCGGAGCAGGGAGTTCTATCCCGCAGGCCGCCGATGCGAGGGATCACTGGGAGGTACGCACATGTCCGGGACGACCACGGCCGCAGCACCGCAGGGCCGTCGGGGATCCGGGGCCGGTGCCGGGGCCAACCGCTGGGTCGTGCTCGTCGTCCTCTGCGTCAGCCTGCTGCTCGTCGCCGTGGACGCCACCGTGCTGCACGTCGCGGTGCCCGCGGTCACCGAGGACCTGAGGCCGGGCGCGATCGAGCTGCTGTGGATCGTCGACATCTATCCGCTGGTCTGCGCCTCGCTCCTCATCCTCTTCGGCACGCTCGGCGACCGCGTCGGGCGCAGACGCGTGCTCCTCCTCGGATACGCCCTCTTCGGCGTCGCCTCGGCGGTCGCGGCCCTCGCGGACAACGCGCAGGTCCTGATCGCGGCGCGGGCGCTGCTCGGCGTCGGCGGCGCGATGATCATGCCCGCGACACTCTCGATCCTGCGCCAGGTCTTCCCCGACCGGCGCGAGCGGGCCGTCGCCATCGGCATCTGGAGCGCCGTGGCCGCCGTGGGCGCGGCGGTCGGACCGCTGCTCGGCGGGTTCCTCCTGGAGCACTTCTGGTGGGGCTCGGTCTTCCTCATAAACATCCCGCTGATGCTGGTCAGCCTCCCCATCGGACGCTGGCTGCTGCCCGAGTCCACCGGGGACCGCGACGGGCCCTGGGACGTGGTCGGCGCGCTGATGGCCGCGGCCGGACTCTTCGGCGTCGTGCTCGGCGTGAAGCGGCTCGGCGGCGGTGAGTCGCCGCTCGGCGCCACCACCCTGGTCTCCCTCGCCGTGGGCATCGTCCTGCTCGCCGGCTTCGTCCGCAGACAGCGCAGGCGCAAGCACCCGCTGGTCGACCTCTCGATGTTCGCGCGGCCCGCCTTCAGCACGTCGGTCGGCTGCATCGTCCTCGCCATGCTCGCCCTGGTGGGCCTGGAACTGATCGCCGCGCAGTACCTGCAGCTCGTGCTCGGCCTGTCCCCGCTGGAGACGGGGCTGCGCCTGCTGCCCCTCACCATCGCCGCGATGGCCGCGGGCCTCGCCGGGTCGAAGCTCCTGAGCCGCTTCGGCCCGCGCACGATGGTCTGCGCAGGCTTCTGCCTCACCGCCTTCGCCGTGGTGCTCCTCACCGGCATGGGCGGCCACGCCAACGACGTGCTGCTCCTCACCGGCTTCGTCCTGCTCGGCTTCGGCCTGGAGACCACGCTCTTCGGCGCGTACGAGTCGATGCTGAGCGAGGCACCGCCGTCGCAGGCGGGCGGGGCGGCCGCGATCGGCGAGACCTCCTACCAGCTGGGCGCGGGCATCGGCATCGCCCTGCTCGGCAGCGTCATGAACGCGGCGTACGCGCCGGGGCTCTCCTCCGTCCACGGCGTGCCGGCGGCGGACAGCGCCGCGGCGAGCCACTCGCTCGGCGAGGCCTACGGGGTCGCCTCGCGGCTCGGCGGCGACGCGGGCGACGCCCTGCGGGCCGCGGCGCAGAACGCCTTCGTGCACGGCCTGCACGTGACCCTGCTGGTCAGCGCGGGGCTGCTGCTCATCGGGGCCCTCGCGGCGCTGAAGCTGCCGCGGGCCATGGAGTGCGGGGCGCCTGCGGCGCGGCTCGAGCAGGGAGTGCCGGCACCCCGTGACCCTGCCGGGGTCGGCGCCGAGTCTCTTCGCTGAGGTGAGTCCGGCCTGCGGCCGGCGCTTTCCCCACCCACCCGCCCTTTCGGGGCGGGTGCGCGGCCGGGTTTCAGGGCGGTGCGCGGTCCGGTGCAGGGGGTGGCCGGGGAGCGGGGCGGGCGGCAAGGAGACTCTGGACGTGCGGGACACTGCGTCGTAACGTCAGCGCGAGCCGTAGCTAACTACCACTGCTAGTTTTGTGCCGCCGGAGGCCCGCATGTCCGCAAGCGTCCGCACCCCTCTGCCGCCGTTCGACCCCACCGACCCCCTCGGCATCGACGACCTCCTCGACCCCGAGGACCTCGCGATCCGCGACACCGTGCGCACCTGGGCCACGGACCGCGTCCTGCCGCACATCGCCGACTGGTACGAGAAGGGCGAGCTGCCCGGCATCCGTGAGCTGGCCCGCGAGCTCGGCTCCCTCGGGGCGCTCGGCATGTCCCTGGAGGGCTACGGCTGCGCGGGCGCGAGCGCCGTGCAGTACGGGCTCGCCTGCCTGGAGCTGGAGGCCGCGGACTCCGGGATCAGGTCCCTGGTCTCGGTGCAGGGCTCCCTCGCGATGTACGCGATCTGGAAGTTCGGCTCCGAGGAGCAGAAGCAGCGGTGGCTGCCGGGCATGGCCGCAGGCTCGATCATCGGGTGCTTCGGCCTGACCGAGCCCGACCACGGCTCCGACCCGGCGTCCATGCGGACCCACGCCAAGAAGGACGGCACCGACTGGGTGCTCAGCGGGCGGAAGATGTGGATCACGAACGGGTCGGTGGCCGGCGTCGCCGTCGTCTGGGCGCAGACCGACGAAGGGATCCGCGGCTTCGTCGTCCCCACCGACACCCCTGGGTTCTCGGCACCCGAGATCAAGCACAAGTGGTCGCTGCGCGCGAGCGTCACCAGTGAGCTGGTGATGGACGAGGTGCGGCTGCCCGCGGACGCCGTGCTCCCCGAGGTCGTCGGCCTCAAGGGCCCGCTCAGCTGTCTCTCCCACGCCCGCTACGGCATCGTCTGGGGCGCCATGGGCGCGGCCCGCTCCTCCTTCGAGGCGGCCGTGGAGTACGCGAAGACCCGCGAGCAGTTCGGCCGGCCCATCGGCGGCTTCCAGCTCACCCAGGCCAAGCTCGCCGACATGGCGGTCGAGCTGCACAAGGGCATCCTGCTCGCCCACCACCTCGGGCGGCGCCTGGACGCGGGCAGGCTCCGTCCCGAGCAGGTCAGTTTCGGCAAGCTCAACAACGTACGAGAAGCGATCGAGATCTGCCGCACGTCCAGGACGATCCTGGGCGCCAACGGGATCTCGCTCGAATACCCCGTCATGCGGCACGCGACGAACCTCGAGTCGGTGCTCACGTACGAGGGCACCGTCGAGATGCATCAGCTGGTACTGGGCAAGGCGCTCACCGGTCTCGACGCCTTCCGGTGACCGGTCCGGTCACGGGCCCGGCTCCGGTGAGCGGCCCTGCCCCTAGCTCTGGTTGAAGAAGCCGTCCGAGGGACGGCTCGCGGCCTCGCCGCTGACGATCTGCGTGTCGGCGGGGGTCAGCAGGAAGACCCGCGTCGCCACGCGCTCGATCGAACCGCGCAGACCGAAGGTGAGGCCGGCCGCGAAGTCGACCACGCGCTTGGCGTCGGTGGGCTCCATGGACGTGAGGTTCATGATGACCGGGACGCCGTCCCGGAAGAGCTCGCCGATGCCGCGCGCGTCCCGGAAGCTGTCCGGGGTCACGGTCCCGATCCGGTGTCCCTGCTCCTCGGCCGTCTCGCTCGCCACCCGCACCCGCGGGTCGGTGACCCAGGCCTCGGGCTGGTCGGGCCCCTCAGTCCGGTCGTCTTCGTAGCCGTCGTCGTAGTAACGCTCGTCGTTGTTGTCGTCGACGAGGCCAAGCCAGGCACTCGCCTTGCGCACCGATCCCATGGACGCCTCCTCTCACAGCGGTTTCCCTGCGTTCCGCATCCCTATGGTCGTCCATGATGCGGATGGTGCGCCAAGTGGATAGTCGCCGCGCGGGGTTTTCGTGACGGTACTGGTGCAGAGTCAACACGCCGACGCACGTGGCGCTCCAAGGGTATTGCCGTGTACGGCTGCTGACGGAGAGTGAAATATGATTCTTCACGGCGTACGGGTGACGGTCGGTGCGTCCGGGTGAACGGGACCCTCGCTACGATGCCGGAGTTGATCGACATCGGGCTTCTCGGGGGAGTCGTCTTGTTCGGAATCGTGAGGCCCTGCAGCCACCGTCTCGGCGAAGGACTCAAGACGCAGTGGATGGCGCACCTGTGCGGGCTCTGCCTCGCACTGCGCGGTGACCACGGGCAGTTCGCCCGCGTCGTCACCAACTACGACGGGCTCATCATCTCGGTTCTGACGGAGGCTCAGGCCGAGCGGTCGACCGGCTGGCGGCGCACCGCGGGGCCCTGTCCGCTGCGCGGGATGCGGACGGCCTCCGTCGCGCAGGGCGAGGGGGCGCGGCTCGCCGCCGCCGTCTCGCTGGTGCTGGCGTCGGCCAAGGTCCGTGACCATGTCGTGGACGGGGACGGGCTGCTCGCCCGCAGGCCGGTGGCTGCCGCCGCCCGGCGCGTGGCCAGGAACTGGGACAAGGCGGGGGCGCGGACCGGCGCCGATGTGGGATTCGACACGGCGGTCCTCCTCGACGCCGTCGAACGGCAGGCCGGCGTCGAGGCCTTGGCGGGTCCTGGCACCTCGCTGCTCGCGGTCACCGAGCCGACCGAGACCGCGACCGCCGCGGCCTTCGCGCACACCGCCGTGCTCGCGGGGCGGCCCGGCAACGCGGAGCCGCTCGCCGAGGCGGGACGGCTCTTCGGTCGCCTCGCGCACCTGCTCGACGCCGTGGAGGACAAGGAAGCTGACGCCGCGTCGGGTGCGTGGAACCCGCTCGCCGCGACCGGCACGTCCCTGGCCGAGGCGCGCCGCCTGGCCGACGACGCGCTGCACGGCATCCGGCTCGCGCTGCGTGACGCCGATTTCACCGACGGCAAACTCGCGCACATGCTCCTCGCGCACGAGCTGCGCCGGTCGGTCGACCGGGCCTTCGGCACCGACGCGTGCGGGCACGGCCATGAGGTGACGGCCCATCAGGGCGGGTCCTTCGGGCCGCCGCAGCAGGGCGGTGGGTACGGGGCTCCGCAGCAGGGCGGGCCGTACGGACCCCCCTCCAGTGGTCCGTACGGCCCGCAGAATCCGTACGGAGGTGGCAATCCGTACGGAGGCGGTGGGCCCGGTGGGCCGGGCGGTCCCCAGGGGCCCGGCGGTCCGGGTGGCCCCGGTGGCTTCGGCGGTGGGCCCGCCTTCGAGCCGCAGCCGCCGAAGCCGGGCAAGCGCGGCTTCTGGGCGGGGTGTGCCGTCGCCATCGGGCTGTGCTGCACCTGCAAGGTGTGCTGCGCCGACCACTACGAGGGCCCCTGGTCCCGCAAGAAGCGCGAGGGCTGCTGCAACAACTGCGACTGCGACTGCGGCTGCTGCGGCATCTGCGAGTGCTGCTCCTGCTGCGACTGCGGGCTGTAGCCGCAGGGACGGTGTGGTCGCCGGGGGTCAGTCCTTGATCTCCGGCGGGGAGATCCGGGACTTCTCGATCGCCGAGCCCTGCGTGCCCCACTTCTCCAGGATGCGGTCGTACGTCCCGTCCTTGATCAGCTGATCGACCGCGGCCCGGAACGCGGGCGCCAGCTTCGTGCCCTTCTTGAAGGCGAAGCCGACGTCGAGCCGGTGGTACTCGCCGAGGAACTTCAGGCCCTCCTGCTGCTTCACCGCGTACCGCAGGCCGTTGATGGTGGACATCACCACGTCGGCGCGGCCCTGCTGCAGCGCGGCCCAGATCGCGCTCTGCTCGGCGTACGTCTTCACGCTGTACGGCTTCTTGCCGGCGTCCTCGCAGACGTGCTTGTTGTCCTCAAGGGTGACCTCGAACGTGGTGCCCGCGCCGGTCGCCACGTTCAGGCCGCACAGCTGCTCGAAGTCGGTGACCTTCTTCAGCTTGCTGTCCTTGCGGACGGCGAAGCCCTGGCCGTCGTTGATGTACGTGACGAAGTCGATGGTCTTGCGGCGTTCGTCGGTGACACCGAAGTTGCCGGTGCCCAGGTCGTACTTGCCGCTGCCGAGGGCGGGCAGGATCGCCTCGAAGCTCGCGGCCTCCCGCTTCAGCTTCAGGCCGAGGACCTTGGCGACCGCGTCCGCGAAGTCGATGTCCTGGCCGACGATCGTCCTGCCGTCCTCCAGGTAGAGCGCGCCCGGCGGGGTGCCGCCGACGGAGGAGGCGAGGGCGAGCGTGCCCCGCTCGCGTACGTCCGCGGGCAGCAGGTCCGCCGCGGCCTCGTTCTTCTTGACGGAGGACACCACGTCCGTGGTCGGGATCTTCGCGCTCTTGCCGGCCGGGGCCGCGCCCGACGCGGTCTGTGCGGAGTCGTCGGAGCCGCAGCCGGTCAGCGCGAGGGTGGCGGCGGTGATCAGGGCGAAGGCCGCCGGGATGCGGCGGGAATGCGGGGGCGTGCTCATGGCGTGACGTTCTCCAGCTCGGCAGGGCAGGGCGAAGCGGACGTACGAGGGGAGGGGTGTCGCCGCTCGGGACGCAAGAGACACAAGAGACGCAAGAGATGCAAGAGCGGTGACGTACGCGTGTGAAGGCGGGGTCAACGGCGCGCGGGAGCGCGGACGTTGGAGAGAGACGACGCGCGGGAGCCGAACTCCGATGGGCCCGAAGGGCTCAGTGGGTGCGTGAGGCGCAGGGGGGTCGGCTCAAGAGGGCATCAACAAGACGCCGACCACACTCGACCGAAGTCGATGTGGGAGCGCGTGACCAGCCACTGCTGCGGATGCATGGGCTAAGTGGAACAGGCATCCGTTTCCGCGTCAACTGCCGTGAGACGTACCGCTCATATCCTGGACAGTCTTGACAGTGCACGTGAAGCGCCCCGTAATCTCAAGGGCGGATCGTGCTGAGGGGCTCGGTCCGTGTGAAGGCACCACCCGTGTTCGATCTTCTGTATCCACGGAGCCTTCCGCATGTCTTCCGACACCCTCGCCAAAGTCGCGACCGCCCCTCCACCCCAAGATTCCGAAGAACTCGACGCCACGCCGCACATCGTGCCGCGGCCCCGCGCCGGGCAGTGGACGGCGGCCGTCGTCGTCCTGGTGCTGCTCGCGCTGGTCGCCAACTCCGTCGTACGCAATGAGGCGTTCCAGTGGGACGTCGTCGCCGACTACTTCACCTCGGCGTCCGTGCTGCGCGGCCTCGGGCTCACGCTCTGGCTGACCGCCCTCGTCATGGCGCTCGGCTTCGCGCTCGGCACGCTGCTCGCGATGGCCAGGCTTTCCGCCAACCCCGTGCTGAGGGGGGTGAGTTGGGGGTACATCTGGTTCTTCAGGTCGATGCCGATCCTGGTGCAGCTGCTGTTCTGGTTCAACATCGGGGCGCTGTACCCGGAGCTGTTCGGCGTGAAGACGGTGAATCTGCTCGGCCCCGTCACCATCGCCGTCATCGGACTCACCCTGCACGAGGCCGCGTACGCGGCCGAAGTCGTGCGCGGCGGCATCCTCTCCGTCGACCGCGGGCAGGTCGAGGCCGCGCAGTCGCTCGGGCTCGGGCGGTGGCGCCGCTGGCGGCGGATCGTGCTGCCGCAGGCCATGCGCTCCATCGTGCCGCCCGCGGGGAACATGCTGATCGGCACGCTCAAGGGCACCTCGATCGTCTCCGTCATCGCCGTGCAGGACCTGCTCTACTCCGTGCAGCTCGTCTACCACCGCACCTACCAGGTCATCCCGCTCCTCATGGTCGCCACCCTCTGGTACGTCGTGGTCACCTCGGTGCTCAGCGTCGGCCAGTACTACGTCGAGCGGCACTACGCGCGCGGCTCGGAGCGTGCCCGATGAGGCGCTCCCTGGTGATCGTGGGCGCGGGCCCGCGCGCCACCGGCATCCTGGAGCGCCTCGGCGCCAACGCGCCCGAGCTGTACGAGGGTTCGGGCATCGAAGGGCTCGACATCCACCTCGTCGACCCCTACCCGCCGGGCGGCGGGCGCATCTGGCGGCACGACCAGTCGCCGCTGCTCTGGATGAACTCGCAGGCCCAGGACGTCACGATGTTCACCGACGAGACGGTGGAGGTGACGGGCCCCGTCCTGCCGGGCCCCGCGCTCCACGAGTGGACCGGGCGCGACGGGCGGGCCTTCCTCGGCCGCCGCGAACAGAGCGGCTACATGCGCTGGGTGTACGAGAAGGCAGTGGCCGCCCTGCCGGAGGGCGTTACCGTCCACCACCACCGGCGCAGGGCGCTGCGCGTCGCCGGGGCGCGCGACACCCGCCAGGAGGTGGTGCTCGAAGGCGTCGAGGCGCCGCTCGCCGCCGACCTCGTCATCCTCGCGCAAGGGCATCTGGACGCCGAACTCGACGAGGAGCAGACCGAGTTGGCCGCGTACGCCGAGTCCAACGGCCTCGTGCACCTGCCCCCCGACTTCACCGCGGACAGCGACCTGTCGCGGCTGGCGCCCGGTGCGCCCGTCATCGTGCGCGGCTTCGGACTCGCCTTCGTCGACCTGATGGTGCTGCTCACCGAGGGGCGCGGCGGACGGCACGAAGGGGACACGTACGCACCCTCGGGGCGCGAGCCCGTCCTGTACGTCGGCTCGCGGCGCGGCGTCCCCTACCACTCGAAGATCGGCTACGACTGGGAGGGCGAACGGCCGCCGCTGCCAAGGTACTTGGGGCCACGGCAGATCGACGAAATCCTCGCCGTCCCCGGAGGCTTCGACTTCCGGCGCGACGTCTGGCCGCTCGTCGAGAAGGAGCTCGGCTTCGCCCACTACCACCGCCTCTTCGCCGCGCACCCCGAACGCACCCGGACCGCCTGGACGGACTTCGACGAGAAGTACGAGGCCTGCGCGCCCGGCAGCCCCGAGCTGGACGCCCTCGTCACCTCCGCCGTGCCCGACCCCGCCGACCGGCTCGACCTCACGGACCTCGACCACCCCCTGACCGGGGTGCGGTACACCTCCTACGAGGCGCTGCAGGAGGGCCTGCGCGGCTACATCGAGAGCGACCTCACGCGCAGGCACGACCCCGAGTACAGCCCCGACCTCGCCGTCTTCCTCGGACTGCTCTCCGTCTACGGGCAGTTGGTGCGGCTCGGGGACGTGGGGGAGTGGTGGCACGGCTTCTTCAGCTATCTCGCGTCCGGGCCGCCCGGCCCCCGGCTGAGGCAGCTGCTCGCCCTCTCGCGCGCCGGAGTCGTGCGGTTCCTCGGCGCGGACGTCCAAGTCGCCGCGGAGGACGGGGTGTTCCGCGCGCAGAGCCCCACTCTGCCGGGGCAGGTCACCGAGGCCCGCGCGCTCGTCGAGGCGCGGCTGCCGCAGCCCACCCTCGCCCGCGCCAAGGACCCGCTCCTTCGCGCGCTGCACGCCGAGGGGGCCGCGTCGACCGAGGCCGGACTCCTCTCCGTCGACCCGGCCGACGGGCGGGTGCTCGACCGCGCGGGAGTGCCGCACCCGCGCCGCTTCGCGCTCGGCCCGCACACCAACGCGCGCGGCGCGGGGGCGTTCACCCGGCCGCGGACCAACAGCCCCACCTTCCGGCAGAACGACGCCACCGCGCGCGCCGTACTCGACTTCCTGCGCACCTCCACGACCCGAGGAAGCCATGTCCCTGACCAGTGATCCACCCGTCAGCAAAGGTGACAGGGCCACGCGGCCGACAGATGACGACCACGCCGCCCTGAAGGTCGTGCCCGTCCGGCACCCCTGGCGGTGGGCCGCCGTCGCCGCGACCGCCGTCCTGGTCGCGCAGTTCGCGCACGGCCTTGTCACCAACCCCGCCTGGGAGTGGGGGGTGTTCGCCGAGTTCTTCACCGCCGACGTGATACTCGAAGCCGTCTGGGTCACCCTCCAGCTGACCTTCTACGGCACGGCGCTCGGCTTCGCGCTCGGCATCGTCCTCGCCTTCATGCGGCTCTCCGCGAGCCCCTTCCTGCGCTCGGTCGCCTTCGCCTACGTCTGGGCGTTCCGCTCGATCCCGCTCATCGTGCAGCTGCTGTTCTGGTTCAACCTCGCCTACCTCTACAAGGAGGTGCGGTTCGGCATCCCGTTCGGGCCCGGCTTCCTCTCCTTCGACACGATGGGGCTCGTCGGCGCGATGGGCGCAGCCGTCCTCGGCCTCGCCCTGCACCAGGCCGCGTACGCCGCGGAGATCGTGCGCGCGGGCGTACTGGCCGTCGACGGCGGTCAGTCGGAGGCCGCGGCCGCGCTCGGCATCCCCCGGGTGCGGCAGCTGCGCAGGATCGTTCTTCCCCAGGCGATGCGGTCGATCCTGCCGAACGCCGCCAACGAGATCATCTCCCTCTTCAAGGGCACCTCGATCGTCTCCGTGATGGCGATCGGCGAGCTCTTCTACCAAGTGCAGGTCATCTACGGCCGCAACGGCCGCGTCGTGCCGCTCCTGATGGTCGCCACCGTCTGGTACATCCTCCTGACCAGCGCGCTCTCCGTCCTCCAGCACTACGTCGAACGTCACTACTCCAAGGGGGCCGCGCGATGAGCGCACAGGTCGCTGACACCAGGACCGCCATGGTCGAACTCCGCTCCGTCCGCAAGTCCTTCGGCGCCCTGGAGGTGCTGAAGGGCGTCGACCTGGAGGTCGCCGCGGGCGAGGTCACCGTCGTCCTCGGGCCCTCCGGCTCCGGCAAGTCCACGCTCCTGCGCACCATCAACCACCTGGAGAAGGTGGACGGCGGCTGGGTCAGCGTCGACGGCGCGCTCGTCGGGTATCGGCGCTCCGGGGACAAGCTGTACGAGCTGCGCGAGCGCGAGGTGCTCAAGCAGCGCACGCAGATCGGCTTCGTCTTCCAGAACTTCAACCTCTTCCCGCATCTGACCGTCCTGGAGAACATCGTCGAGGCGCCCGTCTCCGCGCTGAAGCGGCCCCGCAAGGAGGCCGTCGCGAGCGCTGAGGCCCTGCTCGCCCGGGTCGGCCTCGCCGACAAGGCCGGCGCCTACCCCAAGCAGCTCTCCGGCGGGCAGCAGCAGCGCGTCGCCATCGCCCGCGCGCTCGCCCTGGAGCCGAAGCTGCTCCTCTTCGACGAGCCGACGTCCGCGCTCGACCCGGAGCTGGTCGGCGAAGTCCTCGACGTCATCAAGGACTTGGCGCGCCAGGGCACCACGATGATCGTCGTCACGCACGAGATCGGCTTCGCGCGGGAGGTCGCAGACACGGTCGTCTTCATGGACGACGGGCGGGTGGTCGAGCGGGGCGCCCCGGGCGACGTACTGGACTCCCCGCGGCACGAGCGTACGCGTGCGTTTCTTTCCAAGGTCCTCTAGGAGCCCCTCGATGCATTCCCGACGCACCACCCTCGCCGCCGCTCTCGCCCTGCTGGCCACCGTGCCCCTGCTCGGCGCCTGCGGCGGTGAAAGCGACGCCGCGACCGGCGGCGCCGAGCCCGGCACCAAGAAGGTCGGCTCCATCAACATCGGGCCCGACCAGAACCGTGTACGTGGCAAGAAGGTCGCCTCGATCGCCGCGCTCGTGCCCGAAGAGGTCCGCGAGCGGGGCACGTTGCGGCTCGGCGGCGGTGCCGAATCGGCCGCCCCGCTCGGTTTCTACGCCACCGACGACAGGACGCGGATCGGCTCCGAGGTCGACCTCGCGATCCTCGTCGCCGACACGCTCGGTCTCGAGCCGAAGTTCGAGCAGGCCTCCTGGGAGAACCTCTTCGTCGGCCTGGACAGCGGGAAGTTCGACGGCGTCTTCAGCAATGTCACGGTGACCGAGGAGCGCAAGGAGAAGTACGACTTCGCGACCTACCGCCTCGACAACATCGCCTTCGAGGTGAGGAAGGACGCCGACTGGACGGTGAAGGGGCCAAGAGACGTGGCGGGCAAGTCCGTCGCGGTCTCCTCCGGCACCAACCAGGAGAAGATCCTCGTCGACTGGAGCAGGCGGAACGAGAAGGCCGGGCGCGAGCCGGTCGACATCAAGTACTTCCAGAAGGACTCGGACTACTACCTGGCCCTCCAGTCGGGGCGTATCGACGCGTATCTCGGGCCGAGCCCCTCGGTCTTGTACCACGTGGCCTCCGCCGGGCAGACGAAGGTGGTCGGTTCGCTCTCCGGTGGGGGTGCGGCGCTCCAGGGGGAGATCGCCGCGACCACGAAGAAGGGGAGCGGTCTTGTCGACGCGTATGCCGCGGCTCTCAACCATGTGATCGCGGACGGGAGTTACGGGGAGGTGCTGAAGCGGTGGGGGCTTTCGCGGGAGGCCGTGGAGAAGTCACGGATCAACCCGCCGGGATTGCCCAAGCCGTAGCCATTTCGTCTGCGGGCGCGCTGTGGCTTGTCGCGCCCACGCGGCGGAGCCGCGAGTCGATACGGCCCCGCGCCCCTGAGGGGGCGCACACCTCGCCCAGAAAGGTACAGCTGATGTCCACCGCACCAACCGGCCGCGGCCCCCTCCACCTCTCCGCCGCCATCGATCTGCCCGATGTCTACGATGCGCCTCCCTACGCCGAGTTGGCGCTGCTCGCCGAGCACGGGGCCCTGGACTTCGTGACCCTCGGTGACTCCTTCGCGCGAGCCGGGCTCGACGCGCTCGGCGTGGCCGCCAGGATCGCGCCCGGCACCGGGCGCATCGGACTCGTGCCGACCGTCACCACCACGCATACCGAGCCGTTCCATGTGCAGGCCGCCCTGGCGACTCTCGACTGGGTCAGCCGCGGGCGGGCCGGCTGGGCCGTCGACGTGTCGGCGACCGAGGCCGAGGCCAAGCTCTTCGGCCGGCGCCACGCCGCGCCCCGCGAGGAGCTGTGGCACGAGGCCGGTGAAGTCGCCGACGTGGCCCGGCGGTTGTGGGACAGCTGGGAGGACGACGCGGAGATACGGGACGCGCCCACCGGTCGCTTCATCGACCGGGACAAGCTGCACTACGTCGACTTTGCGGGCCGTTTCTTCTCGGTGCGGGGCCCTTCCATCGTGCCCCGGCCGCCGCAGGGCCACCCCGTGGTCGTGGTCGACGCGACCGCGCCGCAGGCCCGCGAGACCGCGGCCAGGTACGCGGACGTCGTGCTCGTGCGCGCCGCGTCCGCCGAGCGTGCCGACGCCGCGCGGGCCGAACTGCGGGGCCTGGCCGCGCGGTTCGGGCGCGACCCGCGGACGCTGCGGGTCCTCGCCGCCCTCGTCGTCGACCTCGGCGGCGGGGAGTGTGCCGCCGAGCCGGGGCACGGAGGGGGGCCGCTGCCCACCGCCGAGGGTCCTTCCTACCGGGGTGGGCCCGTCGACCTGGCCGACCTGATCGCCGACTGGCACCGCGCGGGCGCCGTGGACGGCTTCCACCTCACGCCCGTCGAGCCGCGGCGTGATCTGGAGCGGCTCGTCAACGGCACCGTCGCGCTGCTCCAGCACCGCGGCCTGTTCCGCACCTTCTATCCGGGCAGCACGCTCAGGGAGCACCTGGGGCTCGCCCGGCCCGCCAACCGTTACGCCGCGCTCGTGGAGGAGACGTCACTCGTGGAGGAGACGTCACTCGTGGGGGAGCCGTCATGACCGAGCGACCCAAGCAGGTGCACCTGGCCGCCCATTTCCCCGGCGTCAACAGCACCACCGTGTGGACCGACCCCAGGTCCCGCTCGCAGATCGACTTCTCCTCCTTCGCGGCGCTGGCCCGCACCGCCGAGCGCGGCCTGTTCGACTTCTTCTTCCTCGCCGAGGGACTGCGCCTGCGCGAGCACAAGGGGCGCATCCACGACCTGGACGTCGTCGGGCGGCCCGAGTCGCTCACCGTGCTGACCGCGCTCGCCGCCGTCACCGAGCGGCTCGGCCTCGCGGGCACCGTGAACGCGACCTTCAACGAACCCTTCGAACTGGCCCGCAGGTTCGCCTCGTTGGACCATCTGAGCGCGGGCCGCGCCGCCTGGAACGTGGTCACCACCTCGGACGCCTTCACCGGCGAGAACTTCCGGCGCGGCGGCTACCTGGATCGCGCCGACCGGTACACCCGCGCCGCCGAGTTCCTCGCGACCGCGCGCGAGCTGTGGGACTCCTGGACGCCGGAGGGCAGGCCGCGGCCCTTCGCGCACCAGGGGCGGCACTTCGCGATCGAGGGCGAGTTCACCGTGCCGCGCTCCCCGCAGGGGCACCCCGTGGTGATCCAGGCGGGGGACTCGCCCGAGGGGCGGGAGTTCGCGGCCTCGGCCGCCGACGTGATCTTCACGCGGCACGGCACACCGGAGGCGGGCCGCGCCTTCTACGCCGACGTCAAGGGCCGCCTCGCGAAGTACGGGCGGGACGCCGACGACCTGAAGATCATGCCCGGGGTCACCTGCGTCCTCGGCGACACCGCGGCCGAGGCCCAGGAGAAGGCCGCCGAGATCCGCCGCAAGCAGGTCTCCCCGCAGAACGCGATCCTCGCCCTGGAACAGGTCTGGGGCGTCGACCTGTCCGCGTACGACCCGGACGGGCCGCTGCCCGACATCGATCCGGACCCGGAGTCGGAGCTGGTCCAGGGACGCGTGAAGATCAAGGACCCTTCCCCAAGCTCTCGACTTGGCTCGAGCGGGGGAGGCCCCACTGCCGTCGCCGCGAAGTGGCGGGCCCTGTCCGAGGCCAAGGGGCTCTCCATCCGCCAGACCGTCATCGAGACCACCACCCGCCAGTCCTTCATCGGCACCCCGGACACGGTCGCCGCCGAGCTCGCGGAGTCCGTGGCGACCGAGGCCGCCGACGGCTTCATCCTCGTACCGCATCTGACGCCGGGCGGGCTCGACGAGTTCGTCGAGAAGGTGGTGCCCCTGCTCCAGGAGCGCGGCGTGTACCGCACGGAATACCAGGGCGCGACGCTGCGCTCACACCTCGGGCTGCGCGAGCCCGTATGGAAGGGTTGATCATCATGAGCACCGAACACGACGCCGTCGCGGACGCCGAGGCCGCACAGGACTGGAAGCGCTGGCACGAGCAGCGCACGGAGACGGTATCGGCCCCTTACGGGCCGCTCTCCCTCACCGGCACGCACTGGCTCGCGGACCATCCGGACGGACACCTTCCGGGCATCCCCGGGCGGTGGACCGAGACGCCCGACGCGGTCGTCCTGACCGCGGGCCGGGGCGACGGCCTGGCCGTCGACGGAGAGCCCCTGGCCGGAGAGGCCCGCCTGGACGCCGACGCCGGTCCCGTCTCCGCGGCGCGGGTGACGCACGGCGGGCGCCGCCTCGTCGTCCTCAGGCGCGAAGGTCTGTGGGCGGTACGGGACTTCGACCCGGACGCCGCCGCGCGCCGCGCCTTCCAGGGCATCGACGCCACGCCCTACGACGCCCGTTGGGCGGTGCCCGGACGCTTCACGCCGTACGACGAGCACCGCACCGTCACGGTCGGCAACGCGGACGGCAAGGAGCGCGGCCTCGGCCTCGGCGGTGAACTCTCCTTCCGGCTCGGGGGAGTCGAGCACACCCTCCAGGTGGCGGTGGAGGGCGACGGATCCCTGTGGGCCGTCTTCGCCGACGCGACCAGCGGCACCTCCAGCTACCGCTTCCGCTTCCTGCGGCCCGCGGCCCCCGACGCCAAGGGCCGCACCACGGTCGACTTCAACCGGTCGCTGCTGCCCCCGTGCGCCTTCGCCGACCACTTCATCTGCCCCTTCCCGCCGCCCGGCAACACCCTGGTCACCGAGATCGCGGCGGGAGAGCGGAACCTTCTGGACCGCTGACTCGTCAGAACGGACGACTTCGGCACGGACGGCCTCACAACGACGGCCGATGGCCCGAGCCCCGGTGGCGTACGAGAGGTACGAGACCCACCGGGGCCGGTCGACGTGTATCGGTCGGCGGCCGAAAGACGCCCTTGTGCGGCCTGTCCCGCCCCCCAATACTCCCGAGCAGCGCTTGTCAGGAGCACGGCGTAACCGGAATTCGTCTTGCCTTTTGGCTGCGCCTCACGGGTCCTCAACCCACAAGGACCCACTGACTTCCCTCGGGAGGAACAAACGTGAGGATCAAGCGCACCACCCCCCGCAGTGGCATAGCGAGACGCACTCGTCTGATCGCGGTGGCCAGTGGACTCGTGGCCGCCGGCGCGCTCGTCGTGCCCGCGGCGAACGCCCAGGACGGTGTGGCGACCTTCAGTGCGGCACAGCTGGAACAGGCCAACGACGCGGTGCTCGACGCCGATGTCGCGGGCACCGCCTGGGGCGTCGACCCGAAGACCAAGCAGGTCGTCGTCACCGCCGACAGCACGGTCTCCAAGGCCGAGATCGCCAGGATCAAGGAAGCGGCGGGGTCCAACGCGGACGCCCTGAAGATCCAGCGCACGCCGGGCAAGTTCCAGAAGTACATCTCCGGAGGGGACGCCATCTACGCGTCCAGCTGGCGCTGTTCGCTCGGCTTCAACGTCCGCAACGGCAGCACCTACTACTTCCTGACCGCCGGGCACTGCACCGACGGCGCGACCACCTGGTGGTCCAACTCGGCGAAGACCACCGTGCTCGGCACCACGTCGGGCTCCAGTTTCCCCACGAACGACTACGGCATCGTCAAGTACACCAACACCTCGATCACCAAGTCCGGCACCGTGGGCAGCCAGGACATCACGCGCGCCGCCGACCCCACCGTCGGGCAGAACGTGACCCGGCGCGGCTCCACGACCGGCACGCACAGCGGCCGGGTCACCGCGCTGAACCAGACCGTCAACTACGGTGGCGGCGACGTCGTCTACGGCATGATCAAGACCACGGTCTGCGCCGAGCCCGGCGACAGCGGCGGCCCGCTGTACTCCGGTTCCACGGCGCTCGGTCTGACCTCCGGCGGCAGCGGCAACTGCTCGTCGGGCGGCACGACCTTCTTCCAGCCGGTCACCGAGGCGCTGCGCGCGTACAACGTGAGCGTCTACTGATCCCGTGTTCGGCCACTGAGACCGCGGCCGACAGCAGGACGAGCCCCCGCCCGGCTTCCGGGCGGGGGCTCGCCCTATCCCCGGGGGGCGAGCTACCTTCGAAGTGGACGCCCAACACGCCCAATTCGGACCCTGGGGGGCCGGCATGGTCGAGGAGCTGGTGACGGCGGGACTGGTCGTCGGGTCGGCCGGAGTGGTCTATCTGTTGGCCGCGGCGCGCGTCGTCAAACAGTACGAACGGGGCGTGGTGCTGCGCCTGGGCCGGCTGCAACGGTCGGTGCGCGGACCGGGGTTCACCACGATCGTTCCCTTTGTGGACCGGCTCCGTAAGGTCAACATGCAGATCGTGACGATGCCGGTGCCCGCGCAGGACGGCATCACGCGCGACAACGTCACGGTGCGGGTGGACGCGGTCATCTACTTCAAGGTCGTCGACGCCGCCGAGGCGGTGGTGCAGGTGGAGGACTACCGCTTCGCCGTCTCGCAGATGGCGCAGACCTCGCTGCGCTCGATCATCGGCAAGAGCGACCTGGACGACCTGCTGTCCAACCGCGAAAAGCTCAACCAGGGCCTGGAGTTGATGATCGACAGCCCGGCGATCGGCTGGGGCGTGCAGATCGACCGTGTCGAGATCAAGGACGTCTCCCTGCCCGAGACCATGAAACGGTCCATGGCCCGCCAGGCCGAGGCCGACCGCGAGCGCCGCGCCCGCGTCATCAACGCCGACGCCGAACTCCAGGCCTCCAAGAAACTCGCCGAGGCCGCCCACGAGATGTCGGAGGAACCCGCCGCCCTCCAACTGCGGCTCCTGCAGACCGTGGTGGCCGTCGCCGCCGAGAAGAACTCCACCCTCGTCCTGCCCTTCCCTGTGGAGCTGCTCCGCTTCCTGGAGCGGGCCCAGCAGGCGCTGCCGCAGCAGCCGCAGCAGCCCGCGGCGGAGCCCGCGAAGCTGCCGGATTCCGGAGCGCAGGACGCGGAAGTCGGAGAGCTGGGGCCTTCCGAAGGGTCGAGAACCGGACAGGACTAGTCCTCACCCCCTGGCGACCGTCCCCTTGCACGCGGTGTTTGCAGCGGGAACCGACGTGGCGAGACAGGGGCGCCAGGCGGACCGGGGGCGCACGGGCGTTGCCGTTCGCGCGTCCTGAAGTAGACCTTGTGTGCGACCGGAGGGCATCGGGATAGTGGGCGAGGCCAACTTGGCATGGACGCGTCCTTCTCGCCGTGGCAACTCCGCCTCGCTGTGACAACTCCGTGCCACGCAAGCCCTGCGGCCCGTCAGGCCCCCACGCCGGACGGGTCGATCCCCCCACAGGAGGTCGTGAGTTTTGAAGCACCGACGCATACCCAAGCGGCGTGCCGCCGTGGCAGGCGCGGGCATCGCCGCGCTGGTCGCCGCGGGAATCACCTTCCAGACTGCGAACGCGAGCGAGAACTCCCCGGAGCCCACGCCGGACACCCTCTCGGTGGCGAAGGCCGGAAAGCTCGCCTCGTCCCTGGCCAAGGACCTCGGCGCGGACGCCGCGGGCACGTACTACGACGCGAAGGCCAAGTCCCTCGTCGTGAACGTGCTGAACGAGAGCGCGGCCGACGCCGTCGAGTCGGCGGGCGGCAAGGCCAGAATCGTCGAGAACTCCCTGGCCGAGCTGAAGAGCGCCCGCGCGACGCTCGACGACAAGGCGGCCGTGCCCGGCACCTCGTGGGCGATGGACCCGACCACGAACAAGATCGTCGTGACGGCGGACCGCACGGTCAAGGGCGCGAAGCTCGACAAGGTCGGCTCGATCGTCAAGAGCCTCGGCGGCAAGGCCGAACTCAAGCACAGCAAGGGCGAGTACAAGGCCTTCATCGCCGGCGGCGACGCGATCTGGGGGAGCGGTTCGCGCTGCTCGCTCGGCTTCAACGTGGTCAAGGGCGGTCAGCCGTACTTCCTGACGGCGGGCCACTGCGGCAACGCGGTCAAGAGCTGGTCCGACTCGCAGGGCGGCCAGGAGATCGGCACCACGGAGGAGTCGAGCTTCCCGGGCAACGACTACGCCATCGTGAAGTACACGGCCGACACCCCGCACCCGAGCGAGGTCAACCTCTACGGCGGCACCCAGGCGATCAGCAAGGCCGGGGACGCCACGGTCGGCCAGAAGGTGACGCGCAGCGGCAGCACCACCAAGGTCCACGACGGTGACGTCACCGCGCTCGACGCCACGGTCAACTACCAGGAGGGCCAGGTCGACGGTCTGATCCAGACCACTGTCTGCGCGGAGCCCGGCGACAGCGGCGGCGCGCTCTTCGCGGGCGACACCGCGCTGGGCCTCACCTCGGGCGGCAGCGGCGACTGCTCCTCCGGAGGCGAGACCTTCTTCCAGCCGGTGCCGGAGGCCCTGTCGGCCTACGGGGCGGAAATAGGCTGAGCCTGTACGAAGCTTTATGCCCCGCCCTCGGGAAGCCGGGGGCGGGGGCTTTTTCGCAAACCTTGTGAAAATATTCACAAGCGCGCAAGGGTCCTAAGTCCCACGGTGTTCACGCAGGTCAAACCCGCTTTGCGGGAGTTCTGGAGCGGCCCGCCGGGACCTTCTGCCTGCCTGATGAGGCCTTTTTCGGGCGCCCCAACGGAACGTAAAGGTGTCGAATTGAGGTAGCAGAGAAAAGGTCTCAATGAAGGAGTACCTGCCATGCAGGCCAAGGAGATGGTGGACGGACTCGTGCGGGACGCCCTCGTGGCGCTCGAGCGGTTCGAGTCGTACGACCAGGAGCAGGTCGACCACATCGTCACGAAGGCCTCCCTCGCCGCGCTGAGCAGCCACGGGGAGCTCGCGCGGCAGGCGGTCGAGGAGACGGGGCGGGGCCTCTTCGAGGACAAGGCCGTCAAGAATCTCTTCGCGTGCGAGCACGTCGTCAACTCGATGCGCGGCCTGAAGACCGCGGGCGTCATCTCCCGCGACGAGGTCAACGGCATCACCGAGATCGCCGAACCGGTCGGCGTCGTCTGCGCGATGACCCCGGTGACCAACCCGACCTCGACCACGATCTTCAAGGCCCTCATCGCCCTGAAGACCCGTAACCCGATCATCTTCGCCTTCCACCCGAGCGCCCAGAACTGCTCGGCCGAGGCCGCGAGGATCGTGCGGGACGCCGCGATCGAGGCCGGGGCGCCCGAGGACTGCGTGCAGTGGGTCGAGGAGCCCTCGATGGAGGCCACCGGCCTTCTCATGAATCACGAGGGCGTCTCGACGATCCTCGCCACCGGTGGCAACGCCATGGTCAAGGCCGCCTACTCCTGCGGCAAGCCCGCGCTCGGCGTCGGCGCCGGAAACGTACCCGCGTATGTCACGCGAAGTGGCAGGCTGCGCCGCGCCGTTCACGACATCGTGCTCTCCAAGGCCTTCGACAACGGCATGATCTGCGCCTCCGAGCAGGCCGTCATCCTCGACCAGGAGATCTACGAGGAGGGCCTCGCGGAGTTCCAGCGGCTCGGCGCGTACGTCGTCTCGGCGGCCGAGAAGACCAAGCTGGAGGAGTTTGTCTTCGGCACGACCGCCTTCGCCAACAACTGCTCGGGCGCCAAGCTGAACGCCGCCGTCGTCGGCAGGTCCCCGCGGTGGATCGCCGAGCAGGCCGGGTTCGAGGTCCCCGAGGGCACCTCGGTCATCGTCGCCGAGTGCGCGGAGGTCGGCGAGGGCGAGCCGCTCACCCGCGAGAAGCTCTCCCCGATCCTGGCCGCGCTCAAGGCGGAGACCACCGAGCACGGCCTCGAACTCGCCGCGCGGATGGTCGAGTTCCACGGCCTCGGGCACAGCGCCGCGATCCACACCGAGGACGAGGAACTCGCCGAGGAGTTCGGCAGGCGCGTCAAGGCGGTCCGCGTCATCGTCAACGCGCCCTCGACCTTCGGCGGCATCGGCGACGTGTACAACTCCTTCCTCCCCTCGCTCACCCTCGGCTGCGGTTCGTACGGGCACAACTCGGTGTCCGACAACGTCTCCGCGGTCAACCTGATCAACGTCAAGCGGATCGGACGGCGCAACAACAACATGCAGTGGTTCAAGGTCCCGCCGAAGATCTACTTCGAGCGCAACTCCCTGCGGTACCTGGGGGAGATGGAAGGCATCAGGCGCGTCTCGATCGTGACCGACAAGACCATGTCGACGCTCGGGTTCGTCGCCCGCGTGACCGACATCCTCGCGGCGCGGCCCGAGGCCGTCACCGTCCAGGTCATCGACAACGTCGAGCCCAACCCGGAGCTGGCGACGGTGCAGGCCGGTGCCGCCATGATGCGGGAGTTCCGGCCGGACACGATCATCGCCCTCGGCGGCGGCTCGCCGATGGACGCGGCCAAGATCATGTGGCTGATGTACGAGCACCCCGAGGTCGAGTTCGCGGACACCAAGGAGAAGTTCTTCGACATCCGCAAGCGGGCCTTCAAGTTCCCTGGGCTCGGCAAGAAGGCGCAGATGGTGGCCGTCCCGACCACCTCGGGCACGGGCAGCGAGGTCACCCCCTTCGCGGTCATCTCCGACCCGAAGGCCGCGCAGAAGTACCCCCTCGCCGACTACGCGCTCACCCCGAACGTCGCGATCGTCGACCCGGTCCTGCCGATGAAGCTTCCGGCGACCGTCACCGCCGACTCCGGCTTCGACGCGCTGACCCACGCCACCGAGGCGTACGTCTCCGCGTACGCGAACGACTACACCGACGGGCTCTGCCTCCAGGCGATCAAGCTCATCTTCGAGAACCTGGAGCGGTGCGTGGTGAACGGGGCGAAGGACCCCGAGGCGCGCGAGAAGATGCACAACGCCTCGACGGTCGCGGGCATGGCCTTCGCCAACGCCTTCCTCGGCCTGGTGCACGCGATGGCGCACACCCTGGGCAACACGTTCCATGTCGCCCACGGGCGCACCAACGCGCTGCTTCTGCCGCACGTCATCCGGCACAACGGCACGGTTTCCGGCAAGGCGACGCCTTGGCCGAAGGCGGAGGTCTACCGGGCGCCCGAGCGGTTCCAGGAGATCGCGCGGATGCTGGGCCTGCCGGCGGCGACTCCCGAGGAGGGCGTGGAGTCCTACGCCTGCGCCGTCGAGGAGCTGCGGGCCAAGTGCGGGATTCCCTCCTCCTTCCGGGAGGAGGGGGTCGATGAGGCCGCCTTCCTCGCCGCGTTGCCGCAGCAGGCGATGAATGCGTATGCGGATCAGTGTGCGCCGGCCAACCCCCGTATGCCGATGATCGATGAGATGCAGCAGCTGATGCGGCAGGCGTACTACGGGAACGGGGCGGGTGCCTGATCCCGGTTGCCGTCTGCGGGCTGTGTGTGGCTGAGCGCGCAGTTCCCCGCGCCCCTTACGGGGCGCGGGGTCTCAGCGTTTGGGCCAGTACCAGAGGGGCTCGTCCAGGAGGCTCTCCCTGCCTGCCACGGATGTTTCGCCCGACTCCTTGAACAGCTCTATGGAGTTGACGTCGATCCGGTGGCGGGCCGCTCCCTTGGCCACCGCTTCGGCGAGAGGGTCGGCGTGGGTCACCAGGACCACCTGCGTGTCCTTTGTCGCCGTGAGGATCAGGTCCGCCAGGGGGCGCAGGAGGTCGGGGTGCAGGCTCGTCTCCGGCTCGTTCAGGACCAGGAGGGACGGGGGACGGGGCGTGAGCAGTGCCGCCGTCCACAGCAGGTAGCGCAGGGTGCCGTCGGACAGTTCGGCCGGGCCCAGCGGGCGCAGCAGGCCGCGCTGGTGCAACTGGATCTCGAACCGGCCGCCGTTGTCGACGACGCGGACCCGGCTGCCGGGGAAGGCGTCCGCAACGGCTTCGTCGAGCGCATCGTCGTCGCCGATCTCGCGGATGGTCTGCAGGGCCGCGGCGAGGTCCGCGCCGTCGTGGGCGAGAACCGGGGTGCGGGTGCCGATCCGGGCGGCGCGCGCGGGGGCGTCGGCGTCGGTGCGCACGTGGTCGTAGAACCGCCAGGAGCGGATCAGTTCGCGCAGCCTGAGCAGGTCGGGGGCGAGCTGCGGGTCGGCGAACTCGCTCAGCATGCTGTCGTACGGCCGGAGGCCCTGTGTGCGGTGCCAGCCGCCGTCGGCCGTGCGGGTGCGCACGGCGGGGCCCGCGCGGTCGCAGAGCAGCGCGGCGGGCCGAAGGACCGGGCCCGCCCAGGTGGACTCCCGCTTGATCTCGGGGTCGAGGGCGAACATGGAGGGCGCGCCGCCGGGGCCCGCGCCGCTGGACTGGGGGAGGCCGAAGTCGACCGCGTACCCGAACTCGTCGCCGGCGAAGCCGAGGCGGAGGCCGGTCGGCTCGGCCTTGCGCTCGCCCGCCCAGAGCGCGGACGGCAGGCCGCCCTCGCGGGCCAGGGCCGCGACCGCGCCGCCCGCGGCGGAGTCGGCGAGCAGACGCAGGGCGCGGTACAGGCTGGACTTGCCCGTGCCGTTCGCGCCCGTGACCACGTTCAGTCGGTCCAGCGGGACGATCAGTTTGCGCAGGGAGCGGTAGTTCTCGACGGCGAGTGTGCGGATCATGTGTTCCAGCCTCGCACCAGGGTCTGACAATCCCGCTTCCGAGGCCCTGGGCTCATGTCTCCGGCTGCACGTCCGGCGCGTCCGGCGCGAGGAAGCGGCCCATCGGCAGGACCGGGCGGCCCCAGGTGGACGCCATCACCTGGCCCGCGAGCAGATACAGCGCCCCGGCGCTCGCGCCGAGCCCGAACCAGCCCGCGACCCGGTTCCAGCCGACCGACCCCGTGAAGCCGTTGCAGGTCATCGCCACGAACACGACGAGTACGCAGGTGAAGGTGAGCAGGAGTGCCAGGTGGATGCGGAAGCTCGCCATCCACAGCACGAAGACCACGAACACCCAGGGCAGGGTGAACAGGCCCATCGTGTCTCCGCGCAGCGACGGGTCGAGGCCGGGAAGAACCCAGAGCAGCATCAGCGCCTTGGCCATCCAGAAGAGCCCGAAGCCGCCGAAGACCGTGGCGTGCCAGGTGTCGCCGCGCTGGGCCTGGAAGAGCCCGGCGAGCAGCTGCGCGAGGCCGCCGATGAAGAAGCCGACCAGGGGCACGACGGAGTGCAGGAGCTTCTCGGGGAAGACGCCCGCGTCGATGCCGGTGGCGATCATCGTGACGACGATGAAGCCGGTGAGTCCGAGCGGGCCCAGCTGGGCCTGCGCGGTGGGCTCCATGCGTTTGACGGAGACCGCCTGGGCCGCGGGGCCCGTGCGGTGCGGGAAGTTCACGCGATGCCCTTGCCGTAGCTGGTGCCGGTCAGGTCGATCGAGCCGTTGTTCTTGTTCTTGCGCCGTGCGGACAGGGCGAGGGTGACGACGACGCCGAGGACCGCCCAGGCGGAGAGGACCAGGAGCGGTCCGGTGACCGCGTTCCCTTCGAAGTACGCGATGGAGCGCGCCACCCAGGTGCCCGCGCCCGGCGGCAGCCAGGGCCCGATCGCCTCCCAGAAGGGCGGCAGCATCGGCAGCGGGAAGGCGCCGCCCGCGCTCGGGTTGCCCGCGATGACGACGAGCAGGACGGCGAGGCCGATGCCCACGATGCCGGTGAGCGACTGCAGGGCGAGCGTGATCGCCCCGACCCCGAAGATCACCAGGGCGCCGAGGCCCCACAGGCCCATGATGCTGCCCGGCAGGGCGCCGAGGATCGGCCCGATGATGATCGCGCCGCCGAGCCCGCCGACGATCGAGTAGAGCGCCATGGTGCCGAGCCTGATGACCGCGCGCGGGACGTTGGCGGCCCGGGATCCCGCGCTGATCGCGAGGATCGACGCGCACAGATAGCCGCCGACGCACCAGCCGACGACCAGGTAGAAGGACGAGAGTCCGTTGAAGTCCTGCTTCGATGCCGGGGCCACGTCGACGGTCTTCACCGCGCGCTTCTCGGCGCCTTCGATCTTGGCGGTGAGCTCGGTCAGGGTCCTGGAGAGCGCGGTGCCGCCGCCGGACGCGACCAGGAGGGTGTCGGTCGTCCCGCGCGGGTCGACGATCAGGGCGCCGTCGATGTCGCGGTTCATGATCTGGTGGCGGGCCACGCCCTCGTTCTCGATCACGCGGGTGTCGAGCGGTTCGCCGGGGAGCTTCTTCAGCCGGTCGGCGGTCTGCTCGGCCGCGGGTCCCGGGGCGACCACTCCGAAGGGGACGTCTCTCGGCTTCGGGTTGTGCAGGGCCCCTACGTAGGAGGCGATGAACAGCAGCTGCAGGGCGAGTACGCCGATGACGAGCAGGGCTGCTCGCGGAGTGACGGCGCTCTTCAATTCGTCGGCGAACCTCATGCCCCCACGCTCGGGGGCCCCGGGCGTTCCCGCAGGTGGGATGGGCCGAACGGACGACCTCCGACAGGTAATCGAACACTCGTGTCGTACGTGAGTTCGAAAGTGGTCTATGGTGGAGACGGGGGATGTGAGATCGGATCGGTTCAGGGTTGCAGGAGGTGCGTGTGCCCGGGTTCACGCATCTGCACACCGTCTCCGGGTTCTCCCTGCGGTACGGCGCCTCGCACCCGGAGCGGCTCGCCGAGCGCGCCGCCGAGCGGGGCATGGACGCCCTCGCGCTCACCGACAGGGACACCCTCGCGGGCGCCGTCCGGTTCGCCAAGGCCTGCGAGAAGGCCGGGGTGCGGCCGCTGTTCGGGGCCGAGCTCGCGGTGGGGGTACCCGTCCCCGCCAAGGGGGAGCGGCGGCGGGCGCCCGTGCGCGGCGGCGCCTTCATCGACGAATCGACCCCGCGCGTCACCTTCCTCGCCCGCGACGGCGCCACCGGCTGGGCCACGCTCTGCCGGCTGGTCACCGCCGCGCACCGGGAAGGCGCGGGGCAGCAGCCCGTCCTGCCGTGGCAGGAGAACCACGGCGAGGGCCTGACCGTGCTGCTGGGCCCCGCGTCCGACGTGGGGCGCGCGCTCGCCGCCGGGCGCCCGGACCGGGCCGCGCGGCTCCTGGCCCCGTGGCGCGAGCGGTACGGCGACGCGCTGCGCCTGGAGTCCGTCTGGCACGGCCGCGAGGGCACCGGTCCCGGATCGCTCCGGCTCGCCGCGCGCACCGTCGGCTTCGCCGCCGAGCAGGGCGTGCGCCCCGTCCTGAGCAACGCCGTGCGCTACGCCGACCCGGGGCAGGGCCCCGTCGCCGATGTCCTCGACGCCGCGCGCCGCCTCGTCCCCGTCGACCCGACCAAGGAACTCGACGGCGGCGAACGGTGGTTGAAGGGCGCGGGCGACATGTTCCGCGTCGCCGAGCGCGTCGTCGAGGCCGCGGGCTTCCGCCGCGACACCGCCCACCGCCTGCTGGAGCAGACCCGTGCGGTGGCCGCCGAGTGCCTCGTCGACGCCGAGGACGACATCGGCATCGGGTCCGTGCACTTCCCCGAGCCGCGCCTGGTCGGCGCCGGGCGCCGCACCGCGCAGCGTGTCCTGGCCTCGCGGGCGGCGGCGGGCATGGTGCTGCGCGGGTACGACCGCGGCCCCGGGGCTCGCGACTACTGGGAGCGGATGCACCGCGAGCTGGACATCGTCGCGTACCACGGCTTCGCCTCCTACTTCCTGACCGTGGCCCAAGTGGTCGACGACGTACGCGACTTGGGCATCCGGGTCGCGGCGCGCGGCTCCGGCGCGGGATCCCTGGTCAACCATCTCATCGGCATCGCGCACGCCGACCCCGTCGAGCACGGGCTGCTCATGGAGCGGTTCCTGTCCAAGCGGAGGGCCGTGCTGCCCGACATCGACATCGACGTCGAGTCGGCCCGCCGTCTGGAGGTCTACCGCGCGATCATCGGCCGCTTCGGCACCGAGCGGGTCGCGACGGTCGCCATGCCCGAGACCTACCGGGTCCGCCACGCCGTACGCGACGTGGGCGCCGCCCTGTCCATGGACCCGGCCGACATCGACCGGATCGCCAAGGCCTTCCCGCACATCCGCGCCCGCGACGCCCGCGCGGCGATGGACGAGCTGCCCGAACTGCGGCAGATCGCCCAGGAATCGGGGGACCGCGACCGGCTGTGGGAGCTGGTCGAGGCCCTCGACGCGCTGCCGCGCGGTGTCGCCATGCACCCGTGCGGGGTGCTGCTCTCCGACGCCTCGCTGCTCGCCCGCACGCCCGTGATGCCGACCAGCGGCGAGGGTTTTCCCATGTCGCAGTTCGACAAGGAGGACGTCGAGGACCTCGGCCTGCTCAAGCTGGACGTGCTCGGCGTGCGGATGCAGTCGGCGATGGCGCACGCGGTGGCGGAGGTCGAGCGGGCCACGGGCGAGCGGGTGGACGTGGACGCGGTGCCGCCGGGCGATCCGGCGACGTACCGACTCATCAAGTCGGCCCAGACGCTCGGCTGCTTCCAGATCGAGTCGCCGGGACAGCGGGACCTGGTCGGACGCCTCCAGCCCGCGACCTTCCACGACCTGGTGGTCGACATCTCCCTCTTCCGTCCAGGACCCGTCGCCGCCGACATGGTGCGCCCCTTCATCGAGGCCCGGCACGGCCGCGCGCCCGTCCGCTACCCGCACCCCGACCTCGCGGAGCCGCTGAAGGAGACGTACGGAGTCGTCGTCTTCCACGAGCAGATCATCGAGATCGTGGACATCATGACCGGCTGCGGGCGCGACGAGGCGGACCGGGTGCGGCGCGGGCTCTCCGACCCCGATTCGCAGGGGCGGATCCGCTTCTGGTTCGCGCAGCACGCGGCGGCCAGGGGGTACGACGCGGAGACGATCACCCGTACCTGGGAGATCGTCGAGGCCTTCGGGTCGTACGGATTCTGCAAGGCGCACGCGGTGGCCTTCGCCGTGCCGACGTACCAGTCGGCGTGGCTGAAGGCCCATCATCCGGCCGCGTTCTACGCGGGGTTGCTCACGCACGACCCCGGGATGTACCCGAAGCGGCTGCTGCTCGCGGACGCGCGGCGGCGGGGGGTACCGATCCTTCCGCTGGACGTGAACCGGTCGGCGGTCGCTCACCGCATCGAACTGGTGTCCGAGGAATCTGGGTCTCGGGAGGTCTGGGGTCTGCGGCTCGCCCTCTGCGACGTGCACGGCATCAGCGACGCCGAGGCCGCGCGGATCGCGGAGGGGCAGCCCTATGCCTCGCTCGTCGACTTCTGGGAGCGGGCCAGGCCCTCGAAGCCGGTCGCGCAGCGGCTCGCGCGGGTCGGCGCGCTCGACGCGTTCGGCGCCAACCGCCGTGACCTGCAACTGCACCTGGCCGAGCTGCGGCGCGGGACGCGGGGCGCGGCAGGGGGTCAACTGCCCCTGGCCGGCGGGCGCGGGACCGCTTCCGCGGGGCTCCCCGATCTCGACGACGCGGAGCGGCTCAGCGCCGAGCTCGGCGTCCTCGGCATGGACTCCTCCCGCCATCTCATGGGCGACCACAAGGAGTTCCTCGCGGAGCTCGGCGTGTTCAGCGCCCGGCGCCTGCGCGAGGCCGAGCACGGCGCGACCGTCCTGGTCGCGGGCGCCAAGGCCGCCACGCAGACCCCGCCGATCCGCTCCGGCAAGCGCGTCATCTTCACCACCCTGGACGACGGCACGGGCCTGGTCGACCTGGCCTTCTTCGACGACGCCCACGAGCGGTGCGCGCACACCGTCTTCCACTCCTGGCTGCTGCTCGTACACGGCGTGGTGCAGCGGCGCGGGCCGCGCAGCCTCAGCGTGGTC
This sequence comes from Streptomyces sp. NPDC041068, assembly GCF_040647455.1. Taxonomy (NCBI): domain Bacteria; kingdom Bacillati; phylum Actinomycetota; class Actinomycetes; order Kitasatosporales; family Streptomycetaceae; genus Streptomyces; species Streptomyces sp. NPDC041068. The sequence continues at coordinate 90,240 of NZ_JBEZCG010000003.1, forward strand.
GGCGCGGCGGCGTGGAACCTCGCGGAGCTGGTGGAGGTGCGGAAGGAGGGCGGTCTCGACGCGGTGGCGCTGCGTCTGGCGGAATCGGAGGCGGAGCCCGAGGCCGCCCCCGGGGAGGAGAAGGCGGCGGACGACGGGCGGCGCATCCGCATGTCCACGGGGTACGAGATGCATCCCTGGGCTGATCTGCGCCCGGCGGGCGAAGGCGCCGCGGGGACACGGAAGTTGTGGCATCGGAGTCCGGGGAGTGCGGGATGAGTGCGGTGACGGGGGAGAGCGGGGCGGTTACTGGGGCTTGTGGGGCGGAGGAGAGGGGAGTGGTCGAGGTCTGTGGGGCGGAGGAGCGCGGGGTGGTCGAGGTCTGTGGGGCGGGCACTCTCTACGTACGATTTCTGCTGCCTCCCATGTACGAAGCCGCACTGCCCCAACTCCTCGGCCTGCTCGGGGAGTTCACTCCTCTGGTCGAGGCGCTGCCGCCCGACGCCGCGCTCGTCGACGTACGCGGCGCGCGGCGGTACTTCGGGCGGAGCGCCGTCGAGCTGGCCGCGCTGATACGGGTGCGGGCGCTCGCCCGGTACGGAGTGGAGTGCGCGATCGGCGCGGGCCCCGGCCCGATGCTGGCCCGGATGGCCGCGCGCGGCGCCGCGCCGGGCGTGACCCGCGCGGTGCCCGAAGGGGTGGACGGAGTACGGGAGTTCCTCGCCGAGCGGCCCGTCGGTGAGCTGCCCGGCATCGGCCGCGCCACCGCCCGCACCCTGTGCGAGTACGGACTCGACTCCCTCGGCAAGGTCGCCGCCGCGCCCCTGTCCACCCTGCAGCGGCTCGTCGGCGCCCGCGCGGGCCGCGAGCTGCGTGAGAAGGCGCGGGGCATCGACCGTGCCCGGGTCACGCCGAACGCCGCCGCGCGCTCGGTCTCCACCGAACGTCCCTTCTCGCGCGACGAGTTGGACCCCTTCCGGCACCGCCGCGCCCTGCTCTCCTGCGCCGAGGAACTGGGCGTCGGGATGCGCGGCGAGGGCCAGGTGTGCCGCGCGCTGACCCTCACCGTGCGGTACGCGGACCGCACCACGACCACCAGGACCCGGACGCTGCCCGAGCCGACCGCGCACTCCACCGCGCTGACCACGGCCGCGTACCGCATGTACGAGGCGCTCGGCCTGCAGCGCGCCCGGGTGCGCGGCATCGCCCTGCGCGCCGAAGGGCTCGGCCCCGCCGAACACGCCGCCCACCAGCTGACGTTCGACCCGGCGGACGACAAGGCCCGCCGGATCGAGGAGGTCGCCGACCGGGCACGGGCGAGGTTCGGGCCCGGGGCGATCGTTCCCGGGACGCTGGCGGCGTAGCGCCCCGGCGCGCCCTCCAGGGAGACACTCGCGGGGCTGCGCAGGACGCTGGTCGCGCTGCGCAGGCCCACGGAGCGGGCCGAAGAAGGTGCTGCCGCTCCCTTGGACCCCGCCCCCGGCCTGGGCACGGCCGACGTCGACCGCCTGGTCGCGTCGACGCTGGACGCCGGGGTGCGTGTCGACGTGCGCAGGCGCGGCACGCCCCGGCCGCTGCCTCCGGACATCGACCTGGCCGCGTTCCGGATCCTGCAGGAGGCGCTGACCAACGTCGTGCGGCACACGGGTGCCGACGCCTGCCGGGTGACCATCGGCCACGGCGCCGACGAGGTGACCGTCGAGGTCGACGGCGACGGCCGCGGCGGGCTGCCCGCAGGCGCCGGCTACGGCATCGTCGGCATGCGCGAGCGCGTCGGCCTGCTGCACGGCAGCTTCGCCGCGGGCCCCCGCCCCGAAGGCGGCTTCCGTGTGACGGCCCGGCTGCCCGTGCCGCGGGGGGAAGTCGAATGGGCGCAGAGGGAGGCCGAAAGGACGCAGGGGGAGGCCGAATGGACGCAGGGGGAGGCCGGATGAGCGCCGTGCGTGTCGTCCGTGTCGCCCTCGCCGACGATCAGCCGCTGGTGCGCGCGGGCCTGCGCGTGCTGATGGCCGACGCCCCGGACATCGAGGTCGTCGGGGAGGCGGGCACGGGCGGCGAAGCGGTGCGGCTCGCCTCGGACGTACGCCCCGACGTCGTCGTCATGGACATCCGCATGCCGGGCATGGACGGCATCGAGGCCACCCGTCTGATCAAGGAGGACCCGGCGGGGCCGAGCGTGCTCGTCCTGACCACCTTCGACGACGACGAGTACGTCTACGGCGCGCTGCGGGCGGGCGCGAGCGGATTCCTGGTCAAGGACATGGCCCTGGAGGACATCCTCGCGGCGGTCCATGTGGTCGCGGCGGGGGACGGGCTGATCGCTCCGGGCGTCACGCGGCGCCTGATCGAGGAGTTCGCGGCGCGCCCCGAGCCCGCGGGGCCGCCGGAGCCCCGCGCGGTGGAGGGCATCACCGACCGGGAGTGCGAGGTCCTCACCCTGGTCGGGCGGGGCCGGTCCAACGCCGAGATCGCCGCCGAACTGTTCATCACCGTGGCCACGGTCAAGGCGCATGTGGCGCGCCTGTTCACGAAGCTGGACGCCCGCGACCGGGTCCAACTGGTCATCATCGCGTACGAGATGGGGCTCGTGGCACCCACGCGGTGACCGGGACCGGGACTTGACCTGACCTGACCTGACCTGACCGGGCGCGGTGCCTCTGGGGGGCGGCAGCCGTGACCGTGCCAGTGATTGCTGGAACTTTTTACCGACGCGCAGCTTCACTCCTCACCTACCCGCGCGTAATTTGCCATGCACGCAACATCCCGGTGATCCGGATCGCAGGGCGTACAGCCATCGCAACTCCCTTGAGCCGCAAGGAGATCACACGATGCTGCCCTGGAGACGAGCGCTGCGCGCGCTCGCCGCCGCCCTGCTCGTCACGGGCGCGCTGACCCTCACCCCCACCGCCGCGGCCGCACAGGACACCGCGTCGGCCACGACGTCGAGGGGCTGGAACGACTACGACTGCAAGCCGTCCGCCGCGCACCCCCGCCCGGTCGTCCTCGTGCACGGCACGTTCGGGAACTCCGTCGACAACTGGCTGGTCCTCGCGCCCTACCTCGTCAAGCGCGGCTACTGCGTCTACTCCCTGGACTACGGCCAGTTGGAAGGCGTGCCGTTCTTCCACGGGCTCGGCCCCATCGACAAGTCGGCCGAGCAGCTCGACCGCTTCGTCGACAAGGTGCTCGCCTCGACGGGCGCGAAGGAGGCGGACCTCGTAGGCCACTCGCAGGGCGGCATGATGCCGCGGCATTACCTCAAGTTCCTCGGGGGCGCCGACAAGGTGAACGCCCTCATAGGCCTCGCGCCCGACAACCACGGCACGACACTGCTCGGCCTCACCAGGCTGCTGCCGTACTTCCCCGGGGTCGAGGACCTGCTCACCACGAAGACGCCGGGCCTCGCCGACCAGGTGGCGGGGTCGCCGTTCCTGGCCAAGTTGAATGAGGGCGGGGACACGGTGCCGGGCGTGCGCTACACCGTCATCGCCACCAAGTACGACGAGGTGGTCACCCCGTACCGCTCCCAGTTCCTCGACGGTCCCGGCGTGCGCAACGTGACCCTGCAGGACCTGTGCCCGGTCAATATCGCGGAGCACGTGGCGATAGGGATCCTGGACCGCGTCGCCCACCACGAGGTGGCGAACGCACTGGATCCGGAGCACGCGACGCCGAGCACGTGCCTGTCGTAGCGCGCGTGTCTGTCGTAGCGCACGCGTCTGTCGTGGTGGGCGAGCGCTGAAGGGTCGCGCCCCCCCCGGGAGGGGAGCGCGACCTTTCGGCTCAACTGCTGTGTGCCTCAGCGGCCGTGGCGGCCCGCCGCGCGGCGGCGGGTCGTGGCGAACATCGCCGCGGCACCGACGGCGAGGGCGGCGGCGCCGCCGATCGCGATGTACGGGGTGGTGCTGTCGCCGCCGGTCTCGGCGAGGTTGTCGTTCGCGGTGGTGCTGGTGGTGGCCGGCTTCTCGGCGCCGCCGTTCACCTCGGGCCGGTTGCCGGCGGGCTCGTCCGCGGGGGCGGCCTCGGTGACCTCGGCGCCCGTCTTGGCGTCGGCGTCGCCGTGGCCGTGGTGCTCGACGGAGGACTTGTCGGCGCCGTCCGCGATGTCCTTCTCGGAAGGGGCGGACGCGGCCGGGGCGGGGGCGGAGCCCGAGCCGCCGGTGTCCTTGCCGAAGACGACGTCGGAGCAGGTGTAGAAGGCCTCGGGGGAGTCCGAGCGCTGCCAGATCGAGTAGATGAGGTGGCGGCCCGACTTGGCGGGGATCGTGCCGTCGAAGACGTAGTCGCCGTTCTCCATCTTCGGGTCGGTGACCTTGACGAAGGGCTTGTCCTCCAGGTCCGACCACTTCAGGGGCTTCGTCGGGTCGTACGAGTCCTTCGTGACGTACAGCTCGAAGGAGCCCTTGTGCGGGGCGGTGCCCTTGTAGCGGAAGGTGTGGTTGCCGGCGGCCAGCTTGCTGGACGGCCAGTCGGCGCGCGGCAGGTCGAGGCCCTTGTACTTGTCGTTGTTCGCGCTGCACAGCTTGCCGTCGGGGATGATCTCCTTCGACTTGCCCGCGGCGTTGGCGATGTTCACGCCGTTCCAGTCGTAGAAGGCCTGGGTACCGCTGGCGGCCACGGCGGCCTTGCAGGCGGCCGACTTCGGCGACTCCGGCCCCTCCTGGAAGCAGGCGGAGACCCGGCTGACCGGGTCCGTCATCGACCCGTGCGCGGCGGCGGGCGTGACCGAAAGGGCGGTCAGGGCGAGCGGGGCGACACCGACGGCGGCGATCGCGGCGACCTTGCGGCGGCGAGCAGGCATGGGTGGTTCTCCTCAACGACGTTTCAGGGGTGGGGACACGAGACGGCTGCGAACGGCCGGCGCCGCCCCCCGAACATGTGCGGCACCGACGGTTCGGAACCGCCCCGGCGCCGAGAAAGCTAGCCCTTCAGAACCGTGAAATCGCCTGCTGAGGCCGGGTGATGGAGATCCTTATGGTCGCTTTAAGGGAGCGCTCAGGCTCCGCTCAGGTCACGCCCGCGATGCCCGATTTGGCGCTGTGGGGCCACGGCTCACCCCACCCACCGATACCGCCGCTCCGGCCGCCCCGTCCCCCCGTACCGCAGCGTCACCTCGGCCCTCCCCGTGGCCGTGAAGAACTCCAGGTACCGGCGGGCGCTCACGCGGGAGAGGGCGCCCGCCTGTGCGCACTGTGAGGCCGAGAGGCCCTCCGGGTGGTTGCGGAGGGTCTGTTCCACCAGGTCCGCCGTGTGGGCCGCCAGACCCTTCGGCAGTTCCCTGGAGCCCGGTGGGCGGGTGCCGAAGATGTGGTCGACGTCCTCCTGGCGAGCCTCCTCCAGGCCGTCGAGGCGGGCCCGCAGGGCGGCCACGTGCCTCAACTGCTCCTTCAGGGCCGCCTGGTTGAAGGGTTTGATGAGGTAGTGCAGGGCGCCCGCCCGCAGCGCCGCCCGTACGATCTCCGCGTCCCGCGCCGCCGTGATGAAGAGGGCGTCCACCGGCTGCCGCGCCGGATCCCGCTCCTCGGCGGCCCGTAGCTCGCGCAGCACCGCGATGCCGTCCATGTCGGGCAGATACACGTCGAGGAGCACGAGGTCGGGGCGCAGGCGCTCCACCGCGCCGACCGCCTCGGCGCCGGTGTGCGCGACGCCGACCACCGTGCATCCCTCCACCGCGGAGACGTACCGACTGTGCAGCTTGGCGACCATGAAGTCGTCGTCCACGACCAGCACCTTTGTCATCGCCGCAGGCTATGGGCGCGACCACAACGACCACAACGTCCGTTGGTTCCGGAAGAGAGACAGGCTGTTCACGCGCGGGCAACATGTGGGCCACCTCACACCCGACTACGTATCGACAGGTGGTGGCACACGGTGCGCCTGCGCACACCCCTCGCCCTGCTCGGGGCCGCCCTCCTCGTGCTCGTGGCGCCGCCGCTGCTCACCACGGGCAGCGGCGCCGAGACCGGCACCCAGATCCCGGGCCTGCGCCTCATGGTCCCCAACACGCCCGGCGGCGGCTACGACATCACCGCCCGTACCGCCGCGAAGAACGCCGAGGACGCCGAACTCACGCACAACATCGAGGTGTTCAACCTCCCCGGCGCCGGCGGCACCGTCGGCCTGACCCGGCTCGTCGGCGAGCACGGCAACGGCAAGCTCGCCATGTCCATGGGCCTCGGCGTCGTGGGCGCCGCCCGCTCCAACCACTCGCCGAAGACCCTCGCGGACACGACTCCCATCGCCCGGCTCACCGAGGAGCAGGACGTCGTCGTGGTCGCCAAGAACTCCCCGTACAAGACCATCGAGCAGCTCGTCGGCGCCTGGAAGAAGAACCCGGGCAAGCTGCCCGTGGGCGGCGGATCGGCCCCCGGCGGACCCGACCACATCGCGCCGATGCTGATGGCGCGCGCCGTGGGGATCGCCCCGAAGAAGGTGAATTACGTTCCCTTCGACGGCGGCGGCGAACTGCTCGCCTCGATCCTCGGCAGCAAGGTCGCCTTCGGCGTCTCCGGAGTCGGCGAGTACCTGGACCAGATCAAGTCGGGCGAGCTGAGGCTGCTCGCCGTCACCGGACCGAAGCGGGTGCCGGGCCTGGACGGGCCCACCCTCAAGGAGTCCGGCTACGACGTGAACTTCACCAACTGGCGCGGCATCGTCGCCCCGCCGGGACTCAGCGACGCCGAGCGCGACAAGCTCATCGGGCTGATCGAGAAGCTGCACGTGTCGCCCGAGTGGAAGAAGTCCCTCAAGACCAACGGCTGGGACGACGCCTTCCTGCCCGGGGAGGAGTTCGGCGACTTCCTGGACGCCCAGGACGAGCGCGTCGTGTCGGTGCTGAAGGAGCTGGGGCTGTGACCACGACCGACCTCACGGAAACGGAAGAGGAGCCGCGGGCCTCCCGCTCCTGGCTGCGCGAGCACTCCGAACTCGGCGTGTGCGTCCTGCTGTTGGCCCTCGGCGTGCTCGTCCTCGCCGACGCGCTCACCATGGACGTGGAGATCGCCCAGCGCGGCCCGATCGGCCCGAAGACCGTGCCGGTCGTGGTCGGGATCGGACTGCTCGTCGTCGCCCTCCTGCTCGCCGTCGACGTCCTGCGCGGCGGGCGCGGCGAGGCCGAGGGCGGCGAGGACATCGACCTGTCCGAACCGGCCGACTGGCGCACGGTGTTGCTGCTCGCCGGCGTCTTCCTCGCCACCGCCGTCCTCATCGAACCGGTCGGCTTCCCCGTCACCGGGGCGCTGCTCTTCTGGGGCTCCGCCTACGCCCTCGGCAGCCGCCGCTTCGACCGTGATCCGCTCATCGCGGCCACACTCTCCGTCGTCACGTACGAAGTCTTCAACAACCTGCTCGGGGTGCCCCTGCCGGGCGGTCCCCTGATGGGAGTGCTGTGACATGAACGCCTTCAACTCCCTGATGGACGGCTTCGGCACGGCCCTGACCCCGATCAACCTCCTGTGGGCCGCGGTCGGCGTGCTGCTCGGCACCGCGATCGGTGTCCTGCCCGGCATCGGCCCCGCGATGGCGGTCGCGCTGCTGCTCCCCGTGACGTACGGACTCGAACCGACCGGCGCCTTCATCATGTTCGCCGGCATCTACTACGGCGCGATGTTCGGCGGCTCGACCACCTCCATCCTGCTCAACACCCCCGGCGAGAGCGCCGCCGTCGTCGCCGCCATGGAAGGCCATCCGATGGCCAGGTCGGGGCGGGGCGCGCAGGCCCTCGCGGCCGCCGCCATCGGGCACTTCGCGGGCGGCATGATCGGCACGATCCTCCTGGTGGCGCTCGCGCCGAAGGTCGCCGACCTGGCCGTGGACATCGGCGCCCCCGACTACTTCGCGATCATGGTCCTGGCCTTCATCGCGGTCACCTCGGTGCTCGGCTCCTCCCGCGTCCGCGGCCTCGCCTCGCTGCTGATCGGCCTCACCATCGGCCTGGTGGGCCTGGACCAGATGACGGGGCAGCAGCGGCTCACGTTCGGCTCGCTCCAACTCGCCGACGGCGTCGACGTGGTGATCGTCGCGGTGGGCCTCTTCGCGATCGGCGAGGCCCTGTGGGTCGCCGCCCATCTGCGCCGCACCAGCGGCGAGGCCATCCCCGTCGGGCGCCCCTGGCTGGGCAAGCAGGACGTGCGGCGCACCTGGAAGTCCTGGCTGCGCGGCCCGTTCATCGGCTTCCCGTTCGGCGCGATCCCGGCGGGCGGCGCGGAGATCCCGACGTTCCTGTCGTACGTGACGGAGAAACGCCTCTCCCGGCACAAGGAGGAGTGGGGCAAGGGCGCCATCGAGGGTGTCGCGGGCCCCGAGTCGGCGTCCTCCGCGTCCGCCGCGGGCACCCTCGTCTCCATGCTGACGCTCGGCCTGCCCACGACCGCCGTCGCCGCCGTGATGCTCGCGGCCTTCCAGCAGTACGGGATCCAGCCGGGCCCGCTGCTCTTCGAACGCGAACCGGACCTGGTCTGGGGCCTGATCGCCTCGCTCTTCGTCGGCATGGTCCTGCTGCTGGCCCTGAACCTCCCCCTGGCCCCGCTCTGGGCGAAGCTCCTGCGGATTCCGCGGCCCTATCTCTACGCGGGCATCCTGTTCTTCGCGGCGGTCGGCGCGTACGCGGTCGGCGGCGAACCGCTCGACCTCGTCATCCTCCTGGTCATCGGACTGATCGGCTTCGGCATGCGGCGCTACGGACTGCCGATCCTGCCCGCCGTCATCGGGGTCATCCTCGGACCCAACGCCGAGCAACAGCTGCGCCGCGCCCTGCAGATCAGCGACGGCGGCGTCAGCGGCCTCTTCACGCCGTTCTCCGTGACGGTCTATGGACTCATCGTCCTGATCGTGGCGTGGCCGTTGGTGAAGAAGGCACTGGTGCGGGTGCGCCGACGTGGCGTAGACGTGGAGGCATGAGCGCAGCACCCGAGACATCCGCGGACATCGACGTCCGCCTCGCCGCAGCCGCCGACGTGCCCGCCGTGCGGGCGGTGACCGACGCGGCGTACCACCACTACATCGAACGCATCGGGGTGGTGCCCGCCCCCATGGAGGCCGACCACACGGCCGACGTGGCGGCGGGGCGGGTGTACGTCACCGGGGAACCGGTGGTCGGACTTCTGGTCCTCGTCCCGCGTCCGTACGAGGGCCGGCTCCTCCTGGAGTCGATCGCGGTCCACCCCGATGCCGCGGGACAGGGGGTGGGCCGCCGACTGCTCTCCTTCGTGGACGCACACGCGCGTGCGCTGGGCTTCATCGAAGTCACGCTCTACACCAACGCGTTGATGTGGGAGAACCAGAAGATCTACCCCCGCTACGGCTACGAGCTGGTGGAGCGCCGAGTGGACGGCCCCTACGACCGCCTGCACTACCGCAAGCGCCTCACGGAGACCTGAGACCGTCGCATCGCACCTGTGTCATCGCACCCGTGTCGTCGCACCCGTGGCGTCTCACCCGCGTCATCTCGTCCATCGCGTCTCACCCGTCCGGCCACCAGGTCCGCTGAATGTCCTTGCGGACCTCGGGCCTTTCCCGCGGAGCGACCTCCGACTCCTGCCTCTCCCGCGTACGTCGACTGCTGGACCTGCCAGTGGGCTTGTGCACGGTCACTCGGCGCATGGCTGCCTCCCTGTCCTGTCCTACCGATTTCCACCGGAGGGGCCCGCTAGACCTCCGCGGGGCCGGTTTCTGATCCGGGGGCGATTGTCAGTGGCGGATGCCACGATCGGGGAATGACGACGAACGAGGTTGCACCGCAGGTCGACGGGGGTGCCGAGGCGACGGCCTCCGCCCAGGCACCGGGCCGGCACGCGGAGATCGTCGACGTCCACCTGATCCTGCGCCGAGGGGAACAGGTGCTGCTTGCCCGCCGGGCCAACACCGGTTACGGCGACGGCCTGTTGCACCTCCCCTCGGGCCACGTGGAGGACGGCGAGGACGTCCGCGCGGCGATGATCCGCGAAGCGCGCGAGGAGATCGGCCTCGGCCTCGCCCCGGCCGACCTGCGCGCGGAGGCCGTCGTACAGCACCGAGGGCCCGGCGAGGCGGCGCGCACCGGCTGGTTCTTCTCCGCGGAGCACGGCGCGGGCGGCGAGCCGTTCAACGCCGAGCCGGACAAGTGCGCGGGGCTCTCCTGGCACGACCTGTCCGCGCTGCCGCACGACATGGTGGCGTACTGCCGCGCGGCCCTGACCGCCTGGCGCGCGGGCGACCGCTTCGTCGTGCACTGGCAGCGGGACGAGGATTCGGTCGCGTACGACGTCCGGCGCACCGCCCCGCCGGTCGCGCTGGCCCCGGCGCGGACGGGAGCGGTCCACCACATGGAGCTGTGGGTGCCCGACCTCGTGGCGGCGGAGGCATCGTGGGGGTGGCTCCTGGGCGAGTTGGGCCATGTGCCCCACCAACGCTGGGCGAACGGCCGCAGCTGGCGGCGCGACGACGCGTACGTCGTCCTCGAACGATCCCCGGACCTGCGGCCCGGCGCCCACGACCGGCGGCGGCCCGGCCTGAACCACCTGGCGTTCCACGTGGCGGGACGGGCCGCGCTCGACCGCCTGGTGGCCGCGGCGCCCCGCCACGGCTGGACGCTGCTCTTCCCCGAGCGCCACCCGCACGCGGGCGGCGAGGGCCAGTACGCGGCCTATCTGGAGTGCGGGCAGGGCTATGAGGTGGAGTTGGTCGCCGAGTAGGGCGGGCCGCTCGGGTGCGGGCGGTCAGAGTGTGGCCAGGCCCCTGTCCCGGGCTGTGGATTCCAGGTCGTCGAGGGCCTGGAGGGCCGCTGCGGCTGCTGCGGGGTCCGTGGTGGGGAGGTCGCTCTGCTCGAACTCGTCCTCGTCCAGGCGCAGTACGGTCGTGCCGTCCGCCGAGCACCACAGGTCCAGGTCCAGGTCCACCACCGTCACGACGTCGCCGTCGCGGACCGTGGGGCGGGTCACGTCGCAGTACCAGCCCTTGTGGGTGCCGTCGGCGGCGTACACCTCCTTGATCGCGTACCAGCGGTCGCGCCAGTAGTGCTCCACGAAGACGTCGCCCGGCTCGAAGCGGACGAAGCCGAAGTCGCGGGTGTCGGGGGCCGCCCAGGGGGCGCGGACCGTGATCCGTGTGCCGTCGTCGTGGAGCAGCTCCGCCGGGTAGCGGATCTTTGTGCGGCCCGCCTTGGTGAGGGTGATCTCCAGGGTGGTGGGGTGCGCGGGTCTCGTGTCAGCCGAGGTCGTGGACATGACGTACCTCCGTCGCGCAGATCTCGTAGCCGAACCACTTGTTGATGGCCAGCATCGGTTCGTTTCCGGCGTCGTTGCCGGTGAACGCCTCCGTGCAGCCGGCCGCGCGGGCCCGGTGCAGGGAGTCGTTCTTGGCGAGCTTGGCCAGGCCGCGGCCGCGGTGCGCCCGTGCGGTGCCGGTCATGCCCGAGGTGTAGCGGCCCTCGCCGTCGGTGCGGGCCAGGCTGAACGCCGCAGGGCGGCCGTCCACCAGGGCCACGGTCGTGAGCTCCTGGCTGATCAGCGGGTGGTGCCAGGTCTCGGCGAGCCAGTGCTGGTAGTCCGTCATCTCCGCGGCCACGTCGCTCGGTTCGTCCGCGACCGTCTCCGCGTCGAGGTCGAAGAGGGGGCGCGGGTCCTGGGCGTACGCCGAACCGCTCACCAACTCCACGTCGGACGGCGGCTCCTGGAGCGGCGGCAGGGTGCCGGCCGCCAGGTCGAGGCGGAGGAAGTGCGCGCTGCGGCTGGCGCGGTAGCCGCGCTTGGCGGCGAAGGCGAGGTTCGCCGGCTCGTCGAGGACCCACGAGTAGACGGTGGTGGCGCCCTCGGCGGCCAGATGTTCCTCGGCGGTGCGCAGGATCAGCGAGCCCGCGCCGATGCCGCGGCGGTCCGGACGTACATAGACGTTGGCGAAGCCCTGGCCCGGCTGGGGGCTGTCGTAGGCGAGGCCGGTCTGTGCCGTGCCGATGACCTCGCCGTCCGCCTCGGCGATCAACTGGAGGTAGCGGGCGTCCGGATGGGCGTGCGCCCGGTCGAACGCGACCGATTCGGCGGTGGCGAGCATGGCGGGGACGCAGACGCGGCGGACGGCGGCGAAGCCGTCGGCGTCCGCCGGGGTGGCGGGGTCGAGTGCGCGGACGATCACAGTCATGGGGTCGCACGGTACGCGGGGGCGTGCGGGGAGCGCTTCCCATTTTCCGGCGGGTGGTCCGGGCCGGGTGGGGTGGGTGTGCGGGAGAATCGCTGCGTGACTTTGAAGATCGATGTTGATGGGGGCGCGGGCGACGCGCCGTACGAGCAGGTGCGGGCGCAGATCGCGGAGCAGGCGCGGGCGGGGGTGCTGCCGGTCGGCTACAAGTTGCCGACGGTGCGGGGGCTTGCGGAGTCCTTGGGGCTCGCGGCGAATACGGTCGCCAAGGCGTATCGGGCGCTTGAGGCGGATGGGGTTGTTGAGACGCGGGGGAGAAACGGGACGTTTGTCGCCGCGGCGGGGGATGCGGCGGTGAAGGGGGCGTCGGCTGCTGCGCAGGCGTATGCCGATACGGCTCGGCGGCTGGGGCTCTCCGAGGAGGAGGCGCTTTCGGCGGTGCGGGATGCGTTGCGCGCGGCTTATGGGAGTTCTGGCTAGGCGTGGTTCGTCGGTTCTCGGCGGCGTTGGTGTTGTGCCCACCCGTTCCGCCGTGCGGAACGCCTGCCCACAACGGGGGGTGGTTCGGGTGGGAGGGGGCGTGTGGAACGGCTGCCCGCGACCGGAGGGCTGTGTGTAGCGGTGCGGGCTACAAGTACAAACCCGCGTCCGCCCCCTCCCTCTGGTCCGGGACCGACGTCGGGGTCGTGCCCCGGCGGAGGGCGAAGAGTTCCGCCAAGGTGGCCCCCTCGCGGCTCACGCCCTCTTCCGTGCCCAGCCACTCCACCGCCTCCCGGCGGGTCAGCGCGCCGACCTCGATGCGGGCCAGGCAACGGCCGGGGCGGACGACCGCCGGGTGCAGGCGCTCCAGGTCCTCGTTGGTCGTGACGCCCACCAGGACGTTGCGGCCCTGGCCGAGCAGGCCGTCCGTGAGGTTGAGGAGACGGGACAGCGCCTGGCCCGCCGTGTGCTTCGCCTCGCCGCGGATCAGCTCGTCGCAGTCCTCCAGGAGCAGCAGCCGCCAGCGCCCCTTCGCCGTGCCGTCGTCCTCGCCGATCGCGATGTCCATCAGATAGCCGACGTCACTGAACAGCCGCTCCGGATCCAGGACGCAGTCCACCTGACACCAGTCCCGCCAGGACCGCGCCAGCGTCCGCAGCGCCGATGTCTTGCCCGTGCCCGGCGGCCCGTGGAGCAGGAGCAGCCGGCCCGAGATGTCCTCCGGCGTCGTCTTCATCAGCTTGTCCATCGCGTCGGCCACCGGTGCCGTGTAGTTGGGCCGGACCTCCTCCCACGTACCGGCCGAGATCTGCCGGGTGGTGCGATGCGGGCCGCGCCGCGGAGACACGTACCAGAACCCCATGGTCACGTTCTCCGGCTGGGGCTCGGGCTCGTCCTGCGCGCCGTCCGTGGCCTGCTTCAGGACCTTCTGGGCGAGCTCCGCGGTCGTCGCCGTCACCGTGACGTCCGCGCCCCGGTTCCAGCGGGAGATCAGCAGCGTCCAGCCGTCGCCCTCGGCGAGCGTCGCGCTGCGGTCGTCGTCGCGCGCCGCGCGCAGCACCCTCGCCCCGGGCGGCAGCAGCGTGGAACCGGACTTGACCCGGTCGATGTTCGCGCTGTGGGAGAAGGGCTGCTCGCCCGTCGCGAAGCGGCCGAGGAACAGCGCGTCCACGACATCCGACGGGGAGTCGCTGTCGTCGACGTTCAGCCGGATCGGCAGGGCGTCCTGAGGGTTCGCAGACATGTCGCCATGATCCGGCACACACCTGCCCTCGTGCATCCGGTTTCCGAGGTGCGTCCCTTGTGTCCCGTTCCGGGCCACGGTTACAGACCTGTGGTACGGAACCTCCCCTACCGTCAACATGCCCGGATACTCTTGCCCCTGATGGGACGTCATGGGTGGAATTCGGGGACACGGCGGTGGCGTCTCACCGCCCTGCTCGGCGTTGGTGCGGCCGCGGTGGCCCTGGTGATCACACTGGTCAGCACGTTGCCCGGGGACGGGGGAAGCACCGCGGGCACCACCCCCGACGGCGACAAGGTGCACGGCACCCCCGCCGTCCCTCCCGGCGACGCCGAGCCGCAGGTGGGCTGGGGCTTCACCCACACCCAGTACAGCGCGGACGAGGGCGAGGACGAGGCCGTCGGGCGCGTCCGCTCCGAACTCGCCGACCAGGGGCGGCCCGTCCCGCAGATCCAGCACGTCATGGGCTGGGGCGCCGGCAACCCGGAACCGGTCCCGGGGCGCTACGACTTCTCCGGCATGGACCGCCGCATGGACTTCATCCGGGGCAGCGACGGCACTCCCGTCGTCACGCTGTGCTGCGCCCCGGACTGGATGAAGGGCGGCGAGTCCGGCGCCGACCACACCGACTGGAGCCAGCAGTCCCTGGAGACCGCCCCGGACCGCGAGCACTACGAGGACTACGCGAAACTCGCCGCGACCGTGGCCAAGCGCTACCCGGACGTACGCCACTTCATCGTCTGGAACGAGTTCAAGGGCTTCTGGAACAGTGAGAAGGGCCGCTGGGACTACGAGGGGTACACGGAGTTCTACAACCTCGTCTACAAGGCCCTGAAGAAGGTCAACAAGGACATCATGGTCGGCGGCCCCTACCTCGTCATGGACAGCGTCGACCCCCGCCAGACCCACGGCGTCTCCAAGGAGGTGAAGGGCCCCTGGGGCCGCATGGACCAGCGGGTCCTCGACGCCTTCGACTACTGGAACAAGAACAAGGCGGGCGCGGACTTCGTCGTCGTCGACGGCTCCAGCTACACCGTGGACGACGAGATGCTCCCCGACGAGTTCAAGGCCACCGAGAAGTTCACGGCCGTGGGCGAGTGGGTGCGCAGACGGACCGGTGACCTGCCGCTGTGGTGGGCCGAGTACTACGTGGAGCCGGGCGACAGCCAGGACAACCGCGACGACTGGTCCGAGGCGCACCGCGTCGCCGTCCAGGCCTCGGGGCTGATGGCGATGGCCCGCGGCGGCGCGACCAGCGGCTTCTACTGGAACCCGCAGAAGAAGGGCACCAGGTGTGCGGGCTGCCTGTGGAGCTCCACCCAACTCGCCGACGGTGGCGCGCCGTTGCCGATGCTGGCCCTCGTCGAGCGGTTCGGCAAGGAGTTCGGCCCCGGCACGCGCTACGAGAAGGTGCAGATCGCCGCCGACGACCGGCCGAACGTCCGCGTCCTCGCCGACGACGAGACGGTCCTCGTGGTGAACGCCCTCGACCGGCGGATCAGCGCGAAGGTCGACGGGCAGCGGTTCGACATGAAGGGGTACGAGGTGAAGTGGCTCAAGCGGTAGCCCACTTCACCCCTGGCACATGGCGCTCACGCCATCGTCACGAACCGCTGGATCAGTGACGCGAGCAGCACCGCGAGCAGCGGCAGCGAGAACCAGAAGCTGCTCTGCAGCCACCGCTGCTGCCGCACGCTGGGCGCCGCCGCGACCCGCACCACCTCGCGTGCCGCGAGGAGCAGCACCACCGCGATGGCGGCGAGCCCGCCCACCACCGACCACGGCGTCCATGTCACCTTCGGCCCCACCGGGCCGGGATCGGCCTCCGCCGCCCTGCCGTCCGGTTCCTCGCGCAGGGTGTAGATGGTGGCGTCGTCGTTGGTGAAGACCTTCTTGAGGTCCTGGCGGTCGTCGAGGTTGCGGATGAGCCGCGGCTCCCACGACCTCGAATAGCCCGCGTCCAGCTGCAGATAGGTGGTCTGGCTGCGGTTGATCATCAGATACGAGTGGGGGCCCGCGTCCTTGAGGGCCTTCACCAGGCCGGACACCAGGACGGGGTCGGCCGGCGCGAGGGTGGGGACGTACTCCACCTTCTCCATGTCCCGGGCGCCCCACGGCATCGCGGGCGTCACGTTGTTGACCGTGTCGTTGCTCATCCAGAGCAGCCGCACCGTCGGGTCGTCGTGCGCGTACACGTACTCCATCGCCGTGACCTCACCGGGGCGGATCCGCTCGAAGGGCTCGTTGCCCCAGCGGGCCACCAGGAAGCCGCCCATCAGGACGAGCCCGGCCATCAGTGCGGCCAGCGGCGCGAGGCTCACGCGGTCGCGGTCCCGCTCCTCCGCCGTGATGCCCGCGCGCGGGAACAGCGCGAGACCGGCGAGCAGAGCCGCGCCCGGCAGCGCGAACATGAAGACGCGCAGGGCCATTTCGCCGCCGTACGACTGCATGGCGAAGCCCAGGAACGGCACGAAGGTCAGGACGAGCAGCGAGCGTTCGCTGTACTTGTAGAAGCGCCGCCGCCACCAGCCCCAGCAGGCGAACGCCAGGACGGCGCCGGCCATCGCCACGCGCACGTACAGCACCAGTTGGTGCGTCGAACTGCCGCCCTCGATACGTCCGGAGACCGACGAGGACACATTGCCGCCCACGCCGCCGACCCCGCCGAACAGCTCCTCGAAATGCCCCGACCAGTAGGGCTCGGCGAGGAAGCCGAGCCATACGACGACGAGTACGCCGAAGAGGATCGGCAGGCCGCGCAGCTCGGAGCGGCCGACCAGGACGAGCACCGTGAGCACGCCGAGCATCACGAACGGCGTGAGCTGGTGCGCGGGCACCGTCGCCGCGAACAGGCCGACCAGGACGAGCAGGAGCACGGCACGCTCCCGGCGCCCGGCCGGTTCGACCTCGGTCTCGCCGGGCCGCCGCTTGGCCCACAGCACGCGCGGGGCCCGGAACCACACCATGAGTACGGCGACGAAGGCGATGTACAGCAGGAAGGTGAAGCCCTGCGGGGAGAAGTAGTCCTGGCCGACCCAGCCGCTGAGCACGAAGATCCACAGGCCCACCCACTTGGCGCGCCAGGACGCCCGCATGGAGCGCACGAGCAGGAACATCGGTGCCAGGTAGAGCAGTTGGATGACCGTCGGCCACCAGCGGATCACCTCGGTCATGTCCGAGACGCCGCAGGCCTCGGCGACGAAGGTGGCCGCGGCGAAGAAGCCGGGCCAGCTCCAGCGCGCGTCCAGATCGGGCACCGCGGTGCCCGTCCGGTCGATGTACTCCATGAAGCCCAGGTGCTGCCAGGCGGTGGCGAACCGCGGCTCGGCCTCGATGACGGCGGGCAGCGCGTGCAGCGACACGACGGTGGCGAGCAGTGTCACCAGGAGGAGGCCCTTGAGGGGCCGGTCCATCCAGAGCAGCGCGGCGAACACGACGATCAGGAGGGCGGCGCCGAGCAGCGTCGGCATCGGCAGGACGGAGATCAGCCCGAGGCCGCCCATGTCGTCCAGGTCCTTCTCGCCGAGGCCGAGGGCGGGCAGCCAGTACAGCCCGAGCGCGGCGGCGAGGAGGAGCGCCATGACGAGGATGCGGGCCCATGGGGTGCGCGGGGGAGCGGCGGGCTCTTCGAGCAGCAGTTCTTCGGACAGCGGCACTTCGGGGAGCGGCTCTTGGGGCAGCGGTTCTTGGGACAGCGGTTCTTGGGACAGCGGTTCTTCGAGCAGTGACCCTGCGCGCGGTGACTCCTCGGCAGGCGGCTCCCCCGGCAGATCTCCTGCCACGGAGGGGGGCTCTTCCGGGGGAGCGGGTGCCTCTGGGGGCACCGGGGTTTCAACGCCCCCCACGGCCTCCGAAGCCGACGCGGAGGCGTCCCGCCCAGGCTCCTCCACCGGCGGCGTCGACACGGACGAAGAGGCCCCGGAGGCCGGGGTGGTTCTCAGCGCCCAGGTGGGCCGGTGATCCATGTCGTCCCCCTCGCTCTGCGCCGCGGGAGTCCCGGCGGCGGGCGTGCCAGGACCCGGCCGCACGTCCGGCCTGCGCTCCTGGTGGTCGAAGTCGAGCTGCACGGCGAGCTGCAAGGTGTCCGAGTCGAGGGACTCGCGCAGCGCCCACGCGGGCCCGTGGCGCTCCCTGCCCCTGGCCGGCGCGGCGGCGGCCTCCGCCCGCACCTGCTCGGCGGGCGCGTCCGGTGTCCCCAGGTCGGCCAGGTCCCCGTCCGGCGCCGCCCCGTCGGCCGACCGTCCCGAAGGCGTCACGCGCGCCACGCGGTACAGCTTCGGCGCCGCGATCGCCACGATCACCGCCAGGCTGGAGATCTCCGCGACGCCCGCGCCCGTCAGGCCCATCCGCGGCAGCAGGAGCAGCGTCAGGCCGAGCACCAGGACGCACAACAGGCCCTGCAGCCAGGCGATTCCAGTGGTCCTGCTCTGCGCGCGCTGCACCGCGAAGTACGTCTCCATGACGACCCGGAGCAGCGCCCCCACCGCGAACCAGCGCAGCAGGGGGGTGGCCGCGTCGGCGTACCCCTGCCCGAACATGCTCAGGACGTACGGCGCGGCCAGAAAGAGGATCGCGCACACCGGCAGCATGATCATCGCCATCCGGCGCAGCGCCGAGCGGGTGTTGGCGGCAAGGAGCGCCGGATCGTGCGCGCCCTCCACGGTCAGCGAGGCGCCCATGTTGATGGCCAGGAGGTTGACCGTGCCGCCGATGGTGGTGGTGATGTAGAAGTACGCGTTGTCGACCGAGCTGACCTGCGAGGCGACGATCACCGGTACGAGATAGACCACGGCGAGCGAGAAGAGCGAGCCGGTGTAGTCACCGGCCAGGAAGCGGCCGATCTCACGCAGCGACGGCGGGTGCGCCTTGCCCTCGGTGGCCTTCACGTGCCGCGGCACCAGACGCCGGAAGACCAGCCAGCCCAGTGGGATCACCGACACCGCGATCGAGGCGACCCAGGACACGAAGACGCCCGCCGTGGGGATCGCCGCGGCCATCGCGATGAGCAGCCCGAGCTTGGCCACCGAGAAGACGGTGTTGCCGACGGGCACCCACAAGGCGCTGCGCAGCCCGGTCAGGACGCCGTCCTGCAGGGTCAGGACCGACCAGGCGACCACGGCGAGGACGAAGCCGACGCCGTGGACGGGGCCGTGCAGGAAGCGGTACGAGGGCCCCCACAGGTCGAGCGTGAGCAGGAAGACCATCGCGGCCAGCGCCACGGCCACCGAACTTCCCGCGTACGTACGGAAGATGAGCTTTCCCGTGGCGCGTCCCGCGATCGGTATGAACCGCGCGAGGGCGCCCGTCAGTGTCACGGCGGTGAGCCCCGCCAGGAGCTTCATCGCGGCGATCGCCGCCGAGCCCTGGCCGACGGCCGACTCCGAGTAGTACCGGGCGGCCGCCAGCCAGAAGCCGACGCCGAGCACGCCGGAGATGCCGGTGTTGAGCATCAGCGCATAGGCGTTGCGGAACAGCGGGCTGCCGCCGTCGCCCCGGCCCGGCAGGCGCATTCTGCGGGGCCTGCCGGACGTGCCGGACGACCGTGACCGCCCGGTGCTCGCGGACCCGGAGACGTCGGCCTGGGCCGTGGACGTGTCAGACACGGGAGAGGATTGCCTTCCGGCGGACCTGTCGGGCTCTGCGGACCATCGCGTACCCCTTGGTGAGCGCGCGGTCCCTGGCGAAGGTGCGGCCTATCGAGCGGCCCGCCACGAGCCGCTCGAACTCGTCGGTCCCGGTGGAGCGGCGCACGGTGACCCGCCGCAGCGCGTACGGGCCCTGGGTGCGGCGCGCCAGGCCGTTGCCGACGGCGAGTGCCTGGGCGAAGCCCGTCTCCCGCACGCGTTCGCGCACCCGGCGGCTGGAGTAGCCGTACGGGTACGCGAAGGAGGCGGGCCGGGTGCCCAGTTCGTCGTGCACTATGTCGCGGCAACGCCCCAGCTCGAACCGCAGCTCGTCGTCGGAGAGCTGGTCGAGCTCGGGGTGCGTGTGGCTGTGGCCGCCGATCTCCGTGCCGGCGGCGGCGAGTTCGCGCACCTGGTCCCAGTCGAGCATGCGGTCGAGGCCGCCGCCGATGTCGTACTCCCCGCGCAGCCAGCCGGTGGAGACGAACAGGGTCGAGGCGAAGCCATGCTTGGCGAGCACGGGCAGAGCGTACCGGTGCACGCCCTCGTAGCCGTCGTCGAAGGTGATCAGTATCGGCCGTTCGGGGAGCGTGGTACCCGACGAGCGCCACACGTCGGCCAGTTGGGAGGCGGTGAGCGGGGTGAACCCCTGCTCGCCGAGGACTTCCATCTGCCGGGTGAACGCGTCGGGTGACACCGAGAGGTCGCGCGTCGCCTCGTTCGGCACACGCGCGACCGCGTGGTACATCAGTATCGGCACAGGTCTCGCACTCATGCGGCAGCCCCCTCGCCGCCCGTGGTGCCCTTGTCGTCGTCGCCGGGAGGCCGTTCGTCGATCTCGACGACCGAGAACGTGGCGCCTCCCCTGCGCGCACGGACGCTGCCGAGTACGTACCCCCCGGCCGCGGCGGCAACTCCCGCCACGATGGCGCCCGCACGGCCCGCGCCGCCCGCCCGTCCGAGCAGGGCGTCACGCAGCCCGCGGGCGATTCCGGCGGGCAGGACGCGCGTGGTGTAGCGGCGCTCGGACTCAAGTCCCTTGTCCGCGCCGACACTTCGGGCCACGAGCGCCTTCGAGAGGCCCTCCGCGTACGTCCTGGTGCGGAAGTAGTCGAACCGCTCCCGTGCCGCCGGCACCCGGTGGTGGATCACCGAGCGGTCGTCGATCAGCAGGATCGCGTCCGGCGCGGCGCGGGTGAGGCGGATGCAGAACTCCGTCTCCTCGCAGCCGAGCGGCCGTTTGTCGCCGTCCCGCCCGATGCCCGTCGCGAAGCCGCCCGCCACGTCGAAGGCGGAGCGCCGGAACGAGGCGTTGCCCCCGAGGACGTTGCGCACGCGCACCCGGCCAGGGGGGAGCCCCTTGTACGTACAGCCCACGACCCAGTCGAACTCCTCGGGGAACCAGTCGGGACGCCGTCCCGACTCCCAGGCGGGCAGGGTGCGGCCGCCGACGGCGAGGACCCGCGGGTCCTGAAACCCCTCGGCGAAGTGGCGCAGCCAGTCCCGCTCGGCGACGGCGTCGTCGTCGAGGAAGGCGACGATGTCGCCGCGGGACGCGGCGATCCCGGTGTTGCGTCCGGCCGACAGGCCGCGGGGGCCCGCGTTCGCGAGCACCCGCACCCCTTCGGTCTCCTTGAACTCCTTGGCCAGCCGGTCTTGGAGCGTGGCGTTGTGGTCGACCACGAGCAGGGTCTCCAGGGCCGCCCGTGACTGCGCGCGCACCGAGGAGACCGCCGCGAGGATGTCCTCCCAGCGGTCCTCGGTGTACACGCAGATGACGACCGATATGTCTGCGCTCAAGACACCTCTCCCTGGCCGGTGCGGAAGGGGAGGTCCCGCGCACCCTTGCGCCGTGCCGCGCGCTTGGCGCGGTCGGAGCGCTCGGTGAGGATCACCTTCAGTACGCGGATGCCGTCACGGACGGCGCGGAGGTTGCTGGTGCCGTGGATGCGCAGGTACTCGTGGCTCGGGATCTCCTGCACCTTGAGCCCGGCCTTGACGACCCGGATGTTCATCAGGGTCTCGACCTCGAAGCCGGTGCAGTCGAGCTCGATCTTGTCGAGGCAGTGGCGCCAGAAGGCGTTGTACCCGTAGCACAAGTCGGTGTAGCGGGCGCCGAACTTGGCGTTCACGACGGAGCACAGGACGTGGTTGCCGAGCTTGCGGATCGGCGTCATGTCGTCCGTGCCGCCGCCGTTGGCGAAGCGGGAGCCCTTGGCGAAGTCGGCGCCCGAGACGAGGGCGGAGACGTAGGAGACGATTTCGCTGCCGTCGGCCGAGCCGTCGGCGTCGACCATCACGATGATGTCGCCCGTGCACGCCTCGAAGCCGGTGATCAGGGCGTCGCCCTTGCCCTTGCCGAGTTGGCGGACCACCTTCACGTCCGGCCACAGCTCGCGGGCGACGGCGACCGTGTCGTCGGTGGAGTTGCCGTCGACGAGGACGACCTCATGGATCCAGTCGGGCAGTGTCTTGAAGACGTAGGGAAGATTCTCCGCTTCGTTCATGGCCGGTATCACGACGCTCACCGGCGGAGTGATCGCCAAGTGCGTCGAGATCGGGCGGTAGTTCCTCGGGATCTTGTTTAACGGGTCTTGGCCGGCGTCTGCCGGGCGCACGAAAGAACTCATGAGTCCTGTGATCCCTCTCGTCCGGTGGACCGCCCGCCCCCGGGCAGTCCGGAAATTGATCCGGTTCGAAAGGGGGGTTCTCACTTACGCATGACGAAATAGATCTCCGTGCATGCCGGGTGAGCTGGCATTGCGCGGGACGTGACTCGGATGAAGAGCGATCACCGAGCACGGCACCCCCCTACCGCGCCCCGCACCGGAACCATCGCGATCTTGAGCCCTCCCCTAGATCGCATTGCGTGATGGACCGTTGCGGGTGGATGTACGACGGTATTGATGATTGAGACTGTATGGCAAGACCTGGAACGTGGCCTCACGTTTTTCATGATTTGTGCAATCTATGCGGTCACATTCGGACTGCCCTATTCCCTGCTGTGTGATCGGAATTTGCCCATCTTCTTGAGCAGTTTGTCGGCCGGTTCGAAGAATTCGGGCCTTGACTGCACGGTGTTGCGCAGCGCCCTGACCGGGGCGCGCCGCGCCCGATGGCCGAGCGCGACCGGGTGGCGGAGCGCCACCCATCCCTCGGACACGGCGAGTTCGCGTGTCTTGAGGGAGTCCTTGTACGCCTTCTGGCCACGGCCGAGATCGAGGTACGCGATCCCTTCGGCGGCGGCGGCCTCGGCCATGCGCAGATGCAGGACCAGGCCGGGCGAGTACTTCGAGAACGCGGGGTCGTACGCCGGGAACCAGCAGGCGAGTATCCGCTCGGAACGCAGCCCGAAGTGGGCGGCTATCGGTGCGTCCCCGGCGTAGAGGACCGAGAGGATCCCGGCGAACGAGTCGGAACGGGTGTGGAAGAGGCGGCGCACGAGCTGGGTGATCCACGGGTGCGCGAAGCGGTCGCTGCGTCCCGTCCTGCGGTACTGCGCGGACTTCCAGCCCATCAGGGTGGCGAGGACCTCGGGGTCGCGCTCGTCGTGCACGTAGCGCACCGCGCCGTGGTCGCGGGCCAGTTTCCGGTCCTTGGCGAGCGTCGTACGGGTGAACTTCGGTGAGTGCTCGCGGAGTTGGCCGAGATAGGTGTCGTAGCCCTGGTCGATGTCCATGACGGGCGAGGGGAAGGAGACGGATCCACCCGCTTCGAAGGGGCCCTGGCCGCCCACCAGATGGTCGAACTCCCACACCGCGAGCCCGCAGGCCCGCAGCAGTTGCCTGGCGTCCCAGTCGAAGCCGGGCCGGTGCACCAGGCCCTGGCAGTCGGAGACACCGAGACCGACGGCCCGGCCGACGCCGGTGATGGATCTCTGGAACGGGAAGAACGCGGCCGGTTCGCCGTCCTCGTGCACGACGGCGATCCGCACCCCGCGCCGCCACTGCCCCGTCGCGAGCGCGAACTCCGGCGAGAGGAAGGGGTTGGCGAGGTCGGGCGAGCCGTTCAGATGCGCCTTGGACTGCAGCGCGGTCCACGCCGCCCGGTCGGCGGCGGTGAGCTCGCCGGGGCGGTGCACGGTGATGTTCACGTCAGGAAGTCCACCTTCTCGCCGTACGGCGACGCAGCCGCCGTACCACTGTCAGCAGGAGGATGAGCGAGCTGAGCGCGGCGACGACGGCGACTCCGCCGCGCACCGACCACACGTGCAGCGCCAGCATGCCCTGGGCCACGAGGAGGTCGAGCGCGACGGCCCCGGAGACGGATGCCACGATGCGGCCCCATGGCTCGAGTGACCGCAGTGCGGCGCCGATCGCCGCGCCGGGCGCGGCGAGGAGGAAGAAGAGCGTGAACGGGCCGCGCAGCGGTGAGCTCAGATCGATGAGCGCGAGCACCGCGCCCACCGCACCCACGGCGACTGCCGCCCCTGCGAGCAGGGGCAACAGGGTTCTGTCGCGGTCCTGCCCGGTGTGCTGCCCCATGTCTGATGGCAGCGGCTTGATCCTGATGGTCTGCATTGGCGACTTTGCCCCCCAGCGCGCCGGATGCCGGGCTTCAATGTCGCGCAGTCCCGGGCGGCCCGTCAAGGTGCGGAGGAAGCGTGCAGATGTTCCCCGCGGGACCCTCTCGTGGTGGATGAACTCCCGTTGCGGGAAAGGGAATTGTTGACGAATTCATTGACATGAACACTATCGGTGGCCAGTGGTGCGTGCTACCACAGGTGAGGCAGAAATCCTGCTAAGGGAGGTTCCATGAAATTGTCACGATTCACGGCATACATGTCCTCGCTCCTCCTTGCCGGCGCCTTCGCCCTCACCGGGGCGGCGACGGCACAGGCAGACCAGCCGGCCGACCAGCGGGCCGCGGCCACCGGCTATGTGGCCCTCGGCGACTCCTACTCGTCGGGCGTCGGCGCGGGCAGCTACGACGGCAGTTCCTGCAAGCGCAGCTCCCGCGCCTTCCCCGCTCTGTGGGCGGCGGCCAACTCACCCTCCAGCTTCAACTTCGCGGCCTGTACGGGTGCTCGTACGGGTGATGTTCTGGCGAACCAGCTCGGCTCGCTCGGCGCGGGCACCGGACTCGTCTCGATCTCCGTCGGCGGCAACGACGCGGGCTTCTCCGACGTCATGACCACCTGTGTGCTGCAGTCCGAGAGCAACTGCCTCGCGCGCATCGACCAGGCCCGGAGCTACGTGGACTCGACGCTCCCCGGCAACCTCGACAAGGTCTACGACGCGATCAGCGCGAAGGCTCCTTCGGCCCGCGTCGTCGTCCTCGGATACCCCCGCTTCTACCAGCTGAACGGCAGCTGCACCGCCGGCCTCTCCGAGCGTGAGCGGGCCGCCATCAACGACGCCGCGGACTACCTCAACTCGGCGACCGCCAAGCGGGCCGCGGACCACGGCTTCGCCTTCGGCGACGTCACCAGGACCTTCACCGGGCACGAGATCTGCTCCGGCAGTGCCTGGCTGCACAGCGTGAACTGGCTGAACATCTCCGAGTCCTACCACCCCACCGCCTCCGGACAGTCCGGCGGCTACCTCCCGGTGTTCACCGCGGCGGCCTGATCCCGGCCGGCCGCTCGAACGAGTACGGCGTGTAGATCGCGTACGGCGTGTAGGAGGCCCCGTCCGTCGGGGGCTCCTGCTCGCACGTCACCGAGTACGCGACCGAGTTGGAGGTGGCCGTCACCGGCTTGCGCACCTCCACGTGGATCGCGTTCTCGTACGTCCCGCCGTCCGTGTCGTACGCCGTCTCGACATGGTTCACCTGCCGCGTCTTGCCGCCCCCCGAGGAGAAGGACAGCGTCTTCCACCCGGGGTCGCTCGGCTCGCCGGACGACGTCACCCAGCGGTACTCGACGGTCGCGGGAACGCGCCCCACCGTGAACGTCGCGGTGAACGACGGCGCTTGACCGGCCGTCGGCGGACAGGAGCCCTCGTACTGGGTGTTGGCGCCGGACACGTGCACCTTCACCGTCTGGGCGGGGGGAGCGCTCGTCCCGCCGTTGCCTCCATTGCCTCCGTTCCCGCCACTCCCGCCGTTGCTTCCGTTGCTTCCGTTGGTGGAGCCGCCGTCATTGCCCCCGTTGGACGACGAGCCGCCGCCGTCGGAACCGCCGTCCGAGCCCCCCGTCGTGCCGCCGCCTCCGTTCTTGCCGCCGGTGGAGCCGCTGCCCGTGTCGCCTCCCCCCGAGGTGCCGCCGCTGCCGCCGCCTCCGTCGTCGCGATTGATCAAGGCGTACGTGAGTCCGCCGAGGGCGAGTGCCAGGGCGAGGAGGCCCGCCACCAGGACGGCCACCGTGCGGCGCCGTCCCGCCGGTTGGGTCACCGCAGTGTCGGCGGTGGACGCCGCGGGCCCCGGCGGAGTCAGGGGAAGAGGCGCGGGCGGGGTGGGCGGTCCCGACGGCTGCCGCTCGGCCGTGACCGTCGGCATGTACGGGAGCGCGGTCTCCGCGCGCGGGGCACCTCCCGAGGCGACGATGCCCAGATCGCGCTCGGCGTCGGCGGCGGACATCCGCTCGTCCGGGTCCTTGCGCAGCAGCCCCTCGATGACCGGGGCGAGCGGTCCCGCGTTGCGGGCGGGCGGCAGTTCCTCGTCCACGACCGCGCGCAGCGTGCTCAACGGGGTGTCCTGGCGGAACGGCGAACTGCCCTCCACCGCCGCGTACAGCAGCACGCCCAGCGACCACAGGTCGGACGCGGGACCCGGGCGGTGCCCCAACGCCCGCTCCGGAGCGAGGAATTCGGGCGAACCCACGACTTCCCCCGTCATGGTCAGCGCGGAGCTGCCCTCGACCATGGCGATGCCGAAGTCGGTCAGGACGACGCGGCCGTCGTTCGCGATCAGTACGTTGCCGGGCTTGACGTCGCGGTGCAGGACCCCGGCGTCGTGAGCGGCGCGCAGGGCGGCGAGGACCTCGGCGCCGATGCGGGCGGCGCGCTGCGGCGACAACGCCCCCTCGCCGTCCAGGACATCGGACAGCGAAAGTCCTCGCACGATCTCCATGACGATCCAGGGGCGCCCGCCCTCGATCGCGACGTCATACACCGTCACGACGTTCCGGTGGGGGATGCGGGCGGCGGCCCAGGCCTCGCGCTCCAGGCGGGCGTAGAGCCGGTCGACCTCGCCCGCCGGGAGCCCGGCGGGCGCGCGCACTTCCTTGACGGCCACCTCGCGCCCGAGCACGTCGTCACGGGCCCGCCACACGGTGCCCATGCCGCCCTCGCCCAAGGGGTCCAGGAGGCGGTACCGCCCGGCGATCACGCGCTCTGGCTGGCTCACTGGCGCCCCCATCCGCAGCGGTGCGATTCTCCACAAAAGTAGCTCAACCGAGCGCTGTTGCGGCCCCCTTGAACACCAATCCACACCCAAGGGCGAGCACCACGCAGGCCGACCCGAGCGGCAGGAACCGCCCCGTGCCGCGCCGCAGCCACCGCGGCCCGAGCCGCTGCCCCGCGAGGGACCCGACGCGGACGACGAGGAACCCGGCCGCCGTCAGCGTGAGGGCGAGCCCCATGCCGTACGCCACCACGAGCAGCAGCCCGAACCAGGCCTCGCCGAGGGCGGCGGCGCCGACGAGGACGACCACGGCGGAGGGGCTGGGGACGAGGCCGCCGGCGAAGCCGAGGAAGAGGGTGCCGCGAAGGCTGTTCTGAGGCGGATGGTGATGGTGGTGGTCGTGATGATGTTGGTGCTCCTGGTGATGACGGTGGTGATCGTGGCGATGAGGGTGGTGCTCGTGGTGATGGGTGTGCTGATGTTGCCGGCGCAGCCAGGCCTTGCGTAGGAGGAGCACGCCGGCCCCGGTGACGAGCAGTCCGCTCACCACGCCGAGCCAGGCGACCACCGAGGGTCCCGCGGCGGAGCCTGCGCTGACGAGCAGGCCGAGGGCGAGCACGCCGAGGGTGTGCGTGACGGTCACCGAACCGGCGAGCGGCAGGACGTCACGGGCCGACGCGCGACCCCGGGCCGCGGCGGTGGCGGCCATCAGCGTCTTGCCGTGGCCCGGAGCGAGGGCGTGCAGGGCGCCCAGGAGCACGGCGGTGCCGAGGGCGAGCGCCGCGAAGCCCGGCGTCAGCGGGTGTCTGCCGATGAGGCCGGTCAGGGCCTGCGCCCACCGGTCGGCGCCGCGGGGCAGCACCGAGGCGGCCCCCTCCTCCGGCCTGTCGTCCCTGAGGGAGGGGCCACCGGTCGTGATCCGCAGCGAGGCGGACGAGGTGTCCGGCGGCGCGGAGAGCTGCCGCTCCGGGTAGCGGGTGAGCCGCTTCGAGGTGGAGCTCTTCGGTACGTCGGAACGGGCGAGGGTCATCCGGTCGCCCCGGGCGGTGACCTCGCGCCAGCCCGAGCGGTCGGCGTCGGCGCCGCGGAACCGGACGGTGAACTCGCCGCTCCGGGGCAGGGGAGCGGTGAACGCGCACTCGAGACGCAGGGTGTCGAGCCCCGCCTCGCCGGGGCGGACGCGGGCCCGCGTGGCGCCGATGCCGAACTCCGCGCGCCGCCCGTCCACGCCGACGCGGGCGTCCTCGGCGGCGGCCCGGCACCGCTCCCGGCCCCACCGGCGGAGGCCCACCTCCCGGATACGGCTCTTGGCCTGGGCGGCGGGTATCTCGGCGAGGTCCTCGACGTGATCGACGGTGAGCCGTCCCGGCGCGACGAGAAGCCCGTCGTACCGACTGACGGTGAAGTTGCCCAGAGGGTGCGCGTGCGCCTCGCCGGCGGGGGCGACGAGCAGGAGCAGCGTCCCGAGGGGCACGGCCCCGAGGAATGCCCACCTCTTGCTCCTCCGTGGTTTCACGGCGCCCCACCCCCGAGCGCCTCCAAGGTCTCCCGGGCGTCCTCCGCGCCCACCGGAGAGAACCCGGGGTTCAGGCGGAGCGCGGCCCGCAGGGAGCGGCGCGCGGCGGCCGTGTCCCCCGTGGCCCGTTCGATCATTCCGCGGTGGTACAGGAACGCCGCCTCGCGGAACCCCGTGGCCGTGGCCCGGCGCGCGTACCGCAGGGCTTCCCCGTCCCGCCCGTTCACATGCAGCGCCCACCCGAGCGCATCCGCCGTATGCACGGTCTTCCGTCGCCCCCACTCCGCCCGTGCCGCCCGCAGCGCCACCGCCGCGTCCCCGTGGTCGGCCGAGGCGAGCGCGGTCTCCAGGTCCGGTTCGACGCCGTTCGCGCGGGCCAGCGCGACCCACGCGTCCACCAGCCGGTACTGCTCGCGGGCCCGCTTCTTCTCGCCCCGCGCCTCGTACAGTTCGCCGAGCGCGAGCAACGGCCCCGGCAGCGGCTGCCGGTCCACGACCTCGCGCAGCCCGGCGACCGCCGCGCCCGTCCCGCCGCGCGCGGCCCGCGCACGGGCCCGGCACTCCAGCGCCGGGACGTAGCCGCCGTCGGCCCGCAGCGCGGCCTCGCAGTGGCGCAGGGAGTCTTTGTACTCGCCCTGGCGCCAGGCCAGTTGACCCAGCGCCGTCGCCACGTACGCCACGTCGCCGGGCGCGGAGGCCCCGTCGAGCGCCTGCTCCAGGACGCGCCGGGCCGTCGTCACGTCGCCGCGCAGCTCCCGTACGTACGCGTACCGCGTGAACACCGGGACCCCGGGCCGCCGTGTGTCCGCCTCGTCGGCCGCGCGGGCCGCGGCGTCGTAGCGGCCGAGCTCGACGAGGGCGTCGACGCGGGTGGCCAACGCCCGCTCGCCGTAAGGGTTCTCGGCGAGCGCGTCGTTCGCGTACCGCAGGGCGTCGCGGAAGTCGTGCCGGGCGGCGGCCACCGCGGCGCGCCCCGCGAGCGCCGCGTCGTTGCCGGGGCGCAGCTCCAGCGAGCGGTCCAGGGCGCGGTCGGCGGCGCGGTAGAGGGCGGGGTCGCCGCGGGTGCGGGCCTGCTCGACGTAGGCGGTGCCGAGGGTGGCCCAGGAGGTGAAGTCCTTGGGCTGGGCGCGGAGATGCTCCCGGAGCGCGTCGACGCCTCGGTCGAGATCCCCGCCGCGAAGCCCTTCGAGCGGGACCGAGGCCGGAACCCCGACGGGCGCCCGCCCTCCCTCGTCCTCACCTCCGAGTACGACGGCGCCCGCGGTGAGGGCAAGAGCGAGAGCGGCGACGGCCACGGCGTTCCGCAGGGAGTTGCGAGCCATGAGTAAGAGACCAGACCTTTCCGGAAGCAGCAGAGGAAGGAAGCAGAAGAAGGAAGCAGGAGGAGAAGGGACGAGCGGATGGCGCGGCCCGCCGGAGGGGAGGCAGCGAGCCGCGCCGTTCGAGGAGGGGCGGGAGGGAACCCTCAGCAGCCCTCAGGCCTCTCAAGACCCCCCGGAAACCCCTTGCCTCCGTCCCCGCCACCACGCGAGGCCGAGCCCCACCAGCAGCACGCCGACGGCACCCGCGGCCGCGGAGGCGATCAGGACCGCGTTGTCCGGGGCGTCGGACGACGAGGACGTCGGGGTCACGGCGCCGCCCGCCAGGGCGTCACGTGTCGAGGTGCCGTCCCCGTCCGACTTCGCCAGGGGGCCGCGCGACCCGGGCGTGGGCAGGGCCAGGTACGGGAAGGTCCCGCCGAACGCCTGGTCGTTGGCGTTCACCGCGTCGCCCAAGTCGTTCTTGTTGCCGACGAGTTCACCGGCCACGGCCTGCAGCTCGATGTCGACGACGTCGTCCGCGAGCCGCCGCCCGTTCGGGAAGCCCGCGTTGTCCCCGTCGAGGACGCCGAGCCGCTTGGGGTCGGCGGCCGGCTTGATGGAGGTGTTCAGGCGCAGAGCCTCCGCCGGGCGCACGTTGGGCGGCTGGTTGAGGCCCTTGACGCCCGTCAGGAACACGGACACCAGGTCCTTCCTCGGCTCGTCCGCGGCCTTGATGCCGTAGATCTTCTCCAGGAGCCGCGCCAGCTCGGGCTTCTGTACGTACGAAAGGAAGTCCGCGTCGTTCCACGGCGAGGACGCGTTGAACTTGTCCTTGTCGCGCTGCGGCACGACGACCTCGTTGACCAGCGGGCTGCCAAGGCGTGACACCTGTGTCCACTCGCCCTTGGCGTTCTTGCGCTGGGTCGTCGACCAGATGCCGACCGTCGGCTGCTTCGCCGACTGGCGGATGTCGGCGTTCGGCACCTGCAGCGCGACCGAGTTCACGTTGTAGCCCTTGAGGGTGTCCCGGCCGACCTCGGAGAGGTCACCGCCGTAGAGCAGGTCGAACACCCGCAGGTCGAGGAAGAAGGGGTCGTCGGCCTGCCCGACGTACGACGTGCCGCCGCCCGAGACCTTCCGCACTGCCTGGTCGCGCAGCTTCTTGTAGTCCGGCATGGAGGCCTTGCCCACGTGCGAGGGTGCGACCGGCAGATCGTCGGCGATCTTCTTGGTGGAGACGACCTTCTGGTCGTCCAGCTTCAGCAGGTCGATGTCGTACGTCTGCGTGACGTTGAGGTCGGGGTCGTCGAGGCTCGTCACCTGCCCGGTGTTGTAGAGGAAGGTGTTCCCGTTCTTGACCTTGGTGTCGAAGGTCCAGCGGTAGAGCAGATCGCCCTGCGCGTCCCCGTCGCTGTCGATGTGGACGTCGTACTGGGCGTCCTCGGGGAAGGGGTAGAAGTTCGGCCCGCCCGCGGGTTCCTCGAAGGGCGTCCAGTTCGCCACGATCGTCGTGGTGTCCGGCTTGTCGGGGCTGACGAACGCATACACGTCCGTGTTGTCGTACTGCGGCTGACCCGAGATCAGCGGCGCCTCCCGGTGGCTGGAGGCCTTCGCGGCCCCCGGTTCCAGTGCGCTCACCCCCGCGGCTGCGAGCCCCCCGGCGGCGAGTGCGCCGCAGACCAGCGTGGCGAGGCCGCGACGCCCCGTCCGACTCCTGGTTATTGCTGTCATCGCGTCCGTCCTTACACACGTGTCCCAGGCTGGGTGCCTGACTGACACAGCGCATTCGGGGCCGCGGGGCGGACGGATTGGCCCCGCTTTCCTTCGGACGGCCACGCGTGAGATAGCCCACGTCATCGCGGCCCTCGGTGTCCACGTGGAGGCCCTTGGTGATCACCGTGCGGCCGTTTGTCCAACTCGCCCTGGAATCACTCATATTCGGAGAGTAATCGTCAACCTCCTTGCCCAGGAGGTGAATCCTGCGCCCGGGATACACGCGTGTCACGATGGGGCGATAGGGTTAACCTGCCCTGGGCCGGGTGCCCTCGTACGGGTGGGGAGTGACATGGAACAGATAACAGTGCGCAGCAGGGCGCGTGTCCCTGCGATCACGTGTGGCAGCAGTGCGACCAGCTCGCGTCTCGACCGCCATCTCTCGGTGCTGGGCGGCCCCGCCGTCCCGCAGCGCGAGTCGCACGAGGCGACGTTGCTGATGCGTGAGCTGACGTCGCGTGACGCCGCGCACGCCCGCAGCAGCAGGGGTGCCCGAGTGAGGCGTGTCTCGCTCTTCGCGCCGCTGCGCAGGTTGCGTCGGTCGCTTTTCGGGGGTCGCTGACCGCGGGTGGTCTGGGGGTAACGGCCGCCGCTCCATGGCGGACCTCTCCCATCCACCCACCCGATCCTCCCCGTCACCCATTCCCGTATCAGATCAGGGCGAACTGCCCATCAGGGCCCTCTTCGTGATGGTCGAGCACGGACGCGGGGCGCCGCGCCGCATCCGGCACCGGCAGCACCCCCGCCCGTGACAGCGCGTCCGCAGTGATCGCGGAGCCTCCGGCGCCCAGAGATCCGGCCAACTCCCCCCGGTCCGGCGCCAGTTCCGCGATCAGCGCGAGCACCGTGATCAGTTCCAGCAGCTCCGACGTCCAGGCCTGGGGCCACACCGCGGGCCTGATCGCCTCCAGGGTCCCCGCCTCCACCTCTCCCGTACGCAGCGCGAACCACCGCTCCACGACCCGTACGCCGCTCACCTCGTACTCCCAGGCCTCCTTCGGCACCGGCGAGATGACGCCCTCCTCGCCGACCCACAGGACCTGCTCCTCGGCGTCGTACGACAGGGCGGCGGGGCGCGCGGGCAGCGGGGCCCGCACATACGGCCTGCGGCCGCCCGGCAGCTTCGGGCGCTCTCCGTCGCCGCGCAGCTGCAGCCAGAGCAGCCGCCGCCCCAGCTCCACACCCCGCGCCCAGACAGCGGCGTCGCAGGTGAGCGGCGCCCGGCAGCCCGCCGTCGAACCGACGCCCGCCGCGAGTACCCACGCGAGCAGGTCGCGCGCCGTGACGTCCTGGTCGAGCACCTTCGACAGATGGTCGAGCAACCCCGGCGCCACGTTGGGCTCCAGGCCTCCGGGGCGGCGGAACAGCGGACGCACGCGCCCCGGCCGCCCGGCCGGCGAGCGCCCGTCAGGAAGGACGGCCGAGGCGAGCACGGCGGGCCCCGCGGCCCCGGGGACGTACCCCTGCTCGACGGCGAAGAGCTGGCCCTCGCCCGCGACGCGCCACAGCTCGGGGCGGGCGACGTCGATGAGGCGGTGGTCGGGGATCAGCCACTGCTCGTCGAAGGGGCCGTGCAGCACACGGACCGGCTCGGGGCAGGGGCCCGACTCCCTGACCAGGCGGCCCGTTCCGCCGCGGTGGCCGGGGAGCCCGGCCACCGCCGTGTGCAGGGTGCGGGAGCGCGTCGGCCGGAACAGCGCCTCGCGGTCCGGTCCTTCGGCGCGCACCAGGGCGTCCCAGCGGGCTCTGAGGGATGCGGCGTCCGGGCCCATCGGCCACCCGCGGCCCGGCCGGAGCGGTGCGACGGACCACGGCATGAGGTCCGCGAGCAGCGGCGCTTCGTCGTGCGTCACGCCCGGCATCGTACGACGTACCCGCCGCTGGCCGTCACGTCGCGTCGAGCGTGACCGAGAAGGAGAAGCGGTCGCCGCGGTAGTGGATGCGGGCCACGTCGAGGGCCCGGCCGTCCTCGTCGTAGGTGACGCCGGTGTAGTGCAGGATCGGGCTGAGCAGCGGCACTTGGAGGAGGCGGGCGGTCTCCGGGTCCGCGAGGGTGGCCTCGACGGTGTCGGTGATCCGGCTGATGCGGACGCCCACCACGTCCCGCAGGACCTTCGTCATCGGCCACCGCACGAGGTCGTCGAGGTCGATGCGCGCGGCCAGTTCGGGGCGGATGAAGTTGCGGGCGTGGTTGGTCGGTTCGCCCGTCTTCTCGTCGCTGCGCAGCCGGTGGTACGTCGCCACCTCGGCCGAGTCCGGGAAGTACTCGGTGAGTTCGGCGGACGGCGCCGCCGTGCCGTGGTCGAGCAGTTCGGTGGTCATGCCCGACTGCTGGGCCACGATCGCGTCGACCGAGCCGAGCAGCCGGACGGGGGAGCCGCGCTGCGCGCTCGGCTCGATGAAGGTGCCGCGCCGCCGGTGGCGGGTGATGAGGCCCTCGTCCTCCAGCTCCTTGAGCGCCTGCCGCATGGTCAACACGCTCACGCCGTAGTGCCCCGCCAGCTGCTCCTCGGTGGGCAGCCGGAGCGGGGACTCGGGCGTGCGGCCGAGTATCGAGGCGCGCAGTGACTGCGACACCTGGTACCACAGCGGCAGCTTCCGATTCAGGACGATCGAGTCCGGGGCGAAAGCGGTCACGGTCTCTCCGAATCAGAGTGGTGTTGCGTCAGTTGCGGAAGTGGCGCTCCAGACCCTGCCATACGTCGTCGTAGCCGCGCTGCAGGTGGGACGCGGTCGCTGCCTGCTCCGTCGCCGTCACCGGCCATCGCGTCTCGAACATGAACGCGAGGCCGTCGTCGATCTTCTGGGGCTTCAACTCGGCGGCCGACGCCTTCTCGAAGGTCTCGCGGTCGGGGCCGTGCGCCGACATCATGTTGTGCAGGGAGCCGCCGCCGGGCACGAAGCCCTCGGCCTTGGCGTCGTACGCACCCTCGATGAGGCCCATGTACTCGCTCATCACGTTCCGGTGGAAGTACGGCGGCCGGAAGGTGTCCTCGCCCACCAGCCAGCGCGGCGCGAACACCACGAAGTCGACGCCCGCGAGACCCGGGGTGTCGGACGGCGAGGTGAGCACCGTGAAGATCGAGGGGTCCGGGTGGTCGTAGCTGATCGTGCCGATCACGTTGAAGCGGTGCAGGTCGTAGACGTACGGGACGTGGTTGCCGTGCCAGGCGACCACGTCGAGCGGCGAGTGGTCGTACGTCGCGTGCCACAGGTTGCCGCAGAACTTGTTCACCACCTCCACCGGGCCCTCGACGGCCGCGTCGCCTTCGTACGCCGCCACGGGAGCCCTGAAGTCCCGTGCGTTCGCCAGGCCGTTGGCGCCGATCGGGCCGAGATCGGGGAGCTGGAAGGGCGCGCCG
Organism: Streptomyces sp. NPDC041068; assembly: GCF_040647455.1. Classification (NCBI taxonomy): domain Bacteria; kingdom Bacillati; phylum Actinomycetota; class Actinomycetes; order Kitasatosporales; family Streptomycetaceae; genus Streptomyces; species Streptomyces sp. NPDC041068. The sequence goes on from NZ_JBEZCG010000003.1 coordinate 124,910, forward strand.
TAGTTCTCGCACACGTACCCGCGCGCGCTCGCGTCGAGCAGTTCCACGCGGAAGCGGACGCCGCGCGGGATCAGCGCGACCTCGCCGGGCTCCGCGTGCAGCAGGCCGAACTCGGTGCGAAGGAGCAGCCCGCCCCGCTCGGGAACGATCAGCAGCTCGCCGTCCGCGTCGCTGAACACCCTGTCCCGCATCGAGGAGTTGGCGTGGTAGAGGTGAATGCCCATGCCGGTGCGCTGCGCCGCGTCGCCGTTGCCGCCGAGCGTCCACAGGCCCGCCAGGAAGTCCGTGCCGGGCGCGGGCTCGGGCAGGGGGTTCCAGCGCAGCCGGTTCGGGTCCGGCACCGACTCGGCGAAGGGGGCCGTGCGGATCGCGCCGTTGTCGACGCGCGTGAACTGCGGGTGCGCGGCCGAGGGGCGGATGCGGTACAGCCAGGAGCGTCGGTTGTGCGCGCGGGGCTCGGTGAAGGCCGAGCCGCTCAGCTGCTCGGCGTAGAGGCCGAGGGGCGCACGCTGGGGCGAATTGCGGCCGTGCGGCAGTGCGCCGGGCACCGCCTCGGAGCTGTGTTCATTGCCGAAGCCGGAGAGATAGGCCAGCCCTTCGGCGGTCTTGCGTGCGTCGCTCTCGCCCGTGCGATCCGGGCTGCTTGCGTGGTCCCCGCTCATCATCGCTCCCTCGTCAATGATTCCTATGGAACACCGTAGGATTCGTGTTTTCCTTCCGCAAGGGGAAGCCGGGAATGTGAGCGGTGCTCTACTCCCGCCATGAGCGGTGCTCTACTCCCGCCACGAGCGGTGCTCTACTCTCCCGGGATGCCCCACTCTTCCGGGACGCCCCACCCGAACCCGCCCAAGGAACCGCAGCCCCCGGCCTCCCTGCGCCGCGTCCCCGTGCAGGAGCGCAGCGCGGAGCGCCTGGCCCGGATCCTCGACGCCTGCGCCGCTGTCCTGGACGAGGTCGGTTACGAAGGCCTCACCACCCGCGCCGTCGCCCAGCGCGCGGGCGTCCCGATCGGCTCGGTGTACCGCTTCTTCGGCAACAAGAGGGCCCTGGCCGACGCCCTGGCCCACCGCAACCTCGACGCGTACGCGGAGCGGGTTGCCGCGCGCGTGAACGGCGTGGAGCGCGGCGACTGGCGCGGCGCGGTCGACGTCGCGTTCGACGAGTACCTGACGATGATGCGCACCGTCCCCGGCTTCGGCCTCGTCGACTTCGGCATACCCTCCGCGCCCGAGGCGATGCCCGACGCCAACCTTCAGGTCGCCGAGCGCGTGGCCGCCCTGCTCTCCGACCACCTGGACCGCCCCCTGGACGCTCGGCTGCGCCGCACGATGCTGGTGGGCGTGGAGGCGGTGGACGCGGTGCTGCAGCTGGCGTTCCGGGCGGACCCGGCGGGCGATCCGGCACTCGTCGACGAGGCGCGGATCCTGCTGCACGCCTACTTCGCGCGGTCGCTGGACTGAACGGCCCCCGGGGCGCGGTCCGTTGCTAAGGTGATCGCACCCGACGGCGGGGCCGGACGACGGGGCCGAGGGGGAACACGGCACGTGTGGTGTGCGTCCACGGGATCGGTCAACAATACCTGGGCGAGAACCAGTTGTACGCCTCCTGGCACCCCGCGCTCGCCGACGGACTGACCCGCGCCGCCGCCCGGACCCTCGCCCGCACTCCCTACGCCGTCCAGCGCGCCCTCAACGCGCTCTGCCGCTCCCGGTTCTTCGCCGACGTGGCGCTGCGCTCCCTGGTCCTCGACCTCGAGCAGGTGCGGGCCTACCTCACCGACGCGGCCGTCCGCGCCGAGGTCCAGCGCTGTGCCGCCGCGGCCGGCCGTCCCGACATCCACAGGCCTCTACCTCGTCGATGCCGGAACCTGGCACCGGTTGCTGCTGGCCGCACTCGACGGCCCGTCCGAGCGCGGGAAGCGGCTCGACGTGCGCGATGGCGGGTCACCGGGAGCTCGTCGTCGCCACCCGCAGCGGCGTGATCCTCCTGGACGTGCCCGCGGCGGCTGCGCCGTAGAGGCGGCCGAGACACGTCCGTGACCAGGAGTTTTGCGCTTATTGCTCGCGCGTCAACGTCTTGTTAACGCTCAATAGCGGGTCCTACGGTCAACCGGACCGCCAGAGCTGGCGGGAGTTCGAAGGTGAACGTGAGGTTGCCCCCATGCTGACAATCCTCGGATTCGTCATGATCGCCACCTTCCTGGTGCTGATCATGATGAAGAAGATGTCGCCGATCGCGGCCCTGGTGCTGATCCCCGCGCTCTTCTGCGTGTTCGTCGGGAAGGGAGCCCATCTCGGGGACTACGTCCTCGAAGGCGTCGGCAATCTGGCGCCCACGGCGGCCATGCTCATGTTCGCCATCGTGTACTTCGGCGTCATGATCGACGTCGGTCTCTTCGACCCGATCGTCCGGGGCATCCTGCGCTTCTGCAAGGCGGACCCGCTGCGCATCGTGGTCGGCACCGCCGTGCTCGCCGCGATCGTCTCGCTGGACGGCGACGGCTCGACGACCTTCATGATCACGGTCTCGGCGATGTATCCGCTGTACAAGCGCCTCAAGATGAGCCTCGTCGTGATGACGGGTGTCGCCGCCACCGCCAACGGCGTCATGAACACCCTGCCCTGGGGCGGCCCGACGGCCCGTGCCGCGACCGCCCTGAAGGTCGACGCCGCCGACATCTTCGTCCCGATGATCCCGGCGCTGGCCATGGGTCTTGTCGCCGTCTTCCTCCTCTCGTACGCACTGGGTCTGCGCGAGCGCAAGCGGCTCGGTGTGCTCTCGCTGGACGAGGTTCTGGAGCGGGAGCAGGAGACGGCCCTCGTCGGCGCCGGAGGCAAGTCGGGCAACGGTAACGGGCGTACGTCGCTCACGAAGAAGGCCACCGGGGGACCGGACGGCGGCACCGACGCCGACGCCGAGCCGGCCGAGGGCGGCGCGGGCACGGACGGCGCCGACTCCGATGACGACGGCTTCCAGGGCCTCGACCCCAACCGCCCCACGCTGCGCCCCAAGCTCTACTGGTTCAACGCCGGTCTCACCGTCCTGCTGCTCACCGCCATGATCATGGAGTGGCTGCCGATCCCGGTCCTCTTCCTGCTCGGCGCCGCGCTCGCGCTCACCGTCAACTTCCCGCACATGCCCGACCAGAAGGCCCGTATCGCCGCCCACGCGGAGAACGTCCTCAACGTCACCGGCATGGTCTTCGCCGCCGCCGTCTTCACCGGCGTCCTCACCGGAACCGGCATGGTCGACCACATGGCCGACTGGCTCGTCGACGCCATCCCCGACGGCATGGGCCCGCACATGGGCCTGGTGACCGGTCTGCTCTCCATCCCGCTCACGTACTTCATGTCCAACGACGGCTTCTACTTCGGCGTGCTCCCGGTCCTCGCCGAGGCGGGCCAGGCGCACGGCGTCGGCACCCTGGAGATCGCCCGCGCCTCCATCGCGGGACAGGCGCTGCACATGTCGAGCCCGCTCGTGCCCGCCGTGTACGTCCTCGTCGGCATGGCCAAGGTCGAGTTCGGCGACCACACCCGGTTCACCGTCAAATGGGCCGTGCTCACCTCGCTGGTGGTGCTCGGCTCCGGAATCCTCTTCGGCATCATCTGATGCCCGACGCGACACCCGGGCCCGGTGGCAGGGGCTGGCTGCTCCGTCTCGTCATCGCCTTCAGCTTCGCGCAGGGGGCGGTGTCGATGGCGCGGCCCGCCGTCTCCTACCGGGCCCTCGCGCTCGGTGCCGACGAGCGCGCCATCGGCGTCATCGCGGGCGTCTACGCGCTGCTCCCGCTCTTCGCCGCCGTACCGCTCGGGCGCAGGACGGACCACGGGCGGTGTGCGCCCCTGCTGCCTGTCGGCGTCGTCCTGATCGCGGGCGGCTGCGCGCTGAGCGGCACGGCGAACTCCCTTGCCGCGATGGCCGCGTGGAGCGGCGTGATGGGGCTCGGGCACCTGTGCTTCGTGATCGGGGCGCAGTCGATCGTCGCCCGGCAGTCCGCGCCCGCCGAACAGGACCGCAACTTCGGGCACTTCACCATCGGCGCCTCGCTCGGCCAACTGGTCGGGCCGATCGCCGCCGGTGCCCTGATCGGCGCCGACATGGACCGCACGAGCGCGCTGGCCCTGCTGGTGTCGGCGGGGGTCGCGGCGGTCTCCCTCGCCTCGCTGTGGCGCATCGAGCACGTGCGGCCAGGGGCGCGTACCGGCGAACGGGGCGCGAAGGTAGCGGTGTCGGGCATCCTGCGCTCCAGGGGCGTGCCCGCGGGCATCTTCATCAGCCTGGCCGTGCTCTCGGCGACGGACATCCTCACGGCCTATCTGCCGGTGGTCGGCGAGCACCGGGGCATCGCGCCCGCCACCGTCGGGCTGCTCCTGTCGCTGCGGGCGGCTTCGACCATCGCCTGCCGCCTGGTGATGACGCCGCTGATCAACCTGCTGGGCCGGAGCGCGCTGATCGTCACGACCTGCGTGCTCGCCGCGCTGCTGTGCGGGGGGATCGCGCTTCCCGTGCCGGTGTGGGCACTTGGCGCGATGCTCGTCCTGCTCGGCTTCTGCCTTGGCGTGGGCCAGCCGCTGTCGATGACGACGGTCGTCCAGGCCGCGCCGCCCGCCGCCCGCTCGACGGCCCTCGCGCTGCGCCTCACGGGCAACCGCCTGGGCCAGGTCGCCGCCCCCGCGTCGGCGGGCCTGATCGCCGGAGTGGCGGGCGTGGCGGCGCCGTTCGTGATGCTGGGCGGACTGCTGCTCGTCGCGGCGGGCCTCGGCGCGCGCAAGTCCCCCGGGGGCGCCGGCAGCCCCCGGGGAACAGGCGGATCAGACGACAGGACCAGTCGCAGTCACCGAACTCGCCGTCAGAACAAGAGAGTTACACGGACCGGCAAGGTCACGGAACGATCTTGAGCAGCTTGTTCGGGGAGCCCGAACCCGGGCTGGTCACGACGTTCGGCGTGGCACCGTTCACCAGCGCCGAGGAGACCTGCGCGGGCGTGGCCGAGGTGTGGCCCGCCAGGTAGATCGCCGCCGCGCCCGCGACGTGCGGGGTGGCCATCGACGTACCGGAGATGGTGTTCGTGGCCGTGTCGCCGGTGTTCCAGCCCGCCTTGATGTTCACGCCGGGCGCGAAGATGTCCAGGACCGAGCCGTAGTTGGAGAAGCTGGCCCTGGCGTCCGTGTTGCTGGTCGCGCCGACCGTGATGGCCGCGGGGACGCGGGCGGGCGAGGTGTTCCCGGCGTTGGTGTTGGAGTTGCCCGCCGCGACCGCGTAGGTGACGCCGTCGGCGATGGAGTTCTTCACCGCGTTGTCCAGCGCGGTGGAGGCGCCGCCGCCGAGCGACATGTTGGCCACGGCCGGGGCTCCGGCGGCGTGGTTGCCGGTCACCCAGTCGATGCCCGCGACGACGCCGGCGGTCGTGCCGGAGCCGTTGTTGTCGAGCACGCGGACGGCCACGATCTTGGCCTTCTTGGCCACGCCGTAGGTCTTGCCGGCGATGGTCGTGGCGACGTGCGTGCCGTGGCCGTTGCCGTCCTGGGCGGTGTTGTCGCCGTCGACCGCGTCGTAGCCGTTGACCGCGCGTCCGCTGATCTCCGAGTGCGTGATCCGCACGCCGGTGTCGATCACGTACGCGGTGACGCCGGAACCGGCGCTGTCCGGGTAGGTGTAGGTGCCGGACAGCGGCAGCTTCGCCTGGTCGATGCGGTCGAGGCCCCAGGGGGCGTTGGACTGCGTGGCCGTGGCGTGGAGTCTCTGGTTCTGCTCGACGGAGGCGACCGCCGGGTCGGCGGCGAGTCTCTTCGCCTCGGTCGCGCTCAGCTTCGCGGAGTAGCCGTTGAGCGCGGACTTGAAGGTCTTCTGCACCGAGCCGCCGTACTCGGATATGAGGTCCTTGCCCTGGGCGGTGGCGGCCTTGAGACCCGAACTCTTCTTCAGCGTGACGATGTAGCTGCCCTTGATCGCGTCGGCGGAGTTCGCCGCGATCACGGTGCCCTCGGCGGGGGCGGCCTGGGCGGGCAGAGCGGTGACCGCACCGAGGACGGCGGCGGTGGCGGTCGAGATCGCCGCGGCGATCACAGTCTTCTTGCTGCGCAGCATTGCCATTACGAGGGAGTCCTCCTCATAGGCGGCGCGCCCGGGGTCGGGCGACGCGACTGTGGGGGGTGTGCGCGGGATCGCACACACAAGAAGGGAGCGGTGAGTGCCGCTCCCGTCGCGATCAGTAGCGTGGCCCCTCCGATGGTCTAGATCAAGGGAGTTGACGCGTTGTCATGCGTCTGTCACGTATTTGAAATCGAATCCAAGGCGAATATGCGGGGTGTGTCCGGATAACAGCAGGGGGGCTGGGTCCGGCGCCGTCGAGCGAGAGCACGGGAGCCGTCCCTGGGGCCTCCCAGGAACGGCTCCTTGCGGTGGGGGTGTTCAGGCCACCTCGGCGCAGACGGCGTAGACCGCCCACTGATGGCCCACGGCGCCTCCGCTCGCCTGCACGTAGCCGCGCCAGCTCGCGCCGCCGGTGGGCATGGAAGCCCTGATGGCGAAGTCCGAGAGCTGGTTCCGCGTCTACTCGCGCCGACTGCACCACCGTTCGACCCTCTACGACAACGCCCCCATGCCCCACAGCCAGTTCTTCTCCGGAGGGCAGGCCTTCCACGGTCACCGCGGCTCGATCTACGAGCCGCCCGGCTCGCACGGCTGCGTCAACATGCGCCCGGCCGACGCCAAGTCGCTCTGGCGGCACGTGGGTTACGGGACCCGTGTGTACGTCTTCGGCCGCAAAGGGGACTGAAAAGGGGGCTGAGGGGCCACATGGTCTGGCGGCCGAGGCGGAAAACCGCTTGATCCACTGCTCTACCGTTTTCGTATGACGACTGCGCCCCTGACGACTGTGCCCCTGACGGCTACGGAGCCGACGACCGCACCGCGACTGGAAAAGATCACCGCCGCCAACTTCGACGCCGCGGTAGGGCTGAAGGTGCGCCCGGACCAGGAGCACCTGGTGGCGCCGGTCGTGAAGTCGCTCGCCGAGGCGTACGTCCACTCCGGCACGGCCTGGCCCCGGCTCATCCTGGACGGCGAGCGCCCCGTCGGCTTCGTGATGGCCTTCTTCGACATCGACTGGGCCGAGGACAGCACGGGCACCGATCTGCGGTCGGGGCTCTGGCGGTTGAACATCGCGGCCGGTGAACAAGGGCATGGATACGGTCGCTTCGCGGTGCACTGCGTGGCCGAGGAGATCCGGCGCCGCGGGGGCACCCGGATGACCGTCACCTGGAAACCGGGCGACGACGGTCCCGAGGGCTTCTATCTGGGGCTCGGATTCAAGCCGACCGGGGAGACCAGCGGTGACGAGCGCGTCGGTGAACTCGGCCTGGAATGAGCCACGTTGGGACCTGCGGTCGGTCAGCCGGTAAAGCCCGGTACCACCAGGCCCGACTCGTAGGCGATCACCACCGCGTGGGTGCGGTTCTGCGCGCCGAGCTTGGTGAGCACATTGCCGACGTGCGTCTTCACGGTCTCCAGGCTCACCGTGAGGGACCGCGCGATCTCCGGGTTGGACAGACCGGTCGCCATCGCGCGCAGCACCTCCTCCTCGCGCCCCGTCAGCTCCGCCCTCGGCAACGCCTCCGCGGAGTCCAGCGGACGGGCGGCCACCATGCGGCGCAGCGCCGCGGGGAAGAGGATCGTCTCCCCGGCCGCCACCACCCGCACCGCCTCCGCGATCTGCCGGACCGGGCGCCGCTTGAGCACGAACCCGCTGGCCCCCGCGCTGAGCGCGGCGGTGACGTAGTCGTCGTTCTCGAAGGTGGTGATCACCACGACCTTCGGCGGCTCGGCCGCACCGGCGAGCAACTGCCGTGTGGCGTCGATGCCGTTCAGGCGTGGCATCCGTACGTCCATCAGGACCACGTCCGGCCGCTGCAGCCGCGCCCGCTCGACCGCCTCGGTGCCGTCGGAGGCCTCTGCGACCACCGTGATCCCGGGCTGCGCCGCCAGCAGCGTACGCAGGCCGCTGCGGGTCACTTCGTCGTCGTCCGCGATGAGGAGGGTGACGGTCGCGGTCTCCGCGGGTGTCGCTGGGCCCGTCGCGCTCTCCGCGGGTACTGCTGGGCCCGTCGCGCTCTCCGGGGATTCCGCTGGGCCCGTCGCGCCTGCCGCCGAGTCGATCATGTCGACACCCGCACCGGCAGCCGGACCGCGAGCCGCCAGCGCCGCGGTCCTTCCGGGGCCGACGCGAACTCGCCGTGCAGCAGCCGCACGCGCTCGGCAAGGCCGGGCAGGCCGTGCCCGGACGTCGGGAAGGAGTCCGGGCCCGGACGGGCCGTGCCCGCCCCGACCCCGTTGACCACGGAGAGCTCCAGCGCGTCCGGCGCCGCCACGACCCGGACCTCGATCGGCCCGCCGGACCCGTGTCGCAGCGCGTTCGTCAGGCCCTCCTGCAGGATGCGGTACGCCGCCCGTGAGAGCGTCCCCTGGACCTGCGCCAAGTCGCCCGAGAGCGTGGGTTCCACCGCCGCGCCCGCGTGCCGCAGGCGGTCGATCAGGTCGGGCAGGTCGGCAAGGGTGCGGGTCGGCGCCGTCTCCGCCTGCTGCTCGCGCAGCACGCCCAGGACGTAGTCCAGGTCCTCCAGCGCCGCGCGCGCCGACTCCTCGATGCTGCGCAGGGCGGCCCGCGCCGTCGCCGGGTCGTCGGAGAGCACCTCGCCCGCCACCGCGGCCTGGATCGTGGTCGCCGTGAGCGTGTGCCCGATCGAGTCGTGCAACTCGTGGGCAAGACGGTTGCGTTCGGCCAGGTGCCGCTCCCGTTCGGCCGCCAGCGCGAGCCGCTCGGCCGGCGAGGGCCCGAGCAGCCGGGGCGCCGCCCACCGCAGGGCGTACGTCACCACCACGCACACGACCGCAGCAAGCAGCACGCAGCCGAGCCCCACCGCCCAGCGCTCCACGCCGCTCTCAGGCCGTGCCGACCAGCCGAACAGACTCAGTTCCGCCTCCGAGCGGAGCCCGTCGAACGGCAAGGCCAGGCCCGCGAGCAGGAGCAACCCGCCCACCAGCGCCCCCGCCCACCCCAGCGCCACGTGCAGCAGCAGCCAGACAGGGGTTCGCCGGTGGTCACCGCGGGCCGGCGGGTCCGGCAACGGCACCCTCAGCAGCCGACGGGCCCCCGCTGTCAGCGCCCGCCGCGTGACACGGGCCGTCCCGACCGCGGCGATCAGTGCCGCCCAGACCAGCAGGGTCAGCGCCATCAGAACGCCTTGGGGCGCGGACGGCCACGCCACCGCGGGCAGCATCGCGAAGGGCAGCAGCGGAAGGCTCGCGAAGGCGCCGCCCAGGGCGAAGGCCATGCCTGTGTACGTGGAGCCGCGCAGCAGCGGCCGTATTCCTCTGATCACAAGGGCCAAGTATGGCCAGCTCGCCCAGCGGGAGCCTCCCCCGATCGAGGGAGGCCTTTTTCCCGCTTTTCCGCGATGCGCGCCCGACCCCCTGAAAACCATGATCCTGGCCTGCCCCTTCGACCGGAGGGCGGCAGATGGGACTCGGACATTCCTCAGGAGTTGACTCATGCGTGAGCAGACAGGGCACGGGCCCCGTTCCTCCCGGCGGCGGGGCACCCGGCGCATCATCGTGCCGGCCGCCGCGGTGGCCGTCGGCGTCATGGCGGTGGGCGCGCTGATGTCGCCCGCGGAGAAAGCAGGGGCGTCGGCATCGGCATCGGTATCCGCGGCTGGGCCGGACTCCGTCCAGCGGGGCCTGGACTCTCTCGTACGCGCCGACGGCATGCCCGCGGCACTGGCGAGCGTCACGGGCCGCGACGGCCGCACCCGCACCTACACCGCGGGGGTCGGCGACCTCGCCACCAAGGCGAAGGTGCCCAGGGACGGGCAGGTGCGGATCGGCAGCAACACCAAGACGTTCACCGCGGTGGTCGTCCTGCAGCTGGTCGCCGAGAAGAAGATCCGCCTCGACGCCCCGGTCGACACCTATCTGCCGGACCTGGTCCGCGGCAACGGCAACGACGGACGCCGCATCACCGTTCGCCACCTCCTTCAGCAGACCAGCGGGCTGCCCAACTACACCAAGTACGAGGACCTCAAGCCCCGCTACTACGAACCCCGCGAACTCGTCGGCTTCGCCCTCAAGCACCCGTCCGAATTCGTCCCCGGGAAGGGATGGGCGTACAGCAACACGAACTACGTGCTGGCAGGCATGATCATCGAGAAGGTCACGCGACACCCCCTCGCCGAGGAGATCGACCGGCGTGTGATCAAGCGCATCGGGCTGCGCCACACCTACTTCCCCGCTCCCCATGACGCGACGATCCGCGAGCCCCACCCCAAGGGCTACCTCAAGGAGTCGGCGGGCGCGCCCCTGCGGGACATCACGGAACTCGACCCCTCCTGGACCTGGGCGGCGGGCCAGATGATCTCCACCAACTCCGACCTCAACCGGTTCTTCTCCGAGCTGCTGCGCGGCCGTCTCCTGCCCCGGGCCCAGCTCGCCCAGATGCGCACCACCGTCCCCGCCGAGTACTTCGGGCCCGGCGCCCGCTACGGCCTGGGGCTCGTGAGCAAGCCGCTGTCATGCGGCGGTCTCTCCTGGGGCCACGGCGGGAGCTACCCCGGCTACGAGACCCGGGGTGGCGTCACCGACGAGGGCCGTCGCGCCGCCGACGTCGCGGTGACCGTCCAGCCGAAGGACAAAGCGGCCGTCGAGCACCTGGAGAAGGTCGTGGACACGGCTCTGTGCCGATGAACACCGCCCGACGGGGTAGGACCGCAGCCGGGGCCGGATCCAGGGCCGGATCGGGGGCGGTCTCCGATGCCCCTGGTGCTTGAAAACTATCAGCGCTAGTTTGTAGCGCGGACGACAACCTGGAGGAATGCGATGAAGGCCCACGACGGGATGTACATCGACGGCGCCTGGCGCCCGGCTGCGGGCACCGGCACGATCACGGTCCTGAACCCCGCCGACGAGCAGCCCATCGGCCAGGTCCCGGCCGGCACCGCCGAGGACGTGGACGCCGCGGTCCGCGCCGCCCGCGCCGCCCTGCCCGGCTGGGCCGCCACGCCGCCCGCCGAGCGCGCGGCCCTGATCGGCGCCCTGCGCGACCGCCTCGTCGCCCGCAAGGACGAGGTCGCCGAGACCGTCACCGCCGAGCTCGGCGCCCCGCTGCCGTTCTCCGAGGCCGTGCACGCCGGTGTGCCGATCCTGGTCTCCGGTTCGTACGCCGAGCTGGCCGCGACGTACCCGTTCCAGGAGAAGGTGGGCAACTCCACCGTCTATCTGGAGCCGGTCGGCGTGGTCGGCGCGATCACGCCCTGGAACTACCCCCTCCACCAGATCGTCAACAAGGTCGCCCCCGCGCTCGCCGCCGGCTGCACGGTCGTGCTCAAGCCCGCCGAGGACACCCCGCTCACCGCCCAGCTCTTCGCCGAGGCGGCACACGAGGCGGGCGTGCCCGCGGGTGTGTTCAACCTGGTCACGGGGCTCGGTCCGGTCGCGGGCCAGGCCCTGGCCGAGCACGAGGGCGTCGACCTCGTCTCGTTCACGGGATCGACGGCGGTCGGCAAGCAGATCGGCGCCACGGCGGGCGCGGCCGTCAAGCGCGTGGCCCTGGAGCTCGGCGGCAAGTCCGCCAACGTCATCCTGCCGAGCGCCGATCTCGCCAAGGCGGTCAACGTCGGCGTCGCGAACGTCATGTCCAACTCCGGCCAGACGTGCAGCGCCTGGACCCGCATGCTGGTCCACACCGACCAGTACGACGAGGCGGTGGAGCTGGCCGCGGCCGCCGCCGCCAAGTACGGCGACCGCATCGGCCCCGTCGTCAACGCCAAGCAGCACGAGCGCGTGCGCGGCTACATCGCCAAGGGCGTCGAGGAGGGCGCCCGCATCGTGGCCGGTGGCCCCGACGCACCCAAGGAGCGCGGCTACTACGTCCAGCCGACCGTCTTCGCCGACGTCACCCCCGAGATGACCATCGCCCAGGAGGAGATCTTCGGCCCGGTGGTCTCGATCATCCGGTACGAGGACGAGGACGACGCCCTGCGCATCGCCAACGGCACCGTGTACGGCCTGGCGGGTGCGGTGTGGGCGGCCGACGAGGCCGAGGCGGTGTCGTTCGCCCGTCGCATGGACACCGGCCAGGTCGACATCAACGGCGGCAACTTCAACCCGCTCGCGCCCTTCGGCGGCTACAAGCAGTCGGGCGTCGGCCGGGAGCTGGGCTCGCACGGCCTGACCGAGTACCTCCAGACCAAGTCACTTCAGTTCTAGCCATGTCCCTCCGGTTCTAAGGGAGTTCCCCCGCACCATGGTCCGCGCCGCCGTACTGCCCGCCGTCGGGGCTCCGTTGGAGATCGCCGACATCGACCTGCCCGAACCCGGACCCGGCCAGGTCCGCGTCCGGCTCGCCGCCGCCGGGGTCTGCCACTCCGACCTGTCCCTGTCCAACGGCACCATGCGGGTGCCGGTCCCCGCCGTCCTCGGTCACGAGGGCGCGGGCACCGTCGTCTCCGTCGGCGAGGGCGTCACGCATGTCGCGCCCGGCGACGGCGTCGTCCTCAACTGGGCGCCGTCCTGCGGCAGCTGCCACGCCTGCACGCTGGGCGAGGTGTGGCTGTGCGCGCACGCGCTCGAGGGCTCGGCGAACGTGTACGCCCGCCGTGCCTCCGACGGCTCCGACCTCCACCCGGGCCTGAACGTCGCCGCGTTCGCCGAGGAGACGGTCGTCGCCGCGAACTGCGTCCTGCCCGTGCCGGACGGCGTCCCGCTCGCCGACGCCGCCCTCCTGGGCTGCGCCGTCCTCACCGGCTACGGCGCCGTCCACCACTCCGCGCAGGTCAAGAAGGGCGAGACGGTCGCCGTGTACGGCGTGGGCGGGGTCGGCCTCGCCGCGCTCCAGGCGGCCAGGATCGCGGGCGCCTCGAAGATCGTCGCGGTGGACGTGTCCCCGGAGAAGGAGGAGCTCGCCCGCCGGGCGGGCGCGACGGACTACGTGGTCGCCTCCGAGACGACGGCCCGCGACATCCGCGCCCTCACCGGCAAGCAGGGCGTCGACGTCGCCGTGGAGTGCGTGGGCCGCGCGGTGACGATCCGCACGGCCTGGGAGTCCACGCGGCGCGGCGGGCGCACCACGGTGGTCGGCATCGGCGGCAAGGACCAGCAGGTGACCTTCAACGCCCTGGAGCTCTTCCACTGGGGCAGGACGCTGTCCGGGTGCGTGTACGGCAACTCCGACCCCACGGTCGACCTGCCGGTCCTGGCCGACCACATCCGCGCGGGGCGCCTGGACCTGAGCGTCCTGGTGACCGACCGGATCGGCCTCGACGGCATCCCGGCGGCCTTCGACAACATGATCGCGGGCAAGGGCGGCCGGGCACTGGTCGTCTTCTGATCGGTCCGCGTTCTGCCCCGATCGGTCCGGGTCCTGCCCGGATCAGTCCGGGTCCTGCTCTGGTCAGTCCGCCTCCGGCGAACCGGTGAGCCGGGGAAAGGACTTGGCGCCCGCCAGGAACACCAGCGTGGTCAGCACGAACGGCCACGTGAAGGTGTGCCCGCCGGACGGCGCGAAGAGCGCCGACATCGCCGAGCCGACCGCCGTCGCCGCGGCGGCACCCACGAGCGCGTACGTGAGTGTCGCCGCCCGCGCGGGCAGGAAGACGCCGCACAGGGCCAGGGCGACGAGCACGGAGTTGTATCCCGTCGTGCCGTCGGTGATCTGCGCGGCGGGGGCGCCGAGGGCCCACGCGGTGGCGGTCCCGACGGCGCTGCCCAGGCATGCCACGGCCGCCGCGCGACGACTCGCGACCAGGATCCCGAGGAGCAGCAGGGCCCCCACGTACCACTGCGGCATGAAGAAGATCTCGGCGAAGGCGGTGAAGAACGCCTCGGCCAGATCGGCGGGTTGGAGCGCGGTGGGCCCCGAGGCCGGGCTGGTGAGGGCCGCGAGGCCCGCGCCGTGGTGCCACACCCGTTGGAAGCCGGGCGCGGCGATGGTCGCCGTGGACGCGATCAGGCAGTACGGCAGGGTGAGCGTGGGCAGCCCCCAGACGCCGAGCAGGTTCGCCACGGCCGAGGTCACGACCGTGACGACCACGCAGCCCGCGAGCGCGAGCAGCGCCGTCGACAGGTGTCCCGCGCCCAGGAAGACCGCGAAACACAGTGCCGTCAGACAGGCGTTGAAGCCTTCGAGGCCGGACGCGACGCGCTCGCCGTCCGCGCCGAGGAGCCGCGCGGTCGCCGTGCCGACGGCGGTGCCGACCAGGCCGTAGAGCCCGTACTGCCAGCCCGCGGCGAAGAGCGCGACGCAGAAGACCGCGCCCGCGGCGACGCTCGGCAGAAAGGTGACCTGGGCCTGGCCGCGCAGCACCTGCGCGGCGAAGACGCGGGCGCCGGGTGGCCCGATCGCCCGTCCCGCGCCGTCACTTGAGCCCCCGGCGTCCAGCGCATCCGTCGCGTGCCCCACGGCCCCTCCCGTGTTACGTCCCTGTTTCGTCCGACAGGACGGATGTAGATTACATCTACGTGTCCACGCGCTCGAACCAGGTCATCAGGACGCCGTTGTCGAACGTCTCGCGGGCGCTCGCGCGGAACCGGGTGGGGTTGAACTCGCCGTCGAAGACGGGGATTCCGGCTCCCGCGACCACCGGGTAGCTCTTGACGGCGATCTCGTCCAGCTCGGGGAGCAGCGAGGCCGCGAGCCGCCCGCCGCCGCACAGCCAGATGTCCTGCCCCTGCTGCTTCTTGAGGTCGCGGACCAGGGCGAGGGGGTCGCCGCCGACCACGGTCACCGCCGGGTCGGGGGAGGGGGCGAGGGTGGTCGACACCACGTACTGACGCAGGTGCGTGTACGGGCTTGTGGTGCCGAGGTCGAGGACCGTGCGGTAGGTGCCGTGGCCCATCAGCACGGTGTCGAAGCGGAGGTTGGGGGCGTCCGCGAGGCCGACGTGCGGGCGCAGGGCTGTCGGTACCGTCTCGGGGTAGCGGGCGTTGATCCGCGCGGCGTAGGCGGTGGCCTGCCGTTCGTCGCCCACGGGGTAGAAGTCGACCTCGCCGCCGGGGCCCGCGATGTAGCCGTCGATGGAGGCGCCGATGTAGTACACGAGCTTGCGCATCTGGTAACTCCCCCTGTAGTACTTCTTTTGTAGTGGTGGAAACGTAGTACTACATATGGAGTGGTGTCAATGGTGCGCAGGAATGACGGGCGACGGGCGGCCCTGGTCGACGCCGCCATCGAGGTCCTCGCCGGGGAAGGTGCCCGCGGGCTGACCTTCCGGGCGGTGGACGCGGCGGCGGGCGTCCCCACCGGCACGGCCTCCAACTACTTCAGCAACCGCGACGACCTGCTGACGCAGGCGGGCGCCCGGGTCTACGAGCGCCTCACGCCCGACCCCGCGGAGGTCGAACGGCAGCGCACCGCCAAGCCCGACAAGGAGACCTACGTCGAGCTGATGCGCGAGGTCGTCGGCCGGGTCAGCGGCTTCCGCACCGGCTACCTCGCCCTGCTCGAACTGCGCCTGGAGGCGACCCGCCGCCCCGAGCTGCGCGCGGTCCTCACCGAGCGGGTCCGCGCCGACCTGGACGCCAACCTCTCGTACCACGAGGCCTCGGGCCTGCCGGGCGACGCCATGGCGGTCAAGCTCCTGTACCTGGCCTTCAACTGGCTCATCGTCGAACAGCTGACGCTGCCGGACGTGCTCTCGGAGGCCGAACGCGACGAGATCGTGGCGGCGGCGGTGGAGCGCATCGTGACGGAGTGACGGGCCGCCCCTCGGGGCGAACCCTCAGACGTCCTCGATGCCGAGGCGCTCGGCGAGCGCTCGGCTTCCGGCGGGGGTGAGCCGTACCGCGCGTTCCGAGCCGATTCGTTCGCACCAGCCCGTCTCCAGGGCGTGGCGGCACAGCGCGGCGCCCGCCGCCCCTGCCAGGTGGGGTCTGCGCTCGGTCCAGTCCAAGCAGGCCCGTGCCAGCGGGCGCCGTCCGGTGCGGGTGAGCTCGATGCCCAACTCCCCGAACCAGGCCATGCCTTGGTCGGTCAGGGCGAAGCCGGTGTCCTGACGGAGCAGGCCCCGGGCCGTCATCGCCGCGGTGATCGTGATCCCGAGGCGGCCCGCCAGGTGGTCGTAGCAGGTGCGGCCCCGCGCCATCGCGGAGCCCGCGCCCGCCTCGCGCAGCGTGCGGGGCCTTGCGGGGGTCCCGGGCGTCACGTGCGCCGCGAGGTCCTCCACCAGCTGGGCCGCCCGTGCGTCGGCGAGCCGCACATAGCGGTGCCTGCCCTGCCGCTCCTCGGCCAGCAGGCCGCCCGCGACCAGCTTGCCCAGGTGCTCGCTGGCCGTCGACGCCGCGACGCCCGCGTGCCGGGCCAGCTCGCCGGCCGTCCAGGCCCGCCCGTCGAGCAGCGCGAGCAGACAGGCCGCCCGCGTCTCGTCCGCGACGAGCGAGGCGAAGGAGGCGAGGGCGGACGCGATGGGGTGCTTCTCGGGGCCCGGCTTCATGCACCCAGGATGCGGCAGGAAGGCTTCGGCGCCCGCCGAAGCGTCAGGCGTGCGCCGTCACCTGTTCGTACTGCAGCGCGAGCCCGTCGAGCAGTGCCCGCAGGCCCGCCTCGAAGGCCCGCTCGTCGATGACCTGCTGGCGCTCGGCGAGCAGATGGGCCTGGCCCAGGTGCGGGTAGTCCGCAGGGTCGTACGCGGCCTCGTCGTCCACGAAGCCCCCGGCGAACGAGCCGAGCGCGGAGCCCATGATGAAGTACCGCATCAGCGCGCCGATCGACGTGGCCTGCGCGGCGGGCCACCCCGCGTCGACCATCGCCCCGAACACCGCGTCCGCGAGCCGCAGCCCGGCCGGGCGTCGCCCCGGGCCCTGTGCGAGCACCGGAACGATGTTCGGGTGCAGCGTGAGCGCCGCCCGGTAGGAGACCGCCCAGTCGTGCAGCGCCGTACGCCAGTCGCGGTCGTCGGCCGCGTCGAACATCGACAGGTCGACCTGTGCGCTCACCGAGTCCGCGACCGCCTCCAGGATCTGGTCCTTGGTGCGGAAGTGGTTGTACAGGGACGGCCCGCTGACGCCGAGTTCGGCGGCGAGGCGGCGCGTGGAGACGGCCGCGAGGCCCTCGGCGTCCACGAGGGCGCGCGCCGTGTCGACGATGCGATCTCTGCTGAGGAGGGGCTTGCGCGGTCGGGCCATGCGGCACATAGTAGGGCTGCCGCAAGAAACTAGCAGTGCTAATTTAAATCTCGACGTGAAGAGGTGCTCACGATGAACCTGGAGCTCAGCGAGGAGCAGACCGCCGTCCGGCAGCTGGCCAAGGACTTCGTCGCGCGCGAGATCGCCCCGCACGTCGTCGAGTGGGACCGCGCCGAGAGCGTCGACCGGGCCATCGTGAAGAAGCTCGGCGAGGTCGGCTTCCTCGGCCTCACCATCGACGAGGAGTACGGCGGCTCGGGCGGCGACCACCTCGCGTACTGCCTGGTGACCGAGGAGCTCGGCCGCGGCGACTCCTCCGTGCGCGGCATCGTCTCGGTCTCCCTCGGCCTGGTCGCCAAGACCATCGCGTACTGGGGCGACGAGGAGCAGAAGCGGCGGTGGCTGCCGGGGCTCACCTCGGGCGAGCTCGTCGGCTGCTTCGGGCTCACCGAGCCGGGCACGGGCTCCGACGCGGGCAACCTCACCACCAGGGCCGTGCGCGACGGCGACGACTACGTCATCAACGGCGCCAAGATGTTCATCACGAACGGCACCTGGGCCGATGTCGTCCTCCTCTTCGCCCGCACGAACGACGCCCCCGGGCACAAGGGCGTCTCCGCCTTCCTCGTCCCGACCGACACCCCCGGCCTGACCCGCCGCACCGTCCACGGCAAGCTCGGCCTGCGCGGCCAGGCCACCGCCGAGCTGGCGCTTGAGGACGTCCGCGTCCCGGCGGCGGCCATGATGGCGCCCGAGGGCAAGGGCTTCTCCGTCGCGATGTCGGCGCTCGCCAAGGGCCGTATGTCGGTGGCCGCGGGCTGCGTGGGCATCGCGCAGGCCGCGCTGGACGCGGCCGTGAAGTACGCGGGCGAGCGCGAGCAGTTCGGCAGGAGCATCGCAGGGCACCAGCTGGTGCAGGAGCTGATCAGCGACATCGCGGTGGACGTGGACGCCGCCCGCCTGCTCACCTGGCGGGTCGCCGACCTCATCGACCGCGGGCAGCCCTTCACCACGGAGTCCTCCAAGGCCAAGCTGTTCGCCTCGGAGGCCGCCGTGCGCGCCGCCAACAACGCCCTGCAGGTCTTCGGCGGCTACGGCTACATAGACGAGTACCCCGCGGGCAAGCTGCTGCGCGACGCCCGCGTGATGACGCTCTACGAAGGCACCAGCCAGATCCAGAAGCTCGTCATCGGCCGCGCGCTGACGGGGGTCTCGGCCTTCTGAGTACGCATCTGAGTACGTGAGCGGATGTGGCGTGGGTCACCCCTCCCCGATGCTGCGGCCATGACTGAGCCATCCGTGAAGCAGCAGACCACGACCGCCTTCTACGGCCAGGCCGTCGCGTCCTTCGCCGTCGCCCTGGGCGCGGTGGCCATCGGCATCGGCTATCTCGACGCCTCCGCCTGGGTGCGGGCGTTCCTCGCCATCTCCGTGCTGTACCTGACGACTTCCGCGTTCACCCTGGCCAAGGTGGTCAGGGATCGACAGGAGGTGGAACAACTCGTCAGCAGGGTCGATCAGGCCCGCGTCGACAGGCTGCTCGCCGAGCACGACCCGTTCGCCAAGCCGTGACCGCCGCCCGGCCCCTCGCCCGGCGCCCTAAGCGCTTGCTCACCGTCAGGGGTATGGTGTCCCTCCCGACGGGGTGAAGGAGTGGGGCACATGGGATCGGCGGCGGAGACCGAGGGCGAGGAGCAGCCGTGGGGCGAGGTCAGCCCCGACGCGGCGCGGCGGCTGCTGATCGCCGCCGTCGAGGCCTTCGCCGAGCGCGGCTATCACGCGACGACGACGCGTGACATCGCGGGCCGCGCCGGCATGAGTCCCGCCGCGCTCTACATCCACTACAAGACGAAGGAAGAGCTGCTGCACCGCATCAGCAGGATCGGCCACGACAAGGCCCTGGCCATCCTGCGGACCGCGGCGGACGGCGAGGGGAGCGCCGCCGAGCGGCTCGCCGCCGCCGTGCGCTCCTTCGTCGGCTGGCATGCCGCCCACCACATGACCGCGCGCGTGGTGCAGTACGAGCTCGACGCGCTCGGCGACGAGCACCGCACGGAGATCGTCGCGCTGCGCCGCAAGTCCGACGCGGCGGTGCGGGACATCATCAACGACGGTGTGCGCATGGGGGAGTTCGACGTCCCCGACGTGCCGGGCACCACGCTCGCCGTGCTCTCGCTCTGCATCGACGTGGCCCGCTGGTTCAACGTGGCGGGGCACCGGACGCCCGACGAGGTCGGCGCGCTCTACGCCGACCTCGTGCTGCGGATGGTGGGGGCTCAGAAGTAGTAGCGGGACACCGACTCCGCGACGCAGGCCGGCTTGTCGCCGCCCTCGCGTTCGACGGTGACCTGCGCCGTCACCTGCACGCCGCCGTCCTTGGTCGGTGTGACCTCGGTGAGCACGGCGGTCGCGCGCAGCCGCGAGCCGACCGGCACGGGGGAGGGGAAACGGACCTTGTTGGTGCCGTAGTTGATGCCCATCTTCATGCCCTCGACCCGCATGGTCTGCGGCACCAGGCTCGGCAGCAGCGACAGCGTGAGATAGCCGTGCGCGATCGTCGTCCTGAAGGGGCCCTGGGCCGCCTTCTCGGGGTCCACGTGGATCCACTGGTGGTCGCCCGTGGCGTCGGCGAAGAGGTCGATCCGCTTCTGGTCGATCTCCAGCCAGTCGCTGTACCCGAGTTGCTCGCCGACTCCGGCGCGCAGTTCCTCGGCCGACGTGAAGATCCTCGGCTCCGCCATGTCCCTGGTCCTCCCAGACGTGTGCGACTACGTCATCCGCGTATGCGACTAAGCGCTTGCTCAGCATGCGGGGTGCGCCGACGCGTGTCAACGGACCGACCATTAGGGTTCGAGAGGTGCCCCAGATCCCAGAGAAGGTCCATGAACTCACGGTCGGCCAACTGTCCGCGCGCAGCGGCGTCGCCGTCTCCGCCCTGCACTTCTACGAGTCCAAGGGCCTCATCAGCAGCCGCCGCACCTCGGGCAACCAGCGCCGCTACCACCGGGACACGCTGCGCCGCGTCGCCTTCATCCGCGCCTCCCAGCGCGTCGGCATCCCGCTCGCCACGATCCGTGAGGCCCTCGACTCGCTGCCCGAGGAGCGCACGCCCAACCGCGAGGACTGGGCCCACCTCTCCGAGCACTGGCGCACGGAACTGGACGAGCGCATCAAGCAGTTGGGCCGCCTGCGCGACCACCTGACGGACTGCATCGGCTGCGGCTGCCTGTCCCTGGAGACCTGCGTGCTCTCCAACCCCGACGACGTCTTCGGCGAGCGGCTCACCGGCTCCCGGCTCCTCGCGGAGCGCAAAGCCGCGTCCTCCAAGTGAGCGGGGGGTGGAGGTTGCGCCCCGACACCGTCTCGCGGCCCGTCGCGAGCTCCTGGACGCGGTCGGCGTCGTAGGGGCCTTCGTGGAGGCGCGGCACCGGCGGTAGTTCGAATTTCCCTGTGCTGCGTCTAGCCGCAACCGCGCACGCCGTATCAACGTGTTGTGTACGCAAGGGAATTCGCGAAGAAGAGCACGAGCAGCGCAAGTCGACGCCTGTCGGGGGAGGGGCGATGTCGGTCGCCATTTGCTCATTGCTGTGGGATGCCGCACGGCACGGAAAGCAGACGATCAAGTACGACAGAGACGGTTACCACCTGGTGCGCTTTCCGTACGGCACGGGCCAGGAGTCGTACGACTCCTGGCGCATGCACGACCCCGCGAAGGGCGACACGAGCCCTTCGGAGTTCCCGGACGCCCGCTCGGGGTTGATATGGCCCAGCCACGAGGGCTGGGGCGTGCTCTCCGCGATGGTCTTCTGGGCACCGGACGGTGATCCGACCGAGTACCGCTCACGTTTCGTCCGTGATCCGCTGGGCCTCACGACCGGGTACGACTCGACGGCCACGACCGACTCGGCGCCCACCAGGGGCGGGCAGTACAGGTCCTATGTCTGGCAGATGTTCGTGCACCCGGGCACGCCCGTCGGGCTGAAGGTCTCGGCACGCGGCGTGGGAGACGTGAAGCTCGCCACGCCGCTGATTCACGCCCAGTTCAAGCTGGCCATCCACACGGACGTGGCCACGCCGTGACCGCGCTGTTCCGCTCGCCGACGCCGCTCCTCACGCCGACACCAGGGGACGCTGCCGCCGGGCCCGCGCCTGGGCCACCGCGTCCCGGGTGAGGACGGGGCCGGGCACGACGATGCCGCAGCCCGTGCAGACCGCCCCCGAGGACGGCTCGTGGGCCAGGCCGTGCTTCCAGACGAGGGCGGTGTCCGCACAGACGGGGCAAGTGGTGCCCGGCTCCCTCTCCAGCGCCGCGATGAGCCGGCGCAGGACTTCGGCGAGGGGTTCGTGGGGGTGGACGTCGGGATCGTCGCACCAGGCGACCCCGCATCCGCCCCAGGTGCAGCGGTGCCAGTCGTCCTCGCTGCCGGGGCGCCTGAGCCCGTCGTGCTTCTCCTTGCGGCGGCGGTCCGCGAAGTCCGCCTCGTAGGCGAGCCAGACGGCCCGCGCGGCCTCCAGTTCGTCGAGCGCGGCCACCAGCCGCACCGGATCGGGTGACCTGTCCTCGGGCCCGAAGCCCGCTCGGGCGCACAGATGGTCCCAGGTCGCCCGGTGGCCGTAGGGGGCGAACCTCTCCAGGCACTTGCGCAGCGAGTAGCGCCGCAGTGCCAGATCGCTCTGCGGATCACGCACCTGTCTCGCGAGACTCCGGAATCCGGCCATCGCCCTGCACCTCCGTCACACGTACTTCCGTACTGGTACCCCGTGTTCCGTTTCTGCCGGTGTCGAAGTCGAACCGGGGACCGGCCGACTTCGAAACGACGTCGCCGAGTAGACGTATCGACAAGCGATTCGGCTCCCATATCGGGCGACAGATTTTCGCTTGCCCGTTTGAACTGGGCTGACGCCTGTCGGAGGGGGGCGCGTTGTGGTGATTCGGGGAAGGCGACGCATGTTCATCTTTCGGGTTCGTCAACCCGCCAGTAGCCTCCGCCGCGTCGGTCTTCCCCAGGACCCGGAGGAGCACCCATGCGACGACGCATCGTCAGACTCAGAACTCTCACGGCGGGAGCGGCGCTCGCGCTCGGTGCCTCGCTCCTGGTCCCGCTCCCGGGGGCCGGAGCGGCTCCGAGGGAACCGGCGCCGAAGGAGGAGGCCGTCGACTACTGCGCGGGCCAGTGCGTGGACGTCCTGCCGCCCGGCGCGAACGGCAGCGCGACGCTCGCCGAGATCCTCGCCCACCGCGTCCTCGGCACCCGGCCCGCGCACGCCGACGACCAGGTGGGCCCCTACGACGCGCTCTCCTCCGGCTATCTCTCGCTCACCGACGACCGCCTCACCGAGTTCTTCGACGACGCCTCCTTCGGCGTGCGCGAGGGCCAGGTCGCCTCCGTCACCACGCCGCGCGACGACGTGACGATCACGCGCGACAAGAAGTACGGCATCCCGCACATCAAGGGCACCACGCGTTACGGCACCGAGTTCGGCGCGGGCTACGCGGCGGGGCAGGACCGGCTCTGGCTCATCGACCTGTTCCGGCACATCGGGCGCGGCCAGTTGACCTCGTTCGCGGGCGGCGCGCTCGCCAACCAGGGCCTTGAGCAGCAGTTCTGGCCGCAGGCCCCGTACACCGAGCAGGACCTGGAGAAGCAGGTCGAGTACATCAAGTCGACGCAGGGCGAGCGCGGCAAGCAGGCCATGGAGGACGCGCAGGCCTACATCGACGGGCTCAACGCCTACCGCGTGAAGTCGAAGAACGGCCGCTACTTTCCCGGCGAGTACGTCCTGACCGGCAAGATCGACGCGATCACCAACATCGGCGAGATCGAGCCCTTCAAGGTCACCGACATGATCGCCTTGGCCTCCGTGGTCGGCGGCCTCTTCGGCAACGGCGGTGGCGGAGAGGTCGAGTCGGCCCTCTCTCTGCTGAAATCCCAGCAGAAGTACGGCGTCGAGAAGGGCACGAAGGTCTGGGAGTCGTTCCGCGCCCGCAACGACCCCGAGGCCGTCCAGACCATCCACGACGGCACGAGCTTCCCGTACGCGGGCAAGCCGGAGCACGCTCGCGGCACCGCGATGCCCGACCCCGGCTCGGTCGAGCGCGAGCAACTCGTGTACGACCGCGAGGGCGGCGCCAAGACCGGTGCCAAGACCGGCGCCAAGCATCCGGTGAAGGCCCCCGAGAAGCTCAAGCCGCTCCAGGGGATGTACGACGACGGGGTGCTGCCCGCCGACTTGTTCGAGCGGGACGGCCAGAAGAAGGGCATGTCGAACGCCCTCCTCGTCTCCGGGAAGCACACCGCCAGCGGCAACCCCGTCGCCGTCTTCGGCCCGCAGACCGGCTACTTCGCGCCGCAGCTCCTGATGCAGCAGGAGCTCCAGGGGCCGGGCATCAGCGCCCGCGGCGTCTCCTTCGCGGGCGTCGGCATGTACGTCCAGCTGGGCCGCGGCCAGGACTACGCCTGGTCGGCCACCTCCGCCGGACAGGACATCACCGACACGTACGCCGTCGAACTGTGCGAGCCGGGCGGCGGCACGCCCACCAAGCAGTCGACCGGCTACCTCTACCGCGGCACCTGCACGCCCATGGAGAAGCTGGAGCGCAAGAACGCCTGGAAGCCGACCCTCGCCGACTCCACGGCCGCGGGCTCCTACCGCCTGCAGGTCTTCCGCACGAAGTACGGCATCGTCACGCACCGTGCCACGGTCGGCGCCAAGCCCGTCGCCTATGTCTCGCTGCGTTCCACCTACCGCCACGAGGCCGACTCGATCATCGGCTTCCAGATGCTGAACGACCCCTCGTACGTCAAGGACGCCGCGTCGTTCAAGAAGGCCGCGCAGAACATCAGCTACGCCTTCAACTGGTTCTACGCCGACTCGCGCGACATCGCGTACTACAACAGCGGTGCCAACCCCGAGCGCGCGAAGGACGTCGACCCCGCCCTGCCGGTCCTCGGCCGGCAGGCCTATGAGTGGCGGGACTTCGACCCCGAGAACAACACCTCCGCGCGGACTCCGGCCGCCGCGCACCCGCAGTCCGTCAACCAGGACTACTACATCTCCTGGAACAACAAGCAGGCCAAGGACTTCAGCACGGCCGGGTTCGGGGCCGGCGCCGTGCACCGCGGGGATCTGCTCGACGGGCGGGTCAAGAAGCTCACCGAGGAGGGCGGCGTCACCCGCGCCGCGCTCACCCGGGCCATGTCCGAGGCCGCCGTCACCGACCTGCGTGGCGAACAGGTCCTCCCCGAGCTTCTGAAGGTGCTGCGCAGCAAGCCGGTCACCGATCCGCAACTGGCCAGGGTCGTCCAGCAGTTGGAGGCCTGGCGCAAGGCGGGCGCGCAGCGCAACCAGACCGCGGCGGGCTCCAGGACGTACGCCCACCCCGACGCCGTGCGTGTGATGGACGCCTGGTGGCCGCTGCTGATCGAGGCCGAGTTCGAGCCGGGCCTCGGCAAGGACCTGTACGACGCCCTGACGGCGCAACTGCCCACCGACGAGGCGCCGTCGGCCGGGCACGGGCCCACCGGCGCGCACGCCGGATCGGCCTTCCAGTACGGCTGGTGGGGCTATGCCGACAAGGATCTGCGCAAGGTCCTCGGTGAGCCCGTCGAGGGCGAGCTCGGTGACGCCTTCTGCGGCGCCGGCGAGCTCGACGCCTGCCGCGACAGCCTGCTCGCCACCCTCGCGCAGGCGGTCGCCAAGCCCGCCACCGAGGTCTACCCCGGTGACGACTCGTGCAAGGCGGGCGACCAGTGGTGCGCGGACGCCGTCATCCACCGCCCGCTGGGCGGCATCACGCACCGCGCGATGCAGTGGCAGAACCGTCCGACGTACCAGCAGGTCGTCGAATTCCCGCGCCACCGCCCGTAGTTCGCGCCCGCAGGTGATGCGCGTCCGCGTCCGTGGTGCGCGTGCGCGTCAGGCGAAGGCGATCCGCCCCGCGGCGAACACGACGCGTGCCAGCTCCTCGTGGCACACGTCGCTGTGTGCGCCGGAGGGTGGACCGCCCCGCCGCACCACCGACGCCGCGTCGATGCTCACGCACCCCTTGGTCGGCACCTTCTCGCCGAGCTTGATGCGCTTGGTCCCCTCCACGGACCGGATGCCGTTGTAGCCGATGGCGCCCCACCGCTCCCACAGGTTCAGGAAGCCCGTGGAGTCGCCGGCCAGCTTCGAGGCCAGCGGATAGAGCCGCCCGAGCGCGTCGTCGAAGTGCGAGTAACAGGAGACCAGCGGGCCGTCGATGCGCTTCTGCATGCCGTGCAGCGCGCCGCCCCGCCCCTTGTCGTGCGGCAGCCGCTCGGCGAACGCGTAGTGCGAGAAGGCCCCTTGGAGCAGCGTCACCGACTTCACCGTGCGGACGTCCGCCGGCATGCCGCGCAGCGCGTACGAGACGAGGCGGGCGCCGAAGCTGTGCCCGATCAGATGCACCCTGACCGTCGGCACGTCACGGGCGAGCAGGCCGATCGCGGGTCCGAGCCCCAACTGGCCCACGGCGCCCGCCCGTCGCTTCATCGCGTAGTAGGTGCCCTGCCTCAGCAGCTCGTGCGCGCCGCCCCACAGCCGCTTGCGCAGGGAGCCGAAGAGCTCGGGCCGCCCGTTCTCCGCGAGGGCGGCGGCGAACACCTCGCACACCTGGACCGCGTCGTCGGTGAGCATGGCGGGCTCTCCCGCCCCGGTGTCCTCACCGAAGTGCCGGGCCGGGCTCGACTCCCGCAGCGAGACCAGTTCGCGCACATGCCGCCCGAACTCATAGACCCGGGAAGGTACTTCCGAACGCTCCGCGAGCAGCTCGGCGATCCGGTCGAGCGTCGCGCGGTGGTCGGGGAAGGCGCGGTCGAGCGCCCGCCGGGTCGCGGCGTCGAGGACGGGCCCGCCCGGCGGCGCGGCGGCGGTGACGGTGGCCGAGGGGTCGAAGTCGGGGATCGGCTCGTCGGCGAAGCGGATGGCGGGCCAGAGCACTCCGACGTAGCCGAGGCGCACCCCCGCCCCCGACAGATCCGGGCAGGGGGCGAAGAAGCGGCGGTACAACTGCCGTGCGTCCCGCTGCTCGTTGTTCCAGCCGTGCGCGAGGACCAGCAGATCCGTGACGCGTTCGCGTTCCGCGCCGGACAGCAGTTCCTCGCGCTGCGCGGTGTCGACGTCGCCGTCGGCGTCGAAGGTCAATTCCCAGTAGGGCTCCACGCCGGTATGGTCCTGCCGCCCGGGGCACCTGGCCAGATGTCGCGCAGCATGCGCCGGTGCCGGTTCCCACCCCCGCAGGCTCCGGTCCCGACGCGTGTCCTTACGCATGTCCTCGTGACGCGGCGGCTAGCCGCCCGACCTGCTGTGGCGGGCCCAGCGGTTGACCGGCGGCACCCAGCACAGCACGACCGCGGCGATGGCGGTGAGCAGGGAGACCAGGCTCAGCACGACGACGGAATCCGGTTCGTAGTCACCGAGAATGAGGAAATGCGGGAAAAGGGCGATCACCGCCGAAATGGTGAGAAGAACCCGGGACCAGACGGCGGCGCCGCGGCGCGCGACAAGGGCGAATACCAGGAGGCAGACCCCTGTGAAAACGGCGAATCCGGCACGGGCCGAGAGCGTTCCTGCCCGGTCGCTGACCAGTTCGTCCCACATCGGCCCCGTCAGGGCCTTGATGTCGGCCGCCGTCGTCCCCGACGGCAGGCCCACGACGTCCGGGTGGTCCGCGATGACGTCGTTGATGTTCTCCTCGGCCATGTCCTCGCCGCCGGCGAAGACCAGGGCGGCGCCGATGAAGGCGGTGACCGCGGAGACCATCGTGGTCCAGAACAGCGCGGCGAGGGTGCCGGGCCGCTTGGCCGCGCGCCGCGTGGGGGGCGCGCCCGCACCCGGGGGTGCGGGGTGCGCGGGGGCGGCCTGGTAATGGCTCACGAGCGTAACTCTCCTTGCAGAGATGATTGAACGAGTGGGATTGGCTCGACCATTCCATGGGTACCGGGAACGCATCCAGCATTTTCTGGAAGAAATCCCCAGATAATTTGTGCTGAACTCCGGATCAGTTTCCCTCTGTGGTTATGCTGCAATGCCGTAAAAGACGAGGGAGTCGGAGAGCGAGAACTCGCACATGGCATTATCAGAGCCGCAGCAGGACCCCACATCCGGACCGCGGCAGTACCCCACGGATCTCCTTGACACCACGATGGACCAGTTGCGCACGCTGCTCGCGGTGCGCGAGAGCGGCACCGCGCTCGCCGCCGCACGCCAACTCGGCCGCGAGCAGTCCAGCGTGCAGAAGCAACTGGACACGATGAACCGCACGTTCGGCGCGCTCTGCGGCGAGGCCCTCGTCCTCAAGCGCGGCCGCGGCAAGGACGTCCTGTTCACCCCCACCGGAGAGGCCCTGGTCGACCTCGCGCGCCGCACTCTGGAGCAGTGGACGGAAGGCATCCACGACGCCAGACGCCGGCTCGGCAGAACCCTCTCCGTGGGCTCGACCCGCTACACCCTGGGCTTCCTCCTGGACGCCGTGGAGCGCGTCAGCGAGGCGTACGAGCGAAGAGGCGTCGACCTGAAGGTGACCCATGTGCGCACCGGCGACCTCTTCGCCAAACTGCAGGCCAAGGAGCTGGACCTGGTCTGCGGCTCCATCGTCGTGACCGAGGGCCAGGAGGCCGAGCTCGATCCGTTCGAGATCATCGAGTGGCGCCGCAGCGGCCTCTCCCTGCTCACCAACCTGCCCGAGGAGCGCCTTCCGGGCCCCTCCGTCACCGCGGGCAGGCTGACCAGCCTGCCCCTGGTCGTCTCCGCGGGCGGCCTGATCGCCCGCTTCCTCACCGCCTGGTACGGCAGCGACTACCGCCAACACCTGTCCGTGGCCGCCGAGATAGAGGCCGCGCACTACGGCTTCGAGCTGCTGCGCTCGGGCGTGGTCAGCGGGGCGATGCTGGTCACGCAGGGCATCGGGGAGGCCGCGGAGAGCGGCAGCCTGCCCGAGGCGGGGGGCCTGCGACGCCTGGACATCATCGGGGACGTCGGGCCGAGGACGGAGGTTCTGGTAGGGGTGTTCACGCGGCGCGGGGACCGGGCGTCGTGCGGTCCGGGACACCCGTTGAACCTCTTGTGGGACGCGTTGTCCAAGGAGAACGAACGCTGGTGGCTCAGCCGTTGAATTCGGCGTTCCGCGTTCCCGGATATGTGGTCTAGACGTGTGGCGAATTCTGCGTCACGTGAATTCGCGCGCAGCTCACGCCAGTTCCCGTTCCCGTGTCTCCGGCAGCGCGAGGACGCAGAGCAGCGACACGACCGCCATGGCGCTCACGTACCAGCCCACCGACGAGGAACCGAACGCCGACTGCAGCCGGGTGGCCACCAGCGGCGAGACCGCGCCGCCGAGCACGCCGCCCAGGTTGTAGGCGAGCGAGGCGCCCGAGTAGCGCACGTTCGTGGAGAACAGTTCCGGCAGATAGGCGCCCATGGGGCCGTAGACCACACCCATGCAGAACAGCGCGCCGCCGATCGCGAGGGCGACGAGCACCGGCTGTTCGGTGTCCAGGAGCGGGAAGAGCACGAGCCCCCACACCACCGCGAGCCCCGCGCCCGCGAGGACCAGCTTGCGCCGCCCGTCCCCGTCGGAGCGCGTCGCGGCGAGCCAGGTGCCGGCCGCGAGGAAGAGGCAGGCGACCAGCGACAGGCCCAGCATGGTGTTGCGGGAGATGTGCAGGGTGCCGGTGGCGTAGGAGAGGCAGTAGGTCGTCGCCGTGTAGAAGAGGCCGTACGCGACGACCATCCCGCCCGCGCCGAGCAGCAGTTCGCGCGGGTGGCGGCGCAGCACGTCGAGCGTGGGGACCTTGCTGGCCTCCTGCGCCGCCATGACCTTGGCGAAGACCGGTGTCTCGCTGATCTTGAGGCGCACGAACAGGCCGACGGCGACCAGCAGGAACGAGAGCAGGAACGGCACGCGCCAGCCCCACGAGCGGAACGCGTCGTCGGAGAGCACGGACGAGAGGAGCCAGAAGACGCCGGTCGCCGCGAAGAACCCGACGGACGGGCCGAGTTGGGGGAAGGCCGCGTACATCCCGCGCTTCCTCCTCGGCGCGTGCTCCACCGCGAGCAGCGCCGCACCGCCCCACTCGCCGCCGAGCCCGATGCCCTGCAGGAAGCGGAGCAGGATCAGCAGGACCGGCGCCCAGATGCCCCATGTGCCGTAGCCGGGCAGGAGTCCGACGAGGGCGGTGGAGAGGCCCATCAGGAGCAGCGAGGCCACCAGGACCGACTTGCGGCCCACCCGGTCGCCGAAGTGCCCGAAGATCACCGAGCCGATGGGCCGGGCCGCGAACGCCACCGCGTACGTGGAGAACGACGCGAGGGTGGCGTTGACCGGATCGAGGGTCGGGAAGAACGCCTCGTTGAGGACGAGGGCGGCCGCCGTGCCGTAGATGTAGAAGTCGTAGAACTCGATGGCCGTCCCGATGAAGGAGGCCACGGCCACCCGGCGCATGCTCTCGGGGCTGGTGTCCGACGGCTGGTTCTCGCCCTGGACCTGCTGTTTCGCTGTCTCTGTCGCTTCGCTCTGCACGAGCGGCACTCTCGTGGTGGATGTAGGGGCCAGTCAATAGTTGGTACGGCCGGTCTCGATCACTGAGACCGGCGGTGGGCCGCCGTGACCTCGTGGAGGTGGACGAGGATGTCGTGGGACGGTGCGAGGCGGACCTTGTAGGGGCCGTCGGGCCATCCCGAGCCGATGCTGCGGGTCTCGCGCGCGGTGCTCAGCCACTTCCTGGTGTCGGCGGGCAGCCTCCGCATGTCCACGAAGTAGTCGTCGAAGCGCACCTTGTCGAGCGTGTGCTCGTTCATCCCGAGCGTCGCCGGGCCCAACGAGATCGACTTCCACTTCTCGTCGTCCCGGCCCTGAGCCATGAACGACCCCTGGTCGAAGGTGAATCCGATGCTCGCGTACCGCTTCCCGAGCCGGTCGCGCAGGAAGGCGCCCTGCATCTTCGGATAGCGCGGGTCGTAGGACTCGTACGCGACATGGGCGTTGTGCGCCGAGAGGAACACCTTGCCGCCCGCATACCGCTGCCACCACGCGGTGTTGTCCGCCATGGTCCGGTCGCGGTACAGCATCGCGGCCTTCCGGCCCTCTGCCGTGTCGAGCGGGAAGGCGTACATGTCCCCGGTCTGCGCGACGGACCGGGCGTGGTGCAGGGCGAGTTCGAAGGTGTTGTCCCTCTTGGCGGGCCGGTGCGTCTTCAGCAGGTCGTACGCCGCGGTCGCCTTCTTCGCCAGCGCCTTGCGCTCGGCGAGCGGAAGTCCCATGTACGTGTCGCCGTCCGTCAGGCGCCGCAGCGGCGCGTACAGCTCGTCGATCCGGGGCAGCAGGTCCGGCTCGTGCGCGCGCACGTAGTCCCGCACTCCGTCGAACAACTCGACGCCCTGCACGGGGTAGTTGAGGTCGTTGCCCATGAAGCGCAGCTGCCGCTCCGGGTGCTCGTCGTTGTACGCCCGCATCCAACGCAGCAGATGGACGTACTCCTCCGTGTCCCACGGGGTCTTCGCCAGCTCGCGGTGGACCAGTTCGCGCGCGTCGCCGCCACCACCCCGCACATAGGCGTCGAAGCGCAGGCCCGTCGTCCAGCTCACCTCCTGCGCGAAGGTGGTGAACCCCTTCTCCGCCACGAGGTGGCGGAACACCCGCTCCTTCATCGTGAAGAACTCGTGCGAGCCGTGCGTCGCCTCGCCCAGGCCCACCACGGAGGCGTCGCCGACCATCCGGTCGAGCGGCCGCAGGTCCTGCGTGCTCCCGCCAGGATCGGTGGACCGCAGGGGGTGGGCCGCGCGCTCGATCGCCGCGACCGGATCCGCGGGGCGCGGCGTCGCCCCCGCCGTCTGCGGGGCGATCAGCGCCCCCGCTCCGGCGGCCGCCACCACCAGGAGCGGAACCCCCCGGCGCATCACCCGTGTCATGCCGAACCTCCTCAACTCGCCTGAATCGACCTGAAGATCACGATCCCGTGCGCGGCGGGTGCGGCGCCATGGAGCGGGCACCCACATGCGCGGTGGGGTCTGCCCCACCACGGCCGGGGCGTGTACGTTCTCCGCCATGGCCCAATTCGTACTGGTGGCAGGGGCGTGGCTCGGATCGTGGGCGTGGCAGGAGGTGGCGGAGGACCTGCGGGCGGCAGGACACGGCGCCCATCCGCTGACGCTCTCCGGTCTCGCCGACAGACAGGACGTGCCCGCGGGGCAGCAGACCCACGTCCAGGACATCGTCGGCGAAGTCGAACGCCTCGATCTGCGTGACGTCGTCCTGGTCGGGCACAGCTACTCGGGCATCCCGGTCGGCCAGGCCGCCGAGCGGATCGGCGACCGGCTCGCCCGCGTGGTGTTCGTCGACGCCAACGTCCCGGTCGACGGCGAGTCGTTCGCCTCCGGCTGGTGGCAGGGCCAGGAGGTGTTCGAGGCCGCCCTCGCCGAGAACGACGGCTTCTGGGCGCCCCTGACCGCGGCCGACTTCGACGGGCAGGGGCTCGACAGCGAGCAGGTCGCGCGGATCGCGAGCGGGTCGACGCCGCACCCGGGCGCCACCCTGACCGAGCCCGCCGTCCTCACGGGCTCGCTCGCCGAGCTGCCCGCGACGTACGTCAAGTGCCTGCTGGACGGGGCCGAACCGATGGACGACGTGGCCGAGTTGCTGGGCAGCGAGGGCTGGCGGCTCGTCGAGATGGACACAGGGCACTGGCCGATGTTCTCCCGTCCGCGGGAACTGGCGAGGATCCTGCACGGCAGCGTGCGGGTCTGACCGCGCCCTTCACGGATAGCGCAGATACCGGCGGCGCACCGCGCGGAAGCGGGCCAGTTCGTTCGCCCAGGCGCCCGTCACCTCGTCGGTGTCCGCGCCCGCGTCGATCATCGTGCGCACCCGCGCGGACCCGGTGAGCCTGTCGATCCAGTGGTCGGAGCGCCATGCGAAGCCGCGCCACGCCTTCCTGGCCGTCACCAGGAGCGCGATGCCGGTGCGCACGGGGTCGTACGCCTCGCGGTCGTGCACATGGAGCTGGACGCCGCCGACGGTCTTCCCCTCGAACTTGGAGAACGTGGGGGAGAAGTACGCCTCCCTGAAGTGCACGCCGGGCAGGTCGAGCCGGCCGAGCGCGGCCGCCCACCGCCGGTCGACGCCCTCCGCGCCCAGGAGTTCGAAGGGGCGGGTCGTGCCGCGCCCCTCCGACAGGTTCGTCCCCTCGAAGAGGCAGGTGCCCGCGTAGGCGAGGGCGGTGTCGGGCGTCGGAATGTTCGGGCTCGGCGGCACCCACGGCAGCCCGGTGGCGTCGAAGAAGTCGGCGCGCCGCCACCCCGGCATCAGCACGGTCTCCAGCTCGACCGGGCGCTTGAGGAACTCCCCGTTGAACAGCAGCGCCAGCTCCGCGACCGTCATCCCGTGCGCCTGCGCGATCGGCTTGCGCCCCACGAAGCTCGCGAACTCCTTGTGCAGGACGGGCCCGTACGCCTCCCGGCCCGAGAGGGGGTTCGGCCGGTCGAGGACCACGAGGCGCCTGCCCGCGAGCCGCGCGGCCACCATGCAGTCGTAGAGAGTCCAGATGTACGTGTAGAAGCGGGCACCGGCGTCCTGGATGTCGAAGAGGAGCGTGTCCGCGCCGGAGGCGGCGAAGATTTCCGCGAGCTCCTTGCCGCTCTTCTGGTAGGTGTCGAACACGGGCAGCCCCGTCGCCGGGTCGTCGTACCGCCCCTCGGACCCGCCCGCCTGCGCGGTCCCGCGGAAGCCGTGCTCGGGGCCGAACACCGCGACCACGTCGACGCGTTCGTCGGCGTGCAGGACGTCCACGACGTGCCGCACGTCGCGCGTGACGCCCGTGGGGTTGGTGACCACGCCGACCCGCCGCCCTGCGAGGAGCGCGTAGCCGTCGGCGGCCAGGCGCTCGAAACCGGTGTGTGGCCCGTGCGCCCCGGGCTCTTTCGGCCCGTGGGCGGGGGCTTCCGACGCCGCTGCGGACGGCGCGAGGGCGGTTCCTGCGGTGGCGGCGAGCAGCCCGCGTCGCGAGAGGTTCATGGCCCCGCACGCTAGTGGCAGGGGCCGGGCAAATGAACGAACCCGGCCTGGTCGGCCCTCTTTCGCCATGACATACCGACTGGTTAGTCTGCCGTCGGAGCCGAGCCGCAAGCCGCAGTCGAGCCGCAAGCCGAAGCCGCAGGCCGAAGGAGACCGATCGTGGAGACCCTGCAGGACAAGGGAGTCGTCGTCACCGGGGCGGGAGGCGGGATCGGGGCCGCGCTCGCCCGCCGCTTCGCCGCCGAGGGAGCCCGCGTCGTCGTCAACGACCTGGACGGCGCCAAGGCGAAGGCCGTCGCCGACGAGGTGGACGGCATCGCCGTGCCGGGCGACGCGTCGGGCATCGTGCCGGAGGCCACCGAGGCCCTCGGCGGCACGGTCGACGTGTACTGCGCCAACGCCGGGCTCGGCTCCGGCGGCACCGAGGCCGCGCCCGAGGAGGTGTGGGCCGCGGCCTGGGACGTCAACGTCATGGCGCATGTGCGGGCGGCGCACGCGCTGCTGCCCGGCTGGCTGGAGCGCGGCGGCGGCCGCTTCGTCTCCACCGTCTCCGCTGCCGGACTGCTCACCATGATCGGCGCCGCGCCCTACAGCGTCACCAAGCACGGCGCGTACGCCTTCGCCGAATGGCTCTCGCTCACCTATCGCCACCGCGGCATCAAGGTCCACGCGATCTGCCCGCAGGGCGTGCGCACCGACATGCTCGCCGCCACCGGCAGCGCGGGCGACCTCGTGCTCACGCCCACCGCGATCGAGCCGGATGACGTCGCCACCGCCCTCTTCGCGGGCATGGCCGAGGACCGCTTCCTGATCCTGCCGCACCCCGAGGTCGACGCGTACTACCAGGCCCGCGCCGCCACCCCCGACAAGTGGCTGACGGGCATGAACCACATCCAGCAGAAGTGGGAGGCGACGCAGCGGTGAGCGGCCGGCAGGACGGCGACCACGGCTACGCGGCGAAGCCCTGGCTCGCCCGCCTCAACGACGCCCAGCGCGCCCCCGTGCGCCCCGCCCCCTCCGTCCCGCACGCCTTCCGCGAGGCCGTCGCCCGCGCCCCCGAACGCACCGCCCTCGCCTACTTCGACGGCCGCCTGAGCTACCGCGAGACCGACGCCCTCACCGACTCCGTCGCGGGCCATCTGGCCGCGCGCGGCATCGCCCGCGGCGACCGCGTCGCGATCCTCCTGCAGAACACCCCGCACTTCGTGCTCGCGCTCCTCGGCGCGTGGAAGGCGGGCGCCACGGTCGTCCCCGTCAACCCCATGTACAAGTCTGCGGAGGTCGGCCACGTCCTCGCCGACGCGGGCGTGGCCGCGCTGATCTGCTCGGACCGCGCCTGGGAGACGTATCTGCGGGAGGCGGCCGCGGAATCGCCGGTGCGCGTGGTGCTCACCGCCTGCCAGCTCGACCTGCAGAGCCGGAACGACACCCGGGTCCTCGACTTCGAGCGGCTGCCGGTCGCCGCCGACGCCGACGACCTCCTCGCGGTCGCGCGCCAGGGCCTTCCCGCCCCCGCCGAACGCACCCTCGGCCCCGCCGACGTGGCGCTGATCAGCTACACGTCCGGCACGAGCGGCACCCCCAAGGGCGCCATGAACACCCACGGCAACATCACCTACAACGCCGAGCGCCAGCGCACCGGGTCCGGGATACCCGAGGGCGCCTGCTACTACGCGATGGCGCCGCTCTTCCACATCACCGGCATGGTCGCGCAGGTCGCGGGCTGCCTCGCCAACGCGGGCACGCTCGCGCTCACCTACCGCTTCGACGCCGGGGTGGTCCTCGACGCCTTCGCCGAGCACCGCCCCGCGTTCACGGTCGGCCCCTCCACGGCGTTCATGGCACTGGCCGCCCACCCGGCGGCGACCCGGGCGCACTTCGACTCCTTCGTGCTCGTCGCCTCGGGCGGCGCGCCGCTGCCGCCGGCCCTCGTGGAGCGGTTCCGCGCGGCCTTCGGGCCCTACCTCCACAACGGCTACGGCCTCACCGAGTGCACCGCGCCCTGCGCCTCCGTGCCGCCCGGACAACAGGCGCCGGTCGACCCGGCCTCCGGGACGCTCGCCGTCGGTGTCCCGGGTCCCGAGACGGTCGTACGCATCCTGGACGACCTCGGCCGCGAGGTCCCGTTCGGTGAGCAGGGCGAGATCGTCGTACGCGGACCCCAGGTGGTGCCCGGCTACTGGAACCTGCCCGACGCCAGCGCCGAGACCTTCCCCGGCGGTGAACTGCGCACCGGCGACATCGGGTTCATGGACCCGGACGGCTGGCTCTACGTCGTCGACCGCAAGAAGGACATGATCAACGCGTCCGGCTTCAAGGTCTGGCCGCGCGAGGTCGAGGACGTCCTGTACACCCATGCGGCGGTGCGCGAGGCGGCCGTCGTCGGGGTGCCGGACAGCTACCGCGGGGAGACCGTCAAGGCGTACGTCAGCCTGCGTCCCGGCAGCGACACCGACCCCGCGGAGCTGGCCGCGTACTGCAAGGAGCGGCTCGCCGCGTACAAGTATCCGCGCGAGGTCGAGATCCTGACGGAGCTGCCGAAGACGACAAGTGGGAAGATCCTCCGGCGGGAACTGCGTTCCCGCTCACGGAACAGTCAGTGAGGCGAAAGGCAGGTGGCGGCAGTGGCCAGGACGACGGACGGTGACGGCACGCCCGTCCCGCAGCGGCTGCTGGCCGCCGCCACCCGGCTCTTCGCCGACCGTGGCTACGACCGCACCTCGGTGCAGGAGATCGTGGAGGCGGCCGGCGTCACCAAGGGCGCGCTGTACCACTACTTCGGGTCCAAGGACGACCTCCTCCACGAGGTCTACGCCCGGATGCTCCGCGTCCAGCAGGAGCGGCTCGACGCCATCGCGGACGCGGACGCCCCCGTGGAGCGCAGGGTCCGCGACGCCGCCGCGGACGTCGTGGTCACCACCATCGACAACCTCGACGACGCGTCGATCTTCTTCCGCTCCATGCACCACCTGAGCCCCGAGAAGAACAAGCAGGTGCGGGCCGAGCGGCGCCGGTACCACGAGCGGTTCCGGGCCCTGATCGAGGAGGGCCAGGAGTCCGGCGTCTTCTCCACGGCGACCCCGGCGGACCTCGTGGTCGACTACCACTTCGGCTCCGTCCACCACCTCTCCACCTGGTACCGCCCCGACGGACCGCTCACCCCGCAGCAGGTCGCCGACCATCTGGCGGACCTGCTGCTGAGGGCGCTGCGCCCGTGAGGTGAGCGGCCCTCTTCTGCGACGGCCGCGAAGTGGCCAAGCTGGAGGCATGGACCGCTTACCCGCCCTGTGGGCCGCGGCGTACGCGCCCGGCCGCTCCCGCCCCGTCCGCTTCACGGCCCGCCAACTCCTGCGCGTACGCCGCTTCGTACGCGCACTGGCGCTGGCGGACCATACTCCATCGGGCGGCTACTGATCCGCGCCCCGTAAGGGGCGCGGGGAACTGCGCGATCAACCACGACGAACCCGCAGCCAAGAGCCGTCCCGCCGCGCCCCTCACAGGTACTTCTTCAACTCCCGCCGCGCCAAAGACCGCTGATGCACCTCATCAGGACCGTCCGCCAAGCGCAGCGTCCTCGCCGCTGCCCAGAGTTCGGCCAGCGGGAAGTCCTGGCTGACGCCGCCCGCGCCGTGCAGCTGGACCGCCCGGTCGAGGATGTCGACCACCGCGCGCGGGGTCGCGATCTTGATGGACTGAATCTCCGTGTGCGCGCTCTTGTTGCCGACGGTGTCCATCAGCCAGGCCGTCTTCAGGACCAGAAGGCGCAGCTGCTCCACGGCGACCCGTGCGTCCGCGATCCACTCCTGTACGACGCCCTGCTGGGCCAGCGGTTTGCCGAACGCCGTGCGCGACACCGCCCGTCGGCACATCAGCTCGATGGCCCGCTCGGCCATGCCGATCAGCCGCATGCAGTGGTGGATCCGGCCCGGACCCAGCCGTGCCTGGGCGATGGCGAAGGCGCCGCCCTCCTCGCCGATCAGGTTCGCGGCGGGGACGCGTACGCGGTCGAAGACGACCTCGGCGTGACCGCCGTGGTAGTGGTCCTCGTACCCGTACACCCGCATGGCACGCCGGACTTCGAGCCCCGGGGTGTCGCGCGGGACGAGCACCATCGACTGCCGGCGGCGGATGTCGGCGCCGTCAGGGCCCTCGGCAGCCGTTGTCCTGCCCATCACGACGAAGACCTTGCAGTCGGGGTTCATCGCCCCGGAGATGTACCACTTGCGGCCGGTGATGACATAGTCGTCGCCGTCCCGCTCGATGTGCGTGGTGATGTTCGTGGCGTCGGAGGACGCCACCTCAGGCTCGGTCATCGCGAACGCCGAGCGGATCTCCCCGGCGAGCAGCGGCTCCAGCCACCGCTTCTTCTGCTCGTCCGTGCCGAACTGGGCGAGCACCTCCATGTTGCCGGTGTCGGGCGCCGCGCAGTTCAGCGCGGTCGGCGCCAACTGCGGGGAACGGCCGGTTATTTCGGCGAGCGGAGCGTACTGGAGGTTGGTGAGCCCTGCGCCGTGCTCCGCGTCGGGCAGGAAGAGGTTCCACAGGCCCTGCCTGCGGGCCTCGGCCTTCAACTCCTCGACGACGGCGGGGGTTTGCCACGGCGAGTCGAGGAGTGTCCGCTGCTCGTCGGCGACGGCCTCGGCCGGGTGGACGTACGCGTCCATGAAGGCGAGCAGCTTCCCGCGGAGCTCCTCGGTGCGGGCGTCGAATGCGAAGTCCATGGCTCTGCCTCAGCCTTCCTGTCGTCCCTGGAGCGTGGTGAGGCCGTGCTCGATGAACACGGGGACCAGCTCGCCGATCCGGTCGAAGCCCGCGCCGACCGTCTGGCCCAGCGTGTAGCGGTAGTGGATGCCCTCCAGGATCACGGCGAGCTTGAACCAGGCGAAGGCCGTGTACCAGGAGACGGCCGACACGTCGCGCCCCGAGCGCGCGGCGTACCGCTCGATCAGCTCGGCGGGGTCGGGGTGGCCCGGCGCGCCCGCGGTGGTGCTGACGGGGGAGTCGGGCACCTCCAGCTTCGCGCTGTACATCACGAGCAGGCCCAGGTCGGTGAGCGGGTCGCCGAGCGTGGACATCTCCCAGTCCAGGACGGCCTTGATCCGGTCGTCGTCGCCGATCAGGACGTTGTCCAGGCGGTAGTCGCCGTGCACGACGGTCGGCGCGGGGGACGGGGGCAGCGCGCGGCCGAGCGCCGAGTGCAGCTCGTCGATGCCGGCGAGGTCGCGGTTGCGGGACGCGTCCAGCTGCTTGCCCCAGCGGCGCAGCTGGCGGTCGAGGAAGCCCTCGGGCCGCCCGAAGTCGCCGAGCCCGACCGCCGCGGGGGCCACGGCGTGCAGGTCGACGAGGGTGTCGACGAGACCGAGTACGGCGCCGCGGGTGCGCTCGGGGCCGAGCGGCGCGAGCTCCTCCGCGGTGCGGTACGGGGTGCCCTCCACGAACTCCATCACGTAGAAGGGCGCTCCGAGAACGGAGTCGTCCTCGCACAGGATCACGGGCGTGGGCACCGGCACCGCCGTCGGGTGCAGCGCCTCGATCACCCGGTGCTCGCGCTTCATGTCGTGCGCCGTGGCGAGGACGTGGCCCAGCGGGGGCCGCCGCACCACCCAGCGCGAGGCGCCGTCCGTCACCGCGTATGTGAGGTTGGACCGGCCGCCCTCGATGAGCCGGGCGGTGAGGGGCCCGCCGACCAGGCCGGGCCGCTCGCGGTCGAGGTGGCCGCGCAACTGGTCGAGGTCGAGGCCCGGCGGGTGGTCTGAGCTCATCTTCGCTCCTGATCGGCGTGGTGGGTGGCTTGCCACCCCATGATGCCGACCAGTCGGTATGCCGTCCAGAGGCTAGTGGTCGTCCCAGTGCCCGTCGTGCTCCGCGTGCCGGTGGCCGTCGTGGAGGTAGTCCACGTGATCGCCGTGCGTCACGGCATCGTGCCCGCAGCCGTCACCGTGGCGATGGTCATGGCCCTGGTGGGCCGTGTGGCCCGACGGCTCGCACTCGTCGTAGTGGTCGGTGTGCAGACGGTGCATGTGGCCGTCGTGCGCGTAGTCGACGTGGTCGCCGTGCGG
The DNA here is from genome assembly GCF_040647455.1 of Streptomyces sp. NPDC041068. Lineage (NCBI taxonomy): Bacteria > Bacillati > Actinomycetota > Actinomycetes > Kitasatosporales > Streptomycetaceae > Streptomyces > Streptomyces sp. NPDC041068. The sequence continues at coordinate 164,174 of NZ_JBEZCG010000003.1, forward strand.
CACCTCGGGGTGGCCGCAGGCCGGGCCGTGGATGTGGTCGTGCACCGGGTGTTCGTGGTGGAGCGTGGTCATGACGCGCACCTTCTGTGACTTCCGGGGAGGGGTGACCCTCTCAGGCTAGCCCTCGATGCCCTATTGGTGCCGTTATGGGAGCCTTGTTGATGTTTCCATGACCTCCGCGAAGGCGACCCCATGAAGGCGATCAGCTACCGCAGCTACGGCGGCCCCGAAGTCCTCGAGTACGGCGAGGTGCGCGACCCCAAGGTCGGCCCCGACACCGTCCTGGTGAAGGTGCGGGCCGCGGCCGTGAACCCCGTCGACTGGAAGTGCCGCGAGGGCTACCTCGATGCCGCCCTCGACCCGGTCTTCCCCGTCATCCCCGGCTGGGACGTCTCGGGCGTGGTGGTCCAACCCGGCGCCTCCGTCCCGGAGTTCAGCGTCGGCGACGAGGTCATCGGATACGTACGCGAGGACTTCCTCTCGCGCGGCACCTTCGCCGAGTACGTGGCCGCGCCCGTGCGCACCCTCGCGCGCAAGCCGCGCAACCTCACCTTCGAGGAGGCCGCGGGCCTGCCGCTGGCCGGGCTCACCGCCTACCAGGTCGTCACCGGGCCGCTCGCGGTGACCGAGGGCGACGTCGTCCTCGTGCACGCGGCGGCGGGCGGCGTCGGCTCGATCGCGGTGCAGCTCGCCCGGCACGCGGGCGCCCGCGTCATCGGCACGGCGAGCGAGCGCAACCACGACTTCCTGCGGGAGCTCGGCGCGGAGCCCGTCACCTATGGGGAAGGGCTCGTCGAGCGTGTGCGCGCGCTGGCCCCCGAGGGCGTCGACGCGGCGTTCGACACCGTCGGCGGCGACACGCTCAAGGCCTCCGCCGAGCTCCTCGCGCCCGGCGGCCGCCTCGCGTCGATCGCGGACGGCGGGGTGATCGGGCTCGGCGGCCACTACTGCTTCGTACGCCCCGACGCCGTGGACCTCGCGCGCCTCGCCGATCTCGCGGAGCAGGACGTCGTGACGGTCCACGTCGACGAGACGTTCCCGCTGGAGCGGGCGGCCGACGCGCACCGGCTGAGCGCGGAGGGCCGGACGCGGGGCAAGATCGTCGTGACGGTGGAGTGGGGGGCCGAACCCGTGGATTCGGGGGACTGAACCAGCCCGTGGAGGCCGTCCCGGGTCACACCAGCACCATCACCGCCGCGCACACCGCGAGCGCCACCGTGCACCCCGCCGCCGTCCGGGCCGCCCGGAACGTCAGTGTCCGGGGGCGGCACTCCGTCAGGGCGACCATCCTGTGGTGCGCCACCGTCAGGAAGCCGAGCCAGAGCAGCAGACACAGGGCGCACGCCAGGACGCCGAGCGCGGTGGGCCCGTGGTGCAGGACCGCGCGGGCGGCGAGGACCGCGGCGACCGTGGCCGACAGCGTCGTGCGCCGCCAGGCGAGGCGGGTGCGCTCCGGCTGAAGGCCCGGGTCGCGGACGTGTCCGGCGGCGCCCCGACCGGGCTGCGTCACCCCTCCCACCCGAAGAGCACGACCACCACCATGGCGAGCGCGACCACCGCGACCGCCAGGCTCAGCACCGTCGGGAAGCGGCTGGCCGGCAGGTCCTCGCCGCGCCGCATGGCCCGCTCGCAGCGCACCCAGTGGTTGACCGCGCGCAGCGAGCACAGGACGCCCGCGGCGAGCAGCGCGAGCGCGAGCCCGATCCGCCATCCCCAGCGCAGGTCCGGCAGGAACTGGTCCACGGCGAAGCCGCCGCCGATCAGTGCGAGCGCGGTGCGCAGCCAGGCCAGGAAGGTGCGTTCATTGGCGAGCGAGAAGCGGTAGTCGGGGGTGTCGCCGTCCTCGCGGATGCGCTCGGGGGCGAACCACAGCTTCAGGTTCTGTACGAAATTGCTCACGGCCGCACGATAAGCCGCGCCGGTCAGCCCGCGCGGAAGGCCCTCAGGCGGTGATGGGCGTCGAGTCCGTCCGGCACCCACTCCCACTCGCCGAGCCGCCGCTCCAACTCCTCGTCGGTGACGAAGGCGTGCCAGGCGACCTCCTCGACCTGCGGATTCACCGGCAGCTCGCAGCGCACCTCGTAGAGGTACGACCACCAGGACTGCCCGGCGCCGTTGTCGTAGAGGAACTTGAACAGCGGCGTGGGGCGCGGCAGTCCGCTGACGCCCAGCTCCTCCTCGGCCTCGCGCAGCGCCGCGTCGTCGCACGACTCGCCCGCCCCGACCACGCCGCCGACGAACATGTCGTACAGCGAGGGGAAGACCAGCTTGGTCGGGGTGCGGCGGTGCACGAACAGACGGCCCCGCGCGTCCCGCACCTGGATGAACGCACAGCGGTGGCGCAGTCCCCGCGCGTACGCCTCACCGCGCGGGGACTCGCCGACCACCTCGTCGTTCTCGTCGACGATGGTGATCATCTCTTCTCGGGGGTCGGCCTGTCCGGCTGCTGAGTCACTCATGCCGACCATCCAACCTCACTGCCCCATGACGTACTTCACGGTGGGTCCGGCCGTCCAGCCGCCGTCGACGGCGAGCTCCGCGCCCGTCACGTAGGAGGCGGCGTCCGAGAGCAGGAAGACCATGGCGCCCGCGATCTCGTGCGCCTCGCCGACGCGGCCCATCGGGGTGTTGGGGTACTTGCCCTCGCCCTTCTCGATGCCGACCTGGGCGGTCATCGGGGTGTACGTCATGCCGGGGTGGACGGAGTTGACGCGGATGCGGGCCGTGCCGAGCTCCACCGCGCCGATCTTGGTGAGACCGCGCACGCCCCACTTCGAGGCGCCGTACCCGGCGGTGAGCGCGAGGCCCATCAGCCCGGCGGCGGAGGAGATGTTGACGATGGACCCGCCGCCGGACTCCTTCATCGCGGGGACGACGGTCTTCATGCCGATGAAGACGCCGGTGAGGTTGATGTCGAGGACCTTGCGGAAGTGCTCGACGGACTCCGACTCCAGGAACTGCCCGGTGGATATCCCCGCGTTGTTCACGAGGCCGTGGATGCCGCCGAACTCGGCGACCGCGAGGTCCACGACGCGCTGCCAGTCCTCCTCCGACGTCACGTCGTGGTGCGCGAAGCGGGCGCGCTCGCCGAGCTCGGCGGCGGTGGCCTTGCCCTCGTCGTCGAGGACGTCGGTGAGGACGACGTTCGCTCCGGCGGCGACGGCCTGGCGGGCGGCTTCGGCGCCCAGGCCGCGGGCGGCGCCGGTGATGACGACGGTCTTGCCGGTGAGGTCGTGCTGGGTCATGAGGTGCCTCCAAGGCGGGGTGGCGGGGCGAGCAGCAGAGCAGCTGTGGTCTCGACGAGGTCGGCGAGGAAGAGCTCCTCGCCGGTCAGGGGGGTGGTGCCCGTCAGGTACTGACGGGCTCGGTCGCCCATGGCGGCGCCGATCATCGTGAGCGCGAGGTCGAGCCGTTCGAGGCGGAGCGGTTCGGGCAGTCCGGGGGCGAGGTCGGCCACGCGGTCTTCGAGCCACCCGATCAGCGTCCAGTAGACGGTGCCGTCGATGGTGGGGTGCGGGGTGCGGGTGCGCACGCCGCTCTCGTGGCTGAGCTGGGCGGAGACGCGCAGACAGCGGCGCCCGCGCTCGGTGCGGAGCTCGGTGGCCTCGGCGGCCACCAGGGCGGTGAGCAGTCCGTGCAGGTCGGTGCCGTCGCCGACGCGGGCCAGCTCGGCGGCGAGGACCCGCTCGGTGCGGGACTGCCGGGTGGCCATCACGGCGTCGAGCAGGCCGCCGCGGGAGCCGAAGTGGTACTGCACCGCGGAAGGGTTGCTCTGTCCCGCGAGCCGCACGATGTCGCGCAGCTGGGCGCCGTCCACGCCTTGCTCGGCGAAGACTTGCTCGCCGGCGCGGATGAGCTTGTCGCGGGTCTCAGGACCTGAGGTTCTGGCCATGCCGCCATTCTAATGATGGCCATTATTAAAAGCGACTCGTCAGAGTTGTGAGGCCGTAGGAATCCTGCGGGTTCGATGTGGCTTGTCGCGCAGTTCCCCGCGCCCCTGACGGGGCGCCTGTGCCCCGCCCGGCATCGCGGGGTGCAGCCCCAGCAACACCGCTCCCGCCACCACGGCCGCGAGGCCACCCCCCTCCCACGCCAACGCCCCCGCGTCGGCCCGCAGGCGGTCCCCCAGGAACCCCACCCCGCACGCGATCCCCGCCAGCGGCTGCGCCGCCGTCAGCGCGGGCAGGGACATCCGCAGCGGTGCCGTCTCGAACGCGCTCTGCACCAGGACCAGCCCCGCGACGCCGAGCACGAGCACCCCGTACGGCTGCCAGGCCGTGACGAGGCCGGTCCAGCCGTCCGCCGCGAACCGCTGTGCGCTCACCCGCGTCAACGCGTCCTGCACCCCGTACAGAAGACCGGCCGCGAGCGCGAGCAGCACCGGCCCCGCGCCGAGCCTGGACCGCTTCGCGTACGCCGTGAGCAGCAGCGCGCCGCCCACCATCACACCGATGAACAGCCAGTGCCGCACCGGGTCCGTCACCGCGTCGCCGCCCCGCGGCTCGCCCGCCACGATGAACGCCGTGACGCCGCCCGCGAGCAGCGCGAGCCCGGCCCAGCCCTGCCGGCCGACCGGCTGCCCGCTCTGGTGGCGGGAGAGCGCGAGGGCGAAGAGCAGGTTCGTGGCGAGCAGCGGCTCGACGAGCGAGAGTTCGCCGTGCCCGAGGGCGGCCGCGCCGAGCGCCATGCCGCACACCATCAGGCCGATCCCGGCGAGCCAGCGCGGCACCCGCACCAGGTCGAGCAGGAGTCGTGGCGAGAGGAAGTCGCCCAGCGGGGCGTGGCGCGCCACGTTCTGCTGGAGCACGAAGCCGGAGCCGAGGCAGCAGGCGGCACCGACGGCGAGGACGAGGACGAGGAGAGACACGTCGCATACCCGGGGGAGGAGACGGGGACGGCCCGGCGGCCGTGGTGCGCCAAGCGCCGCGGAGGCGCCCGAGCCGGGGCACGAGGCGGAGACCCGGCCGACGATAGCGGCACCGGGACGTCCGCGCGCACTTGAGCTTGACGACTTCCCCGCGTCTGTCGGTTGACGTGCGTCACCGGGCTGTTCAGGATCTGACCTGTCGAGGAATCCGACCCGCCGGTAACCTTGCGGGCCCCTGTCGAGGAGGACGACCGCCATGGCGTACGACGCAGATGTGATCGTGATCGGGGCGGGGCTCGCCGGGCTCGCGGCGACCGCGGAGCTCGTCGACGCGGGCCGCAGGGTGATCCTCGTCGACCAGGAGCCCGAGCAGTCGCTCGGCGGCCAGGCGCACTGGTCCTTCGGCGGGCTCTTCTTCGTCGACTCCCCGGAGCAGCGGCGGCTGCGGATCAAGGACTCCCACGCGCTCGCTCTGCAGGACTGGATGGGCACGGCCGCGTTCGACCGGCCCGAGGACCACTGGCCGCGCAGGTGGGCCGAGGCGTACGTCGACTTCGCGGCCGGCGAGAAGCGGTCCTGGCTGCACGGGCAGGGGGTCAGGTTCTTCCCCGTCGTCGGGTGGGCCGAGCGCGGTGGCTACGACGCGCAGGGGCACGGCAACTCCGTGCCGCGCTTCCACATCACCTGGGGGACGGGCCCGGGGCTGCTCGCGCCGTTCGTGCGGCGGGTGCGGGCCGGGGTCGCGAGCGGCCTCGTCCAGCTGAGGTTCCGGCACCGCGTCACCGGGCTCTCGCGCAGCGCGGGCAGCCTCGACACCGTCACCGGCGAGGTCCTGGAACCCTCGGCCGTCGAGCGCGGCAAGGCCAGCAGCCGTGAGGTCACCGGCACCTTCGAGTTCCGGGCCCAGGCGGTGATCGTGACCTCGGGCGGCATCGGCGGCAACCACGACCTCGTACGCGCCAACTGGCCCGAGCGGCTCGGTACTCCGCCCGAGAAGATGGTCTCCGGGGTGCCCGCGCACGTCGACGGGAAGATGCTCGGCATCGCCGAGGCCGCGGGGGCGCACCTCATCAACCGCGACCGCATGTGGCACTACACCGAGGGCATCGAGAACTGGAACCCCATCTGGGCCCGGCACGGCATCCGCATCCTGCCGGGCCCCTCGTCCCTGTGGCTGGACGCGCGGGGCGAGCGCCTGCCCGTGCCGCTCTTCCCCGGCTTCGACACGCTCGGCACGCTGGAGCACATCATGAGGACGGGGTACGACCACACGTGGTTCGTCCTCAACCAGCGCATCATCGGCAAGGAGTTCACCCTCAGCGGCTCCGAGCAGAACCCCGATCTGACGGGGAAGTCCGTGCGGGGCGTCATCGACCGGGCGCGCGCCGAAGTGCCGGGACCCGTCAAGGCGTTCATGGACCACGGCGTCGACTTCGTGGTGGAGAAGGAGCTCGGCGCGCTGGTGCGCGGCATGAACGCCCTCACCGGACATTCAGCGGCCCCCCTCATCGACGAGGCGGCACTGCGCCGCACGCTGGCCGCGCGCGACCGCGAGATCGCCAACCCCTTCACCAAGGACCTCCAGGTGACGGCCATCCGCGGCGCCCGCAAGTTCCTCGGCGACCGGCTCATCCGGGCCGCGGCCCCGCACCGCATCCTCGACCCCAAGGCGGGACCGCTCGTCGCCGTGCGCCTGAACATCCTGACCCGCAAGACCCTCGGCGGCCTGGAGACCGACCTCTCCTCGCGCGTTCTGACCGAGGGCGGCGAGCCCTTGGCGGGTGTGTACGCCGCCGGGGAGGCCGCCGGATTCGGCGGCGGGGGAGTGCACGGCTACCGCTCGCTGGAGGGCACCTTCCTCGGCGGCTGCCTCTTCTCGGGGCGCACGGCGGGCCGCGCCGCCGCCCGCGAGGTGAGTTGAGCACGTCTTTGCCAAGAGGGGGTTCTCCCAGGTGGCGGGCGAAGTCTGAGGATTTTGAAACGAGTTGGTGAAGGGGGGACGAACCGCCGGGCCTTGACGTGGAGTGCTGCCTACCGCTTTGCTGTGCGTGATCATCCGTACGCAAGCCGCGCCGGGGAGGGCGTCCCGCGGTGTCTCCACCCCCACCCCCATTGGGCCGTTCCCGCAAGAAGACCGCGGGGCACGTCTTCGACGCCGCGCTCGACGACGCCGAACTCGTCGCCGCACGAGCGGCGTTGGCCCAAGGGCGCTGGACCGAGGCCCGCGCGCTGCTCGCCGCCACCGGCGACGACTGGGACCGCAGGGGCCACCGCTTCGACGTGCTCGGCCAGGAGAGCACCACGGCCGCGTGGGCGCGCGACTGGCGGCTCGCCGAACCCGAGAGCCACGACGCCGAAGTGCTGCTCGCCTTCGCCGCCGTGCACAAGGCGCTGCGCGGCAAGGCCCGTTCGGACAAGGTGCGCGCCCAGTGCCGCGAGGCGGCCGCGCGCGTCCCCGCCGACCCGACTCCCTGGCTCGCGCTGCTCCTGCTGGAGCGCTCGCTGGGCCGCGAGGAGGACGTCGTACGCCTCTTCGACGAGGTCCGCCACCGCCATCCCGAGCACCACCACGCCCACCACTTGATGGTGGCGCGGCTCGCCGAGCGGCGCCCCGGCGCGGGCCAGGACCCGCTGCACGAGGTGTACGACTTCGCGTCCTGGGCCGTGGAACAGGCGCCCGCCGACTCGTCGTTGGCGGTCCTGCCCGTCGTCGCGCACGCCGAGCGCTACCGCGTCCTTGCCACCGCGGGCCTGGAGCCCACCGATCCGGTCGCCTCGGGGCACTGGACCGGGCGCCGCGCCCGCGGGGTCATGAAGGCCGCCTTCGACTGGTGGCTGGAGTGGGAGACCCCGGACGAGCCGGGCCACCCGCGCTGCCACGTCGACCTCAACTTCCTTGCCCACGCGAAGTCCTGCGAGGGCAGGGCGGCCGAAGCCGCCGCGCTCTTCCACCGCATCGGACGGCACGCGACGCCGGCCCCCTGGTCGTACCCGGACCGGGACCCGCTCCAGGCGTTCGACGCCGCGCGGGCCGCGGCAATCGGATCGGCCTGACCATGCGTACCCCCGATCAGCACCTCCGAAAGGACGACCGCGCCATGGCGACGGGAAGTTCGAGCACGAGCGGCACCAGAGCCCTCGGCGACCCCACGGGTGACACCGGCATCAGCACGTACAAGGGACAGGAGCGGGCGCTGCGCGCCGGCCGGCTCGGCACGGCGGGCCTGCTGCTCTCCGTGCTCGCCGCGACCGGGCCGCTGATGGTCGTCGCCGGTGTCATGCCCACCACGTACGGCGTGATGGGCGTGGTCGGGCAGCCGCTGCTCTTCCTCGTCCTCGGCGTCGTCCTCGCGCTCTTCAGCTTCGGGTACGCCGAGATGAGCCGGCACGTCCACAACGCGGGCGCCTTCTACGCGTACATATCCCGCGGCCTCGGCGGCACCGCGGGCGCGGGTGCCTCGCTGGTCGCCCTTGTCGCCTACAGCGCCCTGCAGGCGGGTCTGTACGGCATGCTCGGCTTCGAGGTGTCCGGGCTCCTGCGGACGTACGCCGATGTCGAGGTCGCCTGGTGGATCCCGGCGCTCGTCGCGGTCGCCGTCGTCGCGGTCCTCGCCTGGCTGAAGATCGACCTGAACGCGCGCGTGCTCGGCGTGCTGCTGCTCATCGAGGTGGCGCTCGTCGTCATCTTCGACATCGCGGCCATCGCCGACCCGGCCGAGGAAGGCCTGTCGCTGCACGCGTTCAACCCGGAGACGCTCACCGGCGCGGGCGTGGCCACCTCGCTCTGCTTCTGCATCGCCGCCTTCACCGGCTTCGAGCAGGCCCCCGTGTACGCCGAGGAGACCAGCCGTCCGCAGGTCGTCGTCGCCCGCGTGATGTTCTTCGCCGTCGGGTTCGTCGCCGTCTTCTTCGCGCTCAGCTCCTGGGCGCTCACGGTCGCGGCGGGCCCCTCGGGGATCGTCCCGGCCGCCCAGGAACAGAGCGCGGGTTTGCTGTTCAACCTCACCGAGTCCCGGCTCGGCGGCGCCTTCACCGACGTACTCCACGTCCTGTTCGTGACCGGCATGTTCGCGGCGATCCTCAGCTTCCACAACGTCGTCGCGCGGTACGCGTTCGCGATGGGCCGCGAGGGGCTGCTGCCCGCCGCGTTCGGCCGGACCAACACCTCCACCGGCGCCCCCGGCACGGGATCGCTGCTGCAGACCGTCGTCTCCGTGGCGGTCGTCATCGGCTTCGCCGTCGCCGACGACGGCAAGGCGGGCGACCCGACCGCGCCCGTCCTGCACCTGTTCACCTGGGGCGGCAACATCGGCGCGCTCGGCGTGATCCTGCTGATGGCCACGGCGTCCGTCGCCGTCATCGTCTTCTTCGCCCGCCGCGGCGCGGCGCGCGCCCAGGCCTGGCGGATCACCGCGTCCGCGCTCGCGGCGGTCGGCCTGCTCGTCATCGCGGGCTACACCGTCAAGGACTTCGACGTCCTCGTGGGCGCGGGCGAGGGCTCGGCACTCAGCTGGGTGCTTCCGGGCATCGTCTTCGCGGCGGCGGTGATCGGCGTGGTCTACGGAGCGATCCTGCGCTCCCGGAATCCGGCGGCGCATGCGCGGATCGGCCTCGGCAACGAGGCGTTCCAGCTGGAGAAGGCATCGGGCGGCCCCGAAGCGTGACGCCGGACGCCGGAGGGGCTGAAGAACTCAGCCCCTCCGGCGTCCGAGGAGTGGGGTCCGGGCGGAGCCCCGGGAGACGGCGCGCTAGATGACCAACGACAGGAGCAGAACCAGGGCTCCGGCGACGACGGAGATGATCGTCTCCATCACCGACCACGTCTTGATCGTCTGCCCGACGTCAAGCCCGAAGTACTCCTTCACCAGCCAGAACCCGGCGTCGTTGACGTGCGAGAAGAACAGCGAACCCGCGCCGATGGCCAGCACGAGCAGTGCCGTGTGGGAGGTCGACATGTCCGCCGCCAGCGGCGCCACCAGACCGGCCGCCGAGATCGTCGCGACCGTCGCGGAACCCGTCGCGAGCCGGATGGCCACCGCGATCAGCCAGGCGAGCAGCAGCGCGGGGATCGACCAGTCCTTGGAGAAGTCCAGGATCATCTGGCCCACGCCGACGTCGATGAGCGTCTGCTTGAAGCCGCCGCCCGCGCCGACGATCATCAGGACGCCCGCGATCGGGGCGAGCGACTTCTCGACGGTCGTGGAGAGCCGGTCCTTGGTGAACCCGGCCGCGCGGCCCAGCGTGAACATCCCGACGATCACCGCGGCGAGGAGCGCGATCAGCGGCGAGCCGATGACGTCGAAGACCCGCTGCACGGTGGCCTCGGGGTCGTCGACCACGATGTCCACCAGCGCTTTGGCCAGCATCAGGACGACGGGCAGCAGCACGGTGGCCACGGTGGCGCCGAAGCCGGGGCGCTTGGCCAGGTCCTCCGAGGGGCGCTGCGGGATCATCTTCTCCGGTGCGGGTACGTCCACCCAACGCGCGGCGACCTTCGAGAACAGCGGCCCCGCGATGATCACCGTGGGGATCGCGACGAGGACGCCGAGGGCCAGCGTGACGCCGAGGTTGGCCTTGACCGCGTCGATCGCGACGAGCGGGCCGGGGTGCGGCGGGATGAGCCCGTGCATCACGGAGAGTCCGGCCAGCGCGGGGATGCCGATCCGCATCAGCGAGTAGCCGCCGCGCTTGGCGACCATCAGGACGACCGGGATCAGCAGGACGATGCCGACCTCGAAGAAGAGCGGAAGTCCGATCACCGAGGCGATGAGCACCATCGCCCAGGGCATCGCGCGCCCGCCCGCCTTGGCGAGGATCGTGTCGACGATCTGGTCGGCGCCGCCGGAGTCGGCGAGGAGCTTGCCGAGGATGGCGCCGAGCGCGATGAGGACACCCACGCCCGCGACGGTCGAGCCGAGCCCGTCCGTGAAGCTCTTGATGGCCTTGTCGAGCGGGGCGCCCGCGAAGGCCCCCAGCGCGAGCGACCCGATGGTCAGCGCGAGGAACGCGTGCAGCTTGAACTTGGTGATGAGCAGGACGATGACGGCGATGCCCGCGAGGACGGCGATCCCCAGCTGGGCATGGCCCGCCGAGGTGATCGGCTCGACGGGGTCCGCTGCCAGCATCTCGACGCTGAGACTGGTCACGGTCGTTTCCTTGTACGTGGGTGGGGGAGTGCCCCTTCAGGGGCGCGAAAAACTGCGCGACCAGCCACATCCGGCCCGCAGACGAAATACTGCTAGCGGGGTTCGAGGCCGCGAAGCGCCTCGACAGCCCGAGCGGTGATCTCCTCGGGCGTCCCGGCGACATCGACGCCGACACCCGCTTCGTCCGCCCCGAGAGGCTGAAGCGTGGCGAACTGCGAATCGAGAAGCGCCGTAGGCATGAAGTGGCCCTGCCGCTGCGACATCCGGTCCTCGATGAGCTTCCGGTCGCCGGTGAGGTGCACGAAGACGACACCCGGAGCGGCAGCCCGCAGCCGGTCCCGATAGGCCCGCTTCAGCGCCGAACTGCTCACCACCCCGCCCTTGCCGGCCCGGCCATGGGCCCAGGCGCCGATCGCGTCGAGCCAGGGCCATCGGTCGTCGTCGGTGAGCGGCGTACCGGAGGACATCTTCCGGATGTTCTCCGCCGGGTGGAAGTCGTCGCCCTCGGCGTAGGGAACGCCGAGCTTGTCCGCGAGCAGGGGGCCGATCGTGGTCTTGCCGGTGCCTGCCACGCCCATGACTACGACGACGTGGGGGGTGCTCATCGCTGGTGCCTCGCTGTCTTCATGTCCTCATCGACATCGGACGTACGGACCGGGGTCGGAGGGGACCCCGGTCCGCACGTTCACGTCACTGAAACCCATTAGGTCTGACGAATTCAAGAGTCTGTGACATAAAAGTCTGACTTATTGTTCCCGTGGTCCTCCTCGTAGGCTTTCGTCATGACCGCACAGGCCCGAGGGCTGCACTCCCGCGTACTGGAAAGCCTCGGGCCCGCCATCACGGCGGGCGAGTATCCGGCGGGCAGCGTGTTGCGCACGGACGAGCTGGCCCAGCGCTTCGAGGTGTCCCGCTCCGTGATGCGGGAGGCCGTCCGGGTCCTGGAGTCCATGCACCTGGTCGCGTCCCGGCGCCGCGTGGGCGTGACGGTGCTGCCCATCGAGGAGTGGAACGTCTACGACCCGCAGGTCATCCGGTGGCGGCTGGCCGGCGCCGACCGGCCGCGCCAGCTGCGCTCCCTGACCGTCCTGCGCTCGGCGGTCGAGCCGGTCGCCGCGGGGCTCGCGGCCCGGCACGCCACGGCGGCGCAGTGCGCGGAGCTCACCGAGTGCGCGCTCGGCATGGTCGCCCACTCGCGCGGCCACCAGCTGGAGGACTACCTCAAGTACGACGTCGCCTTCCACCGGGTCGTCCTCAACGCCTCCGGCAACGAGATGTTCGCCCGGCTCGGCGATGTCGTGGCCGAGGTCCTGACCGGCCGTACCGCGCACCAGGTGATGTTCGAGGACCCCGACCCGCCCGCCGTCACCCTGCACGTCAAGGTCGCGGAGGCGGTCAGGGAGGGCGACGCGGTCCGCGCGGAGGCGCTGACGCGGGAGATCGCGCTGGGAGCCCTGGAGGAGCTGGACATCCTGGCGCCCTGAGGCCGTGGACCTGAGGCCGCGGGCTGAGGCCTGACGCCCTCGCGCGGTCAGCCACAATGGGCGGCATGTCCCGACGTACCGCACGCGCCTCCCGCGCCGCACGCCCCACGACCTGCCCCTGCGGCCACCCCCTCCCGTACGAGAAGTGCTGCGGCAGGCTGCACCGGGGCGAGGCCTCGGCGAGCACCCCCGAGGAGCTGATGCGGTCCCGGTACAGCGCCTTCGCGGTGCGGGACGAGGGCTATCTGCTGCGCACCTGGCACCCGCGGACCCGGCCGCCCCGCGTGGAGTTCGACCCCGGGATGCGCTGGGTCGGCCTGGACATCGAGGAGACCGCCGAGGGCACCGCGTTCCACTCCACGGGCACGGTCACCTTCCGGGCCCGGTACACCGACGGCGGCCGCCCGGACGCACTGCACGAGAAGAGCCGGTTCGAGCGCGTGGACGGGGCGTGGGTGTACGTGGACGGCACGTTCATCGACTGAGGCTCCTGAGGTTCCTAGGGCTCCTGGGGTTCCTGGGGTTCCGTCACAACACGTCCCCGAACTCGCTCAACACCCCCGGCGGAGCCAGCGCGTTGACGTAGTGCCCAGGCCCGTGGTCCTCGAAGGAGTACGTGAACGGGATGGTCCGCGTCAGCGCGAGCCGCGCCGCGAAGAACGCGAGGGGTGCCACCACCGCGAGCCCCGCGAGGCTGTCCATCTGCGGATAGTGCAGCCCCGGATCGCGCACTTCGGTCCAGCCGCCGTGCCGCTGCCCCCGCGCGAGCGCGGCCAGCGAACGCCCCGCCGCCCGCGCCCTGCGGCCCGCCATCTCCCGCAGCCGCCCGCGCAGCAGATCGCCCGGCAGCGAGACCGCGTCGATCGCCGTCTCCGCCGCAAGGGCCAGCGCGCCGTCGGCCGTCCCGCGCGGCCTGCGGTAGTGGAACTCCCGGCCGAAGGGCGCGTAAGGCCCGACGGGCCGCGGCGGCAGGGCGGGCACGACGTCGCGGTCGAAGATGTACCGCAGGAGGCGGTCGCGCAGGACGTGTTCGCCCCGCGGGTCGGTGGCCCGCGCGCAGGCGTCGGCGAAGTCGGGGCCGCCCAGCAGCGGCTGTCCGAAGGTGTAGACGGCCCGCAGGCGTTCGGCGATCGCGGCGTAGCGGGACTCGTGGGCCAGGACGACGCCCATCAGCGCGGCCATGGCGCCGCCGAGGCTGTGCCCGGTGATGTACAGCGCCTCCATGCCGTGGCCGCGTACGCCCTTCTCCTCCGGGTCGATCGACTCGCCCCGCGCGGCCCGGTCAAGGGCCTGCATGATCAGGTGCCGGGTGGCGCGCATGTTGCGGTAGAAGCCCGCGTGCACCTGGTGCCGCTCGCCCGCGAGGTCCACGGCGAGCGTCTCGGGGCGCACGTCGGCGTCGGTGAGGATGCTGATGATGTCCTCGGGCTGGGTGCCCCGGTAGCAGAGGATCACGACACGGCGGTCCTTGTCCTGCACCAAGTACGCGGCGGAGGCGATGTACATGGCGTCCACGCGCTGTTCGAAGACGCGGCAGCGGTTCTCCTCGAGGCCGAGTCGCGACATCATCATGGCGACGGTCCTGGGGTCGCCCACCCTGCCGGCACCCGCGTACGCGTAGGCGGCGCAGGTCGCCATCGTGTGCGGGACCGGGCCCTCCGTGTCCGGCGGCCCCTTGTCCGCGGCCAGCAGGTCCACCAGGTCCGGGTGGACGGGGAAGACCGTCCGCCCCGGCTCGCCCTCGGTGGGTGTCTTGAAGGGGCGCAGCTCGGCGAAGCTCGGTCCCCTGGCGAAGTCGTTCCGCATGGCGTCCTCCCCGACGGGCCTCGGGCGCACCGGACTTGCGAGCACACCACCGGGCCCGGCGCACCGTCAACCGGATGGCGACGCCGCGTCGGGCACCCGTCGGGACCCGGCCATCCCGTGTACACCGCGCGTGGGACTGGTGGGGAGTGAGGATTCACACGGGGTGTGAACGGGGCACCCATCACTCGTCCTCGCGCGCGCGGGAGGGCCGCCCACGGGCACAAATGCCCTGGCCCGCCCGCCTGTTCGAGGTCTCGGGGTTGTCGTGGACATAGGCGGGAACCGCCGCTGCGGCCGACGGGTGCCGCCAGTAGCGTCTGCCTGCCCCCTGTCCCGTAAGCAGCCCTCCCGTACGCCGCGCGAAGGAAGTTGGCGCCCGATGACCGACACCGGACAGCACCAGCAGAGTCAGAGTCAGAGTTACGAGCGCTACATGGGCGGCAGCCCCGAAGCGGAGCGACGCCTCTTCGAGCGCCTGGCGCAGGAACTGATGAAGGTTCAGGAGAAGAACCGGCGCGCCGCCAAGGCCGCGGGGCCCGAGCGCGCCCTGCATGCCAAGGCCGCCCTCGGCGTGGAGAACGCCCGGCTCCGCTTCCACGACGACCTGCCCGACGCGCTGCGCTGCGGCTTCGCTCAGCCCGGCGCCGAGTACACCGCGACCCTGCGGCTCTCCAACGCGAGCGGCATCCGGCAGGCCGACGGCGCGCCCGATCTGCGCGGCGCCGCCGTGCGCGTGGCCGTCTCCGCCGAGGAGAGCCACGACCTGCTCGCCACCAACCACCCGGTCTCGCACGCCCGTGACGCCCGCGAGTTCGTCGCCTTCGCCAAGGCCATGGCGGGCGCGGCGAGTCCGCTGCAGAAGGCGTTCGGGCTCCTCGTCAAGCTCCCGCTGGCCGTCGGCTTCTCCACGGCCACCCGCATGCGCCGCAACGTCCAGGCCGCCGCCCGGCACACCGTGAACAGCCTCGCGGGCGAGACGTACTGGAGCCGCAGCGCCATCCTGTGGGGTCAGGCGGGCCCGGTGCGCTATCTGCTGCGCCCGGCGGGCAACGGCGCCGCGCGCTCCGGCGGCGAGCACAGCGACCCGCAGTACCTGCGGCGTGAGCTGGAGACCCGCCTCGCCCGGCAGGACGTCGCCTTCGACCTCTGCGTCCAGCGGTACGTCGACGAGCGGCGCACGCCCGTGGAGGACGGCTCGGTGGAGTGGCTGGAGTCCGTGGCGCCCGCCGTGCCGGTGGCCACGCTCACCGTGCCGAGCCAGGACCTCGACACGGCCGACGCGCGGGCCGCCGGGGGACGCGTCGAGGTGATCGGCTTCAACCCGTGGTTCACCACCGACGACTTCCGCCCCCTCGGCAACCTCAACCGCGCCCGCAAGGCCGCGTACGAAGCGAGTGCCGCGTACCGCCACGGCGTGCGCTTCGTCACCGAGGAGCCGCTGCGCAACAAGGTGCTCGGCGCTCCCGTCGGCGCCGCCTTCCGGCTCCTGAACCGCTATGTGCCGTGGTACAAGCTGCCGGTGGAGGCCGGTCTGCTCAACCTCGTCTTCCTGCGCAAGGCGCTGCGCCGCTTCAACCTCATCGACACCGACGTCCACGAGGCGCCGCCCAGGGCCGTGCCCGTGCCCGCCCCGGCCGACGAACAGCTGCGCACCGCCCGCTCCTACGACGGCACGTACAACGACCTCTCCAAGCCCACGATGGGATCCGTGGGCGCCGCCTTCGGGCGCAACCTCAAGCCGGACTACCGGCCCGACCTCTTCGACACCCCGAACCCGGTCACGGTCAGCCGCAGGCTCCTGCACCGCGACACCTTCCTGCCCGCGACCTCGCTGAACGTCCTTGCCGCGGCCTGGATCCAGTTCCAGGTGCACGACTGGGTCAACCACCGCCGCCACAAGATCGGCGGCAAGTCCGTCGAGGTGCCGCTGCCGCCCGGCAGCACCTGGACCAACACCCCCGGCGGGCCCGCCGAGCGCGTGATGCGCTTCGCCGAGAACGAGGGCATCGAGCTGCCGGGCGACCAGCCGCCCATCCTCTTCGCCAACACCGCGTCGCACTGGTGGGACGGCTCCGAGGTGTACGGCGAGAACGAACACACCGCCCGGTTCCTGCGCGAGGCCGACGGCGGCGCCAAACTCCGCCTGGACGAGGGGCACTTGCCCATCGGACAGAACGGCGTCCCGCTGACCGGCTTCTCCGAGAGCTGGTGGATGGGCCTGAGCGCCATGCACACCCTCTTCGCCCGCGAGCACAACGCGGTCTGCGACGCGCTGCGGCACGCCTACCCGTCGATGAGCCAGGAGAGCGTCTACCACACGGCGCGCCTCGTCGTCTCCGCCCTCATCGCCAAGATCCATACGGTGGAGTGGACCCCGGCGATCCTCGCCACCGAGGCCATCGACATCGGCCTGCACACCAACTGGGAGGGCCCGCCGTCCAGTTGGCTCAACAAGCTCGGCCTGTGGCTCTTCGAGTCCCACTCGCTCAAGGGCATCCCCGAGACGCTGCCGGACCACCACAGCGCGCCGTACTCCCTGACGGAGGACTTCGTCACCGTCTACCGCATGCACCCGCTCATCCCCGACGACTTCGAGATGCGCGAGCACCACTTCGGGCAGCGCCTGGAGACCCTGACCTTCAACGACATCCAGGGCGCCGCCGCCGAGGCCGCCATCCGCAAGACGGGCCTCGCCGACACGCTCTACTCCTTCGGCATCGCCCACCCCGGCGCGATCACCCTGCACAACTTCCCGCGCGCACTGCAGCACTTCGAGCGCGAGGGCGAGATCATCGACCTGTCCGTCGTCGACCTGGTGCGCACCCGCAGGCGCGGCGTGCCGCGGTACAACGACTTCCGCGAGGGCCTGCACAAGCAGCGCATCCGGCGCTTCGAGGACCTGTCGCAGGACCCCGAGACCGTCGCGCGCCTCAAGGACGTCTACCGCTCGGTCGACGAGATCGACACCGTGGTCGGCCTGTTCGCCGAGAACCCGCCGCACGGATTCGGCTTCAGCGACACGGCCTTCCGCATCTTCATCCTGATGGCCACCCGGCGGCTGCAGAGCGACCGCTTCCTGACCGTCGACTTCCGCCCCGAGATCTACACCCCGCTCGGCATCGACTGGGTCCAGAAGGGCGGCATGAAGTCCGTGCTGCTGCGCCACTGCCCGGAGCTCGCGGGCCTGCTGCCGCGCGACGCGAGCGCGTTCGCTCCGTGGCGCCAGGTGCAGCCGGTGAAGGACGGGACCGGACGTGCCGGCGGCTGAGGGCGGCCACGGCCACGAGGGCACGGCAGGACATGAAGGGCTGGCCGACCTGTTCGGCCGGCCCCTCCTGGAGACGGTCTGGCGCCGTCGCACCCACCGGGTGAGCCGCGGCGCCGCCGTCCCCGCTGGCTCGATGAGCTACCGCTCGCCCCACGAGCCGCGCCCGCTCACCGAGTTGGAGGAGGCGGTGCTGATCGCGCTGACCGGCTGCACCGGCCTGACCATGCCGGACCGCCCCTTCGACGACCCGCGTGACGGCAAGCCGATCATGGCCAAGCCCAACATGACCATGGCGGGCCGCACCGCCGGCAGCCCGGACAACGCGCAGGGCACGCACTTCTTCCTGATCAACGACTCGGGCACGTACTTCCTGCGCAGACTGCCCCCTGCGCCCTCCGAACCCCTCGACGCCACGCGCCTGGTGGAGCGGGCGCGGCAGGCGAAGGTGCGGGTCCTCGACCACCGCCTGGACGTCGCCGAGGGGCTGCGCGACTTCCCGGCCTACCTGGACTCCAACCGCTTCCTGTCCAACCTCCCGGGAACGACCGTGCTGTTCCCGGTGGTCGACCTCTCCCACCAGTACATCAACGCCCTGATGTACCTGCTGACCCAGCCGGACGACGTCCGTCCCACGCTCGTCGACGACCGCAACTTCTACCGTCCGGCGGGTGTGAAGAAGTGGGTCCGCAACGGCTTCCTCAACGGTGACATCAAGCTGCCGCTGGGCGCGCTCGGCCCGCTGCGCACCCAGATCGAGGCGGACCTGCTCCTGCAGAACCTCATGCTGACCGCCGAGGCGATGGGCCTCGGCGCCTGGATCCACGCCTCCATCAACCCCCAAATAGCCTTGGGCGACCCGAAGTTCTCCCGCACCTACGGCCGGATGCTCGGATTCACCTTCGTCACCCCGCGCTGGCGTCTGCCGGACCTGTGGCGCTGGCACGTCCCGCTGCCCAAGTACGCGGCGGTGCGCTCCCACCCGGTGGGACTCACCTCGCCCGAGGGCGAGCCCCTGATCGAGGCGGCGTGCCCGCCCGCGCACCGCACGATGAGGGAGGCGGTGGACGCGGTGCTCCGCGCCAAGTTCGGCCCCGGCGGCGTCTACGGCGACAAGGACGTCTTCGCCCGCATCTACAAGGAGGAGTACGGCCAGCGGTACCTGGCGGAGGCGAGCGAGTACGAGGACAGGGTCGTCGCCTGTGCGCGGGACATCTGCGAGTACATCCTGACGACGCACCGGCGCTTTCCCGCGCATACGGATGCGATCCACGTTCCAGGGGTATGGCTCCAGGTCCATCATGTGGAGTCGGAGTACTACGAGAGGTACTTCACCA
Source organism: Streptomyces sp. NPDC041068 (assembly GCF_040647455.1). Lineage (NCBI taxonomy): Bacteria > Bacillati > Actinomycetota > Actinomycetes > Kitasatosporales > Streptomycetaceae > Streptomyces > Streptomyces sp. NPDC041068. The sequence goes on from NZ_JBEZCG010000003.1 coordinate 183,079, forward strand.
ACGGCCTGACGGATGCACACCGTTGCCACGAGAGCCTGTGGGACACCTGACGCTGGTCCACCACGGGGCTCCGCCCCGGGCCCCGCTCCTCAAACGCCGGAGGCTGGATTCTCCGGCCTGGCCGAATCCTCCAGCCCGTCCGGCGGAGCCGGAATGTTCGGGAAGGGGCGGGGTCGGGGAGAGGAACCGCCCTTACGCCAGCGCGGGCACCGCACAGTCGATCAGGAACGGCCCCGGCTCCGCCAGGCCCCGCTTCAGCAGCGCCGCGAACTCCTCGGCCGTGGCGGCCCGTTCCGCGGGAACGCCCATTCCCCGCGCCAGCGCGACGAAGTCGAGCGGCGGGTCGGAGAGGTCGAGGAGGCGGCGGGACCGCGCGCCGTCGGAAACCGCCCCCACCGCCCGCAGCTCCAGATTCAGGATCGCGTACGAGCGGTTGGCGAAGACGACCGTCGTGACGTCGAGCCCCTCCCGCGCCTGCGTCCACAGGGCCTGCGGCGTGTACATCGAGGCCCCGTCGCCGACCAGCGCGAGCACGGGCCTGTCCGGGCAGGCGACCGCCGCCCCGACGGACAGCGGCAGGCCCTGCCCCATCGAACCGCCGGTCAGCGTCAGCCAGTCGTGCGGCGGCGTCCCCGCGGTCGCGCCCGGCAGCCAGATCCCGGAGGTGTTCGCCTCGTCGACGACGACGGCACCCTCCGGCAGCAGCGCCCCGATCACGGCGGCGGCCGACTCGGCGGTGAGATCACCGGAGGGCAGCGCGGGCCGGGCCGCCTCCACGCGCGCGGGGCTCGCGCACGGCCCCACCACTTCGGCGAGCCCTTCGAGCGCCGCCGTCACGTCCTCCGTGCCCGCCGCGAGCACATGCACCCCGCACCCCTCGGGAACGAGGCCGCCGCTCTGCCCGGGGTAGGCGAAGAAGGCGACCGGCGAGGCGGCCCCGGCGAGCACCAGGTGCCGCAAGCCCGCGAGTTGACGCTGCGCGCCCGACGCGAGGTAGGCGAGCCGCTCGACAGCGGGCCGTCCCGCGCCCCGCTCAAGACGGGCGGGAAAGGTCTCGCACAGCAGCTTCGCCCCGGTGGCCGCGGCGACCCGCCCCGCGGCCGCGAGCCCGGCGCCCCGCACCGCCTCCCCGCCGAGCAGCAGAGCCACGCCCTCGCCCTCGCCGGACCGCAGCGCGGCGGCGGCGCCCGTCACCGCGTCCACGGACACGAGCCCGCGCCGCGCCGCGGGCGGACGCGGGGCTGCCTGCGGTTTGCCCGCCTGCGACCAGGACACGTCGGCGGGCACGACCAGCGTCGCGATGGCGCCGGGCGGACCGGTCGCCGCCGCGACGGCGGCGGCGACGTCACCGGCCAGTTCGGTGGCGTAATACGTACGTCGCGTCCAGGCCGACACGGTGCGGGCGAGCGCCCCGATGTCGGACTCCAGGGGCGCGTCGAGCCGCTTGTGGTGCAGGGAGTGGTCGCCGACGACGTTGACGACGGGCGTCGCGGCCCGCCGTGCGTTGTGCAGATTGGGCAGACCGCCCGCGAGGCCGGGGCCGAGGTGCAGCAGCGTGCACGCGGGGCGCCCCGTCATCCGCCCGTACCCGTCGGCGGCGCCCGTCGCCACGCCCTCGAAGAGGCAGAGCACAGGCCGCAGTTCCGGTACCTCGTCGAGCGCGGCGACGAAGTGCATCTCGGAGGTGCCGGGGTTGGCGAAGCACACGCGGACGCCCCCGTCCACGAGGCCGTTGATCAGGATCTGCGCTCCGTTCGGCATGGCGGTCCGCCTCTGCTCGGTGCCGAGGGCGCGCGATGGCCGGCTGCGCCCGGTGCGTGGGGGAGGCCAGTCTTCACGGGGTGCGGGCCGGGGCGGCAGCCGGGATCCGGCCAGCCGCCGGGGGCGTGCCGGGACCGAACCTGCGGCGGTAGTCGGACGGGCTGAGCCCCGTCTCGCGGCGCAGCCTGGCGCGCAGATTGGCGGCGGTGCCGAGGCCGCTGCGGCGCGCGACCACGTCGAGGCGTTCCTCGCCGCGCTCGATGAGTCGGCAGGCCAGGGCCACGCGCTCGCCGGTGAGCCAGGCCAGCGGGGTGGTGCCGAGCTGGGCGCGGAAACGGCGGTGCAGGGTCGCGGGGCTGACCCCGGCGCGGGCCGCGAGCCCGGCCACGGTGAGCGGTCCCGCGCCCGCCCGCCCCGGCTTCGCGACGTCGCCGAGCCGCTCCTGTGCCCAGGCGAGGAGGGGCGCGAGGGAGGCGTCGGGGACGTCGGGCACGGGGCGCTCCACGAACTGCCGCTGGCCGCCGTCCCGGTGGGCGGCGAACACGAGGCGCCTGCTCACGGAGTTGGCGACCTCCGCGCCGTGGTCGCGGCGCACGATGTGCAGGCCCAGATCGAGCGCGGCCGAACTGCCCGCGGCGGTGAGGATGTCGCCGTCGTCGACGAAGAGTACGTCCGGTTCGAGCCGCACGGCCGGAAACCGCTCGCGGAAGGCGTCCGCCCACTGCCAGTGCGCGGTGGCCCTGCGCCCGTCGAGCACCCCGGCCTCGGCGAGCGTGAAGGCGCCGCTGCAGAAGCCGACCAGGCGGGCGCCGCGCGCGTGCGCCCGGCGGACGGCGTCCAGGACGGCGGGCCGCCGGGGCACCTCGGTGTCCGGCCTGTTGGGCACGATCACCGTGTCCGCGGTGTCCGCCGCGTCGAGTCCGGCGACCCCGGTGAGCGTGAAGAACCCGTCCCGCATCAGGGTGTCCGGCTCGGGGGAGCAGAGCGCGAAGTCGTAGAGCTCCCGGCCCAGTTCGGGCCTGCGGAGCCCGAACACCTCGGTCGCGCAGCCGAGTTCGAAGGGGTTGGAGTTCTCGTCGACGATGACGACGACGCGGTGGAGCGGTGTCCGCGCCGCGGGCTGAGAGGATTCTTGCGCCATATGCGATTTCTAGCACTCACGGGGAAGGCGCGCCACGGCCGAGGATCGGCCCATGACCAGCGAACCCGCCGCCATGACCCGCGAATCCGCCGCCATGACCAGCGAATCCGCCGCCATGACCAGCGAATCCGCCGTCAGGACCCGCGAATCCGCCGTCAGGACCAGCGAATCCGCCGTCAGGACCCGCGAATCCGCCGTCAGGACCCGCGAATCCGCCACCATGACCCGCGAACCCGCCACCATGACCCGCGAACCCGCCACCATGACCCGCGAACCCATCTCCCTCGACCGGGCTCTCGACTCCTTCGACGCCCTCTGGAGCCCCCGCATCGTCACCTCCGTCAACGACTACGACGTACGCGTCGCCAAGGTCGAGGGCGAACACCTCTGGCACGTCCACGACGACACCGACGAGTTCTTCCTCGTGCTCGGCGGCGAGCTCCACATCGACCTGCGCGAACCGGCGGGGGAGCGCAGGGTCACGCTCGCGCGGGGCTCGGTCTTCACGGTCCCGCGCGGCACCGAGCACAAGCCGTACGCCCCCGACGGCGCCCGGATCCTCCTCTTCGAGCCCACCGGGACGCCGACGGTCGGCGACCGGCACGAGGAGGTCCCGGACCACGTGGACGCGACGACGGGGCACGCGCTCCGGCTCTGAGAACGGCTACGCGAGCCCGGGGATCATCGAGATGAGCAGGTCGATCACCTTGATCCCGACGAACGGCGCGATCAGCCCGCCCAGGCCGTACAGCGCGAGATTGCGGCGCAGCAGGTCGTGCGCGGACGCCGGGACGTAGCGGACCCCGCGCAGGGCCAGCGGGATCAGCGCGACGATGATCAGCGCGTTGAAGATGATCGCCGAGGTGATCGCCGAGGTCGGGCTGTGCAGGCCCATGATGTTCAGCGCCTCCAGGCCCGGATACGCGCCCGCGAACATGGCCGGGATGATCGCGAAGTACTTCGCGACGTCGTTCGTGATCGAGAAGGTCGTCAGGGCGCCCCGGGTGATGAGGAGTTGCTTGCCGATCTCGACGATCTCGATGAGCTTGGTCGGGTTGGAGTCCAGGTCCACCATGTTCCCGGCCTCTTTCGCGGCCGACGTACCCGTGTTCATGGCCACGCCGACGTCGGCCTGCGCGAGCGCGGGGGCGTCGTTGGTGCCGTCGCCCGTCATCGCGACCAGCTTGCCGCCCTCCTGCTCCTGCTTGATGAGGGCGAGCTTGTCCTCGGGCCGCGCCTCGGCCAAGTAGTCGTCCACGCCCGCCTCCTGGGCGATGGCGCGGGCGGTGAGCGGGTTGTCGCCGGTGATCATGACGGTGCGGATGCCCATGCGGCGCAGCTCGGCGAAGCGCTCCCTGATGCCGTCCTTGACGACGTCCTTGAGGTGGATCGCGCCCATCACCCGCGGCCCGTCCCAGTCGTGCACCGCGACAAGCAGCGGTGTGCCGCCCGACTGCGCGATGGCGTCGGTGTATGCGCGCGCCTCGTGGGGCACGCGGCCGCCGTACATCTCCACCCACCCGATCACCTGCGCCGCCGCGCCCTTGCGGATGGAGCAGCTCGCCCCGTTCTCCCAGCGCAGATCGACGCCGCTCATCCGGGTCTGCGCGCTGAACGCCACGAACCGCGCCTGGCTCAACTCGCCGTCCGCGGGCTCCCGGAGCCCGTACGCGTTCTTCGCGAGGACGACGACGGAGCGGCCCTCGGGCGTCTCGTCGGCCAGTGAGGAGAGCTGGGCGGCGTCGGCCAGGGCGAGTTCGTCGACGCCGGGCATCGGTACGAACGCCGCCGCCTCGCGGTTGCCGAGCGTGATGGTGCCCGTCTTGTCGAGCAGCAGCGTGTTGACGTCGCCCGCCGCCTCGACCGCGCGCCCGCTCATCGCGAGGACGTTGCGCTGCACGAGCCGGTCCATGCCGGCGATGCCGATCGCCGAGAGGAGCGCGCCGATCGTCGTGGGGATGAGGGTGACGAGCAGGGCGACCAGGACCGTCGTGGACTGGGCGGCTCCCGCGTACGAGGCCATCGGCTGGAGCGAGACGACGACCAGGACGAAGGCGACGGTCAGCGCGGCGAGCAGGATGTTGAGCGCTATCTCGTTGGGCGTCTTCTGCCGGGACGCGCCCTCGACCAGGGAGATCATCCGGTCCAGGAACGAGTTGCCGGGCCGCGACGTGACCCGCACGACGATCCGGTCCGAGAGGACCGTCGTACCGCCGGTGACGCCGCTGCGGTCGCCGCCCGACTCGCGGACGACGGGTGCGGACTCGCCGGTGACCGCGGACTCGTCGACCGCGGCGACGCCCTCGACGACCTCGCCGTCGGCGGGGATCGCCTCGCCCGCCTCGACCAGGACGAAGTCGAACGGCTGCAGCTCGGCGGCCGTCACGGCCTCCGTCGTCGCGTGGTCGACGTCGGTGCCGACCCGCCAGTTGTCGCGAAGGCGCAGGGCCACCGTGTCCGTGCGGGCCTTGCGCAGCGAGGCGGCCTGAGCGCGGCCGCGGCCCTCGGCGACCGCCTCGGCGAGGTTGGCGAAGATCAACGTCAGCCACAGCCAGGCGCTGATGACCCAGGTGAACACCGCGGGGTGCAGCACCGCGGAGAGCGTGGTGAGCACGGCGCCGACCGCGACGACGAAGAGCACGGGGGTGCGGACCAGGGCCCGCGGATGCAGCTTGCGCACGGCCTCGGGGAAGGAGGCGATCAGCTGACGGGGCTCGAAGAGTCCGGCGGGGCGGCGGCGTCGCGCGGCGCGCGGGGCGGTGGCGGGGGAGGGCGGGGCCTCGGGGGCGGCCGGTGCCGCGGGGGCGGGGGCGGGGGGAAGCATGCCGAGGAATCTAAGGCTCCGGGAGCGGTGAAACCCCCGGTGACGAGGGGTATTTGCGCCTCCCATACGGATGTCGCGCACTCCGCGTCAAGCCTCCGTCAAGGGCGCCGCGTGCGGCGTCAGGGCGGCGTCAAGGAAGAGCGAACCGGTGTTCGGGGCATCGCAGACTGATCACCACGGGGGACGTCGGCCGCCCGGCCGCGATCACGAGGGGGACGCGGCCGGGCGGGCGTCTTGTCCGCGGGCGCAGTTATCCACGGGCGCCACTACTCAAATTTGACTAGAGTGGATGGCATGGCCGAGAAAACCACCCCCCTCCTCCCGTGCCGGACGATCCAGCCGGTGGTCGACTTCTACACCGCGCTGGGCTTCGAGACGACCTTCGTCCAGAAGAGTCCCTATCCGTACGCCGTCGTCGAACTCGGCGTCATGGAGCTGCAGTTCTTCGGCATGAAGGGGTACGACCCCAAGGAGTCCTACTCCGGGTGCTACGTCGTCACCGACGACGTCGAAGCGCTGCACACCGCCTTCCGCGCCGGACTCAAGGCCGCGTACGGAAGGATCCCCAGTCGCGGCCTGCCCCGTATCGGCCCGCTGAAGGACATGTCCTACGGCATGCGGCAGTTCCTGATGACCGACCCCGGCGGCAACAGCATCCGCGTCGGGCAGCCGATCGGCGAGGACCAGTCGCACCGCCCCGCCCCCAAGGAGACCTTCGCGCGGGCGCTGCACATGGCCGACCTGTTCGCCGACTCAAAGGAGGACCTGCCGGGCGCCGCGAGGATCATCGACCGTGCCCTCGGTCTCACCGGCGAACGTCCCACCCCCGAACAGGAGTTGCGCCTGTTGGTCCTGCGCGGCGACATCGCCCAGCGGCTCGGCGACGACGAGCTGGCCGGGCGGATGCTGACCCGGGCGCAGGAGCTCGCGCTCGGCGAAGCGGAGCGGGAGTCCGCGCGCGACGCCCTCGCGCGCCTCGCGGAGCTGCGGCCGTAGCCGCCCGCGTCAGGGCGCCGTCAAGGTCCGGGGCCAGGACGCCAGAGCCACGTCAAGGGCCGTGCCCCCGGCGGCCGTTGGGGGCACCGGTGAGGCACTCTCCCCAAGGGCGCCCGCCCGGGAGAGAGCCTCGCGGGCCGAGGATGTGGAGCGCCGGAACGATGAGTGACGTACGACGATGAGTGACGTACGACCCGGAAAGCTGAAGGTCTATCTCGGGTCGGCCCCCGGCGTCGGCAAGACCTACCGCATGCTCGACGAGGCCCGCCGCAGGGCGGCCCGCGGCACCGACGTGGTCGTGGGCCTGGCCACCTGTCACGGCCGCCCCCACACGGAGGCGATGCTGGAGGGCCTGGAGATACTGGCGCCTGCCGGGTCCGACCGCCGTGCCGGGTCCGACCGCCGTGCCGGGGCCGGACGCCCCGCCGGGTCCGAAGGTCCTGGCCGTCGGCCCGAACACCACCGTGCCCCGGGCGAGTTGGACCTCGCCGCCCTGCTCGCCCGTCGGCCCGGACTCGCCGTCGTCGATGAGCTGGCGCACGGCAACGCCCCCGGCGCGGGCCGCAACCCCAAGCGCTGGCAGGACATCGAGGAGCTCCTCGCGGCCGGTATCGACGTGCTCACCGCCCTCGACATCCGCCACCTGGAGTCCCTCAACGACGTCGTCGAGAAGATCACCCACGTACCCGTGGGCGAGACCGTCCCCGACCGCGTGGTGCGCCGCGCCGACCAGATCGAACTCGTGGACATGCCGCCCGAGGCGCTGCGCCGCCGCATGGCGCACGGCAACATCCACGCGCCCGAGGACGTCGACGCCGCCCTCGCCCACTACTTCCGCCTCGGCAACCTCACCGCCCTGCGCGAACTCGCCCTGCGCTGGGTCGCGGGCCACGTCGACGAGCGGCTCCAGCGCTACCGCTCCGAGCACGGCATCGACGGCGTCTGGGAGGCCCGCGAACGCGTGGTCGTCGCCCTCACCGGCGGCCCCGAGGGGGAGACCCTCATCCGGCGCGCCGCCCGCATCGGCTTCCTGCCCCGCGCCCTCGGCTCCCCGGGTGCGGGCGGCGACCTGCTCGCCGTGCACGTGGCCCGCAGCGACGGCCTCGCCGCCGGCGCCTCGCACGCCGCCCTCGTCCGCCAGCGCCGCCTCGTCGAGAGCCTCGGCGGCAGCTACCACTCGGTCGTGGGCGACCATGTCCCCACCGCCCTGGTCGAGTTCGCCCGCGCGGAGAACGCCACCCAGCTCGTCCTCGGCACCAGCAGACGCGGCCGTCTGGAGCGCTTCCTGACGGGCAGCGGCATCGGCGAGACCGTTGTGGCGCTGTCCGGGGACATAGACGTCCACATGGTCACCCACGAACGCGCGGGCCGCGGCAGGCTGTTGCCCTCGCGCCGCCGCACGCTGCCGTTCTCGCGGCTCGTCGCGGGCCCCGTGGCGGGGCTCGCCCTGCCGGTGCTCCTGACCCTCGCGCTGGACCGGCTGCGCGGCCCGCTGAACCTCACCAGCGAGGCACTCCTGTTCCTGCTCGCCGTGGTCGGCGTGGCCTGCATAGGAGGCGTCACCTCCGCCGTGATCGCATCGGTCACGGCATCGCTGCTGCTCAACTACTGGTTCATGCCGCCCGTCGGGCACTTCACCCTCGGCGACCCCAACAGCATGGTGGCGCTGGGCGTCTTCGCCGTCGTCGCGGCCACCGTGGCCGCCGTCGTCGACCGCTCCCTGCGCCTTTCGCGCCGCTCGGCACGGGCCACCGCGGAGGCCGAGACGATGTCCTCGCTCGCGGGCAGCATCGTCCGCGGCGACCACGCCATCCCCGCGCTCCTCGAACGTACGAGGGAGACGTTCGGCATGGACTCCGTCGAACTGGTCGACCGACTCCCCGACGGCGAGGGCGACAAGGGCAGCGCCGGGAGCGGGGACGGCCGCGCCTCGGTGGCCGTCCCCATAGGAACCGGTTCCTTCCTCGTCCTGCGCGGCCGCCCCCTACCCTCCTCCGCCCGCCGCGTCCTCGCCGCCTTCGCCGCACACGTAGGCGCCGCCGTCGAGCGCGCCCGGCTCGCCGAGGCCGCCGCCGAGGTCGAGCCGGTCAAGGCCGCCGACCGGATGCGCACCGCGCTGCTGCGGGCGGTCGGCCACGACCTGCGCACGCCGCTCGCCGCCGGGTGGGCCGCCGTCGCCTCCCTGCGCAGCCGTGACGTCGAATTCTCCGACGAGGACCGCGACGCGCTGCTCGCCACCGCCGACGAGTCCCTGGCCAAACTGGACCGCCTGGTGGAGAACCTCCTCGACCTGAGCCGCCTGCAGGCGGGCGCGCTCCACCTCAGGGTGCGGGCCACCGCGCTCGAAGAGGTCCTCGCGCCCGCCCTGGACTCGTTGCCGCAGGACGGAGCCGACATCGAGGTGCAGGACCTGGACGACCTCGCGAGGATCCCCGACGTCCTCGCCGACCCGCCGCTCCTGGAACGCGTCATCGCCAACCTGATGGGCAACGCCGCCCGCCACTCGCCGCCCCACGAGCCCGTCCTGGTCTGTGCGAGCGCGCTCGACGACCGCGTCGAACTCCGCGTCGTCGACCGCGGCCCCGGCCTTCCCGCGGTCGGCCGCGAGCGGCTCTTCGAGCCCTTCCAACGGCTCGGCGACACCGACAACGCCACCGGCCTCGGCCTCGGCCTCGCGCTCTCGCGGGGCCTGACGGAGGCGATGGACGGGACGCTCACCCCGGAGGACACCCCGGGCGGCGGCCTGACGATGGTGCTCTCGCTGCCCTGCGCGCGCCCCGTCCCCTGAGGCGAGCGGTCAGCCGACGTGCACCCGCGGCCTGCGCTCCGGGTCCGGCTCGGCGCGGCGCAGCACCTCACGGGTGACCGGCGCGACCTCGCCGTCCCCGAAGACGAGGAAGCGCAGGAGATGGCCGAGCGGATCGCCCTCGGTCCAGTTGAAGTAGGCGTGCGGGACCTGGCCTGTGCGGTCGCGGATGGCGATCAGGACGGCCGCGATCGTGTTCGGCACCCCGGGACCCGCCACGCGCAGCCTGCGCGCCCCGTGCTTCTCGTCGCCGCGCACCGTCGACTCCGTGGTGAAGTCCGAGGAGTTGCGGACGAAGACCTCCAGGAAGAGGACGGGCTTCCCGCCGGGGATGTGGGTCTGCTCGCGCTGGCTGTACTCCTTGGCGCGGTACTCGACGGTGCTGTGCTCCTGCGGTTCGTTCGCGATGATCCGCACCGGGCCCGAGGCGGAGACCTGGTCGATCAGCCGCGCCGCCGCGGCGTCGAACACCACGCCCGCGGAGCGCAGTTCGAAGGCGCGGTGCACGCGCGAGGCGAAGGAGGTGAGCACGATGCCGAGGATGAACAGCGCCGCGATCTTGATGCCGTCGGGCCGCTCCACGACGTTCGTCACCAAGGTGTACGCGAACACCGCGGTGATCAGCCCGAAGCCGAGGGCGGCCCTGGGGTTGCCGCGGTGGTGCACCGCCACGGTCGAGGCGAAGGCGGCGGAGAGCATCAGGACGAGGACCCCGGTGGCGTACGCGCCGCTCTGCGCGTCGACGTCGGCGTTGAACCACAGCGTGATGCCGACCGCGATCGCCATGAAGACGAGGACCAGCGGCCGCACCGCCCGCGTCCACTCTGGGGCCATGCCGTACCGCGGCAGATAGCGCGGCACGATGTTGAGCAGTCCGGCGAGTGCGGAGGCCCCCGCGAACCACAGGATGGCGATGGTCGAGACGTCGTAGAGGGTCCCGAAGGCCTCGCCCAGGTGTTCGTGCGCGAGATAGGCGAGGGCCCGTCCGTTGGCGGGGCCGCCGCTCTTGAAGTCGTCCTGCGGGATCAGGATCGTCGTGGCCAGGCTGGAGAGCAGCAGGAAGCAGCTCATGATGACGGCCGCGGTGGTCAGCAGCTTGCGGGTGTCGCGGATGCGGCCCGCGGGCTTCTCGTACGTGTCCGTCGCGTCGCCCCGCACCTGGGGCATCACCGCGACGCCGGTCTCGAAGCCGGACATGCCGAGCGCCAGCTTCGGGAAGACGAGCAGCGCGACGCCGACCATGACGAACGGCGAGGAGTGCTCGGCGGTCATCGCGCCCCACCAGTCCTCGACGTGCACGGGCTCACTGAGGACCAGCCAGACCGCGGTGACGAGGACGACGAGGTTGAGCGTGAGGAAGACACCGACGAGCGTCACGGCGACGCCGATCGCCTCGCGGAAGCCCTTGAGGAAGACGGCGCCGAGGCCGGCGATCAGGACGAGCGTGATCAGTACGTTCTCGCCGTCCAGCCAGTGCGGGGCGAAGGGGTTCTCCACGACGTGCGCCGAGGCGTCGGCCGCGGACAGGGTGATGGTGATGATGAAGTCCGTGGCGGCGAACCCGAGCAGCACGAGCACGAAGATCTTCCCCGACCACCAGGGCAGCAGCCGCTCCAGCATGTGGATGGAGCCCTCGCCGTGCGGGGACTCGTGGGCGACGCGGCGGTAGACGGGCAGCGCGCCGAGCAGGGTGAGGGCGATCAGGACGAGGGTGGCGAGCGGCGAGAGCAGCCCGGCGGCGAGCGCCGCGATGCCCGGCTGGTAGCCGAGCGTGGAGAAATAGTCCACGCCGGTCAGACACATGACACGCCACCACGTGTGGCCCTCGTGGTCGACGGGCGGGGTCCCGTGCGGCCCCTGGTGCCGAGACGACCGATCGGTGAGCCCTTCGAGGAGCCAGGCGCGCAGACGGCGGGGGGACTTCACGACCATGCCCCTCATCGTCGCCCCTGAGCGTCAAAAGTGCGTGAAGACCGGGCCGTTCCGCGCGAAGAACGCGCAAGGAGTGCGCTGCATCAACCGAATCCGGACAGAACCTGATCGCACCTGCCCAAGCCCGGACCCGACCACCTGACACGAGGCCCCACCGCTCCGTGGCACGGGCTCCCGTCGGCTCCGGCTGTCGGGTCTGTCGCTTGGGGGTGTGGGGTTCCGTCGCTCCGGGCGACGGGTCTGCCGTTCCGTGGCACCGGTCCCTGTCGGCTTCGGCTGTCGGGTCCGGTTGCTTCCGGGGGGTGGGTCTGTCTGTTCGGGGGTGCCGGGTCCGCTCGGTTCCGGGGGCCGGGTCCGCCCGGCTCTGGGGGCGGGGCTGTCGCTTGGGGGTGTCGGGTTCCGTCGCTCCGGGCGACGGGTCCTCCGCTCCCGGGCGACGGGTCCTCCGCTCCCGAGCGCCGGATCCGACCGCTCCCGAGCGCCGGACCCGACCGCCCCGGGCCGTCGGCCCCGCCCACCCCGACCGTCCGTCCGTCCGTCACCCCCGACCGTCCGTCCGTCACCCCCGACCGTCCGTCCGCCCACCCCGTCCGTCCGTCACCCCCGACCGTCCGTCCGCCCACCCCGTCCGTCCGTCACCCCCGCCCCCCATCCGTCCGTCACCCCCGCCCCCCCATCCGTCCTCCACCCCCGACCCCCCATCCGTCCGCCACCCCGACCACCATCCGTCCGCCACCTCAGGCCCCAGGGCCGTCCGCCCCGTACCCCCGGGGCCCGTCCGCCCCGTACCCCCGGGGCCCGTCCGCCCCGTACCCCCGGGGCCCGTCCGCCCCGTACCCCCGGGGCTTCAGAAGGAGTACGCATGTCCGTCCTGACCTCCGAGCCGGGAACCGCGCCCCTCGACGAGGAGCCTCCGGACAGTGGGGAGCGGCATCGGCTCACCGCCGTCACCGGGCTTGCCGCGCTGTCCCTGGACGCGATGGCCTCCGTCGCCTACGGGCCCGAGGCGATCGTGCTCGTGCTCGCCGCGGCCGGCGGGCACGGGCTCGGCTTCACGCTGCCGGTCACCCTCGCCATCGCCGCGCTCCTCGCGGTCCTCGTCGCCTCCTACCGCCAGGTCATCGCCGCCTTCCCGGACGGCGGCGGCTCCTACGCCGTGGCCAAGACGCACCTGGGGCGGCGCACCTCCCTGGTGGCCGCCGCCTCCCTCGTCCTGGACTACGTCCTGAACGTCGCGGTCGCCGTCACCGCCGGCGTCGCCGCCCTCACCTCGGCCTTCCCCGGGCTCTACGGCGACCGCCTGTGGATCTGCCTGGCCGTGCTCGTCCTGATCACCGCGGTCAACCTGCGCGGCATCGTCGACTCCGCCCGCGCCTTCATCGCCCCGACCGCGATCTTCGTACTCTCGATGCTCACCCTCATCGTGGTCGGCCTCTTCCGCTCCGCGCCCGTCAGCACCGAGGCCGCCGCGGGCCACGCCTCGGTCCTCGCCGACAACGCCACCACCGTCGGCGCCCTGCTCCTGCTCAAGGCCTTCGCCTCCGGCTGCTCCGCGCTCACCGGCGTCGAGGCCATCGCCAACGCCGTCCCGTCCTTCCGCGCCCCGCGCGCCAAGCGGGCCCAGCACGCGGAGATCGCCCTCGGCGCCGTCCTCGGCGTCATGCTCATCGGCCTCGCGGTGCTCATCTCCCGCTTCCACCTCCAGCCGGTCGAGGGCGTCACCGTCCTCGCCCAGCTCGCGGACGCCTCACTCGGCCACAACTGGGCCTTCTACGTCATCCAGTTCGCCACGATGATCCTGCTCGCCCTCTCCGCGAACACCTCCTTCGGCGGCCTGCCCGTCCTGCTCAAGCTGCTCGCCCGCGACAACTTCCTGCCGCACGTGTTCGCCCTCAAGGCCGACCGCCAGGTCCACCGGCACGGCGTCCTGACCCTCGCCGGGATCTCCGCCGCCCTCCTGCTCTTCTCCGGCGGCGACACCAACACCCTCGTCCCGCTCTTCGCGATCGGCGTCTTCGTCGGCTTCACCATCGCCCAGACCGGCATGGTCGTCCACTGGCGCCGTGAGCGCGGCCCGAGGTGGCAGGGCAAGGCCCTCCTCAACGGCCTGGGCGCGGTCCTGACCGGCGTCAGCGCGATCGTCGTCACCGCCACCAAGTTCCACGACGGGGCCTGGCTGATCGTGGTCGCCCTGCCCCTGCTGGTCGCCGCCTTCGAGACGGTCCACCGCGCCTACGCCAAGATCGGCGAGCGCCTCGGCCTCGGCCGCGTCCCCGAGTGCCCCCACCGCGACCGCTCCCTCGTCGTCGTCCCGGTCTCCTCCCTTTCCCGCCTCACCAGCGAGGCCCTGACCGCCGCCGTCTCGCTGGGCGACGAGGTGCGCGCGGTGACCGTGTGCCACGCCGACCCCGAGGACCGCGCGCAGGTCGAGGCCCTGGAGCGGGACTGGGCGCTGTGGAACCCGGGCGTGGACCTGATCCGCATCCCCACCGAGCGCCGCACCCTGGGCCGCCCCATCGCCGCGTACGTCCGCACGCTCGCCGCCGCCGAGCCCGGCACCCGCGTCACGGTCCTGATCCCCGAGGCCGAACCGGCCCGTGCCTGGCAGCGCATCCTGCAGAACCAGCGCGGCGCGGTGGTCGCCCACGCCGTCCGCAGGGACACCGACGCCGCCATCTGCCGTCTGCGCTTCCGCCTCTCGTGAGGAGCTCTCGTAAGAGACCCGTCAAGAGCACTCCTGACGCCGTATGGAGGGCGTCAACGGCGGCCGAACACGGCCGAAAGGGCGCTTTCCTCTAACCGGCGGGCCAAGCGATTGACCGCCGAACCAAGCAATTCACCCATCCACTTCCTTACAGGAGCTCACGATGGCCGACGTGGCCTTCGTCGTCACCACGATCGCGGTCTTCGCGCTGGTGGCACTTGTCGCCAAGGGGGTGACGAAGCTGTGACCGCCGAGAACATCGTCGGCCTGATCGTGGCCGTCGCCCTGCTGGGCTATCTCGTCCTCGCCCTCGTCTTCCCGGAGAGGTTCTGAGTACGGATATGAGCCCCGTCCTTGCTGGTGTGCTCCAGCTGCTCGCCCTGATAGCCGCGCTCGCCCTGGTCTACCGGCCGCTCGGCGACTACATGGCCCGGGTCTACGGCTCGAAGAAGCACCTTCGCGCCGAGAAGTGGATCTACAAGGCCATCGGCGCCAACCCGGACACGGAGATGCGCTGGCCCGCGTACCTGCGCGGCGTCCTCGCCTTCTCCGCGGTCGGCGTCCTCTTCCTCTACCTGCTGCAGCGCCTGCAGGGCTCGCTGCCCGGATCGCTCGGCTTCAAGGCCATCGACCCGGACCAGGCGTTCAACACCGCGGCCTCGTTCGTGGCGAACACCAACTGGCAGTCGTACTCCGGCGAACAGGCCATGGGCCACGTCGTGCAGACCGGCGGCCTCGCCGTGCAGAACTTCGTCTCGGCGGCCGTGGGGATCGCCGTGGCGGTGGCCCTGGTGCGCGGCTTCGCCCGTTCCCGCACCGGCGAGCTCGGCAACTTCTGGGCCGACCTGGTGCGCGGCACGGTCCGCATCCTGATCCCGATCTCCGTGATCGGCGCGCTCGTCCTGGTCGCGTGCGGCGCCCTGCAGAACTTCTCCGGCATCCACGAGGTCGGCCAGTTCATGGGCGGCAAGCAGGAGTGGAACGGGGGCGCCGTCGCCTCCCAGGAGGTCATCAAGGAGCTGGGCACGAACGGCGGCGGTTACTTCAACGCCAACTCCGCCCACCCCTTCGAGAACCCCAACCCGATCTCGAACCTCTTCGAGATCTTCCTGATCCTCGTGATCCCGTTCGCGCTGACCCGGACCTTCGGCAAGATGGTCGGCTCGGTCAAGCAGGGCTACGCGATCCTCGCCACGATGGCGACGATCTGGATCGGCTTCACCGCCCTGATGATGTGGACCGAGTTCCACCACGGCGGCCCGGCGTTCGACCTCGCGGGCGGCGCGATGGAGGGCAAGGAGACCCGGTTCGGGATCGGCGGCTCGTCGATCTTCGCGGTGGCCACCACGCTCACCTCCACCGGCGCCGTGAACTCCTTCCACTCCTCGTACACCGGCTTCGGCGGCGGCATCGAGATGCTGGGCATGCAGCTCGGCGAGATCGCGCCCGGCGGCACCGGGTCCGGCCTGTACGGCATGCTCGTCATGGCGATCATCGCGGTGTTCATCGCGGGCCTGATGGTCGGCCGTACGCCGGAGTACCTGGGCAAGAAGATCGGCACCCGCGAGATCAAGCTGGCGGCCTGCTACATCCTGGTCACCCCGGCGCTCGTGCTCGGCTTCACGGCCGTGTCGATGGCGCTCTCCACGCCCAAGGACTCGATGCTCAACTCCGGGGCGCACGGCTTCTCCGAGATCCTGTACGCCTTCACCTCCGGCGCCAACAACAACGGTTCGGCCTTCGGCGGCCTGAGCGCGGACACGAACTGGTTCAACACCACGATCGGTCTCGCCATGCTGCTCGGCCGCTTCCTGCCGATGGTGTTCGTCCTCGCGCTCGCCGGATCGCTGGCCGAGCAGAAGCCGATCCCGAAGACGGCGGGCACCCTGCGTACCGAGAAGCCGCTGTTCACCGGGCTGTTGGTCGGCACGATCATGATCATCACCGGTCTCACCTACTTCCCCGCCCTCGCGCTGGGACCGCTTGCCGAGGGGCTGGCGTCATGAGCACAAACACCAAGAAGCAAGCCATAGAGGAGCACGGGCCGGACGCCGGTTCGGTCGCCACCCTCGCCCCCCACCAGGACGTGCCCACCGGCCACAAGTCCGCCGACGAAGGCAGGGTCGGCGCGGGTCTCTTCGACCCTGCCCAGCTCCTGAAGTCCCTGCCGGACGCGTTCCGCAAGCTGAACCCGCGCGTCATGGTCAAGTCCCCGGTCATGTTCGTGGTCCTGATCGGTTCGGTGGTCACCACCGTGCTGGCGATCAAGGACCCCACCGACTGGTTCGGCTGGGCGATCACCGTCTGGCTCTGGCTGACCACGGTCTTCGCCAACCTCGCCGAGGCCGTCGCCGAGGGCCGCGGCAAGGCGCAGGCGGACACCCTGCGCAAGGCCAAGACCGACACGGTCGCCCGCCGGCTCGTCGGCAAGAACGAGGAGCGGGTGCCTGGCACCGACCTCAAGATCGGCGACCTGGTCGTCTGCGAGGCGGGCGACATCATCCCCGGCGACGGTGACGTCGTCGAGGGCGTCGCGTCCGTCGACGAGTCCGCCATCACCGGCGAATCCGCCCCCGTCATCCGGGAGTCCGGCGGCGACCGCTCCGCCGTCACGGGCGGTACGAAGGTCCTCTCCGACCGCATCGTCATCAAGATCACGACGAAGCCCGGCGAGACGTTCATCGACCGCATGATCAACCTGGTCGAGGGCGCGGCCCGCCAGAAGACGCCCAACGAGATCGCGCTGAACATCCTCCTCGCGTCCCTCACCATCGTCTTCCTGCTCGCCGTCGTCACCCTCAAGCCCTTCGCCATCTACGCGGGGGCCGACGACCAGACCTCGATGATCGTCCTGACGGCGCTGCTCGTCTGCCTGATCCCGACGACCATCGGCGCCCTGCTCTCCGCGATCGGCATCGCCGGCATGGACCGCCTGGTCCAGCGCAACGTCCTCGCCATGTCGGGCCGGGCCGTCGAGGCCGCGGGCGACGTGTCGACCCTGCTGCTCGACAAGACCGGCACCATCACGCTCGGCAACCGCCAGGCAGCCGAGTTCGTGCCGGTGCGCGGCACCACCGAGGCCGAGGTCGCGGACGCCGCCCAGCTCTCCTCGCTGGCCGACGAGACCCCCGAGGGCCGCTCCATCGTCGTACTCGCCAAGGAGAAGTACGGCCTGCGCGAGCGGCATCAGGGCGAGCTGACCGGCGCGGAGTGGGTGCCCTTCACGGCACAGACCCGTATGTCCGGCGTGGACGTCGACGGACGCAAGGTGCGCAAGGGCGCGACCGGTTCGGTCATCGCCTGGGTCAAGGAACGTGGTGGCGAGGTCGCCGAGGATGCGCAGGAGCTCAACGACCGGATTTCACAGGCTGGTGGCACGCCGCTGCTTGTGGCTCTGGAAGACGCTGACGGTGCCCGGGTCCTCGGGGTGATCCACCTCAAGGACGTCGTCAAGGAAGGCATGCGCGAGCGGTTCGACGAACTGCGCCGCATGGGCATCAAGACCGTCATGATCACGGGCGACAACCCGCTGACCGCCAAGGCGATCGCGGACGAGGCGGGCGTGGACGACTTCCTCGCCGAGGCCACGCCCGAGGACAAGATGGCGCTGATCAAGCGCGAGCAGGCCGGCGGCAAGCTGGTCGCGATGACGGGCGACGGCACCAACGACGCCCCCGCGCTCGCCCAGGCGGACGTCGGCGTGGCCATGAACACCGGCACCTCGGCCGCCAAGGAGGCCGGGAACATGGTGGACCTGGACTCCAACCCGACCAAGCTCATCGAGATCGTCGAGATCGGCAAGCAACTCCTCATCACCCGGGGCGCCCTGACGACCTTCTCGATCGCCAACGACGTCGCGAAGTACTTCGCGATCATCCCGGCCATGTTCGCGGTCGCCTACCCGAGCCTCGACAAGCTCAACATCATGAACCTGTCGTCGCCCGAGTCCGCGATCCTCTCCGCGGTCATCTTCAACGCGCTGATCATCATCGCCCTCGTGCCGCTCGCCCTGAAGGGCGTGCAGTACCGGCCGATGAGCGCGGACAAGATGCTGCGGCGCAACCTCGGCATCTACGGCCTGGGCGGGCTCGTCGCCCCGTTCATCGGCATCAAGATCATCGACGTACTCATCTCCCTCATCCCCGGAATCGGCTGATCGCCATGAACAACTCCGTAGGAAACACAGCCCGGTTGATAGGAGCAGGCCTGCGCGCCCTGCTCGTCCTCACCGTGATCTGCGGCGTGATCTACCCGCTCGCGGTGACCGGCGTCGCCCAGGCCCTGTTCAACGACAAGGCCAACGGCTCCGAGGTGAAGGCGGACGGCAAGGTCGTCGGCTCCGAACTCATCGGCCAGCGCTACGACCTGCCGCTCAAGAAGGGCCAGGAGACGCCCGAGCCGGACCTCAAGTGGTTCCAGCCGCGCCCCTCCAACGGCCTCGGCTCCAACCAGGCCAACGGCGTCAACACGCAGTACAACCTGATCGTGTCCGGCGCCACCAACCTGGCCGGCGACAACAAGGACCTGATCAAGCAGGTGAAGGACGCCAAGGCGGCCGTCATCAAGGACAACTCCACCGCGGACCACAAGGTGAAGCCCTCCGACGTGCCCGCCGAAGCGGTCACCTCCTCGGGCTCCGGCCTCGACCCGCACATCTCCCCTCAGTACGCCGACCTCCAGGCGCACCGCGTCGCGGCCAGGAACCACCTGGACGTCGAGCAGGTCCAGAAGCTGGTCGACGAGCACACCGACGGGCGGATCCTCGGCTTCATGGGCGAGCCGCGCGTCAACGTCCTCCAGCTCAACGTCGCCCTCAAGGAACTGGCCGAGAAGGGCTGATGGGCTTA
The DNA here is from genome assembly GCF_040647455.1 of Streptomyces sp. NPDC041068. Classification (NCBI taxonomy): domain Bacteria; kingdom Bacillati; phylum Actinomycetota; class Actinomycetes; order Kitasatosporales; family Streptomycetaceae; genus Streptomyces; species Streptomyces sp. NPDC041068. The sequence goes on from NZ_JBEZCG010000003.1 coordinate 202,090, forward strand.
ACCGTCACCGGCGGGAGCCGACGGACCGGGCACACGCCCGGCACCGCCGGCTCCCGCGGCCACGACACGTACACCCACACCGACGAGAGCCACGCGGAAGAAGGCGGCACACCGATGACCCGGGTCCTTGTGGTGGAGGACGACGCACAGCTCGTACGGGCACTCGTGATCAACCTGCAGGCGCGCAAGTACGGAGTGGACGCGGCCCCCGACGGGGCCACCGCCCTGCGCCTGGCCGCCGCCCGGCAGCCGGACGTCGTCATACTCGACCTGGGCCTGCCCGACATGGACGGCATCGACGTGCTCAGGGCACTGCGCGGCTGGACGCGCGTGCCGGTCCTCGTCCTCACCGCCCGGCGCGCCTCCGACGAGAAGGTCGAGGCGCTCGACGCGGGCGCCGACGACTACATCACCAAGCCGTTCAGCATGGACGAACTCCTCGCCCGGCTGCGCGCCGCCGTCCGCCGCACCGAATCGGCCCCTGCCGCCCACGAGACCGTCGTGGTCACCACCGACGACTTCTCCGTCGACCTGGTCGCCAAGAAGGTCACCCGAGGCGGCCACGACATACGCCTGACCCCCACGGAGTGGCAGCTCCTCGAAATACTCATCTGCCACCCGGGGCGCCTCATCACCCAGCGGCAGCTGCTGCAGGACGTGTGGGGCCCCTCCTACGGCACCAAGACCAACTATCTACGGGTCTACATGGCCCAGTTGAGACGCAAACTGGAAGCGGATCCCTCCCATCCCCGGTACCTCATCACCGAGCCGGGCATGGGATACCGCTTCGAGAGCTGACACCCGGCGGACGGACTCACCCACCCATGGCACGCGGCAAGCTCCGGATCTATCTCGGCTCGGCTCCCGGCGTCGGCAAGACGTACGCGATGCTCTCCGAGGCCCACCGCCGCGTGGAGCGCGGCACCGACTGCGTGGTCGCCTTCGTGGAACACCACGACCGGCCGCGCACCGAGGTCATGCTGCACGGCCTCGAGATCGTCCCGCGCAGGCAACTGGAGTACCGCGGCTCGGTGTTCACCGAGATGGACCTCGACGCCGTCCTGGCGCGCCGCCCCGCGGTCGCCCTGGTCGACGAGCTCCCGCACACCAACATCCCCGGCTCGCGCAACGCCAAGCGCTGGCAGGACGTCGAGGAACTCCTCGCGGCCGGCATCGACGTGATCTCCACCGCCAACATCCAGCACCTGGAATCGCTCGGCGACGTGGTCGAATCGATCACCGGCGTACGTCAGAAGGAGACGGTGCCGGACGAAGTGGTGCGCCGCGCCGACCAGATCGAGCTGGTCGACATGTCGCCCCAGGCGCTGCGCCGCCGCATGGCGCACGGCAACATCTACAAGCCCGACAAGGTCGACGCCGCCCTCTCCAAGTACTTCCGGCCGGGAAACCTCACCGCCCTGCGGGAGTTGGCGCTCCTGTGGACCGCCGACCGCGTCGACGAATACCTCAACGAATACCGCGCCGAGCACCGGGTCAAGAAGATCTGGGGCTCCCGCGAGCGCATCGTCGTCGGCCTCACCGGCGGCCCCGAGGGCAGCACCCTGCTGCGCCGCGCCGCCCGCCTCGCCGAGAAGGGCGCGGGCGGCGAGGTCCTCGCCGTCTACATCTCCCGCAGCGACGGCCTCACCTCGGCATCGCCCAAGGAACTCGCCGTCCAGCGCACCCTCGTGGAGGACCTCGGCGGCACCTTCCACCATGTGATCGGCGACGACATACCGGCCGCGCTGCTCGACTTCGCGCGCGGCGTCAACGCCACCCAGATCGTCCTCGGCGTCTCACGGCGCAAGAGCTGGCAGTACGTCTTCGGGCCCGGCGTCGGCGCGACCGTCGCCCGCGACTCGGGCCCCGACCTCGACGCCCACCTCGTCACGCACGACGCGGTCGGCAGCGGCCGCGGCCTCCCGGTGGCCAGGGCCGCGCGGCTCGGCCGCAGCCGCCGCCTCGCCGGCTGGCTGATCGGCGTCGCGGGGCCGGTGGTGCTCACCGCGCTGCTCCACGGCATGGCGCCCGACGTCGGCCTCGCCAACGACATGCTGCTCTTCCTCTCGCTGACCGTCGCGGCCGCCATGCTCGGCGGCGCCTGGCCGGCCCTCGCCTCGGCGGCCTTCGGTTCGCTGCTCCTGAACTGGTACTTCACGCCGCCCATCGGCAAGTTGACCATCAACGACCCGAAGAACATCGTCGCCCTGGCGATCTTCATCGGGGTCGCGGTGTCGGTGGCCTCCGTCGTGGACGTCGCCGCCCGGCGCACCGCGCAGGCGGCCAGACTGCGCGCCGAGTCGGAGATCCTGTCCTTCCTCGCGGGCAGTGTCCTGCGCGGCGAGACCAGCCTGGACGCCCTGTTGGAGCGGGTCCGCGAGACCTTCGCCATGGAGTCCGTCGCCCTGCTGGAGCGCGCGAGCGACGTGGAGCCCTGGACCTGCGCGGGCCGCGTGGGCGAGGGCCGTCCGCTCCTGCGCCCCGAGGACGCCGACGTCGACATGCCGGTCGGCGACCACATGGCGCTCGCCCTGTCCGGCCGCGTCCTGCCCGCAGAGGACCGCCGCGTGCTCGCCGCGTTCGCCGCGCAGGCCGCCGTCGTCCTGGACCGCCAGCGTCTCCAGGGCGAGGCCAAGGAGGCCCGCGCGCTCGCCGAGGGCAACCGCATCCGCACCGCCCTGCTCGCCGCCGTCAGCCACGACCTGCGTACGCCGCTCGCGGGCATCAAGGCGTCGGTGACCTCGCTGCGGTCCGAGGACGTGGAGTGGTCCGAGGAGGACGAGGCCGAGCTCCTCGAAGGCATCGAGGCGGGCGCGGACCGCCTGGAGCACCTGGTCGGCAACCTCCTGGACATGTCCCGCCTGCAGACCGGCACCGTCACCCCGCTGATCCGCGAGATCGACCTCGACGAGGTGGTCCCCATGGCCCTCGGCGGCGTACCGGAAGGCAGCGTCGATCTGGACATCTCCGAGAACCTGCCGATGGTCACGGTCGACAAGGGGCTCCTGGAACGGGCGGTCGCCAACATCGTCGAGAACGCCGTGAAGTACAGCCCCGAGGGCTCCCGCGTCCTGGTCTCGGCCAGCGCCATCGCCGACCGCGTGGAACTGCGCGTGGTGGACCGCGGCCCCGGCGTCCCCGACGAGGCCAAGGACCGGATCTTCGAGCCTTTCCAGCGCCACGGCGACGCCCCGCGCGGCGCGGGCGTGGGCCTCGGCCTCGCGGTCGCCCGCGGCTTCACGGAGGCGATGGACGGCACGCTCACCGCCGAGGACACCCCGGGCGGCGGCCTCACGATGGCGCTCACGCTGCGAGCGGCGACCTAGCCGCGGGTGGCCGCCCGGGGGACCCCACCGCCCGGGGAACCCCACGGGCGGCCGCTCAGGCGGCCGCCACTCAAGGCGGGGAACGCGAAAGACCCCAGTCGATCGACTGGGGTCTTTGCCGGTGTCCGAGGGGGGACTTGAACCCCCACGCCCGATAAAGGGCACTAGCACCTCAAGCTAGCGCGTCTGCCATTCCGCCACCCGGACAAGGTGTCTGTCTTCGCGGGGTGTTTCCCGCGGCGACACAGAGAACATTACCAGGCTTCCGGGGGTACTCGATCACCCCCGCCGTCCCCTGTGAACGGCTGATGACGACCCCCGCCCGCCCTTGGGCCCGAGGCCCGGGGGAGAGAGGATGAAGGGGACCACCAGCAGCGAATGCGGGAGGAACCAGCGTGAGCGGGTCCAGCACGGGCAAGGCCGTCACCGGTGAGGACGAGGTCGTCGACCTCTGTCGCGAACTGATCCAGATCGATACGAGCAACTACGGCGACCACTCGGGCCCGGGGGAGCGCAAGGCCGCCGAGTACGTCGCCGAGAAGCTCGCCGAGGTGGGCCTCGAACCGAAGATCTTCGAGTCCCACCCCGGCAGGGCCTCCACGGTCGCGAGGATCGAGGGCGAGGACCCCTCGCGCCCCGCGCTCCTCATCCACGGCCACACGGACGTCGTGCCGGCCAACGCCGCGGACTGGACGCACCACCCCTTCTCCGGCGAGATCGCGGACGGCTGCGTGTGGGGCCGGGGCGCCGTCGACATGAAGGACATGGACGCGATGACCCTCGCGGTGGTCCGCGAGCGCATGCGCAGCGGCCGCAAGCCCCCGCGCGACATCGTCCTCGCCTTCCTCGCGGACGAGGAGGCCGGCGGCACGTACGGCGCGCGGCACCTCGTCGACAACCACCCCGACCTCTTCGAGGGGTGCACGGAGGCGATCAGCGAGGTCGGCGGCTTCTCCTTCACCGTCAACGAGAACCTGCGGCTCTACCTCGTCGAGACGGCCCAGAAGGGCATGCACTGGATGAAGCTGACCGTGGACGGCACCGCCGGGCACGGTTCGATGATCCACAAGGACAACGCGATCACCGAGCTGTCCGAGGCCGTCGGGCGCCTGGGCCGGTACAACTGGCCGATCCGCGTCACCAAGACGCTGCGCCACTTCCTCGACGAACTCGGCGACGCCCTGGGCACCGAGCTCGACCCGGAGAACATGGACGAGACGCTCGCCAAGCTCGGCGGCATCGCCAAACTCATCGGCGCCTCCCTGAAGAACACCGCCAACCCGACGCAGCTCGGCGCCGGTTACAAGGTGAACGTGATCCCCGGGCAGGCCACCGCGCATGTCGACGGCCGCTTCCTGCCGGGCTTCGAGGAGGAGTTCCTCGCCGACCTGGACCGGATCCTCGGCCCGAACGTCCGGCGCGAGGACGTGCACGCGGACAAGGCCCTGGAGACCACGTTCGACGGCGCCCTGGTCGACGCCATGCAGACGGCGCTGCGGGCCGAGGACCCGATCGCCCGCGCCGTGCCGTACATGCTCTCCGCGGGCACGGACGCCAAGTCCTTCGACGACCTGGGCATCCGCGGTTTCGGCTTCGCGCCGCTGAAGCTGCCGCCGGAGCTGGACTTCGCCGGCATGTTCCACGGCGTCGACGAGCGGGTACCGGTGGACGGCCTGAAGTTCGGGGTCCGGGTCCTCGACCGCTTCATCGACGCTTCCTGACGCGACGTTTCCTGATGGGAACCGGCCGCTTTGCGCGCTGAAACGACACTCCAATAATCGCCAGCGCGTACGTACTTGACTGAAAAGAGTGAAAGGAACCATAGGCTCGTAGCCCCATAAGTTTCTCCTCGTTACAGGTGATGCAGTCCGCGGCTGGGACTGCATTGCCAACAAGGAGGAACAATGATCAAGAAGGTCGTCGCTGCTGCGGCTGCCACTGGTGGTCTCGTGCTCGCTGGTGCGGGCGTCGCCGCTGCCGACGCCGGTGCCCAGGGTGCCGCCGTGAAGTCCCCCGGTGTTGTCTCGGGCAACGTCATCCAGGTGCCGGTCCACGTGCCGGTGAACGCCTGCGGCAACACGGTCTCCGTGATCGGGCTGCTGAACCCCACCTTCGGCAACACCTGCATCAACAAGTGACGTTGTTGTGCCTCACCCCTTGAGGGTCTGAGTCCGTCGGCCCCGGAGTGCGCGCCATGCGCTCCGGGGCCGTCGGGCATTCCGCGTCCTGGCAAGGAGGCCCGGACGTATTCCGGAAGGTAAAAGGCAGGGAACAGCTATGCGACAGGTCACGCGCAAAGGCCTGATCACCGTGGCGGCCGCGACCGGCGTACTCGCCGTCAGCGGTGGCTACGCACACGCGGACTCGGGTGCCAACGGGAGCAGTTCGAATTCCCCCGGCGTGCTGGCGGGCAATTCCGTCCAGGTTCCCGTTGACGTTCCGGTCAACGTGTGCGGCAACACCGTGAATGTCGTCGGGGTCCTCAACCCCGCGGCGGGCAACAACTGCACCAATGCCTCGGTCGGCGGGGGCGGCGGTTCGCACAAGCCCTCCGGTGGCGGGGCGAAGGCGGAGGGCCGCACCAGCGACTCACCCGGCGTCGCCTCGGGCAACGACGTGCAGTTGCCGGTGAACGCCCCGGTGAACGTCTGCGGCAACAGCGTCACCATCGGCGGCCTCGGCAACACCACCGCGGGCAACGACTGCGCCAACGAGTCCGACGACTCGGTGACCCCGCCGGGCGGCGAGAAGCCCCCGACGGGACCCGAGCAGCCGGGCAAGCCGGAGCAGCCGGGCAACCCCGAGCAGCCCGGGAAGCCGGAACAGCCGGGCAAGCCCGAGCAGCCGGGCAAGCCGGAACAGCCCGGCAAGCCCGAGCAGCCCGGAAACCCGCAGAAGCCGGAGACCCCGGTCGACCGCGGAACGCCGAACCACCCGGGCACGCAGATCGTCACCCCGCCCGAGGGGACGTCGCAGCTCGCGGAGACCGGCAGTGAGGTGCCGCTCGGGCTCGCGCTGCCGGTGGGCGCCGGTGCGCTGCTCGCGGGCACCGTGCTCTACCGGAGGGCGCGGGCGACCGCCTGAGCCGCACGGCCGAGCAGGCAGGAACGGAGCGGGCCCCGCGTCAGCGGGGCCCGCTCCGTTTCCCTGTTTCCCTGTTTCCCGCCTTCGCCGCCTTCGCCGAGGTTCCCGCGTTCTCCGTCTCTCGGTTCAGCCGCCCCTGTCCGCGCTCACCAGGTGGCCCTCACCTGGCGGATGATCCGCCGCTTCAGCCGCACTCTGCGGCTGCCGTCGCGGTGCAGGCTCAGGCGGTCCAACTCCCAGTGTCCGTACTCCGCGTGGTCCGTCAGCAGGCGCGTGGCTTCCTTGCGGGTGACCCCGCGCGGTACATACACGTCGACAAATTCGTATTCCGGCATCGCATCTATTGTGCGGGCATGGGCCCGGTACGGATAGCGTCTGCACTATGTCTGATGCTGCGCAGCCCACCGCTGCCGAGGTACGTGCCGCCGCCGAGGCGGTCAAGACCGCGCTCGACCGCCACCTGGCCGCGGTCGAACGCAGGTCGGGCGAGGACGATCCGGCCGTGTACGAGGCGTTCAACGAACTCGCCGCCGCGGCCGAGGAGTACGACGAACTCCTCTACGACCGCTATGACGAGGTCACCCCCTTCGAGATCCCCGGTACGGAGGACGCGCTGCCGCCGTACCAGGGCCCGGAGGAGGCGAACGCGCTGAGCGTGCTGATCCGCCGTGACTACGCCGTGGCCGAGCCGCAGCGACTCCTCGCCCAGGCCCAGCGGGTCGCCGACCTCGACGCGGGCGGGGAGGAGGGCACGGGCCCCGCCGACACCGTGCACGGCGCGCTCGGTGTCCTCTTCGGGGAGTTCGAACCGGACGAAATCGCCTCACGCCACAAGGAGTTCGGCCTGGAGGAGGGTGACTCCACGCTCTGGGTCACCGCGGCGGACACCCCCGCCGAGCCGGGGGAGTGGCTCGACGCCGCCTTCGACCAGGTCGACCCGCACCGGGTGGTGTGCCGCTTCGACGTGAGCACGGTCTTCGACGACGAACTGGACGACGAAGGTCTGGACGGCCTCGACACGGACGACGTCGACGTCGACATCGACCCGGACGTGGCGGTGCCGATCGATGAGATCGATGAGATCGAAGAGGAGAGCGAGGAGAGCGAGGGCCACGGCGCAGGAGGAGCTCAAAGCACCGGCCGCTGACGCCCACCGCCCGCGCCGAATCGCTCCTGCGACCGTCGAGCCCCTCCCCTTGGGGAGGGGCTCGACGCCGTACCGGACGAGGTCAGGCCGTCGCCGTCGGCACCTGCGGGCGCAGCAGGGTCCGCAGGCGCGTCGTGCGGTCCTTCCAGGGGCGCTCCGCCACCGCGCGCGGCAGTGCCTGCTCCACGCCCTGCACGACCGACAGATGACGCTCGCCGCGGCTGAACGCGGTGTACACCCACGGCCGGGTCAGCGACTGCGCGGCGTCACCCGGCAGCACCACGACCACCGCGGGCCAGCGCAGCCCCGTCGCCTGGTGCGCGGTGAGTGCCCAGGCGTGCCGCACCTCCTGCTCCACCCGCTCCTTGCGTACGACGACGGGGGCGCCGTCGCACTCCAGGTGCAGCCCCTCCGCGTCGGCCCGCACCACACGGCCGAGCGTCGTGCGGCCCGCCGCCGGGACGTGGGCGACCCGGTCGCCGGGGTCGAAGCCGCCGAAGCGGCCGGGGCCCGGGTTGAGGCGCTCCTTCAGCGCGGCGTTGAGCGCGCGGGTGCCCGCGGCGCCGCCGTGTCCTGGCGTGATGACCTGTGTCTGCTCGGCGGGCACCCCGATCGCCCTCGGCACCGAGTCCGCGACGAGCTGCACGGTGCGGTGGATCGCCTCGGCCGCGTCGCGCACGGGGACGAGCACGACCTCCTTGCCGGGGGCCTCGACCTGGTTCAGCTCGCCGATGCCGATGCCGGACGTCAACTCTCCGATGGGGCCGGGGTCCGGGGCGCGCGAGACGACGTGCGGGCAGCAGCGCGCCGAGACGAGGTCCGCGAACACCCGCCCGGGGCCCGCCGACCACAGCACGCCCGGGTCGCCGCTGAGCACCAGACGGGCGCCGTCCGGCAGGGACTCCACGAGCATCGCCGCGGTCTCCACGTCCAACTGCGGTGCGTCCAGGACGACCAGGAGATCCAGCGCGAGCGCGCCGTCCGCGTCGCGTCCGGGGCCCTGTGCGCCGGAGAGCAGGCCGGCCACGGTGACCGCGGTCTCGTCCGAGCCCGTGGCCCGCGCGAGGCGGCGGCGGCCGTCGGCGCTGTGGGTCGCGGCGCACACCCGCAGGCCCAGTGCCGCCGCGGCGGTCACCAGCGCGGCGGGCTCGGCGCGGGCCTCCTCGCCGCCGGAGTGCAGCACGAGGCCGTGCCCGGCGACGGCCCGGATCAGCTCGGCGGTGGAGCCCGACGCCTGTGCCGCGGCGGCCTCCCAGCCGGCGTCCCCGGGGCCGGAAGTGTCGTCCTTCGCCAGGGAGTTGATCACGCGGGCGAGGCCGTCGGCGAGGCTCTCCTCCGCCAGTGCGTACCGCTCGAGGCCGATCAGGACGCGGACCGGGCGCTCCGGCTCCTCCTCGGTGCCCTCCTCGCCGTCCTCCCCGGCCCGCTGGACCGGCAGCTCGGTGCCCTCGACGGCGTCCTGGAAGACCAGGGCGTCGCCCTCGGCGAGGGCGCTCTGCACGGCCGCGTCCGGATCGGGCACGGTGCGCTGTCCGAGCGCCGCGGTCAGGGCCGCCGCGTCGAGGGCCGTGTGCCCCGCGACGGCGGCCTGCTCCAGGAGCCATACGGTGATCGCACGGCCCCTGCGCTCGTCGTCGGGCCCGCACTGCGGGCCGAGCAGGGCCCTGGCGAAGCCGTCGGCCTGCTCGGGCCGCACGCCGCTGACCCGCAGCAACTGCCAGGGGTCCGCGCGCAGTTGTTCCTCGGCGCCCTCGCCGAGCGCGGCCGCCGTGGGCGCGGCGAGCGCGGTAGGGGCGCCGCCCTCGGCGAGCACGGCGCGGACCGCGTCGACGGCCTCCTCCGGGGGTGCCGCCGCGGTCGTGGACGGCTGCGGGCGCACGGGCTCGGGGGCGGGGGACGGCGCGGGCCTGCGCGGTGCGGGCTCCGGCTCCCTGAAGGCGCTCGCGACGGGCTTCTCGCCGCTCTCCACGGCGCGCACGGCGGCCAGCAGGTCGGCCGCCGTCCCGCTCAGCTTCGCCCCGGCGTCGATCGGCCCCTCCTTCGCGGCCTTCCGCTGCTCGATCCGCTCCCGAAGCTCCCGCTGCGCGGCAATCTCGGCCTCGGCCTCGGACACCTCGCCCGAGCCTTCGGCATCCTGAGCGGCTTCGCCCTCGGCCGCCGTCCCGTCCGCCGCGGCCCCGGCGTCCTGCGCGGCGTCCGCCCCGGCTTCCTCGCTCGACGAGTCCTCGGCACCCTCCGAGGCTCCGGCCCCGTCCGGTGCGGCCTCGGAGGCCGCACCCGGCTCGGTCTCGTCGTCCGGCTCGGGCCCGGTGGGCGGGGTGTTCTCGGTGGCCTGTGCGGCGTCGGGCGCGGCTTCGGCGGGGGGCGTGGCCGCGGCGTCCGGCGTCCCCGGCGCGGTTTCCTCCGCGGCAGCGGGTTCCGTACTCACAGGGTGCTCCAGTCGTGATCGGGATAGCGGTGCACGGGCGCCGACACGTCGTCGAGCGCCTGGCAGATCTCGTCAGGAAGACTAAGGGTCTCCACTGACAATGCGGCCGTGAGCTGCTGCGCGTTGCGCGCGCCGATGATCGGGGCGGTCACTCCGGGGCGGTCCCGCACCCACGCGAGGGCGACCTGGAGCGGGCTCGCCGCGAGGCCGTCCGCGGCCGTGGCGACCGCGTCGACGATGCGGCTCGCGGTGTCGTCGAGGTAGGGCGCGACGAAGGGCGCCATCTGGTCCGAGCCGCCGCGCGAGTCGGCGGGGGTGGAGTGACGGTACTTCCCGGTGAGCACGCCCCGGCCGAGCGGGGACGACGGCAGCAGGCCCACCCCCAGGTCGACCGCCGCGGGCAGCACCTCGCGCTCGACGCCGCGCTGCAGCAGGGAGTACTCCATCTGCGTGCCGGCAAGGCGGGTGCGGGTGCCCGGGAGCGCGAGCTGCCACGTCGCGGCCTTGGCGAGCTGCCAGCCGCAGAAGTTGGAGACCCCGGCATAGCGGGCCCGCCCGCTGCTGACCGCGATGTCCAGGGCCTGCAGCGTCTCCTCCAGAGGCGTGTCCGGATCGAAGGCGTGCACCTGCCACAGGTCCACGTGGTCCGTGCCGAGGCGGGCGAGCGACGCGTCGAGCGCGGCCAGCAGATGCCCCCGGGAGCCGTCGAAGCGGCGCTCGGGGTCGGGCACGCTGCCCGCCTTGGTCGAGATGACCAGGTCGCGCCGCGGCACGAGCCGCTCGATCAGACGCCCGAGCAGATACTCGGCCTCCCCGTCGCCGTACACATCGGCCGTGTCGACGAGGGTGCCGCCCGCCTCCCAGAACACCTTCAACAGGTCGGCGGCGTCGTTCTCCTCGGTGTGACCCCAGGTGAGGGTGCCGAGTCCGATGCGGGACACGCGCAGGCCGGTCCGGCCGAGATGCCTCTGCTCCATGGGCGCTGAGATTACTGGCCGTACCCCAGCGGCGGGCGAGGCTGTGGACAAACCAGCGATTGTGGAGAACTCGACCACCGGTTCGAGGGGAATCGACCTGGCATCGCCCCGGAATCGGCCGCTGCTCCCGCCCTGTTCCGGCACTCGTTCGATCCGTCACTGACGGATCCGGCGCCGCGCGCTACAGTCCCCGGCACAGGGACGTTACTCATGAGTAAACCGGTAAGGGGATCGGCCATGCAGCTCGGGATCAACCTCGGCTACTGGGGCGCCGGAATGGACGCCGACAATCTCGCGGTCGCCAAGGAGGCCGACAAGCTGGGCTACGCGGTCTGCTGGGCCGCCGAGGCGTACGGCTCGGACGCGGCGACGGTGCTGTCGTGGGTGGCCGCGCAGACCGAGCGCATCGACATCGGCTCCGCGATCTTCCAGATCCCGGCCCGGCAGCCCGCGATGACCGCGATGACGGCGGCCACCCTCGACTCGCTCTCCGGCGGCCGCTTCCGCCTGGGCCTCGGCGTCTCGGGCCCGCAGGTCTCCGAGGGCTGGTACGGCGTGAAGTTCGACAAGCCGCTGGCCCGCACGCGCGAGTACGTGGAGATCGTCCGCAAGGCGATGACCCGCGAGCGCCTCTCCTACGAGGGCGAGCACTGGACGCTGCCGCTGCCCGGCGGCCCCGGCAAGCCCATCAAGCTGACCGTCCACCCGCAGCGCGAGCACATCCCGCTGTACGTCGCCGCGATCGGCCCGAAGAACCTGGAGCAGACCGGCGAGATCGCCGACGGCGCCCTGCTGATCTTCCCGGCCGCCGAGCACCTGGAGGAGACGGCGATCAAGCACCTGCGCGCCGGGCGCGAGAAGGCCGGCAAGACCATGGAGGGCTTCGACGTCGTCCCGACGCTGCCCCTGGCGGTCGGCGAGGACTCCCAGGTCGACGCCCTGGCCGACATGTTCCGGCCGTACACCGCGCTGTACGTCGGCGGCATGGGCAGCCGCAAGCAGAACTTCTACAACCAGCTCGCGCAGCGCATGGGGTACGAGAAGGAGGCCGCCGAGATCCAGGACAAGTACCTGGCGGGCGACAAGGAGGGCGCGGCCGCCGCCGTCCCGCGTCAGCTGATCGACTCGACGACCCTGCTCGGCTCGGTGGACCGGATCGCCGACCGGATGCGGGCCTACGCCGCCGCCGGTGTCACCACGCTCACACTGGCCCCTGCGGGCTTCGCGCTGGAGGACCGCCTCGCCTCGCTGCGGGCCGGCACCGAAGCGCTGGAGCGGGCCGGCCTCGCGTAGGGAACGCTAGGAAAGAGCGCAAGGAAAGAAAGAGAAGTCTGCGGCCGTGGTGGGGGCTCGGGGGGTCTTCCCCGCCACGGCCGTCACGGGGAACAACGCGTCACGAGGCCCTCGGTTACGGCTTCGGGGCCTCGCCCGTGTCCTTCGTTCGGCGGAGCCGACCTGTACAGCTGTTGCCCACTGGTGAACCACGCACTTGACTATTTCTTTGCGGAGGTTCGCGCACAGGGCATGGAGGTGCCAGTGATGCTGTCGGCCAAGAGTGTCTTCGAAGAGATCCTCGATCACGACGAGTCGTTCCGGCTCTTCTGCTCCATCGCGGCCAGCGGTGAGGCTCAGGGCGGATGGGAGAACGGCCGCATCGCCGCCCTCGTCCCCGAGAGCGAGCGCGCGCTCGCCCCCAAGATCGTCCGGCACGGCGCCGACGAGGACAAGCACGGCAGGATCTTCAACGCGCTGATGAGGAAGCGCGGCCTGGAACCGGTCGAGATCCCGCACGAGACCGACTACACGATGCTCCTGGAGAAGCACGGCATCGGACTCGCGCACGAACAGCTGAAGGCCGACAAGCCGCTCACCGTGCAGGACATCGTCACCTACCTCGCCCACAGCAGAGTCACCGAGCAGCGCGCCTCCGAACAGATGCGGCTGCTGCTCAAGTACTTCGCCGACCACCCGGACATCGGCCGCGCGGTGCGGATGATCTCCAACGACGAGGACAACCATCTCGCCTACTGCCACGAGGAGTTGCTCCGGTTCGCGCACGCCGGGCACGGCCGTGCCATCCAGCACACCCTGCGCGAGTGCGCGCTCGCGGAGATCCGCGTCTACCGCGATGTGAGCCTCGCCGTGATGGACCACATGGGGCGCATCCTCGGCTGGTCCCCGGCCAAGCAGAGACTGCTCGCCGCCGGCATCCACGCCATGTACGGGTACGAGAGGTCCGGCGGCTGGCGGCGCATGGTGTCCCTGAAGATGCCCCAGCGGCGCGACGCGCTGGGCGGACCCGCCGCGTCGGCCCCCGAGTTCGCCTGACGCGGTGCCGCGCTAGAGCCAGCCGCGGTGCTTGAACATCCGGTACAGGACGACCTCCAGGAGGACCATCAGGAGGATCACGGCGGGATAGGTCCACCACCAGTGCAGCTCGGGCATGTGGTCGAAGTTCATGCCGTAGATCCCCGCGATCATCGTGGGGACCGCCGCCATGGCCGCCCACGCCGAGATCTTCCGCATGTCGTCGTTCTGCCGCACGCTCATCTGCGCCAGATGCGCGGACAGGATGTCCGTCACCAGCCGGTCCAGGCCCTCCACGGATTCGTTGACCCGCGTCAGATGGTCGTTGACGTCCCGGAAGAAGGGCTGGGCCGTCTCGTCCACGAACGGCACGGCGGGGCCGAAGGGGCCCGCTCCGGAGAGGCGCGCCAGGGGGAGCGCCAACGGTCCCGTGGCCCGGCGGAATTCGAGGATCTGCCGCTTGAACGTGTAGATGCGGGAGGCCGTGTTGCGCGAGCCCCCGCCGTCCGGTGAGAAGACCTCCGACTCCAGGACCTCCAGGTCGGCCTGCAACTCGTCGGCGACCTCCAGATAGTGGTCCACCGAGGCGTCGGCGATCGAGTACAGGACAGCGGTCGGGCCGTGCTTGAGGACGTCGGGGTCGGCCTCCAGGCGGTGGCGTACGACGCCGAGCGGCGCGCCCTCGCCGTGGCGGACGGTCACCACGAACGAGTCGCCCACGAAGATCATGACCTCGCCGGAGGAGACGGCGTCGCTGTCCGGCTCGTACACGACCGGCTTGAGGACCATGAACAGCGAGTCGTCGTAGACCTCCAGCTTGGGGCGCTGATGGGCCTTGAGGGCGTCCTCCACGGCCAGGGGGTGAAGGCCGAACTCCTGGCTGACCGTGTCGAACTCGTCCTCCGTCGGCTCGTGCAGACCGATCCACACGAACGCGTCGCCGGTGGCCCGCGCCTCGTCGAGGGCGTCGGAGAAGTCCTTGGGACCTTCGGTCCGACGGCCCTCGCGATAGATGGCGCAGTCGACGATCACACTGCGCATTCTTCCCAGCCTCCCCACCTGTTGCACCTTCACGGACGCTTAGGCTGAGTCGCATGCCCACGCTGATCCTCGTCCGGCACGGACGCTCCACCGCCAACACCGCGGGTCTGCTCGCCGGGTGGACCCCCGGCGTGGCCCTCGACGAGCGAGGCGCCGCACAGGCCGCCGCGCTGCCCGAACGGCTCGCCCCGCTGCCCATCGCCGAGGTCGTCACGAGCCCCCTGCAGCGCTGCAGGGAGACCGTCGCGCCGCTGCTCGCCGCGCGGCCCGCACTGCAGGCGCACACCGAGGACCGCATCGGGGAGTGCGACTACGGCGACTGGTCGGGCCGCAAGCTCGCCGAGCTCGCCGACGAGCCGCTGATGGAGGTCGTCCAGCGGCACCCGTCCGCCGCCGCGTTCCCGGGCGGCGAGTCCATGCGGGCCATGCAGACGCGGGCGGCCGAGGCGGTCCGCGAGTGGAACGCGCGCGTGGAGCGCGACCACGGCGAGGACGCCGTCTACCTGATGTGCTCCCACGGCGACATCATCAAGTCCCTTGTCGCGGAGGCCATCGGGCTCCACCTCGACCTCTTCCAGCGCATCTCCGTGGAGCCCTGTTCCGTCACCGTCATCCGCTACACCCGGCTGCGCCCCTTCCTCGTACGCCTCGGGGACACCGGTGACTTCGCCTCCCTCGCGCCGCGCGAGGAGCCGCCGAGCGGCGACGCCACGGTGGGGGGTGGTGCGGGCGCACCGTGATCGTCGCCCGCAGTAGGGTGAAGCGGTTGAAACAGCAGCCCCCTTGCAGTCGATCCAATTGCAGTCGATCCAATGGAGACAGGACGTGTCCCGTCAGGTGTTCCTCTACGACCCGCCGGAGCGCTTCGTCGCGGGAACGGTCGGGCTGCCCGGACGGCGTACCTTCTTCCTCCAGGCCTCAGCAGGGATCAGGGTGACCAGCGTCGCCTTGGAGAAGACCCAGGTGGCCGCGCTCGCCGAGCGTATGGAGGAGCTCCTCGACGAGGTCGTGCGCCGCAGCGGGGGCAACGCCGCCGTGCCGGCCGTCGCGCCCGCCGAGATCACCGACAGCGCGCCGCTCGACTCTCCCGTGGAGGAGGAGTTCCGCGTCGGCACGATGGCCCTCGCCTGGGACGGCGAGCAGGAGCGGATGATCGTCGAGGCGCAGGCGCTCGTCGAGCTGGACGCCGATTCCGACGACGACCTCGCCGAGGCCGAGGAAAGGCTCCTGCAGGACGAGGAGAACGGCCCGCCGATGCTGCGCGTCCGCCTCACCGGAGCGCAGGCCCGCGCCTTCGCCAAGCGCGCCCTCGACGTCGTGAACGCCGGCCGCCCGCCGTGCCCGCTGTGCAGCCTCCCGCTCGACCCGGAAGGACACGTATGCCCGCGCCAGAACGGATACCGGCGGGGAGCGTGACCGTCGCCGACCCCGTCGCGCTCCTCACCCGCGGCGAGCTGACCGTGCGCGGCCGGATCCGTGAGGCCTCGAACGCGGTGCTCTACTGCACGGTCGCGTACGAGGGCCAGGAAGCCACCTGTGTCTACAAGCCCGTCGCGGGGGAGCGCCCCCTGTGGGACTTCCCCGACGGCACGCTCGCGCAGCGCGAGGTCGCCGCGTACGAGGTGTCGCGGGCCACCGGCTGGGACCTCGTGCCGCCGACCGTCCTTCGGGACGGGCCCCACGGCGAGGGCATGTGCCAGCTGTGGATCGACGCCTCGGGCGACGCGGAGCTGCTCGCCCTGGTGGACGGCGAGGAGGCGGGCGACGGCTGGAAGGCGGTCGGCCTCGCCCAGGTCGACGAGGAGCGCACGGCGCTGCTCGTGCACGCGGACGACGTACGGCTGCGGCGGCTCGCGGTCCTCGACGCGGTGATCAACAACAGCGACCGCAAGGGCGGCCATCTGCTCGCCGCCGACGGCCGCCTCTACGGCATCGACCACGGCGTCACCTTCCACGCCGAGAACAAGCTGCGGACGCTGCTGTGGGGCTGGGCGGGGGAGCCGCTGACCGGTGAGGCCGTCGAGGTCCTGCAGGGCCTTCAGGACGGGCTCAAGGAGGGCGCGGCGCTGGCCGAGCGGCTCGGCGGGCTGATCACCGGCGCGGAGACCGAGGCGCTGCGCACGCGGGTGGCCGCCCTGCTGGAATCGGGGCGACACCCGGAGCCGAGCGGTGACTGGCCCGCTATTCCCTGGCCGCCCGTGTGATCCCCCACTCGTATGCGGACGCCCCGTCCGGTTAGGCTCAAGGCATGCATGCCTGGCCCGCTTCTGAGGTCCCCGCCCTTCCTGGCAAGGGCCGCGACCTCCGGATCCACGACACCGCGACCGGTGGACTCGTCACCCTCGACCCCGGTCCCGTCGCCCGTATCTACGTCTGCGGCATCACTCCGTACGACGCGACCCACATGGGTCACGCGGCGACCTACAACGCGTTCGACCTCGTGCAGCGCGTGTGGCTCGACACCAAGCGGCAGGTTCACTACGTCCAGAACGTGACCGACGTGGACGACCCGCTCCTGGAACGCGCCAACCGCGACGGCAAGGACTGGGTCGAGCTCGCCGAGGGCGAGACCGCCCTGTTCCGCGAGGACATGACCGCGCTGCGCCTCCTGCCGCCGAAGCACTACATCGGAGCCGTCGAGGCGATACCCGGCATCGTGCCGCTCGTCGAACGGCTCCGCGACATGGGCGCCGCCTATGAACTCGAGGGCGACATCTACTTCTCCGTCGAGTCCGACGCCCACTTCGGGGAGGTGTCCGGGCTCGACGCCGCCGCCATGAAGCTGCTCTCCGCCGAGCGCGGCGGCGACCCGGAGCGTGTGGGCAAGAAGGACCCGCTCGACCCGATGCTCTGGATGGCGGCCCGCGAGGGCGAGCCGAGCTGGGACGGCGGCACGCTGGGCCGCGGGCGGCCCGGCTGGCACATCGAGTGCGTGGCCATCGCCCTCGACCACCTGGGGATGGGCTTCGACGTGCAGGGCGGCGGATCCGACCTCGCGTTCCCGCACCACGAGATGGGCGCCTCGCACGCCCAGGTCCTGACCGGCGAGTTCCCCTTCGCCAAGGCGTACGTCCACGCCGGCATGGTCGCCCTGGACGGCGCGAAGATGTCCAAGTCCAAGGGCAACCTCGTCTTCGTGTCGAAGCTGCGGCGCGACGGCGTGGACCCGGCCGCGATCCGCCTCGCCCTGCTCGCGCACCACTACCGCGCGGACTGGGAGTGGACGGACGCGGTCCTTCAGGAGGCCGTGGAGCGGCTCGGCCGCTGGCGCGCCGCCGTCTCGCGTCCCGACGGGCCGTCCGCCGAGGCGCTCGTCGAGGAGATCCGCGAGGCTTTGGCGAACGACCTGGACGCGCCGGCCGCGCTGGCCGCGGTCGACCGCTGGGCCGAGGCGCAGGCTGCCGACGGCGGGACGGACGAGGGGGCGCCCGGTGTTGTTTCGCGTGCCGTCGACGCGTTGCTGGGCGTCGCCTTGTAACGCTGGTTGTCGCTGAGGCCGATCGCCCTTCGGGCTCGCCCTCAAAAGCCGGACGGGCTGATTCGTGGTCCTGTCCTCGTTCGTCGGACGGGTCCACGAATGAAGATCGTCCGGCTCACCCTTCCCGAATGGGCCGCTCCGGAAATCCAGGAGCGGCCCATCAAAGTCCATGGCCCTGGCACCCGTTGAGGCGCTAGACCTCCGCCATGAGATCTCGCACCCGCTTCAGATCGGCGGCGGCCGCCGCCCTTTTGGGCCTGCTCGCGGCCTTCGCGGGGCCCGGCGGCACCGCACGAGCCGCCGACGAGCCCGCGACCACCGTCGGCGACGTCACCGGCTTCGACGCCGAAGGCCCCGTCTACCGCCTGACCGCGGGCAAGGCCGAGGCCCGCGTCAGCTTCGTCTCGACGGAGACCTTCCGTCTCGAACTCGCCCCCGACGGGAAGTTCACCGACCCCACCGGCAAGGACATCGTCCTGCCGCAGGGGAAGGCGCCGCGCACCAAGTGGGCGGACAAGGGCGACCGATACGAACTGAGCACCTCCAAGGTGACGCTGCGCGCCTACAAGTCACCGCTCCGCTTCGCCCTGTACCGCGCCGACGGCAGCCGGGTCTGGGCCGAGTCCAAGGGCTTGTCCTGGAGCAAGGACACCACCACGCAGAGCCTCGCGCGCGGCGCCGACGAGCAGTTCTACGGCGCCGGGATGCAGAACGGCCGCGGCAACACCTCGCACCGCGGCAAGAAGGTCGAGGTGAGCGTCGACTACGACTGGGACGACGGCGGGCACCCCAACTCCGTTCCCTTCTACCTCTCCTCGGCCGGATACGGCGTATACAGGAACACCTACGCGCCCAACACCTACGACTTCGCCGAGCCCGTGACCGCCACCGCGAAGGAACAGCGCTTCGACGCCTACTACTTCGCGGGCAAGGGCGACGACGCGGCCAAGGACGTCATCGGGCAGTACACGAAGCTCACCGGCAAGCCCTTCCTGCCGCCGATCTACGGCATGGAGATCGGCGACGCCGACTGCTACCTCCACAACGCCAACCGCGGCGAGCGCCACACCCTGGACTCCCTGAAGGTCGCCGACGGATACGTGGAGAACGACATGCCCAATGGCTGGATGCTCGTCAACGACGGCTACGGCTGCGGCTACGAGAACCTCGCCGAGACCTCCAAGGGCCTGGCCGAGCGCAAGATGAAGATGGGCCTGTGGACCGAGGACGGCCTCGACAAGATCGCCGAACAGGTCAAGGCAGGACAGCGCGTCGCCAAACTGGACGTCGCCTGGGTCGGCGACGGCTACAAGAAGGCGCTCGACGGCTGCAAGGACGCGTACAAGGGCATCGAGGACAACAGCGATGCCCGCGGCTTCACCTGGGCCCCCGAGAGTTGGTCGGGCGCGCAGCGCTGCGGCGTGCAGTGGTCCGGCGACCAGAGCGGCAGCTGGGAGTACATCCGCTGGCAGATCCCGACGTACGCGGGGTCCACCATGTCCGGCCTCGCCTACACGACCGGTGACGTCGACGGCATCTTCGGCGGCAGTCCCAAGACGTACGTACGCGACCTGCAGTGGAAGATGTTCCTGCCGGTCACGATGACGATGGACGGCTGGGCCGCCAGCGACAAGCAGCCCTTCAGGTACGGGGAGCCGTACACCTCCATCAACCGCAAGTATCTGAAGCTGCACGAGTCGCTGCTGCCCTACCTCTACTCGTACGGGCACGAGGCGACGAAGACCGGCGTGGGCGCCGTGCGTCCGCTGGCCCTGGAGTACCCCCATGACCCCAGGGCCGCGACCGACGCCGCCAAGTACGAGTTCCTGACCGGCGAGGACTTCCTCGTCGCGCCCGTGTACAAGGACACGACCACACGCGACGGCATCTATCTGCCCAAGGGCACCTGGACCGACTACTGGACCGGGCGGACCTACCAGGGGCCCACCACCGTCGACGGCTACAGCGCGCCCCTCGACACCCTGCCGCTGTTCGTCAGGGGCGGCGCGACCGTGCCGATGTGGCCGGGCGGCATCCGGAGTTACGAGGACAGAAAGGCGGACTCGCCGCTCGCCTGGGACATCTACCCGCAGGGCGACTCCTCCTTCGAGCTGTACGAGGACGACGGCGTGACCCGGCAGCACCGCGAGGGGAAGTACGCCACGCAGCGCGCCGAGGTCGACGCACCCCGCTCCGGAGCCGGTGACGTGAGCGTGCGGATCGGGGCCGGCGAGGGGCAGTTCGCCGGGAAGCAGCGCTCGCGGCCCTATACCTTCACGCTGCACACCGGGGACGCGCCCAGCCGTGTGGAACTCGGCGGGCACCGGCTGCCGCGGCTCACGTCGAAGGCCGCGTACGAGCGGGCCGGGCAGGGCTGGTTCTACGACCGGGACGACCGCGGCGGCGTCGTCGAGGTGAAGACGGCGTCCCAACGCACCGACCGGGCCTTCACGTTGAGGCTGAAGGACACGAGTGCCGTCGGTGGCGCCGTGCCCGGGGCGAGCGCCGCTGTGAGCGTCCCCGCGGGCCAGGAGCTCGGCGCCGGTACGCAGGGCAAGGTCGCTGTCGACGTCACGGCCGGTACCAAGGACGCGACCGGCGTCGACGTCACGCTCGACGCCCCCGAGGGCTGGACCGTCGGTGACGCCGAGGTCGACCGGATCCCGGCGGGTGCCACGCGCCGCGTCGAGGTGGCGCTCACCCCGGCCAAGGGCGCGGACCCCGGCGAGAAGTCGCTGACCGCGAGCGCCCGCTACCGCTCGGCGGGCCAGGACCGCACCGCCACCGGCCGGTTCGCGCTCGGCGTGATGCCAGAGGCGCCGGGCAAGGACACCTGGGCGAGCGACATGGTGTGGCTGAAGTCCACCAACGGCTACGGCCCCGCCGAACGCGACCGCAGCAACGGCGAGTCGGCCGCCGGTGACGGACGCACGCTGACCCTCGCGGGAAAGACGTACGAGAAGGGCATCGGCACGCACGCCGACTCCGTCATCGGGGTCTATCCGGGCGGCCGTTGCTCGAAGTTCACCGCGGACGCGGGCATCGACGACGAGATCAACGGCTATGGAGAGGTGGCCTTCTCCGTCGAGGCCGACGGCAAGGTGCTGTGGACGTCGCCGAAGGTGACGGGGGCGTCGGCGACCGTGCCGGTGGACGTCGACGTGCGCGGCGCCCGGCACGTGGAGCTGAAGGTGACCGACACCAACGGCTCCAAGAGCGGGGACCACGCGGACTGGGCCGCGGCCCGGTTCACCTGCGCCTGAGAGGGCAGGGAGCGGCGCCGGGCGGGAAGGACTCCGCCCGGCGCCGCCGTCTGTTCACGCGAGGAGTCGGATGAGCGCGGGGGTCACTTGGTGACCACGATGGCCAGCAGGTAGCTCGGGTTGTTGGTGTCGTAGTACCCGCGCACCTGCTGCCCGAAGGCGAACGCCTCCTGGACCTCGTCGTGGGTCTGCGGGTTGGGGTTGATGAACGCCCGCCAGGCGTTGTCGACGTACAGGTAGAGGATCGACGCCTGGCCGGGCAGCGGCTGGACGACGTCCCAGAACGCCGTCGCCACGTTCGACGTGAGGGCCTGGGTGGAGATCTCCGGCGCCTGCGCCTGCGGGATCTGCTCCTGGCCGAACTGTTCCAGCAGCTGCTGGAACGGCTGCTGCTGGCCGAGCTGCTGGAGCTGCTGGCGCAGCTGCGGCGGGACCTGCTGGCCCTGCATGCCCTGGCCCTGGATCCCGGGCTGGCCCTGGATGCCCTGCTGGGGGCTGTACTGCTGCTGGCCGAACGGCTGCTGCTGGGACTGCTGCTGGCCGAACTGCTGCGGCGGGGCCGTGCTCGGGCTCTGCTGGCCGTACTGCTGCTGGCCGTGCTGCTGTCCGTACTGTCCGTACTGCTGGCCTTGTTGCTGACCCAACTGACTCATTTGCGGGGTGGTGCTCATGCGGGTGCCACCTTCCCTCAATGGTTGTGGTCCTTCAGCAGTGCTGGTGTGCCGGCGTGCTTGCGTGCCGGTGGTGCCTCAGCCCGTGACGACCAGGCCGACGACCTCGTCGTCCGCGAACCAGACGCGTACGTCCGGACTGCCCCCGGCGAAGGCGGCGTGCACCGCCTGCCGCGTCTCGGGGGACGGGTTGTCGAGATTGCGCCACTCCCCGGCCACGAACAGCCGGAGCCTCGGCGGGAGTTCCGGCGGGTACGGGAGCAGCTCGTCCCAGTACCGCTCGGCCCGCCCCGAACCCACCGCCGACGGCAGCAGGTTCGTGACCGCCGCCTTGATGTCGGGGCGGTTGCCTATGCGCTGCGACGCCGGCCTGCCCGGCGCGTCCTGCTGCGGCGAGCCCGTGGAGCGCAGCACCGCGCGGGCCCGGTCCGGTGTCATCAGCTGCTGGCCCGATGCCTTCAGCATGCCCTGCAGCGCGGCCAGGGCGCCGACCACGATCGGCGACGCGGAGGACGTGCCGGAGAACGTGTCGGTGTACCAGGCGATCTCCTCGGCACCGCCCTGCAGATCCCCTGGCCGGTCCCAGAAGCCACCGGTCGTGGTGGTCTCGCGGCCCCAGCCCTGCGCGTCCACGCGGGCGCCGTAGTTGGAGAACGCCAGACGGGAGCGGTCGGGGCCGTGGTCGCGGCCGTGCGTGCCGGGCGGCGGCGCGCCCGCGCCGACCAGGACCGCGTCGGAGGAGCGGTTGGTGGGGTTGAACGGGTTGCGCCACCAGGACGGGAAGCCGTCCGGCCTGCGCTCGTAGACCGCGTCGTCCAGGGACTCCGCGCCGTTGCCCGCGGCGCCCACGACGAGCACGCCCTTCGCGGTGGCGTAGCGCACCGCGGCGTAGTCGTCCGGCCACCACTCGATGGCGATGTAGCCCTTCTGGTCGTCGCGCGGCTCGAAGTCGAACCTCGGCCCCGGGCGGTGCAGTTCGAGCAGGATGATGTCGCCGCGGCTGAGCCGGTCGGCCGCCGCGTGGATGGTGGCCGCCGTGCCGAGCGGCTGGAAGGAGGCGGCCGCGGTCACGGCCTGGGGCGCGATGCCGGTGACGCCGAGGGTGTTGCGGTCGCCGCCGATGACGCCGATCACCGCGGTGCCGTGGTTGCGCCAGGCCACGTCCTGGATGGGGGTGCCGACGACGACGCCCGCGAGCTTCGCGGCGAGGTCCTCGTGGCGCAGCTGCCAGGCGCCCTCGACGTCGATGACGGTGATGCCCTCGCCGGAGCCGCCGATGCGCTGCCAGGCCCAGCGGGCGTCGACGCCCTGCGGGGCGGGGTTCAAGTAGCCCTGGCGGCTGGTGAAGTCGGGCGTGACGGGCATGCCCTCCTTGCGGCGCCGGGTGGCCTCGTCGAGGTCCTGCGGCTGGGTGTGCGCGGGGTCGATGGCGGCGGGGACGGCGCCCGGCTTGACGTACGCCGTGTCGATCCCCGGCAGCGCCGCCATACGCGAGCGCAGTTCCTGGGCGCGGTCCTCGCCGCCGCGCACGCGGTAGAAGAGGGCGAGGTCGGGCACGTCCTCTTCGCCCGCGCCCGGGGGCGCCGCCGCCCGCAGCCGGTCCTCGTTGCCGAACAGCGGCTCCAGGCCGAGCTGTTCGTCGGAGAGGAACATGTTCAGGGCCGACACGTCGGAGCCGGATGCCGAGCGTACGTCCCGCTCCCCGGCGCGCAGCCGGGCCTCGGGCCGGGCGACGACGATCAGCTCCTGCTCGGCTCCTCGGTAGGTGAATCCCATTCCGTCGGGGCCCGGTCCGCCGGCTCCGGGGTCCCGCGCCGGGTCTGCCTGCTCGGTCATCGCTTCACCGCTCCCTTCGGTCCTTCGGGTGCCGTGCTGTGCGCTGGGCCGCGCCTTCGGGGCACACCCTGCTACGGGCTCGGCCGCGCGTCCACCCCTCTTTTCCGCAACAGCGTTTGAAGAGAAGTTGAAGCGGGAACCCCGTGCAATTCGGCCATGAGCGGCACTTGGTTCATGAGCGGCACTTGGTTCATGAGCGTCACTTGGCTCATGAACAGCACTTCGTTCATGAACAGCACCATGGGCGGCACCCTCGCGGGTGCCGCCCATGACCGTGCCGGAGAAGGTCCTCAGTCGTCCGAGGAATCACCGGTTCCGGAGTCCTCGCTGTCGCCGTCGCCCTCCGTGCCCTGTCCGGGCCGCTGCGTGGGCTTCGGCTTCGGGGGCCGGGTGCGGTCGCTCGGCGCGTCCCGCAGGTAGGCCGCACCGTCGCCGCCGTCACGGCGCCGCAGATACCGCTCGAACTCGCGGGCGATGGCCTCGCCCGAGGCCTCGGGCAGCTCCGCGGTGTCCCGCGCCTCCTCCAGGGACTGGACGTACTCGGCGACCTCGCTGTCCTCGGCGGCCAGCTGGTCCACGCCCAGCTGCCAGGCGCGCGCGTCCTCGGCCAGCTCGCCCAGCGGGATGCGCAGGTCGATCAGGTCTTCCAGGCGGTTGAGCAGCGCGAGCGTGGCCTTCGGGTTCGGCGGCTGCGAGACATAGTGCGGCACGGCCGCCCAGAGGCTGACGGCGGGGACACCCGCGTGCGTGCACGCCTCCTGGAGGATGCCGACGATGCCCGTCGGACCCTCGTACTTCGTCTCTTCCAGGTCCATGGTGCGGGCCAGGTCCGGATCGGACGTGACGCCGCTGACCGGTACCGGGCGGGTGTGCGGGGTGTCGCCGAGCAGCGCGCCCATGATCACCACCAGCTCGACGCCCAGCTCGTGCGCGAAGCCGAGGATCTCGTTGCAGAACGAGCGCCAGCGCATCGACGGTTCGATCCCGCGGACCAGGACGAGGTCACGGGGCTTGTCGCCGCCGACGCGGACCACGGAGAGCCTGGTCGTCGGCCATGTGATCTTGCGGACCCCGCCGTCCAGCCAGACGGTCGGGCGGTTGACCTGGAAGTCGTAGTAATCCTCGGCGTCGAGCGCCGCGAACACCTCGCCCTTCCACTCCTTGTCGAGATGCGCGACCGCGGTGGAGGCGGCGTCGCCGGCGTCGTTCCAGCCCTCGAACGCGGCCACCATGACCGGGTCGACCAGCTCGGGAACCCCCTCGAGCTCGATCACCCAGGCCTCCTTCCGACGTTCCCTTGCGTACGCCCCAACCTTACGGCGTCGGCGGGGCCCGTCCGCAGCCCCCTTGCGTGGGGGAGTGCGTGATCACTGCCCATCCACATCGCCGGGAAACGGCCGATTCGCGCGGGGCGCGCGGGTTCGGTTCGCGCCGGGGCGCGCGGCGGGGTCACAGCGTCGAACGCAGCCACTGCTCCACGCTCGCGATGTGCACCGTCGCCCACGACCTGGCCGCCTCCGCGTCGCGGTCCCGCAGCGCGGTCAGGATCGCCCGGTGCTCGTGGAGCGTGCGGCTGACGGCGTCCTCCTGCGTCAGGCCGCGCCAGACGCGGGCCCGGGTGGTGGGTCCGGAGAGGCCGTCGAGCAGCGAGCACAGGACGGA
This sequence comes from Streptomyces sp. NPDC041068, assembly GCF_040647455.1. Classification (NCBI taxonomy): domain Bacteria; kingdom Bacillati; phylum Actinomycetota; class Actinomycetes; order Kitasatosporales; family Streptomycetaceae; genus Streptomyces; species Streptomyces sp. NPDC041068. The sequence goes on from NZ_JBEZCG010000003.1 coordinate 227,310, forward strand.
GTTCCCGGACGACTGCACGATGCCGCGGTGGAACTCCAGGTCGCAGGCGACCAGCTCCTCCACGGAAGGGGCGGCGCCCAGGGCGTCCAACTGCCGGGTCAGCGCGTCCAGTTCGGCGTCCGTGATGCGGCCGACGGCCATCGCGGTGGCCGCCGGCTCCAGGATGCGGCGCACCGCGAGGAACTCCAGGACCGTGTCGTCGCGGTGGAAGTCGACGACGAAACTCAGTGCCTCCAGGAGGAGTTGGGGGTCCAGGCTGGTCACGTACGTGCCGTCGCCCTGGCGTACGTCGAGGATGCGGATCAGGGAGAGCGCGCGCACCGCCTCGCGCAGGGAGTTGCGCGAAAGACCCAGTTCGGCGGCGAGTTCGCTCTCCTTGGGCAGCCGGTCGCCGGGGCGCAGCGCGCCTGAGACGATCATGCCCTTGATCTTCTCGATGGCCTCGTCGGTGACAGCCATGGGGACCTCGCCTCAAGTGTCAAAAGGGTCATAAAGACATCGGATGTATCAGGCGATTATTGCCCCTCGCGCGGCCGTCGCGCAGGGGAGTACGGGGATTGGCCCATTTCTTTGAGGGCTAAGATTTCCCCACGGATCCCGGCGCACCGCCGGGCGGTCCAAGGAGGGCGGGCGGCACATGGCCGGGAAGAAGGCGGCACACCAGCCGGACGCGGTGGCGTCGATCATCGAGGACTGGGCGCGCGAGCGGCCCGACCTCGACACCTCGCCCCTGGAGGTCCTGGCCCGGCTGCACCGCACCTTCATCCGGTACAACACCCGGCTCACCTCCGCGATCGAGCGGCACGGCCTCGCGGTCGCCGGCTTCGACGTGCTGACCGCGCTGCGCAGGGCCGGGGCGCCCTACCGCCTCACGGCGGGCCAGCTCGCCGACTCGGGCCTGGTCTCGTCGGCCGGCGTGACGCTGCGCATCGACCGCCTGGAGAAGGACGGCCTGATCGTGCGCGAACGCGACGCCGAGGACCGACGCGTCGTCTACTCACGGCTCACGGACGCGGGGCTCGCCAAGATCGACGAGGTGTTCGCGGAGCATCTCGACAACGAACGCCGGATGCTCGGCGGGCTCTCCCCCGCCGAGCGGCGTCAGCTGGCCCGTCTGATGTCCAAGCTGGAGTGGTCCATCACTCAGGCCGACGAGCCTCAGGAAGCGGACGACTGAGCCTCGGCTTCCGCGCGGTACATGCGGCGAAGCCGCACCACGCCGAGGTCGTGCTGGTAGAGGTTCTCGCGCTGGTCGGCGTCGGCCGGCATGGCCTCCAGGATCTCCCTGTCCTGTTCGAGGACCTGCCAGTGGCGCTCCTCGATGAGCGTCTTGTAGAGGAAGCGCCAGGTGTCGCGCTGCCAGCCCTGGACGCGGCGGTAGCGCCAGAAGAAGACGCCGGTGCGCCTCTCGTCGACCGGGCAGACCATGCCGACGATCCCGAACGGGCCGCCGGGCCCGGCCGACGGCGGGTAGGGAATGGTCAGGTCGACCCAGTCCACGCCGGTGCGGCACAGCTCCACCCAGTCGAAGTTGACGCCCCGCTGGTCGGTCTTCTCGAAGAAGTAGCCGCGGTCCGTCTCGCGGATGCGGAACTTGGCGGTGGTGTCGCCGTCGTACATCGTGTGCGACTCGTGATGCAGGAACGCCCCGTGCATCGGGTCGAGGAGATTCTCCACCGCGAACCGCCACGGGCCGTTCCACTCGGCGTAACAGAGGATCGCGTCGACATCGGGGTCGGTGAGGGGCTCGGGCAGCGTCAGTTCGGCCGGTTCGGGGTGTTGCTCGTCGCCGAAGTAGGCGAGGACCGCGCCGCCGACCTCGCGCACGGGCAGCGACGTGACGAGCTTCTTGCCCTCCAGGTTGCAGCCCGGCAGGCCCGGCACGGACGAGACGGTGCCGTCGGTCTCGACCTCCACGCCGTGGTACCAGCACGCCACCCGGTCGCCCAGGTGCTTACCGAGCGAGAGGGGCGCGCCGCGGTGCGGACAGCGGTCGGCGAGCATCGACAGGGTGCCGTCGGAGCGGCGGAAGAGCAGCCACTGCTCGCCGAGCGCGGTGACCCTGCGCATCGCGCCGGGGGCGACGAAGGAGGAGGGGACGACCGGATGCCACTGGTTGCGCAGCCCCGTGGCGTAGATGTGGTCGGCGGAGTCGTGCACGGACAGCGTCATCTCAGGCTCCCAGTCGGTTCATCTCGGCGCGGAAGGACTCCTCGGTCCAGGGGGCGCCGTCGGGCGCGTGGACCTGACGGGCGTTCAACCCGCCGATGACGTCCGCGAGTTCGTGACCCTCCTTGGTGAAGATCTCTTCGAGGGTCGCGGCCAGCTTGTACTCGTACGGGGTCGGCTCGTGCGTACGGGACTGGTGGACGTCCAGGTACGGCCAGGTGGTGGTCACTACTGCCTCCAGGAGGGGGATTCACAGGTCGAGGACGAGACGGCGGCCCGAGGCGCAGCGCGAGACGCAGATCATCATCGAGGCGTTCGCGGTCCGCTCCGCCTCGCTGAGCAGGAAGTCGCGGTGGTCGGGCGTGCCGTCGAGCACACGGGTCTCGCAGGAGCCGCAGATGCCGTCCCTGCAGGAGCTGTTCACGTCGAGCCCCGCGGCCTCGGCGGTCGCGAGGACGGAGGTGTCCGCGCCGACGGAGAGCGTCACCCCGGAGCGGCGGCACTCCACCTCGAAGGCCGTGTCGTCACCGGCGGGCGCGGTGGCGGGCGCCGCGAACCGCTCCACGCGCAGCCGCTCGGCCGGGCACAGCTCCTCCACGGCGGCGAGCAGCGGCTCGGGCCCGCAGCAGTACACGAGCGCGCCCTTAGGCAGCCCCGCGTCACCGCCGAGCGCGTCGGCCAGGTCGATGTGCCCGCGCTCGTCCTGCGGTACGAGGGTCAACGAGCCGCCCAGGGAAGCCAGTTCGTCGGTGAAGGCCATCGAGTCACGGGTGCGTCCGCCGTACACGAGCCGCCAGGGCACCCCGCGCCGCGCCGCCTCGCGGGCCATCGCGAGGATCGGTGTGATCCCGATGCCGCCCGCGATGAACACGTACGAAGAAGCGTCCTCCAGGGCGAAGTGGTTGCGCGGCCCGGACACCGTGACGGTCTGCCCGGGGCGCAGCTCTGTGTGCACGTACCGCGAACCTCCGCGCGAGGACGGCTCGTTGAGTACACCGATGCGGTACGCGGCGGTGGACCGCGGGTCCGAGCACAGGCTGTACTGCCGCACCTGCCCGCCCACATGGACGTCGAGGTGCGCGCCGGGCTCCCAGGCGGGCAGCGGCTTGCCGTCGGGATGGGCGAGCTCGACGGAGAGCACTCCCTCGGCCTCCCACGTCATCCGGCGCACCCGCAGGTCCGCACAGGTCCCTTGCTCCGAAGAGGTCCCTTGCTCCGAAGAGGTCTCTTGTGAGGTCATGGCTGCGGCCTCCCTACGCGGCGGGGATCTTCACGGGCGGGGTGAACGGACTCTTCATCGGGCCGAGCGCCGCGAGGTCGACCTCGACGAGCGTCGGCCCTTCGGAGGCGACGGCGTGGCCGATCACCGGGTGTGCGTCCTCCTCGGCGGCGATCCTGGCGTAGGCCAACCCACAGGCCCGCGCGAGGAGTTCGAAGTCCGGCGTGGCGAGGTCCACGCCCGCGCGGCGCTCGCCGTAGCGGTCCTGCATGTTGCGGAGCACGCCGTAGCCGCCGTCGTTGAAGACGACCAGGGTCAGGCGCGGCCGCTCCTGGGCGAGGGTGAGCAGCTCGCCGAGGTGCACCGCGAGCCCGCCGTCGCCCGCGAGGACCACGGTGGGCGCGCCGGGCCGGGCGAGCGCCGCGCCGATGCCCATGCCGAGGCCCTGCCCGATGCCGCCGCCGCGCGGGAAGACGTTGTCGCGCGGGTCGTACATCTCCAGGAGTCGGTTGCCCCAGCTGCTGGACGCGATGGTCACGTCGCGGGCGACGACCGCCTCGCGGGGGAGCGCGGTCCGGATCGCCTCGCAGATCGCGGCCTGTGGGCCGATCGCGTCGCGCAGGTTCGCCCGGACCTCCTCGCGTACGTCGGTGACGCGCCGGCTCCAGCCCGACTCGGCCGTGGCGCGGCGGGCGTGGGGAAGGAGCGCCGTGAGCACGTCGGCCGCGTCGCCGCACAGGGTGTGCGCGGCCGGGTACGCGCGGCCGAGCGCCGCCGGGTCGGCGTCGATCTGCACGTGGGCGGCGGGCAGTTCGAGGCCGTAGTCGGCGGTTTCGTTGGAGCGGAAGTGCGTGCCGACGCTCACGAGCAGATCGGCGTCCGCGAGGAGCGCGCGGCCCGCCGGGGTGGTGGCGAAGTTCCCGATGACCCGCGGGTCGTCCTCGGGCACCGCGCCGCGCCCCGAGTTGGAGGTGAGCAGCCCGGCGCCGGTGGCGTCGAGCAGCTCGGCGAGCTCGGCGCCCGCCCGCGCGGCGCCCCCGCCCGCCCAGATCAGCGGACGCCGTGCGGAGGCCAACGCCTCGCCCGCTGCGGCCAGTTCACCGCCCAGCGGAGCCGTGAAGATCGGCTCGGGCAGGTCGATGTCGGCATCGCTCTGCGCCGCGTACTGCAGGTCGACGGGCCACTCCACGCTGGCGGGGCCGCCCGGCGAGGCGAGCGCGGCGCGGGCCGCCCCGCGAAGGACCCGGCCCGCCTCCGTGGCGGACGGCACGGTGGCCGCGTACGCCGAGACCGCCCTCAACATGCCGAGCTGGTCCTTGGTCTCGTGGATGAAGCCGCGCCCGCTGCCGAGGTAGCGGCTCTCCACCTGCCCGGTGACGTGCAGCACGGAGGTGCCCGCGCTCAGCGCCTCGATCAGCGATCCGGCGGCGTTGCCCGCGCCGGTGCCGGTCGAGGTGAGCGCGCAGCCCAGGGAGCCGCGGGCCCTGCCGTGGGCGTCGGCGGCGTTCACCGCCGTCGCTTCGTGTCGCACGGGCACGAAGCGCAGCTCGCGGTCGACGGCCTCGACGAGCGGCAGGTTGTGCACGCTGACGATCCCGAAGACCGTGTCGATGCCGAGTTCGCGCAGGACGGCGACGAGGAGATCGCCTCCGTTGTCGTAACGCATGAGGGCTCCTCAGAGGATGCCGCGGCCGACTCCGCCGCAGACGTCGATGCTGGTTCCTGTGATGTAGGAGGCGCGCGGCGAGAGCAGCGCGAGGATCGCGTACGCCACCTCGTCGGCCCGCCCGAGCCGCCCGAGCGCGACGCCCCGGTCGGCGGCGAGCTCCGCCTGCCAGTCGTCGTACGAGAGGCCACAGGCCGCGGCGGCGTGCCGACGCGTCCACTGCCCGGTGTCGATGAGTCCGAGGCAGACCGAGTTGACTCGGATGCCGTCGGGGGCGAGCTCCCGGGCGAGCGAAGCGGAGAGGTTGAGGATGCCCGCGCGGGCGGCGCTGGTGGTGATCAGGCGCGGTTCGGGCTGCTTGGCGAGGACCGCGTTGACGTTCACGACGGACGCGGCGGCCGACTCACGCAGTCCGGGCAGGGCCGCGTGCAGGGGATGCAGGACGCCCGCGAACTTCAGCTCCAGCTCGTCGCGCCAGTCCTCGGCGTCCGAGTCGGCGAAGCCCTTCATGCGGGACTGCCCCGCGTTGTTGACGAGTCCGTCGATGACGCCGTCGCCGCCGAACTCCTCGGCCGCGCGGCGCGTGAACTCCCGTACGGCGGCCGCGTCCCGTACGTCGCACGGCGCGGTGAAGAGGCGCTCGTGCGCACCGATGCGCTGGAGGCGGTCGGCGTCGCGCCCGCAGGTGGCGACGTTCGCGCCCTCGTCGAGCAGGGCGCGGACCGTGGCCAGGCCGACGCCCGAGCTGCCGCCGGTGACCAGATAGGTCCGGTCGGCGAGGCCCAGATCCATGACGGTGTTCTCCCGTGGGTTCAGTTCATGGGGTTCGGTGGGGTTCAGTGCATGGTGAAGCCGCCGTTGACGGCGATCACTTGTCCGGTGAGGTAGCGGGATTCCTCGGACAGGAGGAAGGAGGCGAGCCCGACCAGGTCGTCGGGCCGCTGCGGGCGCGAGATGGCCCGGTTGGCCCGGTACAGGCCGTGCCGTTCGGCGGGCACCGCCTCGGTCGCCTCGCACTCGGTGAGGCCGGGCGCGAGCGCGTTGACGGTGATGCCGCGCTCGCCGAGCTCCCGCGCCATGGCCCGGGTGAGGGCGGTGACGGCGCCCTTGGACGCGATGTAGTGGGCGAGTCGCGGGGAGCCGTACAAGGCGGCGTCCGAGGCGATGTTGACGATGCGTCCGGTCGGGCCGAACAGCGGGTGCAGGGCCTTCGCGACGAGCCAGGGGCCGCGCGCGTTGACCGTCATCAGCCGGTCCCACGCCGCGACGTCGATGTCCTGGAACTCCTTGCCGCCGACGCCGTTGGCGAGCGCCGCGTTGTTGACGAGGCCGTACAGCGGCCCCAAGTCCCGGACGGAGGTGGACAGTTCGTCGACCGATGCGGGGTCGGCGACATCGCAGCGTGCGAAGTGGGCGTCGTATCCCCGCGCCCGCAGCTCCCGCGCCGCCTGCGTGCCGCGTTCGGCGTCCAGCTCGGCGACGACGACCCGGAAGCCGTCGGCGCCCGCCCGGCGGGCCATGGCGAGTCCCAGGCCACGGCCCGCCCCGGTCACGACGACCGTGCGCGGATCGGCCGTTTCAGTCACGGGTGACGCCGTGCATCGGCGAGTACTCGGGGTACGACGGCACCTGCGGCTTCTGCGTGCCGATGACGACGCAGAACAGGGCGTCGGTGTCGCCCTCGTTCTTCAGGGAGCGGGTCACCCCGGCCGGCACGACGATCATGTCGCGGTAGCCGAGCGTGCGGTACTCGACCTCGTCGGGGCCGCGGTGCACGCCGACCCGGACCTCGCCCTCCAGGACGAAGAAGGCCTCCTCCACGTCGTGGTGGGTGTGGGCGGGGCCCTCGGCGCCGGGCGGCAGGAGCATGTTGGAGAAGGTGAAGCCGCCGGACGGGATGATCCGGCTGTCCCCCTCGTGGTTGCCGGTGGCGCCGGAGCCGACGTAGCGGATCTGGCCGCGGCGGTACTGCGGGCCCGCCTTCTCCTGGAAGGAGAGGGTGTCGAAGTCGGCGACGCGGGACTCCTTGGTGGCGATGAGGGAGTCGGTGTACTGGGCGAGGTCGCCGCCGTTGTCGTAGGCGGTGGTGGTCAGAGGCATGGTGTGGGCCCTTCGTGAACGGGTGGTTCAGGAGGTGGTGGGTGCTTCAGGAGGTGACGATGTGCAGGTGGGACAGGACCCAGGCGTTGAACCGCTCGGGCTGTTCCTGGTTGGCCAGGTGACCGGCGTCCTTGACGATCACGTAGGCGGTCTTGTGCAGGGACCCGGCGATGACCTGCGAGGCCTCGACGCCGGTGACCCGGTCCCGGTCGCCGCAGAGGACGAGGACGGGCGCGGTGATCGCCGGGATCTCCGGGCGCAGATCGGCCGCGGCCATCGACTCGGCGGCGTAGCCGTAGCCGGGCAGGCGCACCGCGGCCGCCATGGTGTCGACGACCCGCTCGACGAGTTCCGGCGGCGCGTCGGGCGAGACGAGCCGGGGTCCGCGCCGCTCGGCGAACGCCCGGGGCCCCGCCTCGGCGAGCTCGGCGGCGCGCTGCCGCATCCCGGCGGCCTTCTCCGGGTCGGTCCCCGATCCCACGCTGGAGTCCGCGACGATCAGTGAGTCGACGAGGCCGGGGTGCCGGACGGCGAGCCGCTGGGCGATCACGCCGCCCCACGAGACGCCGAGCACGTGCGCGGACGCACCGTAGGAGCGGATCACGTCGGCCGCCGCGTCCGCGAACCCGTCCAGGTCCAACGGGCCGTCGGGGTCGGGGGACTTGGCGTAGCCGGGCGCGTCCCAGGCGATGACCCGGGCGTGCGCGGACAGCTCGGCCAACTGCGGCGCGAAGGCGGTGGACGAGGAGCCGATGCCGTGCAGGCACAGCAGCAGCGGCCCGTGGGACCCGGCCTCCTCCACATGGACGGCGGTGGTCACGGGACCGGTGGTCACAGGGTCGGTGGTCACGGGACCGGTGGTCACAGGGTCGGCGGTCACAGGGCCGGTGGTCACAGGGTCGGCGGTCACAGGGCCGGTGGTCACAGGGTCGGCGGTCACAGGGCCGGTGGTCACAGGATCTGCCCCGTCCGCCCGGCCAGCGCCGCCAGCGAGCGCAGCACCGCGTACGGCACGACCTGGCTGGTCGCCGGGTTGCCCGGGTCCGGCAGATGGGCCACCTCGAAGCGGTACGCGCCGTGCGCGCCGGACGCCTCGACGACGTGCCGCGTGCGGTGCGCGCCCGGGTCGGCGACGACACGGACCCGCACGGCGTCCAGGTCGCCGACGGCGAGCGCGACCGACGCCGCGACGTTCGTCGACTTGGGGAACTTCACCGGGACCTCGCGCGCGGTCCCTGACATGACCTCGACGGGGCCGGTGGCCGACCGCATCCGGCCGAGCAACTCCTCGTCCATCCAAGGCTGTTCGAGGGTCGACGGCAGCTTGGTGGTCGTCAGACGCACCTCGTCGAGCGGGCCGAGCGAGCGCACCGCCTGCAGCAGGTCGAGCCCGCCGACCGCGCCGCCCGTGAAGTAGACCCGGCCGGGCCCTGCCGCGAGGAGCCGCTTGGTCAACTCCTCGTCGGTGAGGGCGCCGGTCGAGGCCACGAGCAGATCGGTCCCGGAGGCCAGGACGCGCTCGCCCCACTCGCGTACGACGCCCTGTCCCGCCGCCTCCACGATCAGGTCGCAGGCTTCGAGGGCCTCCTCGAAGGAGACCTGCGGCGCGGGCGCGGCCTCGCCCAGCGGGCGGTTGTCGACGACGCACGTCAACTCGGCGCCGGATATCTTCTGTTGGGCAAGGGCCGTGCCGACGACGCGCCCGATGGCGCCCCAGCCGACGAGTCCCACCTTCAGGGTGCGGTTCACGCGCGCGCTCCTTCCGGCGAACCGGCCATGTGGCAGCGGATCTCCTTCGACGGCGGGCCCGCCGTGCCCCACAGGTCGGACAGCTCGGGGACGCGGCGCCACACCTTGGCGATCCAGCGGTCCTCGACCACCTGCGCGACCTCGGACGTGTACTCGCACACGAGTCCCGTCGGATCGGTGAAGTAGGAGAAGGTGTTGTTGCCGGGCCCGTGCCGCCCAGGACCCCACTTCGGGACGATCCCGTGGTGGCGGAGGCGTCCCAGGCCCCGCATGAAGTGGTCGATCGAACTCATCTCGTACGCCACGTGGTTGAGGGAGACCCACTCGGCCTGGTTGAACGCGATGCAGTGGTGGTCGGCGTTGCAGCGCAGGAACGCCATCTGGTGCTCGGACCAGTCCGAGACGCGCAGGCCGAGCACGTCGCGGTAGAAGGCGACCGCGGCGTCGATGTCGGGGGTGTTGAGGACGGCGTGCGTGACGCCGACCGGCACCGCGCAGTCGCGGCTGCGCGGGGCCACCGCCCAGGTGTCGGCGGAGAGTTCGACGAGGCGGCCCTCGTGGTCGGCGAAGCGCAGGCCGTAGCCGCCGCCCACCTGGTCGAGAGGGCCAGGGCCCGAGAGCGGGGTGATGCCGCGCGCCTGAAGGCGCCGCGCCGCCTCGTCGATCTCCGCGGGAGTGCCCACGGCGAAGGAGATCCTGCCGAGGCCGGTCCGCTCCGAGCGGGTGAGCTGGAGGGCGTGGTGCTCCTCGCCGGTGCCGCGCAGCCAGCTCGCGCTGTGCTCGGCCTCGACGACCTCCAGGCCCCAGGCATCCTCGTAGAAGTCGGTGGCCCGGGCGAAGGAGGGGGTGAGCAGTTCGACGGAGCGCAGGGCGCGCAGCCGGGCGATCGGGGGATGGGACATCGGTACTCCGGGGGTCGGGGAGGTCGGGCCGGGGCCGGGGCGGGTCAGCCGGCCCAGGGCAGCGGCGTCTCGGCGGTGCCCCAGTACAGGGACTTCTGGCGCTGGTAGGAGCGGATGCCGTCGCGGCCCTTCTCCCGGCCGAGACCGCTGTCCTTCATGCCGCCGAAGGGGGTGGAGATGCTGAACTGCTTGTACGTGTTGATCCAGACGGTGCCCGCCTCGATCCGGCGGCCGAGCTGCCACGCGGCCCGGTGGTCGCGGGTCCAGATGCCGCAGGCCAGGCCGTACACCGAGTCGTTGGCCTGCGCGACCAGGTCGTCCTCGTCGTCGAACGGCAGCGCCACGAGGACCGGGCCGAAGATCTCCTCCCGGCAGACGCGGGCGGTGTTCGGCACTCCGTCGAGCACCGTCGGCAGGTAGTACGCGCCGTCGGCGTACCGCTCGCCCTCGGGCACGGCTCCGCCGCAGAGCACCCGCGCGCCCTCCGCGCGGGCGAGATCCACGTACGCGGCGACGGAGTCCCGGTGCTTGTGGTGCACGAGCGGCGCCACCTGCGTCGCCGGGTCGGTACCGGGACCGACCCGCAACTTCCCCACCCGCTCGACCAGTTCACCGACGAAGTCGTCGTACAGCTCGCGCGCGACGAAGAGTCTCGATCCCGCGATGCAGGACTGCCCGCTGGAGGAGAACACCCCGAACATCACCCCGGCCAGGGCCTGTTCGACGTCGGCGTCGGCGAGCACGACCGTCGGCGACTTGCCGCCCAGCTCCAGCGAGAGGGGCATGAGCTTCTCGGCGGCGGCGTGCGCGAGGGTGCGCCCCGTCGTGGTGCCCCCGGTGAAGGTGACCTTGCCGACGAGCGGGTGGCGCACGATCGCGTCGCCGACGCCGCCGCCGCGTCCGGGCAGGACCGACAACAGGCCTGCGGGCAGGCCGAGTTCGTCAAGGGAGCCGCTGATCAGGCGGCCGAGCGCGAGCGAGACGAGCGGGGTCCAGTCGGCCGGCTTGAGCAGCACCGCGTTGCCGCCCGCGAGTGCGGGGGCGAGCTTCTGCGCGTCGCTGGCGACGGGGGAGTTCCAGGGGTTGATCGCGCCGACGACGCCGATCGGCTCGTACACGCTCATCGTGACGTAGGCGCCGCGCGAGGGTGTGATCGCCTCCTCGGCGGTCTCCAGGGCGGCGGCCGTGTAGCGGAAGGTCCCCGCGGCGCTGGCCACCAGGGCGCGGGTCTCGGCGAGCACCTTGCCGGTGTCGGCGGTCTGCAGCGCGGCCAGGTGCTCGGCGTTCTCCTCGATCAACGCGGCGACGCGGTGCAGGAGTTGGGCCCGCCGATGCGGCAGCAGGTTCCGCCAGCGCGGGTCCGCGGCGGCGCGGGCCGCACCTTCGGCCGCCTCGGCGACCTCCTCGACGGTGACCGCGTGCACGGTGGCGAGCACGTGGCCCGTGGCCGGGTCGACGGTGTGCGCGGGGGCACCCGCGCCGCGCCGCCACTCGCCCGCGATGAGCGCTTCGTCTGCGGGTGTTCGGGGCATGCGGGGCCCTCCTTGCGGAGCGGGGGAGTTGACCTGGAGAGGCGGCGCGAGGCCGTTGTGACTAAGCGCTAGAAATCTAAGGGCTTAAATATCTTGGGCGCAAGACCCGGTCGTTCATTCTTTCCGTGTTCAAGCTCTTGACGGCTTCCCGCCTGCGGACGGTACAACTTAAGCGCTTAAAAACTTTGCGCTAACTCGTTCCCGGCGCCGGGTACCGGGCCGCGCTGTCGCTCCCCCTCACCGCCGCGGAGTACCTGCATGACGCTCAACGCTTCAGACACACCGCCGGATCACACCCTCCTGGCCTCCCGGGCCCACATCGCCGCCCGCTTCGAACGGCTCCCCCTGTGCCGCTGGCACGTCACCGTCCGGCTCATCGTGGGCGCCGTCACCTTCTTCGAGGCCTTCGACCAGCTCCTCATCGCCTACGCCCTGCCCGAACTGCGCGACGAGTGGCATCTGTCCACCTCCCGGGCGACGCTCCTGCTCACCGTCGGCTCGATCGGCATGCTGGTCGGTGCCCTGCTCTCCGGGCGGCTCGCCGACCGCATCGGCCGCGTCAAGGTCATCGCGCTGTGCGTGGCGGTCTCCAGCGTCGCCAACCTCGCCCTCGCCGCGTCCCCCTCGCCGGACCTCTTCATGGGGCTGCGCTTCGTCCAGGGCCTGGCCATCGGTGGCGAGGTCCCGGTGGCGGCGACCTTCATCGCCGAGATCACCCGCAGCCACAAGCGCGGCCGTTTCGTGCTCCTCTACGAACTCGTCTTCCCCGCGGGCCTCACCGTCGGCGCGCTCGTCGCGGCCTGGGTGGTGCCGCTCCTCGGCTGGCGCTGGATGTACGCCATCGCCGCGCTGCCCGGCGTGCTCTGCATCCTCGTACAGCGCAAGGTCCCCGAGTCGCCGCGTTGGCTCGCCGACCACGGCAGGACGGAGGAGGCCGCCGCCGTGATGACCGGCATCGAGACCGAGGTCGAGCGGATCACCGGGAAGCCGCTGCCGCCCGTCGCCGAGGCCCCGCCCGTCGGCGAGCCCTCCGGAGCGCCCGAGGCGTCCGCGAGCGGACCGCGCGGCCTGTTCACCGGCCGCTACCGCCGCCGCACCCTGGTCATCGGCGTCCTCTGGTTCACCGGCTACTTCGTCAACTACGGCATCACGTCCTGGCTGCCGACGATCTACCAGAACCGCTACGACCTATCCCTCTCGGACGCGCTCCTCTACTCCACCGTCACGTCCTGCGCCGGTCTGCTCGGCTGTCTCGTCGCCGCGCTCACCGTCGACCGGGCCGGGCGCAGGCGCGTCATCACCGGCTGTCTCGGCGGGGCCGCGGCCATGCTGCTCGTACTCGCGTTCCTCGGCGCCCGCACCCCGGTCGAGGTGCTCGTCTGGACGTCGCTCGCCGCGGTCTTCTTCTTCGGCTCCAACATCTGCCTGTACCTGTACACGCCTGAGCTCTTCCCGACCCGTATGCGGGCGCTCGGCTCCAGTGTGGGCGGGGCCATGAACCGGCTCGGCGTCATCCTCGGCCCGATCGTGGTGGGCGCGGTCTACACGGGCGGCAGCGTCTCGACCGTGTTCGTGATGCTCGGCGCGGTGGCCGTCGTGGGCGCCGCCGTCGCGGCGCTCGGCGCGGAGGAGACGGCGGGGCGGCGCCTGGAGGAGGTCTCCCCGTAAGGCGCCTGCCCCGCCTCGCAGGGGTGTGGCGGTCAGCCGAAGCGTTCGATCCTGATCCGGTCCACCGGCTGGCCACCGCCCACCAGAAGCCGCGAGGCGTGCTCGGCGAAACCGTTGGAGCCGCAGATGTACGCCTCCCAGCCGCCGTCCGGCTGTCCTTCCGCACCCAGGAAGGGCGCCAGGTGGCCGGCGTTCAGGCGGCCTTCGGAGCGGGTCAGGACGATGCTGGTCTCGTCGCCGTACTCGTCCGCGTAGATCAGGTCCTGTGCCGTGCGCGCCGAGACGACCAGGCGCAGCGGCACGTCGAGCCCCGCGGCGCGGTGGTGGCGGATCATCGACATCAGCGGCACCACGCCGGAGCCCGCCCCGAGCAGCAGCGCGGGCCGGTCGCCGGGCCAGGCGAAGAAGCCGGACAGCGGCCCCCGCACCTCGACCACGTCGCCGACGCGGGCCACGCCGTGCAGATGCCCGGACACCTCGCCGCCCGGCACGTGGTCGAGGGTCAGCTCGATCTCGCCGCTGCCGTCGGGCGCCGAGGCGATGGAGTAGTGCCGCTGGGCGACGTAGCCGTCCTCGGCGGTGAGCCGCAGCATCAGGTGCTGGCCCGGCAGATGCCCCTGCCACTCGGGCACCTTGAGGCGGAAGGTGCTCGCGGCCGGCGTCTCCCTGCGGATCTCGAGGACCGTCGCGCGCTGCCAGGTGGCGGCGGCGCGGTTGCTCACCGCGATGCGTCCCGGCACGGCGAAGCGGGTCGGCGGCACGAAGCCGTTGTTCGGGTACGAGAAGCCGTTGTTCGGGTACGAGGTGTCAGTCACCGGAGTAGCGCTCCTCCGCCCACGGGTCGCCCCGGTGGTGGTAGCCGTTCTGCTCCCAGAAGCCGGGCTCGTCGTGGTCGAGGAGCCGCAGCCCGGCGACCCACTTGGCGCTCTTCCAGAAGTACAGGTGGGGGACGATCAGCCGGGCGGGGCCGCCGTGCTCGGCGGGCAGCGGCCCGTCGCCGTACTCCCAGACGATCCACGCCCTGCCGCCGCTCACATCGGCGAGCGGCAGGTTCGTGGTGTAGCCGGTGTGGGAGTACGCGACGACGTGCGTGGCCTCGCGGAGCGGGCCCGCGGCGGCCAGGAAGGAGTCCAGGCTCACCCCGCCGAAGCGCACCCCGAACTTGGACCAGCTCGTCACGCAGTGGATGTCGCCCCGGTACTCGGACGCGGGCAGCGCGTGCGCCTCGTCCCAGGTCCAGGTGCGCGGCGTCGCGACGAGCCCGTCCACCCGGAACGTCCAGTCGGCGGCGGCCAGTTGAGGCGTCACCTCGGCGGAAAGGACGGGCCAGCCGTCCCGTGCGTCGTACTGTCCCGGAGGCAGCCGCGGATCGCGGTCCGCGGCGCGGGCGCGGCCCGTGAAAGCGCGGGTGGGTTCGAAAGCGGAGCCCCGGCTCATACGACGCTCGTCTCCGGGCGCGCGGCCGCCGCGGACGCCAGGTCCCGCAGCGCCACCGCCTCGTCGAGCGTGCGCAGTGCGCGGTCGCGCATCAGGACGCGCCCGTCGACGACCGTGTCGCGGACGTCCGAAGCGGCGGCGGCGTAGGCCAGCGTCGACCACGGGTCGTGGCGGGGCAGCAGGTGCGGCCGGTCCCGGTCGACGACGATCAGGTCCGCACGCTTGCCCGCCTCCAGCGAGCCCAGCTGGTCGCCGAGGCCGAGCGCCCGCGCCGACTCGACGGTCGCCATCCGCACGGCCTGCTCGGCGCCGACCGCGGTGGGGTCGCCCCCCGCCTTGTGCACCAGCGCGGCGATCCTGACCGCGCCGAGCAGGTCGAGGGTGTTGGAGGACACCGCGCCGTCCGTGCCGAGGCCGACCGTGACGCCCGCGTCCAGGAGCTCGGGCACGCGCGCGATGCCGCAGCCCAGCTTCAGGTTCGACACCGGGCAGTGCGCGACCTTCGTACCCGTACGGGCGATGGCCGCGATCTCGGCGTCCGTGAGGTCGACGGCGTGCGCGAGCAGCGTGTCGGGGCCGAGCACGCCGAGCGATTCGAGCAGCTCGACGGGGCGCATGCCGTGCTGCTCGGTCACGTTCGCGACCTCGGCGGCGTTCTCGGAGGCGTGGACGTGCAGGAGCGCGCCGTGCTCGCGGGCGAGCGCGGCGATCTCGGTGAGCTGCGCGGGGTTCAGGGTGTACGCGGAGTGCGCGCAGACGACCGGACGGGTGCCGGGCGCCGGGGTGTACGCCTTGAGGTGCTCGGCCGCCCAGTCGAGGCGCTCGGTGTAGGGCCTGCCGTCCGGCGGGCCCGGCACGTCCATGAACGTCGGCCCGGTCAGCAGGCGCCAGCCCGCCTCGCGGGCCACGTCCTCGGCCGCCTCGTGGAACCAGAACATGTCGAGCGCGGTGGTCACGCCGCCGCGCACGGACTCGGCGACGGCGCCCCGCATCGCGGCGGCCACCGTCTCCGGAGAGAGGATCTCGGCCTCGCGCGGGATCACCCGCTCCAGGAAGCCCTGCAGCGTGACGTCGTCGGCGATGCCGCGCATCAGGTTCATCGCGAGGTGCGTGTGCGTGTTGATCAGGCCGGGCAGGACGAGGCAGCCGCGGGCGTCGATCTCCTCGGCCGCCTCGTACGCGGTGCGCAGCCGGTCGGCGGGGCCCACCTCGACGATGCGTCCGGCGCGGACGGCCACGGCGCCGTCCGGCACGACGGTGCCCGCGTCGTCGACGGTCAGGACGTCGCCGCCGTGCACAAGGAGGTCCGTGGGGCCGCCCCGGTCCTGGGCCGGCAGGTCAGTGGCGTGCATCGGTTCCGTTTCTCCGTGGTTCCACGTGGTCGCGGGCGGTCGCCGCGCCCGCGACTGCCGTCGTTCAGCTCTGCCCTCGTTCAGTGCTCGGCCGAGGCCAGCAGGCGCAGCGCGTCCAAGGTTATCCGGGCGCCCCGGTCGACCCCTTCGGCGACCACGTCGCGGTGCGGGTCGTAGCCTCCGGTGGCCTCCCTGTCGACCAGCTCGTCCGCGTTCGCGCCGTCCACGACGAGGGCGCCGCCCGCCGTCAGGCCGTGCGTCGATGCGAAGACGTACAGCGCCGAGAGCTCCATCTCGATGGCGGCGATCCCGGCCCGTGTGTACGCATCGCCGGGCAGCGGCAGGAAGCCCGGCTGGAACGCGGCCCGCGTCCACACCACGCCCCGGTGGTGCGGGGCGCCGGCAGCCCGCGCCGCGCGCTGCAGGGCGATGACCGCCTCCGGCGCGGAGAACGCCGGGTACTCGGCGGGGATCAGCTGCTGGGTCACACCGTCGTCGCGCACCGCCGCGTCCGCGATGACCAGGTCGCCGTCGCGGATGCCGGAGCGGATCGCGCCCGCCGTGCCGAGCCGCAGGATCGTGGTGACGCCCGCCTCGGCGAGCTCCTGGAAGAGGAGGATCGCGCCCGGGGCGCCGACGCCGTGCGAGGCGACGACGACCTCGGTGCCCTGCCAGGTGCCGGTGAAGGTGCGGTACTCGCGGTGGTACGACACCTCCTTCGCGTCCGACAGGAGGTCGGCGACGGCGGCCGCGCGGCCCGGGTCGCCGACGACGACCGCGTGCGCGGGCAGGCCGGTGCGGGGGACGCGGGTGATGGGCAGCGCGTCGATCGAGGACGTCATGAAGAGGCTCCTACCAGAGACTTGGGGCGCTTTCGGCGCTTGCCGCGCGCCGTGGATCCGCCGCGGGCCGTGGACGTGCGGCGCGCCGTGGACAGGAAGAGGGCGACCAGGGTCACCACATAGGGGGCGGCGTCGGTCGCCTGCTGCGGCAGGCCGTTGCCCTGCAGCCGGAAGCCGACCGCCTCCGCGATACCGAAGAGCAGCGCGGCGAGCAGCACGCCGACCGGCAGCGCGCGGCCCAGCATGACCGCGACCACGGCGATCCAGCCGCGCCCCGCCGTCATGTTCTCCGAGAACAAGGTGACGTTGCCGAGGGCGAGTTGGGCGCCGGCGAGCCCGCAGAGCAGTCCGCTGGTGAGCACCGCCAGGTACTGGTACTTCGCCGGGCTCACGCCGAGCGTCGCCGCGGCGTCCGGCGCCTCGCCGACCCCGCGCAGACGCAGACCCCAGGGGTGGCGCGCGAGGAACACGGCCGCGACGGCCACGGCCGCCCAGGAGGCGTACACCAGGGCGGAGTGCCCGGACAGGACGGGGCCGAGGAAGCCGAGGCCGATGCCGTCGAGGCCCGCCAACTCCGGGTCGGAGAAGGTGCCCTGGACGCCGAAGGCGGTCCGCAGCAGAAAGCCGGTCAGGCCGACCGCGAGAAGGTTCAGCGCGACGCCGAGGACGACCGCGTCACCGCGCAGACTGATGGTGCCCACGGCGAGGATCATCGCGTACGCCGCCGACGCGAGGGCGGCCAGGGCCACGCCGAGCCAGGCGCTGCCGGTGAACCAGCTGCCCGCGACCGCGGCGAAGCAGCCGATCAGCATCATGCCTTCGAGCCCGATGTTGAACACGCCCGCGCGCTCGCAGATCGCGCCGCCGAGCGCGGCGAGCAGGATCGGGGTGAGCGCGAGGAGCGCGGAGTGGAACAGGGCGGAGTCGACGGACATCACAGGTCCTCCTTGGGGCTTGCGGCCTTCTTGGCGCGCCGCCGGGTGAACCTGAGGCGCGCGGCCAGGAAGACGATGACGACGGCCTGGAGCACCTGCGTCAGCTCGCGCGGCACCTCCGTGGCCCGCTCCATGGCGAGCCCGCCGACTTCGAGCGCGGCGAAGAACAGGGCGGCGACGGCCGTGCCGATCGGCGCCGCCGAGGCGAGGAGCGCGGCGGTGAGCCCCGTCCAGGTGTGCCCGCCCGCGGTCAGCGACCCGTCGATGAAGCGATAGGGGAAGCTGAGTACGCCGATCGCCCCGACGAGCCCTGCCACGGCCCCCGACAAGGCCATCAGCCGCAGCGTGAGCCGGGGCCCTTCCACCCCCGCGTACGCGGCGAAGCGCGGATTGAGCCCCGTCATGCGGATCTCGTAGCCGGTGGCGGTACGGGCGTCCGCGAACACGAAGACGCCCGCGGCGACCACGACGAGCACGAGCCCCACCGTGACGGTGGACGAACCGAAGGCGGGCAGCTCCACGCCGTCCGGAAGGCGCCGGGTCTGCGGCAGGCTGGAGCCCTCCTCCTTGAGCGGGAAGCGCGCGAGGTAGGAGGCGAAGGACATCGCCGGGTAGCTCAGCAGCAGGCTGCTCACCAACAGCGGTACGCCGAACCGGTTCTGGCACACGGCGGCCGCCGCGGCGTAGACGGCGCCCGCCAGCATCCCGGCGAGCAGCGCGGCGAGCACGGCGAGCGGCGCGGGCAGCGGGGCGTAGAGCCCGGTGGCCGCGGCGGCGATCCCGCCGAGCACCGACTGCCCGTCCCCGCCGAGGTTCAGGAGCCCCGCACGCATCGGTATCGCAAGCGCGACGGCGAGCCCGAGGATGCTGGTCCCTGTGGTCAGCGTGGCCCCGATCCCGTCGGGCCCGAGCGCACCGCTGACGACGGACCCGTACGCGCCGAGCGGCTCGGCCCCGGTCCCGACGAGGAAGAGCGCCCCGACGAGCACGGCGGCGACGACGGAATGCAGGGCGGACGACCGAAGCACCCGCCCGACGGGCGAGCCCTCTCCGGACACACGCTCAACGGCCATGTCAGGAGGCCTCCTTGCCGGACTCGGAGCGGGGAGCCCGCTGGGCGGGTGGGCCGGAGCCACCACCGGGAGCGGGCGCCCCGCTCCCGGCGCCGCCGGTCACCTCGGGCGCGGGGGACGCGGGCGCCCCGGCCTCGGTGGCCTCGGTCATGGCGGTCATGGTGGTCTCGGCGGTCTCGGCGGTCTCGGCGGTCTCGGCGGTCTCGGCGGTCTCGGCGGCCTCGGGCGTGAGGGGCGCGGGCTTCCCGGACGCGAAGGGCCCGCTCAGGACCGCCGTGGCTCCGGTCTGCTCGGGTGCCGAATGCTCCGGTGCCGAATGCGCGGGTGCCCCGGCCGTCGCGGCTCCGGATGTTTCGTGCGCCGTCCGCCCAGGCCCCTGGTGCGCGGCGGGCCGAGGCTGCTCGGCGGTCCCTGCCCCCGAAGTCGCTTCGCCCAGGCCGCCCGCCGAGGGCAGCGGCACCGCCCCCGCCATCGCGAGCCCCAGGCTGCGCTCGTCCGCCTCCTCGCGGGGGAACTCGGCGGCGATCTGCCCCTCGTACATCACCAGGACCCGGTCCGAGAGGCCGCGGATCTCGCTGAGTTCGGCGGAGACCAGGAGGATCGCGTGGCCCGCGTCGCGGTGGGCGATCAGTTGGTCGTGGATCGTCTGGACGGCGCCGATGTCCACGCCGCGCGTGGGCTGCTCGACGATCAACAGCGGGGATTCATGGGCCAGTTCGCGCCCGATGACGAGTTTCTGCAGATTGCCGCCGGAGAGGGAACCCGCCGTATGGCCGGACGACGTCGCCTTGATCCCGAAGCGTTCGATCAGGACGCGTGCGTGCTCGCGCAGCCAGCCGGGGCGGAGCAGACCGTGGCCCCGGTGGTGGCCCATGGCGAGGTTCTCGGCGATCGTCGCCGCCGGTGCCGTGCCGACCGTCGCGCGGTCCTCGGGGACGTACGCGAGGCCCGCCGCACGGCGTTCCGCGGCCGTCGCGTCCGTGATGTCCTGACCCGTCAGTGTGACCCGGCCCGCGGTCACAGGGCGCAACCCCGCGACGGCCTCGACCAGTTGGGACTGCCCGTTGCCCGCCACGCCCGCGATGCCGACGATCTCCCCGGCGCGGACCGTGAGCGACACGTCGCGCACCCCGTCCGCCGCGAGCCCGGCGACCGACAGGACCTCACCGCCGGGCGAGCCCGCCGGGTGGATGCGGTCCAGCTCCACCGAACGGCCCGTCATGGCCGCCGCGATGCCGTCCGCGCTCGTGTCGGCGGTCCGCATGCGCGCCGCGACCCGCCCGTCCCGCAGTACCGTCACCGCGTCGCTGCCCTCCATGACTTCGCGCAGCTTGTGCGTGACGAGGAGCACCGTGCGGCCCTCGTCGGCGAGGGAGCGCAGCACGCCGAAGAGCGCGTCCGCCTCCGTGGGCGTCAGCACCGCCGTCGGCTCGTCGAGGATGAGCGTACGGGCGCCCCGATGGAGGAGCTTGAGGATCTCCACGCGCTGGCGCACGCCCACCGGCAGATCGCCGACCTTCGCCGCCGGATCGACGGCGAGCCCGTGCTCCGCCGAGAGCGCGGCCACCCTGCGCACCGCCTCCGCCCGGTCGGTCAGGCCGAAACGGCGCGGCTCGGCGGCGTACACGACGTTCTCGGCGACCGTGAACGACGGGAACAGCTTGAAGCTCTGGTGCACCATCCCGAGCCCCGCGGCGATCGCCTCGCTCGGATTCGCGAAGGACACCTCGCGCCCGTCGAGCAGGATCCGCCCGGCGTCCGGCCGCTGCAGCCCGTACAGCACGGACATCAGCGTCGACTTGCCCGCGCCGTTCTCACCCATCAGGGCGTGGACCTCGCCGCGCCGCACGGTCAGGTCGACCCGGTCGTTGGCGAGCGTGCCGGGGAACTCCTTGGTGATGCCCAGCAGTTCGACGGCGGGAGCCTCGCCCGCCACCTCAGGCGGCGGGGTCATCGACGGTCAGCTTCCCGGCGACGATGTCGTCACGCAGCTTCTCGACGCGCGCGAGCACGTCCTTGTTGGCGGGCTTCGCGATCAGGCACTTGGAGTCGGCGACCTTCGGCTCCAGACCGGTCAGCGACATGCCGCCCTCCTTGAGGCCGTACGACACCGTGGTGCCGCCCTTGCCGTCGAGGATCTGCGCGATGCCCTTCTCCACGGCGACATCGGTCTTCTTGAGTACGTTGTCGACGACGACCCCGGGGGCACCGAGGCACTGGTTGGCGTCCACTCCGTACGCCTGGAACCCCTTGCCGTTCGCGGACTTCGCCGCCTGGAAGACGCCCGTGTTGCCGCCCGCCGCGGCCGCCATCACCTGGTCGGCGCCGCCCGAACCGAGCGTCGCCGCCTGGTCCTTGGCGCGCGCCGCGTCGTTGAACGGCGACTGCCCGCCCACGAACAGCGTCCGGGCCTTCACCCCCGGCCGCACCTTCTGCGCGCCCGCCTCGAAGGGCTCGCTGTACCGCCGGAACTGCGGGGTGTCGAGCGCGTCGACGGCCCCGACCTTCTTGCTCTCGGTCAGCAGCCCGGCCTCGGCGCCCGCGAGGAAGACGGCCTCGTGCTCGCGGAACACGGCACACGTGACGTTCTTGTACGTCTTCTCGGTGCACGCGTCGACGAGCAGGAACTGCTGCTTCGGGTGGGCCTCCGCCTGCTGCGCAACGATGTCCGCGAACTCGAAGCCGACCAGGGCGACGACGTCGGGCGCGGAGTCCACGGCCGAGGCGACGTTCTGCTGCCGGGAGTCGTTGTCGCTGCTCTGGTAGACCTTCTGCGAGCCGCCCCGGGCCTTTGCCGCCGCCTTCACCCCGCTGACGGACAGCTTGAGGAACTCGTTCTGGGCGACGGGGTCGGGCGTGATCAGCGTGAACGTCTTCCCCTTCCCGCCCTTGTCCGAATCCCCGTCCTTCGCGGCGGCGTTGCAGCCGGTGGCCAGCAGGACGGCGCCGACGGTCGCGGCGGTGAGTCTCAGGGACGTACGCGTACGCAGGGACATGGGATCGCCTTCGTGGAGGTGCCTGGGAGCTGCCCAGACGGTGACAGGAGAGTCGTACGTGCTGAAAAGCGTCGCTCAGCGACAGCAGCGGCGACAACGGCACATTCGGCGGCCGCAGGACACGGCGGGGCAGCGCGTCGCGTTCGCTTTCGCGGTGATGTTCGCGGTCATGGCTGTCCTCCTCGCACCGTGGATCGGATCGATCGGTCCTGGGTGGCGGTGAGGGTAACACCGGATTTCGGACAGCCGCACGAACGTCTCGAAATGTGGTTCGAGCATGTCGGGTACGGTGACGGCACCCCTCCTCCCATGGCCGGAATCGCCCCCCACTTCATTCGGAGTTGAGCACATGAGCAGCCAGGACCTGCGCGCCGTGACGTGGACGGCGGCCGCGGAGGACGGCACGCCGCCGTCGCTGTCCCTCATCGACCAGACGGTGCTCCCGCACGCCCTGGAACGCCTAGAGGTCACGACCGTCGACGGCCTGATCGACGCGATCGTGCGCCTCGTCGTCCGCGGCGCCCCCGCGATCGGCGCGGCCGGCGCGTACGGCGTCGCGCTCGCCATGGCACAGGCCGAGCGCGAGGGCTGGGGCCGCGCGCGCCTGGACGCCGAGGTCGCACGCGTACGGGAGGCCAGGCCCACCGCGGTGAACCTCATGGTGTGCGTGGACCGCGTGAAGCCCCTGATCGGCGAGGGGGCGGCGGCGGTCCTCGCCGAGGCGCACGCGATCGTCGAGGAGGACCTGGCGGCCAACCACGCGATGGGCGCGTACGGCGCGGACTGGCTCCTCAAGCGCGTGGCCGCGGGGTCGGATCGCCCGCTGCGGATCCTGACCCACTGCAACACGGGCGCGCTCGCCACGGCGGGCTGGGGCACGGCGCTCGGCGTCATCCGCGAACTGCACGCCAGGGGAGGCCTGGAGACGGTGTACGCCGACGAGACCCGGCCGCTCCTCCAGGGCGCCCGTCTGACGGCCTGGGAGCTCGCCCAGGAGGGCATCCCGCACTACGTCCAGGCGGACGGGGCGGCGGCGGGCACGATCCTGCGGGGCGAGGTCGACGCGGCGATCGTCGGCGCGGACCGCATCGCGGCGAACGGCGACACGGCGAACAAGGTCGGCACGGTCGGCGTCGCGCTGGCCTGCGCGTACGCGGGCATCCCCTTCATGGTGGCGGCACCGACGACGACGGTGGACCTCGGGACGGCGTCGGGCGACGGGATCCACATCGAACTGCGGGGCGAGGAGGAGGTGTTGGAGTGGTCCGGAGTACGAACCGCCCCACCGGAATCCCGCGGCCACAACCCCGCCTTCGACGTGACCCCGGGCTCCTTGGTGACGGCGCTGGTCACGGAGCGGGGCGTGCTGGAGGTGTCGGCGGGGGAGCTGCCGGGCGCGGAACTGGGCTGAGGTCTTGCCTCCGGCGGTTCCTTCCCCGACCCCGCCCCTTCCCGAACGTTGCGGCTCCGCCGCCCGGGGCTCGGTCGATCGCGCTCCGCGCTCGTCCTCAAACGCCGGACGGGCTGAAAAATCCAGCCCGTCCGGCGCTCTTGTCTTTCAGCCCCTCCGGCGTTTGAGGAGCTGGGTCTGGGGCGGAGCCCCAGTTTCGGGAAGGGGCGGGGTCGGGGAAAGAACCGCCGGAGGCAGCCCTCAGCCCCGAGCCGCCGCCAACTCCAGCAGCCACTCCACTACTTCCGCCCGATGCCGCGCCGCACGCGGATCCGCGCCCCAGACATAGATCCCGTGCCCCGCCACGACCACCGCCGGCATCCCCGGCTCCATCGCCGCCTCAAGCCGATCCCCGAGCACGCCCATGTCCTGACTGTTCGCGATCACCGGAAGTGTCACCGACACTTCGTGCGTCGGATGACCGAGCCCCTTCAGCATTTCGAGGCCTTCGAAGGGGATCCCCTCGGGGGCGCGCTGCCCCATGACCACCGATGCCACCGTGTGGACATGCACCACGGCCCCCGCCCCGGTCAACCGCACCACACGCGCATGCAACGCGGCCTCCGCCGACGGCCGCCCCGGCCCGACCGCCGCGCCTTCCCCATCCGTCAACACCACGTCGGACGCCGTCAGTTCACCCTTGTCCCGCCCGCTCGCGGTCACCGCGATCCGCACCGGATCCCGCGAGAGCACCAGGGACAGATTCCCGGACGTCCCCCGCATCCACCCGAACGAGGCGAACCGCGCGGCCTCCGCGGCCAGCACGCGCCCTGCCTCCTCCAGGTCCGCGGCGGAAACACCAGAAACACCAGAAACACCAGAAACAGCGGAAACGTCGGCGGCGGTCTCGGTCATGAACTGCTCCTGGCGGCTAGGGAGATCCCGGAGAAGTCCGAGACCTGCGGATGGTCACCGAACGAGGCGTCGAAGTAGGGCTCTCCCGCCCGTCGCACCCCGACCGCCCGCCAGCCCGCGGCCCGCGCCGCGTCCAGTTCACCCGGCCGGTCGGACAGGAACAGGAGCCGCTCCGGGGCGACGCCCACGGACGAGGCGATCTTCCGGTAGGAGTCCGCCTCCTGCTTGGGCCCGGCGTTCTCCGTGTCGTACAACCCACCGACGAGGCCCAGCAGATCGCCCTCCGCGGAGTGCGCGAACCACGCCCGCTGCGCCGCCACCGAGCCGGACGAGTAGACGTACAGCCGCACCCCGTCCGCGTGCCAGCGCCGCAGGACCTCGATCACATCGGGGTAGAAGTGCGAGACGAGCTCGCCGCGTGCGAAGCCCTTCGCCCAGAGGATGCCCTGCAGCGTCTTCAAAGGCGTCGCCTTGCGGTCGGCGTCCACCCACGCGCCGAGGACCTCCTCGACCCGCGCCGCGTCGGCATCGGGCTCGCCGATCTCCTCGCGCACCTGGGCGACGGCCCGCGCCACCTCCGCCTCACCGCCCCGCGAGGCGAGCAGCTCACCGAACCGCTCGCGCGCGTACGGGTACAGCACGTCCACCACGAACCCGGTGGCGCTCGTGGTGCCCTCGATGTCGAGCACCACGGCGTCCACGGCGTAGTCGTACGGGTCGAGAGCCGTCACGCCGCGTACCCCGCGTGAATCGCGTCGAAGTCGGGGAACCGCTCCGCGATCGGGCTGCCGGTGAAGTTGCCGATCCAGCCGTCCTCCTCGTGGAAGAAGCGGATCGCCGTGAAGGCGGGCGACGTGCCCATGTCGAACCAGTGCGTGGTGCCGCGCGGCACACCCAGCAGATCGCCCTTCTCGCAGTAGACGGCGTGCACTTCGCCGCCCACGTGCAGGTAGAAGATCCCGGCGCCCGCGACGAAGAACCGCACCTCGTCATCGTCGTCGTGCGTGTGCTCGGCCAGGAACTTCTGACGGGCCGCCGCGGCCTTCGCGGGCCACTCGGGGTCGGCGCCGTCGGCCGGCGGGTGCAGCGCCACGACGTCGACCGTGCGGAAGCCCTCCTCGGCGTTGAGCTTGTCGATCTCCGTGCGGTACGCGGCGAAGACCGTGTCGCTGTCCGCGTCGGCCGGAACGTCCTCGCGCACCGGCCACTGTTCGTACCGCACGCCTATCGGGGCGAGCGCCGCGGCGATCTCGGCCGCGTCCGAAGTGCGGCGCACGACGGTCTCGGGGCCGGCCTCCGGCCAGGTCGTCAGGAGAGTCATGGTCACTCCAGTGCAGGTCAAGGGTGTGCGTCGGATCGTAGTCCGGGGTGCGGACGCGTCACAGGGTGTCCCACAGCGTGGACGGGGCCGCCCGCCGCACCACCGGCGCGACCTCCTGTGCGAACCGCTGCAGCGTCTCGATCTGCTCGCCGCGCGAGAGCCCGAAGCCGTCCACGGAGACCGACTGCAGGTCGTGCCCGTACACCTCGTGCCAGCCGAGGATCTTGTCGATGATCTGCTGCGGGGATCCGATGAGTTGGGGCCCGTCCGCGACGGCGTCCTCGATGGTGCGGAACGGTGTGTTGTAGCCCGTTCTGCCCTCCAGGTCGGGCCGGAAGGACTGGGCGATCTTCGCCTCGTACAGCTCCTTGTAGCGGGCGACGGCCTGCTCGGCGGTGTCCGCGATGAGCAGCCCGCCCGAGCCCGCGGCCACCCGCGCGTCCGCCGGATCGTGTCCGTGCGCCTCGAACCGCTCACGGTAGTGACCGATGAGCGAGGCGTACGCCGAGCGCGGCTGGATGGCGTTGGCCGTGAACAGCGGGTCGCCGTGCTCGGCCGCGAGTTCGGGGGAGTTGAGGGAGGTCGCCGAGCCGTGCCAGATCCGCGGCGCCCCGGCATAGGGGCGCGGGACCGTCGTCACGTTCTTCAGGGACGGCCTGAACTCGCCCTGCCAGTCGACGTTCTCCTCGGTCCACAGCCTGCGCAGCAGCTCGTACTTCTCGCGCTGCAGGTCCCACTGGCGCGCCTCGTCGAGCCCGAAGAGGTCGAAGTGCCCGGCCTCCGCGCCCTTGCCGACGACGAGTTCGACGCGGCCGCGCGAGATCTGGTCGAGCGTCGCGTAGTCCTCGGCGACCCGCACGGGGTCGAGGATCGCGACGACGGTGACTCCGGTGAGGAGCCTGATGCGGGTGGTGCGTGCGGCCAGGGCGCCGAGCACGACCGTCGGCCCCGACGACAGGAACGCGCCCGCGTGCCGCTCACCCACGGCGTACGCGTCGTAACCGAGCTCCTCCGCGGCCACGCCGACGTCGAGGACCTCCTCGAACCGGTCGGCGGGGGAGGGGAGTTCACCGGTCAGCGGGTGCGGGGAGTGGGAGATGAGGGAGAGCACCTGAAACTTCATGATTCAACACTGCGCGCCGAACATTGCGGCACTGTGGCAGCTGCATGGCACCGGTGAAGGGCATGAGTAAGGGGCGGTCGCCATTGCGACCGCCCCTTACTCAGCTCTCAGGAAGCCACTCTCAAGAAACCACTCCCAAGAAGCCGACCGTCAGGCCTTCTTGCCCAGCAGGTCCTCGACCTTGCTGCGGACGTCGTCCGTGGCAAGACCGCGGATCGTCAGCGTCGTACGGCGGCGCAGCACGTCGTCCGCCGTCTCGGCCCACTCGTTGTCGCGCGCGTAGACGACCTGGGCCCAGATCTCCGGGGCGTCCGGGTGGACGCGCTCGGCGAGCTCCGGGTTCTCGTTCGCCAGGCGGGCGATGTCGAAGGAGAGCGAGCCGTAGTGCGTCGCCAGGTGCTTGGCGGTGTCGGCGGCCATGCGCGGGCCGGGCGCCGGGCCGTCCACCAGGAGGCGGTGGGCGACGGCGCGCGGGTTGGCGATGCCGGGCAGCGGCAGCTTCTTCGGCAGCTCGGAGATCGGCTCGTAGTCGTCGCCGAGCGGGTGGCCCGGAAGCGACTCCAGCTTTTTCATCACCGTACGGCCGATGTGGCGGAAGGTGGTCCACTTGCCGCCCGCCACCGACAGCATGCCGCCGGTGCCCTCGGTGACGACCGTCTCGCGCTTGGCCTTGGAGGTGTCGCCGGGGCCGCCGGGCAGCACGCGCAGACCCGCGAAGGAGTACGTGATCAGATCGCGCGACAGCTGCTGGTCGCGGATGGAGAACGCGGCCTCGTCCAGGATCTGCGCGGTGTCGGACTCGGTGACGCGCACGTCCGCCGGGTCGCCCTCGAACTCCTCGTCCGTGGTGCCGAGCAGGAGCATGTCCTCCCACGGCAGGGCGAAGGTGATGCGGTACTTGTCGATCGGGGTCGCGAGCGCGGCCTTCCAGGGGGCGGTGCGCTTGAGGACCAGGTGCGCACCCTTGGAGAGGCGGATGGAGGGCGCCGCGTCCGGGTTCTCCATCTTGCGCAGGTGGTCGACCCAGGGGCCGGTCGCGTTCAGCACCAGGCGGGCGTTGACGCCGAACTCGGTGCCGTCCATGCGGTCCTTGAGCTCCGCGCCCGTGACCCGGCCCTTGGTGAAGCGCAGGCCCGTGACCTCGGCGTGGTTGAGGACGGCGGCACCGGCCTCGACGGCCGCGCGGACCGTCATCAGGGCCATGCGGGCGTCGTTCATCTGGTCGTCGCCGTAGACCGCGACGGCCTTCAGGTTGTCCGTACGCAGCTCCGGCACGTCCTGCGCGGCCTTGGCCGGCGAGAGCAGGTGGCCGACGCCGTCGCCGAACGCGGACAGTGCGCTGTACGCGAAGACGCCGGCGCCCAGCTTGGCCGCGCCGTGCGGGCCGCCCTTGTAGACGGGCAGGTAGAAGGTGAGCGGGTTCGCCAGGTGGGGGGCCACCTGACGGGACACCGCGCGACGCTCGAAGTGGTTCTCCGCGACCAGCTTCACCGCGCCGGTCTGCAGGTAGCGCAGGCCGCCGTGGAGGAGCTTGGAGGAGGCGGAGGAGGTGGCGCCGGCGAAGTCACCGGCGTCCACCAGGGCCACCCGCAGTCCCGACTGCGCGGCATGCCAGGCGGTGGAGATGCCCAGGATCCCGCCGCCGATCACCAGGAGGTCGTACGTCGCCTTGGAAAGCTGCTCCCGGGTCTCGGCGCGGCTCGGGTTGGAACCGGCAGCCGGATGCGTCCCGAGGGCAGGGACGCTCTGCAGGGTGGTCATTGTCTTACTCCTCGCCACTCTCGTCGAGCCAACCCATGGACCGCTCGACGGCCTTGAGCCAGCTCTTGTACTCACGGTCGCGGGTGTCCGCGTCCATGTGGGGGGTCCACTCCGCGGCCCGGCGCCAGTTGGCGCGCAGCTCGTCGGTGGAGGACCAGAAGCCGACGGCGAGACCGGCGGCGTAGGCGGCGCCGAGGCAGGTCGTCTCGGCCACCATCGGGCGCACCACGGGCGCGTCGAGGAAGTCCGAGAGGGTCTGCATCAGCAGGTTGTTGGAGGTCATGCCGCCGTCGACCTTGAGGGCCGCGAGCTCGACGCCGGAGTCCTTCGTCATGGCGTCGGTGATCTCACGGGTCTGCCAGGCCGTGGCCTCCAGGACGGCGCGCGCGATGTGCGCCTTGGTGACGTACCGGGTCAGACCGGCGATCACACCGCGGGCGTCGGAGCGCCAGTACGGGGCGAACAGACCGGAGAAGGCCGGCACGAAGTAGGCGCCGCCGTTGTCCTCGACCGACGACGCGAGCGTCTCGATCTCGGCGGCGGAGTTGATCAGGCCCATCTGGTCGCGCATCCACTGCACCAGCGAACCGGTGACGGCGATGGAACCCTCGAGGGCGTAGACCGGCTTCTGGTCGCCGATCCGGTAGCCGACCGTGGTCAGCAGGCCCGAGTAGGAGTTGATGGCCTTGTCACCGGTGTTCATCAGCATGAAGGTGCCGGTGCCGTACGTGGACTTGGCCTCGCCCTCGTCGAAGCAGGTCTGGCCGAAGAGGGCCGCCTGCTGGTCGCCGAGCGCGGAGGCGACGGGGACGCCGCCGAGCAGGTCGCCGAGCGGGCCGCCGGAGACCTCGCCGTAGACCTCGGCGGAGGAGCGGATCTCGGGGAGCATCTGCGTGGGCACGCCGATGGAGTGGCAGATGCGCTCGTCCCACGCCATCTCGTGCAGGTTCATCAGCATCGTGCGCGAGGCGTTGGTGACGTCGGTGACGTGCTTGCCGCCGTTGACACCGCCCGTCAGGTTCCAGATGACCCAGGAGTCCATGGTGCCGAAGAGGATGTCGCCGGCCTCGGCGCGCTCCTGCAGGCCCTCGATGTTGTCGAGCAGCCAGCGGGCCTTGGGCCCGGCGAAGTAGGAGGCCAGCGGGAGGCCGGTCTCGCGGCGGAAGCGGTCCTGGCCGACGTTGCGCCCGAGCTCCTTGCAGAGCGCGTCGGTGCGGGTGTCCTGCCAGACGATGGCGTTGTACACCGGCTTGCCGGTGTTCTTGTCCCACAGCAGCGTGGTCTCGCGCTGGTTGGTGATGCCGATCGCCTTGATGTCGTCACGGGTGATGCCGGCCTTGGAGATGGCTCCGGCGACGACCTCCTGGACGTTGGTCCAGATCTCGATGGCGTCGTGCTCGACCCAGCCCGGCTTCGGGAAGATCTGCTCGTGCTCCTTCTGGTCGACGGAGACGATCCGGCCGTCCTTGTCGAAGACGATGCAGCGGCTCGAGGTGGTGCCCTGGTCGATGGCCGCGATGAAGGGGCCTGCGGTGTGTGCGTCGGTCACGGTGTGCTCCAGAAGTTCTTGCTCGGTGGTCTCAGGCGTCTGTGGCGGTCATCGGTCGCTGTCGCGGGTCTACTTGAACGCGACGTTGTACAGACCGCCGGCGATGGCGCCGCCGATCAGGGGACCGACGATCGGAACCCAGGCGTACGACCAGTCCGAGCTGCCCTTGTTCGGCAGCGGGAGCACGGAGTGGATGATGCGCGGGCCGAGGTCGCGGACGGGGTTGATCGCGTAGCCCGTGGGGCCACCGAGGGAGAGGCCTATGCCGACCACCACGAGGGCGGTGATCAGGGCGCCGAGGACGCCGAGGCCGTTGCCGCCGTCGTTGAGACCCTGCGTGAGGATGGCGAGGACCAGGACCACCGTGGCGATGACCTCGGTGATGACGTTCTGGGCGTAGTTCCGGATCTCCGGGCCGGTCGAGAAGATGCCGAGCACCGGGCCCGCCGAGGGGGCGGCCTTCTGGTCGACCATGCCCTCGTCCATCGGCTGCGCCGCGAGGATCTCGGGGTCGGTCAGGTGGGCCTTGAACTGGCCCATGTAGGTGACCCACACCAGGAAGGCGCCGATCATCGCGCCGAGCAGCTGCGAGGCCAGGTAGAGCGGAACATCGCTCCACTTGGTGCCGCCCTCGATCGCGAGGCCGAGCGTGACCGCCGGGTTCAGATGGGCGCCGGAGACGCCACCCGCGAGATAGGCGCCGGTCAGTACGGCGAAGCCCCACCCGAAGGTGATCGCGAGCCAGCCGGCGTCCTTGGCCTTTGAGCGCTTGAGCGTGACGGCGGCACACACGCCACCGCCCAGCAGGATGAGCACGGCGGTACCGATGGTCTCGCCGATGAAGATGTCGGAGCTGGACACCCGCGACTCCTTTGTCCTTCGTCCAGGGGAAGGCGAACCCCGGGTCCCTCCGGTGGTCCGCGACCTCAGGTGAGGTCGTTGCCGGCCCTTGGCCTTGCCACACTCTAGCGCGTAATGCCGGTAGGTGTTCGACAATGCCGACCGATGGACGCGAGTCTCACCCCGGTGTTACTGGCTCGTCAAGAGTTCTGTTATTGAAAACACGATCGTTATTGATCGTTCCGCCCTATCGGTTTCCGTGAGGGCGGACGCGTTCAACGATGGTCGCGCACATAGGTGTCCCCTGCATGTGGAGACGGCGGCGCTGGAGGTCAGAACCGCCCGGCGCCCAGATCCCTGGAGACGGCGCGGGCGCAGTCGCGCACGGCGGCGATCAGCTCGGGCCGCAGCTCCCCGTCCCGGCAGACGCGCTCCACGGCGCCGGTGATGCCGACCGCGCCGACCGGCATGCGCCGCCGGTCGTGGATGGGGGCGGCCACCGAGGCGATGCCCTCCCAGGTCTCCTCGACGTCGGCCGCGTACCCGCGCGCGCGGGTCAGATCGAGTACGCCCTCGAAGTCGTCCGGGTCGGTCACGGTGCGCGTGGTGAAGGACTTGCGCTCGGCCTCGACGGCTTCGTTGTGCGCGACCGGGTCGTAGGCGGAGAGGACCTTGCCGAGCGCCGTGGAGTGCAGCGGCTGCATCGCGCCGACCTCCAGGACCTGGCGGCTGTCGTCGGGCCGGAAGACGTGGTGGACGATGAGCACGCCCTGCTGGTGCAGGACCCCCAGGTGCACGCTCTCGCCGCTGGAGCGGGCCAGGTCGTCGGTCCACACCAGGGCGCGGGCCCGCAACTCGTGCACGTCCAGATAGCTGTTGCCGAGGCGAAGGAGTTCGGCGCCCAGCTGGTAGCGGCCCGAGGCGGAGTCCTGCTCCACGAAGCCCTCGGCCTGGAGGGTGCGCAGGATGCCGTGCGCCGTCCCCTTGGCGAGGTCGAGGGCGGAGGCGATCTCCGAGAGGCCGAGCCGTCGCTCGCCGCCCGCGAGCAGCCGCAGCATCGCCGCGGCCCTTTCGAGCGACTGGATGTTGCGTGCCATCGCAGCCCCGACCTCCGTTCCCTCGCACCACATTCGACGTTCGACAATGCTGAACACTATCGGTCGTTGTCGACCTCTCGCTAATGCGCGGACGGCCCGTGTTGCCGTCGTTTCCCGCGGGTTCCCCCTGTCAAGCACCTGTTCGAGTCAGGCATTCACCGGGCGTCCGCCCCGTGGACTCCTTCACAACAGGACCTTGGTCCCGGCTACCCTGGCCGAGTGCGCCCTCCAACAGAAGGCGCAAAGCCGACAGCCGTCGCACTCTTGGGAGCTCTTTCATGGCCTCGTCGCCAACCCCGTCGTCGCAGTCCACGCCCGTTTCGTCCGAGAGCAGGACCCGAGCCGACGCCCTCCGCGAGGCCCTCGCCACCCGCGTGGTGGTGGCCGACGGCGCGATGGGCACGATGCTCCAGGCGCAGGACCCGTCCCTCGAGGACTTCCAGAACCTCGAGGGCTGCAACGAAATCCTCAACGTCACCCGCCCCGACATCGTGCGCTCCGTGCACGAGGAGTACTTCGCCGTCGGCGTCGACTGCGTGGAGACCAACACCTTCGGCGCGAACTTCGCCGCCCTGAGCGAGTACGACATCCCCGAGCGGAACTTCGAGCTCTCCGAGGCCGGTGTCCGCATCGCCCGCGAGGTCGCCGACGAGTTCACCGTCTCCACCGGGCAGCAGCGCTGGGTCCTCGGCTCGATGGGCCCCGGCACCAAGCTGCCGACCCTCGGCCACGCCCCGTACACCGTCCTGCGCGACGCCTACCAGACCAACGCCGAAGGCATGATCGCCGGCGGCGCCGACGCCCTCCTGGTGGAGACCACCCAGGACCTCCTGCAGACCAAGGCCGCGATCCTCGGCGCCCGCCGTGCCCTGGACGCCACCGGCGCGAACCTCCCCCTGATCTGCTCGGTCACCGTCGAGACCACCGGCACGATGCTCCTCGGCTCCGAGATCGGCGCCGCGCTCACCGCCCTGGAGCCGCTCGGCATCGACATGATCGGCCTGAACTGCGCCACAGGGCCGGCCGAGATGAGCGAGCACCTGCGCTACCTCGCACGCCACTCGCGCATCCCGCTCTCCTGCATGCCCAACGCGGGCCTGCCGGTCCTCGGCAAGGACGGCGCGCACTACCCCCTGACGGCGCCCGAACTGGCCGACGCCCAGGAGACCTTCGTACGCGAGTACGGCCTCTCCCTGGTCGGCGGCTGCTGCGGCACCACGCCCGAGCACCTGCGCCAGGTCGTCGAGCGGGTGCGCGGCCTCCAGGCGCCCGCCCGCGACCCGCGGCCCGAGCCCGGCGCCGCCTCGCTCTACCAGACCGTGCCGTTCCGCCAGGACACCTCGTACATGGCGATCGGCGAGCGCACCAACGCCAACGGCTCGAAGAAGTTCCGCGAGGCCATGCTGGAGGGCCGCTGGGACGACTGCGTGGAGATGGCGCGCGACCAGATCCGCGAGGGCGCGCACATGCTCGACCTCTGCGTCGACTACGTGGGCCGCGACGGCGTCAAGGACATGGAGGAGCTCGCGGGCCGCTTCGCCACCGCCTCCACCCTGCCCATCGTCCTGGACTCCACCGAACTCCCCGTGCTCCAGGCCGGATTGGAGAAGCTGGGCGGCCGCGCCGTCATCAACTCCGTCAACTACGAGGACGGCGACGGCCCCGAGTCGCGGTTCACGAAGGTCACCGCGCTCGCCAAGGAGCACGGCGCGGCCCTCATCGCCCTGACCATCGACGAGGAGGGCCAGGCCCGCACCGCCGAGAACAAGGTCGCCATCGCCGAGCGCCTCATCGAGGACCTCACCGGCAACTGGGGCATCCACGAGTCGGACATCCTCATCGACACCCTGACCTTCACCATCTGCACCGGCCAGGAGGAGTCCCGGGGCGACGGCATCGCCACCATCGAGGCGATCCGCGAGCTCAAGCGCCGCCGCCCCGACGTGCAGACCACCCTCGGTCTCTCCAACATCTCCTTCGGCCTCAACCCGGCCGCCCGCGTCCTGCTCAACTCCGTCTTCCTGGACGAGTGCGTCAAGGCGGGCCTCGACTCGGCGATCGTGCACGCCTCCAAGATCCTGCCGATCGCGCGCTTCGACGACGAGCAGGTGAAGGTCGCCCGCGACCTCATCTACGACCGCAGGGAAGAGGGCTACGACCCCCTGCAGAAGCTCATGGAGCTCTTCGAGGGCGTCTCCACCAAGTCGATGAAGGCGGGCAAGGCCGAGGAACTCCTAGCCCTGCCGCTCGACGAGCGCCTGCAGCGCCGCATCATCGACGGCGAGAAGAACGGCCTGGAGGCCGACCTCGACGAGGCCCTGACGGACACGCCCGCCCTCGACATCGTCAACAACACCCTCCTGGAGGGCATGAAGGTAGTCGGTGAGCTCTTCGGCTCAGGCCAGATGCAGCTGCCGTTCGTGCTCCAGTCCGCCGAGGTCATGAAGACCGCGGTGGCTCACCTGGAGCCGCACATGGAGAAGTCCGACGCCGAGGGCAAGGGCACCATCGTCCTGGCCACCGTCCGCGGCGACGTGCACGACATCGGCAAGAACCTCGTCGACATCATCCTGTCCAACAACGGCTACAACGTGGTCAACCTCGGCATCAAGCAGCCCGTGGCCGCGATCCTGGACGCCGCCGAGGAGCACAAGGCCGACGTCATCGGCATGTCGGGCCTCCTGGTCAAGTCCACCGTGATCATGAAGGAGAACCTGGAGGAGCTCAACCAGCGCAAGATGGCGGCCGACTTCCCGGTGATCCTCGGCGGCGCGGCCCTGACCCGTGCGTACGTCGAACAGGACCTCCACGAGATCTACGAGGGCGAAGTGCGCTACGCCCGCGACGCGTTCGAGGGCCTGCGCCTGATGGACGCCCTCATCGCGGTCAAGCGCGGCGTGCCCGGCGCGACCCTGCCCGAGCTCAAGCAGCGCCGCGTCCCGAGCAAGGCCTCCGCCGCCGTCCTCGAGGTCAACGAGGACGAGGGACCCGCCCGTTCGGACGTCTCCGTCGACAACCCCGTCCCCACGCCGCCGTTCTGGGGCACCCGCGTCGTCAAGGGCATCCAGCTCAAGGAGTACGCCTCCTGGCTCGACGAGGGCGCGCTCTTCAAGGGCCAGTGGGGCCTCAAGCAGGCGCGCACCGGCGACGGACCCTCGTACGAGGAACTCGTCGAGACCGAGGGCCGCCCGCGCCTGCGCGGCTGGCTGGACGAGCTGCACACCAAGAACATGCTCGAAGCCGCCGTCGTGCACGGCTACTTCCCCTGCGTGTCCAAGGGCGACGACCTGATCATCCTGAACGACGACGGCTCGGAGCGCACCCGGTTCTCCTTCCCGCGCCAGCGCCGCGGCCGCCGCCTGTGCCTGGCGGACTTCTTCCGCCCGGAGGAGTCCGGCGAGACCGATGTCGTCGGCCTGCAGGTCGTCACCGTCGGCTCGAAGATCGGTGAGGCCACCGCCGAGCTGTTCGCCGCCGACTCCTACCGCGACTACCTCGAACTGCACGGCCTGTCCGTGCAGTTGGCCGAGGCGCTCGCCGAGTACTGGCACGCGCGCGTGCGCGCCGAGCTCGGCTTCGGCGGCGAGGACCCCTCCGACGTCGAGGACATGTTCGCCCTGAAGTACCGCGGCGCCCGCTTCTCGCTCGGCTACGGCGCCTGCCCCGACCTGGAGGACCGCGCGAAGATCGCCGAACTGCTCCAGCCGGAGCGGATCGGCGTCCAGCTCTCCGAGGAGTTCCAGCTCCACCCGGAGCAGTCCACGGACGCGATCGTGATCCACCACCCGGAGGCGAAGTACTTCAACGCCCGCTGAGGGCGCGGCCAGGTACGCCGACGCCCGCTGAGGCCGCGTTTAACCGAAGCGCGCGTTCCTGGGACGAGTCGTACACTGGTCGGTCCAGCTCAGGCCGGTTCCCCTCGGGGAACCGGCCTTCTCGTCCCTCATGGAGGTGTGTCGGATGACCAGTACGGTCCCCGCGCTCGGTACACGTACGGCCGAAGGGTCCGCCCTTCAGGGCGTCCTCCTGGACATGGACGGCACGCTCGTCGACACCGAGGGCTTCTGGTGGGACGCCGAGGTCGAGGTCTTCGCGACCCTCGGCCACGCCCTCGACGAGGCATGGCGCGACGTGGTCGTCGGCGGGCCCATGACGCGCAGCGCGGGCTTCCTCATCGAGGCCACCGGCGCCGACATCACGCTGCCCGAGCTGACCGTGCTGCTCAACGACGGCTTCGAGGACCGCATCAGCCGCTCCCTGCCCCTGATGCCGGGCGCCGAGGCCCTGCTCGCCGAACTCCGCGCGCACAGCATGCCGATGGCGCTCGTGTCCGCGTCGCACCGGCGCATCATCGACCGCGTCCTCGGCTCGATCGGCGCCCACCACTTCGAACTCACCGTCGCCGGGGACGAGGTGTCCCGCACCAAGCCCCACCCCGACCCCTACCTCCTCGCGGCCAGGGGCCTCGGCGTCGAGCCCGCAAGATGCGCCGTCATCGAGGACACCGCGACCGGTGTCGCCGCGGCGGAGGCCGCCGGGTGCCGGGTGGTGGCAGTCCCGTCGGTCGCGCCCATCCCCGCCGCCGAAGGCCGCACCGTCGTGCCCTCCCTGGAGCACGTCAACCTTCCTTTCCTGCAAGGCCTGATGACGCTCTGACAGTTCCATCCCCGACCCGATCGAAGGTGTGACGTTTCCCACTCCGCCGGGGGTCGACAGTGGGGTCGGTGTGTGCAGTGACCCCTCTTGGGGCCCCGGGTGGCGTGGCGTTGTGTCCCGATTGATGGAAGCGTGCACGAATCCTTCCGGTGTCGGGTTATCGGTGTGTCCACGCCCGGTTTCGCAGCGTGATTGATGACCCGCTCAGTCCCTCTCCGGCAGCCAACTGGTGCGGACTAATCTCGTCGCGAGAACATCGCCCCACCCCCCGTGCCCCACCAACCCTCACCCCGCGTTGCGGGATTCACGGGATTCAAGAGCTCTGGAGAACGTCGAGCATGAACCGCAAGACTTTGGTGCTGCCGGCTGTCATAGGTCTGCTCGCCCCCGCGCTCGCCGCATGCGGTGGCTCGGGCAGCGGAGACGGCGACGACGCGATCGCGGTCGGCACCACGGACACGTTCGCCATCTCGAAGGAGGTGCCGGCGCCCTTCGACCCGGCGTACGCCTACGACGCCGGCTCCTGGAACGTGCTGCGCCAGACCATCCAGACGCTGATGGCCATGCCGCGCGGCGACGGCGAGCCGCAGCCCGAGGCCGCCCAGCGGTGCGGCTTCACCGACACGGGCAACGAGCGCTACGCCTGCACCCTGCGCAAGGGCCTGACGTTCTCCGACGGCAAGCCGCTGACGGCCGCCGACGTGAAGTTCTCCATCGAGCGGGTCCGCGACATCAAGATCAAGGACCCCAGCGGTTCGGACGGTCTGGTCTCCAACATCGACGAGATCGAGGTCCAGGGCGACCGCGACGTCG
Source organism: Streptomyces sp. NPDC041068 (assembly GCF_040647455.1). Taxonomy (NCBI): domain Bacteria; kingdom Bacillati; phylum Actinomycetota; class Actinomycetes; order Kitasatosporales; family Streptomycetaceae; genus Streptomyces; species Streptomyces sp. NPDC041068. Next base: position 264,415 of record NZ_JBEZCG010000003.1, read on the forward strand.
TCTTCCACCTCAAGACGCCGGACGCGACGTTCCCGTACAAGCTGGCGACGCCCACCGCGGGCATCGTCAGCAAGGACCACTACAGCAAGAACAAGCTGCGCGACGGCTTCGCCGTGGACGGCTCGGGTCCCTACACGGCCAAGCACGAGATCGAGAACAACCGCGTCGTCAAGACGACGTTCACCAAGAACCCCAAGTACAAGGGTGAGTTCAAGCCGCAGAGCGACAAGGTCGAGCTGCGCAACTTCACGGACGCGGACGCCATGGGCACGGCGCTCAAGGACGGCGACATCGACCTGATGACGCGCACCATGTCGCCCGAGCAGGTCAAGGAGTTCGACGCCTCCTCGGACAAGAAGATCGACCTGGTCGAGATGCAGGGCCTGGAGATCCGTTACCTCGCCTTCAACACCGAGGCCCCCGCGGTCAAGAACAAGGCGGTGCGCCAGGCCATGGCGCAGATCGTCGACCGCGGCGCGCTGGCCTCCGCGGTGTACGGCTCGACGGCCGACGAGCTCTACTCGCTGGTGCCGACCACCATCACCGGGCACGCCAACTCGTTCTTCAACAAGTACGGCAACCCGAGCACCGACAAGGCCCGCTCCCTGCTGAGCAAGGCGAACATCACCACGCCGGTGAAGCTGACGCTGCACTACACCACCGACCACTACGGCCCGGCCACCAAGAAGGAGTTCGAGGTGCTGCAGAAGCAGCTCAACGACTCCGGCCTGTTCGACGTGTCGATCAAGGGCGTGCCGTGGAGCACCTTCCGCGCCGCCGAGCGCGACGGCAAGTACGCGGTCTACGGCATGGGCTGGTTCCCCGACTTCCCCGACGCCGACAACTTCCTCGCGCCGTTCCTCGACAAGGACAACTTCCTCGGCTCGCCGTACGTGAACCGCACCATCAACGACCAGTTGATCCCGACCTCGCGCCGTGAGGCCGACCGGCTCGCCGCGTCCAAGAGCATCCGCAAGATCCAGGACATCGTCGCCGATGACGTCCCGGTGCTCCCGCTGTGGCAGGGCAAGCAGTACATCGCCGCGCGCGACGACATCACGGGTGTCGAGTGGACCCTCAACTCCTCGTCGAACCTTCAGCTGTGGGAGCTCGGCCGCGGTGTGAGCGGCTGACCTTCCGTGACGAGGGGGGTTGGCCGACCTCCGCCCCCCTCGGTTCCACCGAACGACCACAACACCAAAGGCACGTACGTGAAACGTAACCAGTGGCTGGCTCTTCCCCTCACGGGAGGGCTCGCCGCCGCCCTGCTGACCGGCTGCGGCACGGAGTCGGGCGGTGCGGGGGACACGGGCGACGCGGTCGTGATGGGGATGTCCGACGACGTCCTCGCCACCGACCCCGCGTCCGGCTACGACCCCGGGTCCTGGCTCCTGTTCAACAACGTCTTCCAGTCCCTCCTGAGCTTCCCCAAGGGCGGCACGGAGCCGGAGCCGGAGGCCGCCAAGTCGTGCGGCTTCACGGACACGGAGGCGAAGGTCTTCAAGTGCGAGCTGCGTGACGGGCTGAAGTTCAGCAATGGCAACGCGCTCACCTCGAAGGACGTCAAGTTCTCCTTCGACCGCATGCGGAAGATCAAGGACGACGCCGGTCCCGCGCTGATGTTCCCGATGCTCGACCGGGTGCGGACGCCGGACGCCAAGACCGTCGTCTTCCAGCTGAAGTACCCCGACGCGACCTTCCCCAGCAAGATCGCCTCGGGCGCGGGCTCGATCGTGGACCACCGCGAGTACGACATGAACGGGCTGCGCGAGGACGGCAAGGCCGTCGGCTCGGGACCGTACAAGCTCGACTCGTTCAACAAGGACCAGGCGGTCTTCTCGGTCAACTCCGGTTACAAGGGCACGGCCGAGGTCAAGAACGAAGGCGTGGCCATCAAGTTCTTCCACGGCGACCAGAAGGGCCTGAAGAAGGCGCTCATGGCCGGTGACGTGGACCTGGCCTACCGAGGCCTCGCCGCCGCGGACATCGCGGACATCGAGCGGGACACCTCCAAGGAGGGCCAGGACGTCGACATCGTCGAGGGCACCAGCGCCGAGGTGCAGCACCTGGTCTTCAACATGAAGGACCCGGTGGCGGGCAAGCTCGGCGTGCGCAAGGCCATCGCCTACCTCCTGGACCGCGACGCGCTGGTCAAGGAGGTCTACCAGGACACGGCCACGCCGCTGTACTCGATCGTCCCCGCGGGCATCGGCGGCCACAACACCGCGTTCTTCGACACCTACGGCGCCCGCCCGCAGCGCGCGAAGGCGGCGTCCGCACTGCGCGGCGCCGGCATCGACGGCAAGGCGAAGCTCACGCTCTGGTCGACCCCCTCGCGCTACGGCCCGGCCACCGACCAGGAGCTGAAGGCCATCGCCAAGCAGCTCAACGACTCCGGTCTCTTCGAGGCCGACGTGAAGTCCGTCGAGTTCGAGCAGTACGAGAAGGACATCGCGGCCGGCAAGTACGGCGTCTACGTCAAGGGCTGGGTGCCCGACTACCCGGACCCGGACAACTTCACGCAGCCGTTCTTCGGCAAGGGCAACGTCCTCGGCAACCACTTCGAGAACAGCGCCATCACCGGGAAGATCATCCCCGGCACCGCCACCGAGAGCGACCGCACCAAGACCGACAAGCAGTACGCCGAACTGCAGGACATCGTGGCCGACCAGCTGCCGATCCTGCCGGTCTGGCAGGCCAAGCAGTACGCGGTCGTCCGCGACAGCGTCTACGGCCTGGAGTCCTGCCTGGACGCGTCGACGGTCTTCCGCTTCTGGGAGATCAGCAAGGGCTGACCCGCGACGCCGGAAGAACGACGGTGGCCGCCCCTCGGGGACGGCCACCGTCGTCGTTCCGCGTCGCCGCTGCCGCGGACTACTGCGCGCCGGGACGCACCAGACCGCTCTCGTACGCGTACACCGCGGCCTGGACCCGGTCGCGCAGGCCCAGCTTGGTGAGCACATGGCCGACGTGGGTCTTCACGGTCGTCTCGCTCACGAAGAGGTCCGCCGCGATCTCGGCGTTCGACAGGCCGCGGGCCACCAGCTTGAGCACCTCGACCTCGCGGTCGGTGAGCGTGTGCAGGGTGTCCGGCACCGGCTCGTCGCCGGACGGGAGATGCGCGGAGTACTTGTCGAGCAGCCGGCGCGTGATGCTCGGCGCGAGCATCGCCTCGCCCGCGGCGACCACGCGGATCGCCTGCACCAGTTCGTTCGCCGGGGCGTCCTTGAGGAGGAAGCCGCTGGCACCGGCGCGCAGCGCCTCCACCACGTACTCGTCGAGGTCGAAGGTGGTGAGCACCAGGACCTTCGCCGGGCCGTCCCGGCCGGGTCCGGTGATCTGCCGGGTCGCCTCGACGCCGTCCATCCGCGGCATGCGGATGTCCATCAGGACCACGTCGGGCTGCAGCGCCCGCACCTGGTCGAGAGCCTGCAGGCCGTCTCCGGCCTCGCCGACGACCGCGATGTCCTGCTCGGCCTCCAGAATCATCCGGAACCCGGTGCGCAACAGCGGCTGGTCGTCGACCAGTAGGACGCGGATCGCCACGTGTCTCTCCTTCAGCTAGCCCGGGGCCATTCTGCCCTGCTCGCCCTCCACGGACTCGGGCGCCCTGACCGGAAGCGGATACGGCGGGGGAGTCCCACCGAACTCCGGACAAACCGCCTGATGGTCGCACCAACCGCACAACTTGGTCGGGCGCGGCCGCCAGTCACCCGTCTCGGTGGCCAGCTCGATCGCCTCCCAGAGCGCGAGCAGCTTGCGCTCCACCCGCTCCAGATCGGCCACGACCGGGTCATACGTGATCACGTCACCGCTGCCGAGATAGACGAGCTGCAGACGGCGCGGGACGACACCCTTGAGCCGCCACACCACCAGGGCGTAGAACTTCATCTGGAACAGCGCGCCCTCCGCGTACTCCGGACGCGGGGCCTTGCCCGTCTTGTAGTCGACGATGCGGACCTCGCCCGAAGGCGCCACGTCCACCCGGTCGATGATCCCGCGCAGCTTCAGGCCCGACTCCAGCTCGGCCTGCACGAACAGCTCGCGCTCCGCGGGCTCCAGGCGCGTGGGGTCCTCCAGGGTGAACCAGCGCTCGACCAGCTTCTCCGCGTCCGCCAGCCAGCGCGCCATGCGCTCGCCCTCGGGATCGTCGGCGAACAGCTCGGTCAGCTCGGGCTTGGCCTCACGCAGTCGGTCCCACTGGCCGGGGATCAGCGACTTGGCGCGCGGCGCGGTCCGCTCACTGGCGGGGGAGTCGAAAAGACGCTCCAATACCGCGTGCACCAACGTGCCGCGCGTGGCCGCCTCGCTCGGCTTCTCCGGCAGCTTGTCGATCACCCGGAACCGGTACAGCAGCGGGCACTGCATGAAGTCGCCCGCGCGCGAGGGCGACAAGGACGCCGGGCGCGTGGCCGCCACGGCACCGTCGGTGCTGGTTTCCATGAGGACAGACCCTACGACCCGTCACTGACAACGGGCGCATACCATCGACGACAGACCCTCTCGCCCTGCATGATCGTGCGTGTAATCGCGCCATACCGGGGCGAGGGACGCTTCGAACGAGGGGACATCGTGGACGAAAGCGGCGGGAGCGGCAGGCCGCAGTCCGACGGCGCCGACGACCGGCGGCCGAGCGACGCGGACGGCTCCCCGGAGCCCACGCGCCCGGTCGACACGGCACCGGAGCCCACGCGCCCGGTCGATGCGGCACCGGAGCCGGAGCGCCCGGCCGACGAGGCGGCACGGCCGCTGAGCGGCGACACCACCACGCACCCGGCCGAGCCGCGCGGCGGGCAGGACACCCCGCCCGACGCGCCGCCGCGCCCCGACCTCACCAAGGCGGCGCGCAAGGAGCGGCCCACCGAGCCCGCGCGCGCCCGCGCCGACCACGGCCCTGCGGGCGGAGGCGATCCGGGCGCCCCCCTGCCACCCAAGACGCAGAAGAACCCCGGCGGCGGCCTCCTCATGGGCAGGCCCTTCGGCGTGCCCGTCTACGTGGCGCCCAGCTGGTTCCTCGTCGCCGCCCTCATCACCTGGGTCTTCGGCGGCCAGCTCGACCGCGTCCTGCCCGAGCTCGGCGGCGCCCGCTATCTCGTCTCGCTCTTCTTCGCGGTGGCCTTCTACGCCTCCGTACTCGTCCATGAGCTCGCCCACACCGTCGCGGCCCTCCGCTTCAAGCTGCCGGTCCGCCGCATCCAGCTGCAGTTCTTCGGTGGCGTATCCGAGATCGAAAAGGAGTCGGAGACCCCCGGCCGCGAGTTCGTCCTCGCCTTCGTCGGACCGCTCCTCTCCCTCGTCCTCGCCGGGGTGTTCTACGCCGGGATGCGCGCCGTCGAGCCCGGCACGGTGCCCGGCGTCCTGCTCGCGGGCCTGATGATCTCCAACCTCATCGTCGCCGCCTTCAACCTCCTGCCCGGCCTGCCCCTGGACGGCGGCCGCATGCTGCGCGCCGTCGTCTGGAAGATCACCGGCAAGCCCATGAGCGGCACCGTCGCCGCCGCCTGGGTGGGCCGCGCCCTCGCCATCTCCGTCCTGATCGGCCTGCCGCTCCTGAACCAGTCCGGCGCCCTCGGCGGCGAACCCCAGGACATCGGCGGCATGGACACCGTCACCGACGCCCTGCTCGCCGCGATCCTCGCCGCGATCATCTGGACCGGCGCCGGCAACAGTCTGCGCATGGCCCGCCTGCGCGAGCACCTCCCGGAGCTGCGCGCCCGCACCCTGACCCGCCGCGCCGTCCCCGTCGAGTCCGACACCCCGCTCTCCGAGGCGCTGCGCAGGGCCAACGAAGCCGGGGCCCGCGCCCTCGTCGTCGTCGACCCCGACGGCGACCCGATGGCCGTCGTCCGCGAGGCGGCGATCGTCTCCGTGCCCCAGCACCGCCGCCCCTGGGTCACGGTCGACGGCCTCGCCCAGGACATCACCGAGGGCATGCGGGTCTCCGCCGAGCTCGCGGGGGAGGAACTGCTCGACACCCTGCGGGCCACACCCGCCACGGAATACCTGGTCGTCGAGGAGTCCGGCGAGATCTACGGAGTGCTGTCCGCCGCGGACGTGGAGCGCGCCTTCGTCAAGGCCATGGCCAGGCCCTCCTAGCGCAGCGCCTGGCGCGGTGTGGCCGAAGCCGTGGTCTGCGGCTCCCGCCGCGGCCGGTAGGCTGGTCACATGTCCGAACCGACCGGTGCCGCCCGCCGTCGCGGGCCCTTCAAGGTCGGGGACCAGGTCCAGCTCACCGACCCCAAGGGACGCCACTACACGTTCACGCTCGAGGCCGGGAAGAACTTCCACACCCACAAGGGTTCCTTCCCGCACGACGAGCTGATCGGCGCTCCCGAGGGCAGTGTTGTCCGTACCACGGGAAACGTCGCCTACCTGGCGCTGCGACCCCTGCTCCCCGACTACGTCCTGTCCATGCCCCGCGGCGCCGCCGTGGTCTACCCCAAGGACGCGGGGCAGATCCTGGCCTTCGCCGACATCTTCCCCGGCGCACGCGTCGTGGAGGCGGGCGTGGGCTCCGGCTCGCTCAGCAGCTTCCTGCTGCGCGCCATCGGCGACCAGGGAATGCTGCACTCGTACGAGCGCCGCGAGGACTTCGCCGAGATCGCCCAGCAGAACGTGGAGCGCTACTTCGGCGGCCCGCACCCCGCCTGGCAGCTCACCGTCGGCGACCTCCAGGACAACCTGAGCGACACCGACGTCGACCGCGTCATCCTCGACATGCTCGCCCCCTGGGAGTGCCTGGAGGCCGTCTCCAAGGCGCTCGTCCCCGGCGGCATCCTGTGCTGCTACGTGGCGACCACCACCCAGCTCGCGAGGACCGTCGAGTCCATCCGTGAGATCGGCGGCTTCAACGAGCCGACGGCCTGGGAGTCGATGATCCGCAACTGGCACATCGAGGGCCTCGCGGTCCGCCCGGACCACCGTATGATCGGCCACACCGGCTTCCTGCTCACCGCCCGCCGCCTCGCGGACGGCGTGGAGCCCCCGATGCGCCGCCGCCGCCCCGCCAAGGGCGCGTACGGCGAGGACTACTCCGGCCCGAACGCCGACGGCGGCTCGCCGCGCTGACGCGCGCGCGGGCACCCCAAAAAGCAGGCGCCGCCGCCGAGTTCCCTGACCGACCAGGGAACTCGGCGGCGGCGCCGTTTCGTTGACGGGGCACCAGCGGCGTACCAGAAGAATCAAGAGACCCACCGGACCCCGGTGTTCCACCTCACTGTGACGTATGGCACGATGCTGGCCACCTCCCCCACCGGCACAGCCCTCACAGGAGACACTTCTCTCGTGCAGCACCCCGCCGTCCCGGAACTGGCACACACCACCGCACGCCCCATCCACTGGCTGGCCACCGCGGCCGCCCTGGCCGCCGTCGTCGCGGGCTCCGCCTTCTTGCAGCCCGACTCCGCGACCGCCGCCCAGACCGACGCCAAGCCGCACTCCAGAGCCGCCGCGGGAGCCCCCGCGCCGACCCCCGCGCCCGACCCCGCGTCCGTCGACTTCCCGCTCGACTGCGGCACCGTGAAACCCGTCGTGAAGAAGAAGGCCTCCGGCGACCTCGACGGCGACGGCAGGGCCGAGACCGTGGCCGTCGTCCACTGCCAGGCCGGCTCGGGCACCCCGCCCGACGGGGTCTACGTCATCACCCGGACCTCGGCGGGCAAGCCCCGCGTGGTCGCGACGCTCGTCGACCCCAAGGAGCGGGTGAACGTGAGCGACTTCGCCGTGCGTGACGGCGCGGTCTCCGCGACCCTGCTCAGCTACTCCTCGCTGGACGTCCCCCGCTGCTGCCCCGACCTTCACAGCTCGGCCGGCTGGCGATGGAAGGACGGCGCGTTCGAAAGGACGGTGCACGGCGAGGACAAGCCCGCCGAGGCCCGCAGCGTCTGACCCCGGGACGGGTCGGGGTCACTCCGCGTCGGGACCGTAGACCTCGACCCTGTCGGAAACACGGCGCACATGAATGCAGTCGCCCGGACACTCCTTCGCGGAGTCCACGACGTCGTTGAGAAGCGGCAGCGGCACGGGCGTTGTGGCCCCCGGTGCCTGCAGGAGCTCGTCGTCCCCGCTCTTCACATAGGCCAGACCGTCGATGTCCAGCTCGAAGACCTCGGGCGCGTACTGCGCACAGATGCCGTCTCCGGTACAGAGGTCCTGGTCGATCCAGACCTCCAGCAGATCGTGGCCCTCACTGCCGGTCTCGGCCTCGTGCCGCACGGTCATCTCTCCTGCCGGTTGCTGCGCCGAGCAGCCCGACTTTGCAGTAAGTCGGGCCAGCCCTGACGGGTGTTGAACGCTTCGACGATACAACCGCCCGCTTTCCGATGTTGTTGGGTGGGTATTCACCTGGCGTGAGGGAGAAGCGCAAGGGTGAAGATCGGACACGCCCCCATCGTCTTTGTGATCTAGGGGTTTCAATCGACACCCACCCAGGTAGGGTCTGGAAGCGTCCAGCTCCCCTTGGAGGAGGTGAGGACCGTGGCAGCCCACGACGACGACATCAACCGCGGCATCCGGCCGGGGCGAGGGTCTGAAGACCCTGCCGGTCAGGTTGCCTATCTCGAGCAGGAAATCGCCGTCCTGCGACGCAAGCTCGCCGACTCTCCGCGTCATACGAGGATTCTCGAAGAGCGGATCGTCGAGCTGCAGACCAACCTGGCCGGCGTGTCCGCGCAGAACGAACGGCTCGCCAACACGCTCCGTGAGGCCCGCGACCAGATCGTGGCCCTCAAGGAGGAAGTCGACCGGCTCGCACAGCCACCGGCCGGCTTCGGAGTCTTCCTCGTGGCGAACGAGGACGGCACCGCCGACATCTTCACAGGCGGCCGCAAACTCCGGGTGAACGTCAGCCCCAGCGTGGAGCTCGAAGAGCTCAGGCGCGGCCAGGAAGTGATGCTCAACGAAGCGCTCAACGTGGTCGAGGCCATGGAGTTCGAGCGCGTCGGGGACATCGTCACCCTCAAGGAGATCCTCGAGGACGGCGAACGCGCCCTGGTGCTCGGGCACACCGACGAGGAACGGGTGGTGCGGCTCGCCGAGCCGCTGCTGGACGTCACCATCCGCCCCGGCGACGCCCTGCTGCTCGAACCCCGATCCGGCTACGTCTACGAAGTCGTTCCCAAGAGCGAGGTCGAAGAGCTCGTCCTCGAAGAAGTCCCCGACATCGGCTACGACCAGATCGGCGGCCTGGGCAACCAGATCGAGCTCATCCGCGACGCGGTCGAACTGCCCTATCTCTACCCGGACCTCTTCAAGGAGCACGAACTGCGGCCGCCCAAGGGCGTGCTGTTGTACGGGCCCCCCGGCTGCGGCAAGACGCTGATCGCGAAGGCCGTCGCCAACTCCCTTGCCAAGAAGGTCGCCGAGGTGACCGGACAGGCCGCGGGGAAGAGCTACTTCCTCAACATCAAGGGCCCCGAGCTCCTCAACAAGTACGTCGGCGAGACCGAGCGACAGATCCGCCTGGTCTTCCAGCGTGCCCGTGAGAAGGCCAGCCAGGGCACCCCCGTCATCGTCTTCTTCGACGAGATGGAGTCGCTCTTCCGCACCCGTGGTTCCGGTGTCAGCTCGGACGTGGAGAACACCATCGTCCCGCAGCTGCTCGCCGAGATCGACGGCGTGGAAGGCCTGGAGAACGTGGTCGTGATCGGCGCCTCCAACCGCGAGGACATGATCGACCCCGCGATCCTGCGGCCAGGACGGCTCGACGTCAAGATCAAGATCGAGCGCCCGGACGCCGAGGCGGCGAAGGACATCTTCGCCAAGTACCTCACCGAGCGGCTCCCGCTGCACGCCGACGACCTCGCCGAGCACAGCGCCGACCGGCGCGCCACCGTGCACGGCATGATCCAGTCGGTCGTCGAGCAGATGTACGCGGAGTCCGAGGAGAACCGCTTCCTCGAAGTGACATACGCCAACGGCGACAAGGAAGTCCTGTATTTCAAGGACTTCAACTCCGGCGCAATGATCGAAAACATCGTCGGCCGCGCCAAGAAGATGGCCATCAAGGCCTTCCTCGAAGCGAACCAGAAGGGCCTTCGGGTCTCTCACCTCCTGCAGGCTTGCGTCGACGAGTTCAAGGAGAACGAGGACCTGCCCAACACCACCAACCCGGACGACTGGGCCAGGATCTCCGGCAAGAAGGGCGAACGGATCGTGTACATCCGTACCCTCGTCACCGGAAAGCAGGGCGCGGACACCGGACGCTCCATCGACACGGTGGCCAACACCGGTCAATACCTGTAGAACACAGGGCGGCTGCGGGTGTCCTTCACGGGTACCCGCAGCCGTCTGTTTTTCAATGAAGGCAATGATCTCCCCACCAGCGCAAAGGCGTTCTAGGCTCTTCGGTACCGCCGAGTCGCGCAGTGCGGGGACGGGCACCGCACACGCACCGGAGAACCAGCGGTACTTGAGCGCCGTTCCCGAACGGGAGCGCCGCCGGGCAAGGAGGGCCGCATGACCGTACGGCGAGTAATGGGCATCGAGACGGAGTACGGCATCTCCGTCCCCGGCCACCCCAACGCCAATGCCATGCTCACCTCGTCCCAGATCGTCAACGCCTATGCCGCGGCGATGCACCGGGCGCGACGCGCCCGCTGGGACTTCGAGGAGGAGAACCCGCTGCGGGACGCGCGGGGTTTCGACCTCGCCCGCGAGGCCGCCGACGCCAGCCAGCTGACCGACGAGGACATCGGCCTCGCCAATGTGATCCTCACCAACGGCGCGCGGCTGTACGTCGACCACGCGCACCCCGAGTACAGCTCACCGGAGATCACCAACCCCCGGGACGCGGTCCTGTGGGACAAGGCCGGCGAGCGCATCATGGCGGAGGCCGCCGAGCGCGCGGCACAGCTCCCCGGCGCCCAGCCGATCCACCTCTACAAGAACAACACCGACAACAAGGGCGCCTCGTACGGCACGCACGAGAACTACCTGATGAAGCGGGAGACCCCCTTCTCGGACATCGTGCGGCACCTGACGCCGTTCTTCGTCTCCCGGCAGGTCGTCACCGGCGCCGGGCGCGTCGGCATCGGCCAGGACGGCCACGAGCACGGCTTCCAGCTCAGCCAGCGCGCCGACTACTTCGAGGTCGAGGTCGGCCTGGAGACGACGCTCAAGCGGCCCATCATCAACACCCGCGACGAGCCGCACTCGGACGCCGAGAAGTACCGCAGGCTGCACGTCATCATCGGCGACGCCAACCTCTCCGAGATCTCGACCTACCTGAAGCTCGGCACGACGTCGCTGGTCCTCGCCATGATCGAGGACGGCTTCATCGCGGTGGACCTCGCCGTGGACCAGCCGGTGCGCACGCTGCACCAGGTGTCGCACGACCCGACGCTCAAGCATCTCGTCACGCTCCGCAGCGGCCGCTCACTGACCGCGGTCCAGCTCCAGATGGAGTACTTCGAGCTGGCCCGCAAGTACGTCGAGGAGCGGTACGGCGCGGACGCGGACGAGCAGACCAAGGACGTGCTCGCCCGCTGGGAGGACGTCCTCGGCCGGCTGGAGAGCGATCCGATGAGCCTCTCCGGAGAGCTCGACTGGGTCGCCAAGCGGGAGCTCATGGAGGGCTACCGCCGCCGCGACAGCCTCGACTGGGACGCCGCGCGGCTCCACCTGGTCGACCTCCAGTACGCCGACGTACGGGCCGAGAAGGGCCTGTACAACCGCTTGGTGGCGCGGGGCAAGATGAAGCGCCTCCTGGACGAGGAGGACGTCGAGAGGGCCAGGTCCAAGCCGCCGGAGGACACACGCGCGTACTTCCGCGGCCGCTGCCTGGAGCAGTACGCGGACGACGTGGCCGCGGCGTCCTGGGACTCGGTCATCTTCGACCTCCCGGGCCGTGACTCTCTGCAACGGGTGCCCACGCTGGAGCCCCTGCGCGGCACGAGGAACCACGTCAAGGAACTTCTGGACCGCTGCCGCACCGCGGAAGACCTGGTGCGGGTGCTGTCCGGGGGCTGAAAGACCCGGCGGCTGGGAATCATCGAGGTGGTCCCCGGACGTTGAGGAAGCAAGGGGCCGATGTCAGACCTCGCTTGTAGGGTCTGATCAAGAACGTCTAACCGAGCGGGGTGAGGTAGATGGCGACCAAGGACACCGGCGGCGGGCAGCAGAAGGCGACGCGTCCCACCGAGGAGACCGAGGAGCAGACGCAGGACGCGCAGGCTTCGGAGGACCTCAAGGAACGCCAGGAGAAGCTGAGCGACGACGTGGACTCTGTGCTCGACGAAATCGATGATGTGCTCGAGGAGAACGCAGAGGATTTCGTGAGGTCCTTCGTTCAGAAGGGTGGACAGTAGTCCGCGGATGTGAACGCTCAGATGAAGCGGTGCTGCCGTTGTAAGGAGCTGGTCGCGTGCGACGGCTTCTCGCGGCACAGCGGAAATCGTGACGGGTTGCAGGACTACTGCAAGTCCTGCGCCCGCGCGTACCAGCAGCAGCGGGACCAGAAGAAGCGGCAAGAGCGTCGTGAGCTCAAGACCCCTGCTGTGCCTGATGGTTACAAGCGTTGCCGTGGTTGTGGCGAGGTGAAGGCTCACCGCGAGTGGCCCCGCAATGCAAAGGCTTCCGACGGGCTGTCGGCGCGCTGCAAAGCGTGCAAGGGGGCCTTGGATCGGACCGGTCACCTGATGCGCAAGTACGGCATGACCGAAGCCGAGCGCGACGAGATGATCGCCTCTCAAAAGGGCGTCTGCTGCATCTGCTTGGCCGCCCCGGCGGTACATGTGGATCACTGTCATGAGACGGGTAAGGTCCGTGGCGTACTGTGCTTCAACTGCAACTCCGGCCTCGGCTTGTTGAAAGAAGACACGGACGCAATGCACCGAGCCGCTGCCTACCTGGAAGGAAACCCGTGGAAGCCAACACTCGTAGCACCGGGCGTCTACCAGCTGCCTTCCTGACGCCTGGGTCGTCGTCCTTCATGGACTTCCTGTCCGGGCACCAGCCCGAGATGCTGCCCGGGAACCGGCAACTGCCCCCCACGCAGGGCGTGTTCGAGGCCCCGCACGGCACGACCATTCTGGCCGTGACGTTCCCCGGTGGCGTGGTGCTCGCCGGTGACCGGCGAGCGACGATGGGCAATGTGATCGCCTCGCGCGACATGGAGAAGGTCTTCCCCGCGGACGAGTACTCCGCGGTCGGCGTCGCCGGCACCGCCGGTCTCGCCGTGGAGATGGTCAAGCTCTTCCAACTGGAGCTGGAGCACTTCGAGAAGGTCGAGGGCGCCACGCTCTCCCTGGAGGGCAAGGCCAACCGTCTCTCGACGATGATCCGCAGCAACCTCGGCATGGCCATGCAGGGCCTTGCCGTCGTGCCGCTCTTCGCGGGCTATGACGTGGACCGCGAGAAGGGGCGCATCTTCTCGTACGACGTCACGGGCGGGCGTTCCGAGGAGCACGGCTTCGCGGCGACCGGTTCGGGTTCGGTCTTCGCGCGTGGTGCGATGAAGAAGCTCTACCACGACGGTCTGACCGAGGATCAGGCGACGACGCTGGCCGTCCAGGCGCTGTACGACGCCGCCGACGACGACTCGGCGACGGGTGGTCCGGACGTCGGGCGTCGGATCTATCCCATCGTCACCGTGATCTCCGACGAGGGGTTCCGACGGCTGACGGACGAGGAGTCGTCCGCGATCGCGCGCTCGATCCTGGAGAAGCGGATGGAGCAGCCCGACGGTCCGCGGGCCGCGCTGCTCTGATCGCTCCGAATTCGCCACTGACTGAAGTTTTTTGACAGAAAGGGACGGATCCGGTGTCGACGCCGTTCTATGTATCCCCCCAGCAGCAGATGGCCGACCGGGCGGAGTACGCCCGCAAGGGCATCGCTCGTGGCCGCAGCCTGGTCGTGCTGCAGTATGCCGACGGCATTGTGTTCGTCGGCGAGAACCCGTCCCGCGCGCTGCACAAGTTCAGCGAGATCTATGACCGGATCGGCTTCGCGGCCGCCGGTAAGTACAACGAGTACGAGAACCTCCGCATCGGCGGCGTCCGGTACGCGGACCTTCGCGGATACACCTACGACCGTGACGACGTGACGGCCCGTGGCCTGGCGAACGTCTACGCCCAGACACTCGGCACGATCTTCTCCAGCGCGGCCGAGAAGCCGTACGAGGTGGAACTCGTGGTCGCCGAGGTGGGCGCCACGCGCGAGGGCGACCAGATCTACCGCCTTCCGCACGACGGTTCCATCGTCGACGAGCACGGTTCGCTGGCCGTCGGCGGCAATGCCGAGCAGATCAGCACCTATCTCGACCAGCATCACAACGACAGCATGACGCTGGCGGAGGCTCTCAAGCTGGCGGTGCGCGCGCTGTCCCGCGACACCAACGGCAGCGAGCGGGAGATCCCCGCCGAGCGTCTTGAGGTGGCGGTCCTGGACCGGACGCGGCCGCAGCAGCGGAAGTTCAAGCGGATCGTGGGGCGTCAGCTGTCCCGTCTGCTGGAGGAGGGTGGTGCGTCGGCCGAGGCCGCTGCCGTGTCCGACGACGCCGGGGCGGGTGAGGACTCCGGTGCCGCGCCGGAGTCCGGTGGCGACGTCGAGTAGTTCTCTTCTTCACGGGGTGCGCCCTGTGTTCCGGCTGTCCGGCCGGAACACAGGGCGCACTTGTGTGTCCGGGGTCAGCGGGCGGGGCCCGTCGAGCCGCGGACCACCAGCTCCACCGGGAGCGGGGTGGCGTCGGGCTCGCGGCCCGCGAGGACGTCGATCAGTGTCTCCATGCCGCGCTCCCCGAAGCGCTCGGCGGGCAGCCGTACCGTCGTGAGCTCCGGTTCGACGGCGGTGGCGAGGATCAGGTCGTCGAAGCCGGTCACCGAGACGTCCTCGGGGACGCGCAGGCCGAGCCGTCGGGCCGCCTTGCAGACGCCGGCGGAGAGGAAGTCGTCGTCGCAGACGACCGCGGTGGGGCGTGGGCCGGGAGTGGACAGGGCGGCTTCTGCGACGATGCGGGCGCCCTCGACGTTCAGGGGTGCTGCTACGCGGCGTACGGCCGTGTCCGTGCCGCGCAGTGCCCGTGCGAGGGCGTCGGCGCGCACGTCGAAGGTCCAGGAGTCCACGTCCGCGGCGAGGTGGAGGAAGTCGCGGTGGCCGAGGGCGAGCAGGTGTTCCGTCACCTGGCGCATGCCGTCGGCGAGATCGAGGTTGACGGTGGCCGCGCCGAGGCTGCCCGCGGGGTCGCTGTCGAGCATCACCAGCGGTAGGTCGTCGCCGCGGATGGTGGCCAGTGCGTCGGAGGCCATGGAGGAGGCGAGTACGCCGTCCAGTGAGGCGCGTGCGGAGGCGAAGGGGTCGCGGGCGGGGCCGACGCCGTCGGGGGAGGGGTAGATGACCACGCCGAAGCCGTGCCGGGCGGCGACGCGGGCGGCTCCGGTGTAGACGTGTGCGAAGAACTCGTTGGTGAGTTCGGGGACGACGAGCAGTGCTGTCCTGGTTCTGCCCAGGCGTAGGTTCCGGGCCGCGAGGTTGGGGCGGTAGCCCAGTTCCCGTGCGGCGGTCCGTACGCGCTCGGCGGTGGGTGCGGCGACGCGGCCGCGCCATTTGTCGCCGAGTACGAGGGAGACGGTGGCCTGCGAGACCCCGGCCGCGCGTGCGACATCGCGGCTCGTGGGGCGCGCGCCCCCGGATTCCAGCTGTGGCCCGGCCACTGACACCTCCCGTTTCGTGCCCGCGCTCGGTTTGGCGGTGGACCCGCGGACAGCGCTCATGGTACGTATGACGCCGGACGTTATACGTAAAACCCCGGGCTCGGCGTGCGGGGGGAGGGCGGGAGAGCATGGCTGCGGGATATGCGGAGATCCTCCGGACGCGCTACGCGGCGCGGCTGCTCGTCGGCACGCTGGTGGGCCGGTTGCCCAACGCCACGGCCGCGATCGCGATCGTGCTGTTCATCCGGGCCGAGGGCGGCAGCTACAGCCTGGCAGGGGCGCTCGCCGCGGTGTACGGCGTGGCCAACGCCGTGGGCCAGCCGCTGCTCGGCCGCCTCGTCGACCTGCACGGCCAGCCGCGCGTGCAGCTGCCCGCCGCGCTGCTCTCCGCCCTCGGCATGGTGGTCTTCGCCTTCACGGGGCCCGACCGGCTCGCCCTCGCCCATGTGTCCGTAGCCGTCGCCGGGCTGTTCACGCCGCCTCTCGAAGGCGGTCTGCGGGCGCTGTGGCCGAGCGTCCTCGGCAAGGAGGAACAGGTCCACACGGCGTACGCCATGGACGCCATCGCTCAGGAAGTCATCTTCACCGTGGGGCCGTTGCTCATCACGGGCTGCGTGGCCCTGTGGTCGGAGCAGGCTGCGCTGCTCGTCGTCAACGCCGTCGGAGTGCTCGGCGCCCTGTCCGTGGTGGTGTCCCGGCCCTCGCGCGCCTGGCGCTCGGCCCCGCGCGAGGCGCACTGGCTCGGGGCCCTGCGCGCGCCCGGACTCCTCGCTCTCCTCGGCGCGTTCCTCTTCATCGGCATGGCGCTCGGCTCCATCACCGTCGCCGGGGTGTCGTACGCGGACGTGCACGGCGGCGACGCGGTCTACGGCTGGATGATGGCGGCGCTCGGCTTCGGCGCGCTGGTGGGCGGCGCGGTGTACGGGGCGCGGCGGTGGAGCGGCGTACCGGAGCGGCGGCTGACCGTCCTGGTGGCGCTCCTCGCCCTCTGCTACTGGCCGTTGACGCTCACTCCGGGGGCGCTCGCCATGACGGCGCTCACGGCGCTGGCCGGTGTGTTCCTGGCGCCGGCGCTCGCGTGCGCGTTCATCGTCGTGGACCGGCACGCGCCGCGGGGCACCGTCACCGAGGCGTTCTCGTGGCTCGTGACGACCTTCACGGTCGGGGCGTCCCTGGGAACTGCCGCCGCGGGGCCCGTCGTCGAGTGGGGCGGCACGGCGTGGGGGTTCGTGGTGCCGGGGCTTGCGGGTGTCCTCGCTCTCCTGGTTCTGCTGGCCACCGCGGGGGTACTGGTACCGGTCGGGGAATCCGAAGTCGTTGCGGGTTCATCGGAAAATGATCGAAACGGTGCTGTCGAACCCGGTTTCAGTGCCGGGCATCAGGCGTAATGTTCAGTCATGGACCGCCGCATTTTCGGGCTGGAGAACGAGTACGGCGTCACGTGCACGTTCAGGGGACAGCGCCGGCTGTCGCCTGACGAGGTGGCGCGCTACCTCTTCCGCCGTGTTGTGTCATGGGGCCGCAGCAGCAACGTCTTTCTGCGGAACGGCGCCCGTCTGTATCTCGACGTGGGATCACATCCGGAATACGCGACACCCGAGTGTGACAACGTGACCGAGCTGGTCACCCACGACAAAGCAGGCGAGCGCATTCTGGAAGGCCTGCTCGTCGACGCCGAACGCCGCCTGCACGAGGAGGGAATCGCGGGCGACGTCTATCTCTTCAAGAACAACACCGACTCGGCGGGAAACTCCTACGGGTGCCACGAGAACTATCTGGTGGCCCGTCATGGAGAGTTCTCCCGGCTCGCGGACATCCTCATTCCGTTCCTCGTCACCCGGCAGCTGCTGTGCGGGGCGGGCAAGGTGCTGCAGACACCGCGCGGCGCCGTCTACTGCGTGAGCCAGCGTGCCGAGCACATCTGGGAAGGGGTGTCCTCCGCGACCACCCGCTCCCGGCCGATCATCAACACCCGCGACGAACCGCACGCGGACGCCGAGCGCTACCGCAGGCTCCACGTCATCGTCGGCGACTCGAACATGTCCGAGACGACCATGCTCCTCAAGGTCGGCGCCACCGACCTCGTGCTCCGCATGATCGAGGCGGGCACGGTCATGCGCGACCTCACCCTGGAGAACCCGATCCGGGCGATCCGTGAGGTCAGCCACGACATCACGGGCCGCCGCAAGGTGCGCCTGGCCAGTGGCCGCGAGGCCTCGGCCCTCGAAGTGCAGCGCGAGTACTACGAGAAGGCGGTGGACTTCGTCGACCGCCGGGGCATCCGCACCGGCACCGTCGAGCAGGTCCTTGAGCTCTGGGGCCGCACGCTGGACGCGATCGAGGCCGAGGACCTCGACCGCATCGGCACCGAGATCGACTGGGTCATGAAGTACAAGCTCATCGAGCGGTACCGCGCCAAGAACAACATGACCATGTCGCACCCGCGGGTCGCCCAGATAGACCTCGCGTACCACGACATCCACCGTCGCCGAGGGCTCTACTACCTCCTGGAGAAGAAGGGTCAAGCCGCCCGTATCTGCAACGACTTGAAGATCTTCGAGGGCAAGTCGGTGCCGCCGCAGACCACCCGCGCGCGGCTGCGCGGCGACTTCATCCGGCGGGCCCAGGAGCAGCGCCGCGACTTCACGGTCGACTGGGTGCACCTCAAGCTCAACGACCAGGCGCAGCGCACCGTGTTGTGCAAGGACCCCTTCCGGTCCGTGGACGACCGGGTGGAGAAGCTCATCGCCGGAATGTGACCCGGATGGCTCTCATGGGGCCGGTGGGATCGGAGTGACGTTGCGGGAACGCAACGCGGGCGCCGTACGTTCCTCGTACGGCGCCCTTCTCACGCCGTAGAGTTGCGCGCACGCCAACCCACAAGATCGACCGATACGAGGCCCCCACCGTGCGCCGACGTTCCCTGCTCCTTGCCGTCCCGGCCGGCCTGCTGACGCTCGCAGGCTGTGGTGACGACAAGGCCGACAAGGCCAAGTCCAAGCCCACCGACAGCCCGACCAACGCGACGTCGGCCCCGCCGACGGCGAAGATCGTGGACGGGCCGCTGCCCGAGATCACGAAGGGCACGAAGTTCGGCGAGAAGCCGACCGTCGCCAAAGGTCCGGGCAAGCCGTCCTCCGACCTCGCGGTCAAGACCCTGATCGAGGGCAAGGGCAAGGAGGTCGTCAAGGGCGACTACCTGCAGGCCAATTACCTCGGCCAGATCTGGGCGACGGCCAAGGTCTTCGACAACTCCTACGACCGCGGCAACCCCACGGTCTTCCCGATCGGCGTCGGCCAGGTCATCCCCGGCTGGGACCAGGCCCTGGTCGGCAAGAAGATCGACAGCCGCGTGGAGCTCGCCATCCCCCCGAAGATGGGGTACGGCGAGGAGGGCAACAAGCAGGCGGGCATCAAGGGCTCGGACACCCTGGTGTTCGTCGTCGACATCGTCGACACCTTCAACGCCAAGAGCTCGGCCAAGGGCAAGGAGGTCGCGCAGTCCAACAAGGACCTGCCCAAGGTCGGCACGAACACGGACGGCAAGGCCCCCTCCATCGACGTCCCCAAGACCGACGCCCCCAAGAAGCTCGTCGCGAGCTACATCCTCGAGGGCGACGGCGACGAGGTGAAGGAGACCGACGGCCTCCTGTGCCAGTACAAGGGCGTGCTCTGGGCGGACGGCAAGGAGTTCGACTCCTCGTACAAGAGCGGCCAGCTCGCCCAGTTCCAGCTGGCGCAGGTCGTCAAGGGTTGGGCGCAGGGTCTGACCGGCAAGAAGGTCGGCAGCCGCGTCCTCATCGTCATCCCGCCGGAGCTGGGGTACGGCGACCAGCCCCCGCAGGGCAGCTCCATCAAGAAGGACTCCACGCTGGTCTTCACCGTGGACATCCTCGCGAAGGCCTGACCTTCCGGGGATGTAAGACTGTCCGAGCTGACCTTTCGTATCAAGCAGGAGCATTTTCGTGAGCATCGACAAGCCCGAGGTCGACTTCCCCGTCGGCGAGCCGCCGACCGATCTGCAGATCAAGGACATCTGGGAGGGTGACGGCGCCGTCGCCAAGGCGGGCGACTTCGTCAAGGTCCACTACGTGGGCGTCGCCTTCAGCTCCGGCGAGGAGTTCGACGCGAGCTGGAACCGCGGCAACCCGCTGGAGTTCCAGCTGGGCGCCGGCCAGGTCATCTCCGGCTGGGACCAGGGCGTGCAGGGCATGAAGGTCGGTGGCCGGCGCGAGCTGACCATCCCGGCCCACCTCGCGTACGGCGACCGCGGCGCCGGCGGCGGCCGCATCGCCCCGGGCGAGACGCTGATCTTCGTCTGTGACCTGATCTCGGTCTGAGACGCGCATCGCGCCGACCGGACCTGGTCATCGAGGGTCCATGCCTGTCTGGCATGGGCCCTCGGCTTTTGCCACGACACCCCGGGGCGGTACGGTCATCGGTCGGAAGCACTGTGTGTTGTAAGGCCGAGAAAGGGCGTCGATGGCCATTGCCAAGGCCGAGCGGCTGATGAATCTGGCGCTGTGCCTGCTCGGGACCCGGCGGCCGCTCAGCAAGCGTGAGCTCCGCGATTCCATCGAGGCTTATGTCGAGGCCTTCGGGCCGGGGGGCCGGGCGGCGGGGTCGGACGACTCCTTCAACCGGATGTTCGAGCGCGACAAGGACGACCTGCGCGAACTCGGTCTGGTCATCGAGACCGTGGAGAACCTCGACGGCGAGGTCGGCTATCTCGCCCGGCGCGACAGCAACCGCCTGCCGCCCATCACGATCGACGCCGAGGAGGCCGCGGCCCTCGGCCTGGCCGCCAAGGTCTGGCAGCAGGCCCGCCTCGCGGGAGCCGCCAGCGGTGCCCTGCAGAAGCTGCGCGCCGCGGGACTGCCCGAGGACGTCGACCCGTACGAGGCGCACGGCGCCCTGGAGCCGCGCATCCCCGCGCACGAGGCGTCCTTCGAGCCGCTGATGCTCGCCTGCCGCGACCGCCGCCCCGTCGTCTTCGACTACCGCAAGGCCACCGCGGCCCGCCCCGAGCAGCGCCATGTGGAGCCCTGGGCGCTGGAGTGCTGGCGCGGCCACTGGTACCTCGCGGGCTGGGACCGCGACCGGCGAGCCGAGCGCGTCTTCAGGCTCTCGCGGATCACCGGCAAGGTCCGCGCCCGCGCGGGCAAGTACACCGCCGACGTCCCCGACGTCGTCACGGTCCGTGAGACCGTCGCGAGCTGGGCGGGGGAGATCGCCGACCGCACCGCCCTGATCCGGCTGCGCGCGGGCGCCGGTTACCCGCTGCGCGCCAAGGCCGCGTCGGTGCGGGAACTGGGCGACGGCTGGGACGAGTTGGAGATTCCGTACGGCCATGGGCTGGATGCCTGGCTGGTGGAGTTCGGGCCCGACGTGGTGGTCCTGGAGCCCGCGGAGCTGCGGGCCGACGTGGTGGACCGGCTGCGCGCCGTGGCCAAGGGCTGAGGGGGACGGACGAGTATGGCCTCGAACGCCATCGACCAGACGCGGCGGATGCTGTCGCTGGTGACCTATCTGCGCGAGCGCCCCGGCGCCCACGTGGAGGACGTCGCCCGTGCCTTCGGGATCACCCCGGACGAGCTGATCTCCGACCTCGACGTGCTGCCCCTGTGCGGGACCAGCTTCCGCGGCGGCGACCTGCTCGACATCGACACCGACGGCGACCGCATCTGGTGGCACAACCCGGACGACGTGGCGGCACCCCTGCGGCTCGCCGCCGACGAGGCGACCGCGCTGCTCGTGGCCGCCCGCGCGGTGGCCACGCTGCCCGGCCTGCGCGAGAGCGACCGGCTCGCGCTGCTGCGCGCCACCGCGAAGCTGGAGACCGCGGCCGGCGAGGCGGCGGGCGCCAGCGCACGCCTCTCGGTGACCTTCGAGTCCGAGGGCGGCGTCTTCGCCGACGTCGACCGGGCCATCTCCGAGCGGCGCAGGCTCTGGATCCGCTACTACTCGCCCGCCCGCGACGAGGTCACCGAGCGCGAGATCGACCCCATCCGCCTGGTGAGCGTCGGCCACACGTACGTGGAGGCCTGGTGCCGCCGCTCCGAGGCGCGCCGCACCTTCCGACTCGACCGCGTCGCCGAGATCAAGATCCTGGACGAGCCGTCCGCGCCGCCCGAGGTCGAGCTGCGCGACCTGTCCGAAGGCCTTGTGCAGCCCGCTGCCGAGGACCCCGAGGTCGTCGTCGAGGTCGGCCCCGGCGGCCGCTGGGTCGCCGAGTACTACCCGCACGACAGCGCCGAGGAACTGCCCGACGGCGGCCTGCGGATCACACTGCGCACCCCCGACCCCGCCTCGCTGCGCCGTCTCGCGCTGCGGCTCGGCAGGGACGGGCGGATCGTCTCCCCGGCCCAGCTCGCGGACAGTGCGCGGCAGGCGGCACAGGAGGCCCTCGCGGCGTACGAGAGGGACTACGACAGGCAGGAGCAAGGGCGTTGAGCACACCCATCGTGCCCGGATTGCCGGGGGTGCCGTCGCAGCCGCGGCCCGCACCCGTCCTCTTCACCGCCGCCTGCCCCGACTGCCGCGCCCGCTTCGAGCTCTCCGCGGGCGCGCTGCGGCTTGCGATCGGTGCCAGCGCGCGCACCACCTTCTACTCCTTCACCTGCCCCGAGTGCGGAGCCGCGGTGCGCAAGCCCGCGGGCGAGCGCATCGTCGAACTCCTCACCGGTGGTGGGGTGCGGACGCTGCGCCTGCACTCGACCGTCTAGGCTCGGCGCATGTTCTGGGCGATGCTCGCGATCGCGGCGGGCTTCTTGGGTCTCGCCGTCCTCGGCGTACTGGCGATCAAGGTCTTCGTGGAGGCACAGCGCCTGAGCCGCCAAGTGACCGAGACCACACGGCAGATCAACCGTGCGGCGGAGGACCTCGAGAAGGCGGCGGCCGGTGTTGCCCGTGCGGGGCGGGAGGCTCTTTAGCCTCCGTGACCTGTCAACTCGCAGAGGGGGGCGGGTACGCTGCGAACACGGCCCGGAATCGAGGCGGGGGCCGCACTCGGAGTATGCGCGGGGATTGCCGAGCGTTTACCCCGGGGGGTTACGATCGCTGACAGCGCGGAGGTCGGATGTATGTCCGGTCTGCGTGCAAACCAGACTCCTGTCGCCTCGGTGAAGAAGGTATACAGCTATGGGTAGGCTCGGCCCCACCGAGATCATTCTCATCCTCGTCATCATCGTCCTGCTGTTCGGTGCCAAGAAGCTGCCCGACATGGCGCGCTCGCTGGGCAAGTCGGCCCGCATCCTCAAGAGCGAGGCCAAGGCCATGAAGTCCGAGAGCAAGGACGACGCCGCCGCCCCGGCCGACCCGCCGAGCGACCCGGCCGTCCAGAAGCGCACGATCCAGGCTGCCCCCGGCGACGTGACCAGCTCGCGCCCGGTCACCGAGCCGACCGACCGTACGACGCAGCGCTGATCCAAGGCCGGCGACGGTCGGCCTGCCGCACGAGATGAGGACGTGGGTTGCTCAAGTCTGCCCGCAAGAAGGAGAAGGACCCCGAGGGGCGGATGCCCCTCGCGGAGCACCTGCGCGAGCTCCGCAACCGGCTCGCGAAGGGCATGGCGGCGATCACGGTCGTGGCGATCGTGGCCGCCTTCTACAGCGAGAAGCTGATGAAGTTCCTCGCTTCTCCGGTGCCGCGCTGCCCCGACGGCGGTCTGGAGAGCAAGGGCGGCGAGTGCGCGGTCGTCGCCTACACCGACCTGCTGTCGCCGTTCACCACCACGGTCAAGGTCAGCGTCATGGCGGGCGTCATCATCGCCAGCCCGATCTGGCTGTACCAGCTGTGGGCGTTCATCGCGCCCGGCCTGCACAAGAGCGAGCGCAAGTACACCTACGCCTTCGTGGCCGCCGCCGTGCCGCTGTTCGCGGGCGGTGCCTGGCTCGCGTGGGTGATCATGCCGATCAGCATGCGTGTGCTCCTCGGGATCACGCCTGACGGCTCGGCGAACATCCTGCCGATGGACAAGATCCTCGACTTCACCGTCCGGATGATCCTGGTCTTCGGCGCGGCCTTCGAACTGCCGCTGCTCCTGATCATGCTGAACCTCACGGGCATGGTGACCGGCAAGCGCATGGCGGGCTGGTGGCGCGGTGTCGTCATGGGCGTGTTCGTCTTCGGCGCGGTCGCGACGCCCACGACCGACCCGTTCGGGATGATCGCCCTCGCGGGCCCGATCGTCGTCCTGTACTTCATCGCCGTCGGCTTCTCGCTCCTGAACGACAAGCGGCGCAGGCGCAACGACCCCGACGCCGAACTCGACGACGACGAGGCGTCCGACATCGACCTCACTCCCGAGGACGTCGGCGACGTCGAATCGGTGCGGCCGCCCAGGGCGCTGCCCGAGCAGGCGGGCACCGGACGCTCCGATCAACGCGTAAACGGTTTCGACGACGTGACCTGACCTTGTAGGGTCCGGCCGTGACAAGCGAGATCACCCTCTTCGTCAATCCCACCGCGGGCCGCGGCCGGGGCGCCCATGCGGCGCAGCCGGCCGCTTCGGCGTTGCGGGCCCGCGGCTTCTCCGTCAGGACGGTCATCGGTGAGGACGCCCCGGACGCGCTGCGGCGGGCCCGCGAGGCCGTCGAGGGCGGCACCGGGGCGCTGATAGCCGTCGGCGGCGACGGTATGGCCAGCCTCGCGCTGCAGGCCGTCGCCGGGACGCGCACCCCGCTCGGGGTGATCGCGGTGGGCACAGGAAACGACTTCGCGCGGGCCCTCGGCCTTCCCGTGCGCGGGCCCGCCGCCGCGGGGGAGATCGTGGCCGAGGCGCTCAAGGGGGCGCGCACGCGCGACATCGACCTGGGGCGGGTCGGCGGCACTTGGTTCGGGTCCGTGCTCGCCTCCGGCTTCGACTCACGGGTCAACGACCGGGGCAACCGGATGCGGTGGCCCACGGGGCGCTTCAAGTACGACCTGGCGATACTCGTGGAGCTCGCTGCCTTCAAGCCCGTCCCGTACCGCATCACGCTGGACGACGGCGACGTCCACGAGGTCGAGGCCACGCTCGTCGCGGTCGGCAACGGCACCTCGTACGGCGGCGGCATGAAGATCTGTGCCGGTGCCGACATGGGGGACGGGCTCTTCGACGTCACCGTGGTGGGGGACTGCAGCCGTACGACCCTGCTCAAGGTGTTCCCGCGGGTCTACAAGGGCACCCATCTCGACCACCCCAAGGTCACCGTGCACCGGGCCGCCAAGGTGGAGCTGGCCGCGCCCGGCGTCACCGGGTACGCGGACGGGGAGCCGCTGGGCGCGCTGCCGCTGACCGCCGAGTGCGTGGCGGGGGCGGTGCGGGTCCTGGTGCCGTGAGCTCGCGGGGCTGGCACCCTGAGCTCCCGATAATGATCGTCCGTTGTCAGTGGTCCCCGGTAGTCTCGAAAGCACGATGACAGAGGACCTCTCACCGGCCGAGCGGTACGCGGCGGCGCGCAAGCGCGCTGTCGAGCAGGCCACCGCACTCGCGTCCTTCCGCGAGATGTACGAATTCGGCCTCGACCCCTTCCAGATCGAGGCCTGCCAGGCGCTCGAGGCGGGCAAGGGCGTGCTCGTGGCCGCCCCCACGGGCTCGGGCAAGACGATCGTCGGCGAATTCGCCGTCCACCTCGCCCTGCTGCAGGGCAAGAAGTGCTTCTACACCACGCCGATCAAGGCGCTCTCCAACCAGAAGTACGCCGACCTCGCCAAGCGGTACGGCGCGGACAAGGTCGGCCTGCTCACCGGCGACAACAGCGTCAACTCCGAGGCCCCGGTGGTCGTCATGACCACCGAGGTCCTGCGGAACATGCTGTACTCGGGCTCGCAGTCCCTCCTGAACCTCGGCTATGTGGTCATGGACGAGGTGCACTACCTCTCCGACCGCTTCCGCGGCGCCGTCTGGGAGGAAGTGATCATCCACCTCCAGGAGTCGGTCACACTGGTCTCCCTGTCGGCGACGGTGTCGAACGCCGAGGAGTTCGGCGACTGGCTCGACACGGTCCGCGGCGACACCGAGGTGATCGTCTCCGAGCACCGTCCCGTGCCGCTCTTCCAGCACGTGCTCGCAGGGCGTCGGATGTACGACCTCTTCGAGGAGGGCGAGGGCCACAAGAAGGCGGTCAACCCCGACCTCACGCGCATGGCGCGGCTGGAGGCCAGCCGTTCGTACAACCCGCGCGACCGCCGCAAGGGCAAGATGATCCGCGAGGCCGACCGCGAGCGGGAGCGGCGGCAGAGATCGCGGATCTGGACGCCGGGCCGGCCCGAGGTCATCGAGCGGCTCGACTCCGAAGGGCTGCTGCCCGCCATCACGTTCATCTTCAGCCGTGCGGGCTGCGAGGCCGCGGTGCAGCAGTGTCTGTACGCGGGCCTTCGGCTCAACGACGACGAGGCGCGGACGAAGGTCCGCGAGATCGTCGAGGAGCGCACGGCCTCCATTCCGAACGAGGACCTCCATGTCCTCGGTTACTACGAATGGTTGGAGGGGTTGGAGCGCGGCATCGCGGCGCACCACGCGGGCATGCTGCCCACCTTCAAGGAGGTCGTCGAGGAGCTGTTCGTGCGCGGCCTCGTCAAGGCCGTCTTCGCCACCGAGACCCTCGCGCTCGGCATCAACATGCCCGCGCGCAGCGTGGTGTTGGAGAAGCTCGTCAAGTGGAACGGCGAGCAGCACGCCGACATCACCCCCGGTGAGTACACCCAGTTGACCGGTCGTGCGGGGCGACGCGGCATCGACGTCGAGGGCCACGCGGTGGTGCTGTGGCAGCGCGCCATGAGCCCCGAGCACCTGGCCGGACTCGCGGGCACGCGCACGTACCCGCTCCGGTCCAGCTTCAAGCCGTCGTACAACATGGCGGTGAACCTGGTCGAGCAGTTCGGGCGGCACCGTTCGCGCGAGCTCCTGGAGACGTCCTTCGCGCAGTTCCAGGCCGACAAGTCGGTCGTCGGCATCTCCCGCCAGGTGCAGAAGAACGAGGAGGGCCTGGAGGGCTACAAGGCCTCCATGACCTGCCACTTGGGCGACTTCGAGGAGTACGCGCGCCTGCGCCGCGAGCTCAAGGACCGCGAGACCGAGCTCGCCAAGCAGGGCGCGGCCCAGCGCAGGGCCGCCGCTGCCGCCGCCCTGGAGAAGCTCAAGCCGGGTGACGTCATCCACGTCCCCACGGGGAAGTACGCCGGGCTCGCGCTCGTCCTCGACCCCGGGCTGCCCGCCGGGCGGGCCAACGGCCACCGCGGCTTCGACCACGTGGACGGGCCGCGGCCGCTGGTGCTCACCGCCGAGCGGCAGGTCAAGCGGCTCGCCTCGATGGACTTCCCGGTGCCGGTCGAGGCCCTGGAGCGGATGCGCATCCCGAAGTCCTTCAACGCCCGCTCGCCGCAGTCACGGCGCGACCTGGCGTCGGCGCTGCGCACCAAGGCCGGGCACATCGTTCCCGACCGGCACCGCAAGGGCCGTGCGGCGGCCGCCGACGACCAGCACATCGCCCGGCTGCGCGCGGAACTGCGGGCCCACCCCTGCCACGGCTGCGACGAGCGCGAGGACCACGCCCGCTGGGCCGAGCGGTACTACCGCCTCAAGCGCGACACCTCGCAGCTTGAGCGGCGCATCGAGGGGCGGACGAACACCATCGCCCGCACCTTCGACCGCATCGTCGCGCTCCTGACCGAGCTCGACTATCTGCGCGGCGACGAGGTCACCGAGCACGGCAAGCGGCTCGCCCGGTTGTACGGCGAGTTGGACCTCCTCGCCAGCGAATGCCTGCGCGCCCGCGTGTGGGAGGGGCTGAGCCCGGCCGAACTGGCCGCGTGCGTCTCCGCGTTGGTGTACGAGTCGCGTGTCGGCGACGACGCGCTCGCGCCCAAGCTGCCGTCCGGCGCGGCCAAGGCGGCGCTCGGCGAGATGGTGCGGATCTGGGGCCGCCTCGATGGTCTCGAGGAGGAGTTCAAGATCAACCAGGCGGAGGGTGTCGGGCAGCGCGAGCCCGACCTGGGCTTCGCCTGGGCGGCGTACATGTGGGCGAACGACAAGGGCCTCGACGAGGTGCTGCGCGAGGCGGAGATGCCGGCCGGTGACTTCGTGCGCTGGTGCAAGCAGGTCATCGACGTCCTCGGCCAGATCGCGGCGGCCGCCCCGCGCGAGGGAAGCACCGTCTCCAAGAACGCCCGCAAGGCCGTCGACCAGCTGCTGCGGGGCGTCGTGGCGTACAGCTCGGTGGGCTGACAGGGCGTTCTTGACGGGAATTGCCTCCCGTGCCGACCGGTGCCGCCGCGTGCTGTTCGGCAACTGCCGTGCACAAGGGGCGCATTGTCGTCTCAGGGTGCAGGGGGTGCCGGATGGCCACGCGTCGGACAGTGCTCGCCGCGGGAGCGGTTGCCGTGGCGGGGGCGGGGGTTCCTGCCGCGGCTGTCCCTGCCGCGGCGGTCTCCGCCGCGGCGTGGGACGGCAAGCCCGGTTCCGGGGCCGGTCCCGTCCATGACGAACCGCTCGGCATCGCCATGGAGGGCTACCCCTCGCCCTTCCCCGTGCGGTTCCTGCGGCTCGTGATCGAGGGCGAGACCGTGAACATGGCATACGTCGGCATCGCGCCGCGCGGGGAGCCGACGGGGTGGACGGTCGTGCTGCTGCACGGCAAGAACTTCGACGGCGGGGCGTGGGAGCCGACCGCGCGGGCGTTCGCCGCTGCCGGGCACCGGGTCGTCGTACCGGATCAGATCGGTTTCGGACGGTCGTCGAAACCCGCCCTCGGTCATTACTCGTTCGAGTTGCTGGCCGCGAACACGGTCGCGCTTCTCGACCACCTGGGCGTCGAACGCGCCGATGTCGTAGGTCACTCCATGGGGGGCATGCTCGCCGTCCGGTTCGCCCTCGAACACCCGGGGCGGGCAAGGGAGTTGGTGCTCGCCAACCCGGTCGGCCTGGAGGGCTACCGCGAGTTTGTGCCCGTGCTGCCGACGCGGCGGCTCTTCGCCGACGAACCGGCGGGCACCGACCTCGACGCGATCCGCGCCTTCTACCGTGCGTACGTGGTGCGCTGGCGCGCGGCCTACGAGCGCAACGTCGAGATCCGCCACCGGATCACCCTGAGCAGTGAGTACCCGCGGTGGGCCATGGCGTCCGCGCTCACCTATCAAATGGCCTACCACCAGCCGGTGGTGGCGGATCTGCCGCGGCCGCGGCTGCCCGTGCTGCTCGTCATCGGGCAGGAGGACCGCACCGCGATCGGCAAGACGTACGCGGCCCCCGAGGACCGGGCGAGGCTCGGGAACTATCCGGTCCTCGGCAGGCGTGCGGCCACGGCGATCCGCGGGGCGCGGCTCGTGGAGTTCGACGGCACGGGGCACCTCCCGCACCTGGAGCGCGGGGCGCGCTTCGAGCGGGAGGTGCTCGGCTTCCTCCGCTGAGGCTAGGCGGCCGCGGCCGCCCGCTGGGCGTCCCGCTTCGCGACCTCCTCGCGGACGATCGGGATCACATGGCGGCCGAAGTCGATCGCGTCGTCCAGGAGGTCGTACCCGCGGGCGGAGAGGATCTCCACGCCCAGGTCGTAGTAGTCGAGCAGGGCCTGGGCGACCGTCTCCGGAGTGCCCACGAGGGCCGTGGAGTTGCCCGCGCCGCCGGTCTCCGCGGCGGTCGGCGTCCACAGGGCGCGGTCGTGCCGCTCACCGGAGGCGGCCACGGCGAGCAGCCGCTGCGAGCCGGAGTTCTCGGGGTTCGTGAGGGGGCGGCGGGAGAGCGTGGCGCCGGCCTTGCGGGCCTTGATGCGGTCCAGCGTCGCGTACGCCTTCTCCCAGGCCAGTTCCTCGGTCGGCGCGATGATCGGGCGGAACGCCACCTGGATCTTCGGGACGTCCGTGCGGCCCGCGGCCTTCGCCGCCGCCTTCACCGACTCGATCTGCTCCGCGGTCTGCGCCAGGGGCTCGCCCCACAGGCAGTAGATGTCCGCTTCGGCGCCCCCGGCGGCGTATGCGGCGGGTGAGGATCCCCCGAACGAGACGCGCGGATGCGGCTGTTGGACGGGGAAGGTGTCGCTGACGAAGTCGTTGAAGCGGTAGTGCGTGCCCTCGTGGTCGAACGGCTCGTGCGAGGTCCAGGCCTTCTTGATGATCTGGATGGCCTCGCGGGTGCGCGCGTACCGCTCGTCCTTGGTGAGGAAGTCGCCCTCGCGCTGCTGCTCGTGGTCGTTGCCGCCGGTGATGAAGTGGACGGCGAGACGGCCGTCGCTGATCCGGTCGAGCGTCGCGAAGGTCTTCGCGGCGAACGTCGGGTACGAGACGTTGGGGCGGTGGGCGACCAGGATCTGGAGCTTCTCGGTGCGGGCCGCGATGTAGGCGGCGGCGGGGGAGGGGTCGGGAGAGCCGGAGCCGTAGGCGAACAGGACCCGGTCCCAGCCGTGGTCCTCATGGGCCCTGGCGAGCCGGAGCGTGTAGTCCTTGTCGAAGGACGGGCCCGAGCGGGCGGTCACTTCGGAGCCTTCGTTGGTCGCTGCGATGCCGAGGAACTCGACGGGCATGGCGGAGCCTCATCTCTTGCCGCGGTGAAGTGGAGAAAAGGGAGAGGAAGGGAGAGGAAGGGAGGGAAAGGGAGCGAAAGGGAGTGGTCTGCGGTGCCGTCAGAGGCAACACGCGGCGGACCACACTCGACCGAAGTCGATGTGGTCGCGAGTGACCAGCCGCAGCTGAGGTGGCATGCGATCAGTGGAACAGGCGTCCATACGAAGCGTCAACCACGGGCCTGAGCGGGCAATTCCCGGTCCCGATAGGGCCGTTCGAGAGCGTCACTCCATGTGTTCGAATGATCGCCACGCGTGTAAATGGGGCGAGTGTATGCCTGTCGGCAAGGGCTCTGCAGGGGGTTGCCGAATATGACTCGGCGATGATTCCGGCGGACTAAGCTCGCCCGGAGCGCGGCGAGTTGAAACGAGTTGCGATAGATTCGCGCGCTTGTTCCCAAATCTTTCGATAGTTCGTTTTCCCGTTCCTCCCCCGTCCTCCCTTTCCCCCACACCCCGTTTCCCCCACACCCCACTTCCCCCAAGACGAGTGTTCAGAGGGCATACATGGTGAGTGTTCAATCGCCTCCCGGTGGCCGAGAAGTCCCTTACGCACGTGTGCTGTTGCTGCCCGCCATGCTGATGGCCGCGGCGACCGGAGCCGCCGTCGCCGCGGTGACGGATCCGGCCCGGGTCGCGGTCGGCTGGTGCGGCGCCGTCGCGACCCTCATGGTCATGGCCGTCGGCGCAGAAGCGGCGCGGCGCGGCCGGACCATCCGGGGGCAGCGCGCGCAGTACGGACAGCAACTCGCCTACCTGGAGCGGCGTATCGCGTCGCATGACGAAGAGACGGTGCGCCTGGGCCGGGAGATCCTGCCCGACGCGCTCTGGCGGTTGCGTCAGGGCGAATCGCCCGTCGAAGTGGTCCGCAACGTCGTCGACAAGGACGAGGCGTACCGCGATCTCCCCGACTCCCAGCGCGACTTGCTCCGTTCCGTGCTCGACACCCTGGACCGCGAGGAAGCGATGCGTGAGTCCGCGCAGCGCGCCTTCGTCAACATCGCGCGGCGCGTCCAGTCGATCGTCCATCAACAGGCCGCCGAGCTGCGCGACATGGAGGAGTTCCACGGCCGCAACCCCGAGGTCTTCGACGACCTGCTGCGCATCGACCACGGCACCGCGCTGATCGGCCGTCTCGCCGACTCCATCGCGGTGCTCGGCGGCGCCCGCCCCGGACGCCAATGGCCCAAGCCCGTACCGCTGTTCAGCGTGTTGCGCGGCGCGATGTCCCGGATCCTCGACTACCCGCGCGTCGAACTGCACTCGATCGCCAACGTCGCGATCCACGGCACGTCCGTCGAACCGCTCATCCACGCCTGCGCCGAACTCCTCGACAACGCCACGCGGTACTCGCCCCCGCAGACCAAGGTGCATGTCACCGCGGTGGAGGTGCAGACCGGCATCGCCGTCGAGATCGAGGACGGCGGCGTCAGCCTCAGCGAGGAGGCGCGGGCCAGGGCCGAGCGCATGCTGGAGCAGGCCCAGGCCGGCATCGACCTCAACGACCTCGGTGAGACGCCCCGGCTCGGCATGGCCGTCGTCGGCCGCCTCTCGCAGATGTACAACATGCAGGTCTCCCTGCGGCAGTCCGCCTACGGCGGCGTCCGCGCCGTGCTCATCGTGCCGCGCGACATGATCACCACCGGGCCCGCGCCCGGCCTCGCCCACGGCATCGGCGCCTCCGCCGTGCCCCGCGTGGACAACAGCGGCCGCACCATCGAGGAACCGGCCCGCAACATCCGCCGCAAGAAGCCCCGCGTCGTCACCGCGGGACCGCCGATCCGCTCGCCGCTCACCGCGACCATGGAGGACGACGTCCCCGAGGTCACCGAGTGGACGCCCAACGGCCTGCCGCAGCGCCGCAGCCGCGTCAAGATCCCCCTCGCCCAGCGGTACGCCCAGGAGGCCGAGGCCCAGCGGATCGCCGAGGCCCACGCGGCCGCGACAGCACCGCCCCCGGCGCCCGCCCCGAAGAAGGACCCGGTCGAACCGGGCCTGTGGATCGAGGCGTTCATGAAGGGCGTCAAGGGCGATGACTCGGGCGAGCCCGACCCGTCGGCCCCGGAAGGACCTCAGGGGCAACAGGGCCCGCAGGGCTCCCAGGGGCCCCACGGACCGCAGGAAACCAACCAGAACAACCACGGCAGCGCCGACGAGAGGGACTGGCAGTGATCCAGCAACGCGCCAATTTCGACTGGATGCTGAAGGAGCTCGCCGACGGGGTTCCGCAGACTCGCCAGATCGTCGTGCTCTCCGCCGACGGCCTGCGCATCGCACGCTACGGCGGCGATCCCGACGCGGCCGACCGCATCGCCGCGGCCTGCGCGGGGCTGCAGAGCCTCGCCGCGGCCGTGGCCACGGAGATCCCGCACAGCGACGGCGGGATGAAGATGGTCATCATCGAGATCGACGGCGGCTACTTCTACTTGATGGCCGCGGGTGCCGGCGCCTATCTCGCCGTGCTCGCCGACGAGACCGTCGACGCGGGCCTCATCGGCACCCGCATGCGCGATCTCGTCGTACGCATCGGGGCCCATCTGACCAGCCCGCCCCGGCGTGACGGGCAGGCCGTATGACTCCTCCGCAAGACTCTCCCCAAGGCTCGAAACAGGGCGACGTACCAGCGCCGGACGGACTGCCTCCGCAGCGAGAGCGCCGCAGTCCGGAGAATCCTGAGCGGCTGTACATCCTTACGGGCGAGGGCTCCGAGCGGGCACCGCTCGACCTCGTCACCCTGATCGTGGCGCAGGGCGAGGCGTCCCCCATGACCCAGCCGGAACACTCGGCGGTGCTGCGGCTGTGCACGACGCCGCTCTCCGTCGCCGAGGTCTCGGCCTATCTGGGGCTGCCGTTCAGTGTCGTGACCGTCGTCCTGACGGAGTTACTCGCGGCCGAGCTCGTCCAAGCGCGCGCCCCCATCGTCCGCTCCGCGCTCCCCGACCGATCCCTTCTCGAAGCGGTGATGCATGGACTTCAGAAACTCTAAGAACACGGACACGATCACCGGCCCCCGCAGCGAGGACGTCCTGCCGCACACGGCCACGGCCGCCGTGAAGGTAGTGATCGTGGGCGGGTTCGGGGTCGGCAAGACCACGATGGTCGGCTCGGTGAGCGAGATCCGCCCCCTGACCACCGAAGAGACCATGACCCAGGCGGGCATCGGTGTCGACGACAACTACGGCTCCGAGTCCAAGACGGCCACCACCGTGGCCATGGACTTCGGTCGCATCAGCATCTCCGAGGAACTGGTCCTCTACCTCTTCGGGACCCCGGGCCAGGAACGCTTCTGGTTCCTGTGGAACGGCCTCTTCGAAGGCGCGCTCGGCGCGGTCGTGCTCATCGACACCCGCCGCCTCGAGGTCAGCTTCGACGTGATCGGCCGCCTGGAGGAGCGCGGCGTGCCGTTCGTCGTCGCCGTCAACGACTTCCCCGACGCGCCCCATCACCCGATCGAGACCCTGCGCAAGGCGCTCGACCTGGAGCCCGAAGTGCCGATCTTGGCGTGCGACGCCCGTCGCAGGGAGTCGAGCAGGGACACCCTGATGACCCTGATGCGCTACCTCCACTCCCTGACAGCGGCCCGCGTCTGACCTGACAGTGGCCCGCGCCCGACCTGACGGCGGCCCGCGTCCGACCTGACGGCGGCCCGCGTCCGAGACGACCCGCATCCCGTACACCGCAACCCCCCCTTCCGCGAACCCGGAGCGACGACCGTGACGACTCCCTCCCCCTCCTGGCCCGGCACCGACGACCAGACCGCGCCGCCCCCCGGCTGCCCCGCCCACGGCCTCGGCCCCGGCGGACTGCGCCGCCTCTACGGCCCGGAGGCGGACACCGACCTCGCGGGTCTGTACGAGAAACTGCGCGCCGAGCACGGCGCGGTCGCACCCGTGCTGATCCACAACGACGTACCGATCTGGGCGGTGCTCGGCCACAGCGAGAACCTCCACATGGTCCGCACCCCCTCGCAGTACACCCGTGACTCGCGCATCTGGCGGGCCGTGAAGGACGGGACCGCGGGCCCGGACAACCCGCTCGCACCCGTCTTCACCTGGCAGCCGATGGCCACGTTCGCCGAGGGCGACGAGCACCAGCGGCTGCGCGGCGCCGTCACCGGCGCCATGTCGGGCATCGACCACCGCGGTGTGCGCCGCTACATCAACCGCTATACGAACCACCTGCTCAACGACATCTGCCAGGACGGCCGCGCCGACCTCGTCAGCCAGTTCGCCGAGCATCTGCCGATGATGGTGATGTGCCACGTCCTCGGCATGCCCGAGGAGTACAACGAGCGCATGGTGCAGTCGGCCCGCGACATGATCAAGGGCACCGAGACCGCCATCGCCAGCAACGCGTACATCATGGAAGTGCTGATGGGGCTCGTGGCCCGGCGGCGTGCCAACCCCGAGGAGGACTTCACCAGCAACCTCATCGCGCACCCCGCCCGGCTCACCGACGACGAGGTCGGCGCGCACCTGCGCCTGGTGCTCATCGCCGCGTACGAGGCCACCGCCAACCTCATCGCCAACGTGCTGCGGATGGTCCTCACCGACCCGCGCTTCCGTGCCCAGCTCAGCGGCGGCCAGATGACGGTGCCCGAGGCGGTCGAGCAGTCCCTGTGGGACGAGCCGCCCTTCAGCGGCCTGGTCGGCTACTTCGCCAAGCAGGACACCCAGCTCGGCAGCCAGCGGATCAAGGCGGGCGACGGCCTGATCTTCGGCATCGCGCCCGGCAACGTCGACCCGGTGGTCCGTCCCGACCTCGCCGCCAACATGCAGGGCAACCGCTCGCACCTCGCGTTCGGCAGCGGACCGCACGAGTGCCCCGGGCAGGACATCGGCCGCGCCATCGCCGACACCGGTGTCGACGCGCTTCTGATGCGGCTTCCGGATGTCGAACTGGACGTGGACGAGCGGGAGCTGAGGTGGACCTCGTCGATCCTGTCGCGGCACCTGGTGGAGCTGCCGGTGAAGTTCGCGCCGAGGCCGCCGCAGGACGTGATGGCCAGGCCCTCCGCGCAGGTGCCGGCGCCGCGCAGGGACTGGCATGTGTCCTCGCCGCCGCCGCGTCAGCAGGCCGCCGCT
This sequence comes from Streptomyces sp. NPDC041068, assembly GCF_040647455.1. NCBI lineage: Bacteria > Bacillati > Actinomycetota > Actinomycetes > Kitasatosporales > Streptomycetaceae > Streptomyces > Streptomyces sp. NPDC041068. Next base: position 299,681 of record NZ_JBEZCG010000003.1, read on the forward strand.
GCCGCCCAGGCCCCGACCGGCGCGCCATCGGCCGCGCCCGCGCCGGGCGCGGTGTCCGATGCCGCGCGGCCCAAGGGGGCCTGGCGCCGCTTCCTCACCTGGTGGCGGGGGTACTGAGGGGCCACTGAGGGCTACTGATCCCAGGCGTCGTACGCCGTCCAGGCGCCCAGCGTCCGTCTGCTGGCGAAGCGGTGCGGGGCGCCGGTGACCGGATCCGTGAACTCCAGGACGCGCGCCAGGAGTTGCAGGGGCCGCCGGAAGTCGTCCGGCGCCACGGGTCCGGTCACCACCGGGTAGACCGGATCGCCGAGGATCGGCAGGCCCAACGCGTTCATGTGGACGCGGAGTTGGTGGGTGCGGCCGGTGTGCGGGGTGAGGCGGTAGCGCCCGAGGCCGCCCCGGTGCTCGATCAGCTCGACCACGCTCTCGCTGTTCGGTTCGGCGCCCTCGACCTCGTACGCCGCGATGACGCCGCGGTCCTTCTCGATGTGGCTGCGTACGGTGCGGGGGAGCGGCACGGCCGGGTCGTACGGCGCCACCGCCTCGTACTCCTTGTGCACCCGGCGGTCGCGGAACAGCGTCTGGTAGGCGCCGCGTTCCTCGGGGCGCACGGTGAACAGGAGCAGCCCCGCGGTCAGCCGGTCCAGGCGGTGCGCGGCGCCGAGCGACGGGATGCCGAGCTGGGTGCGCAGCCGGGCGAGGGCGGTCTGGGTGACATGGCTGCCGCGCGGCATGGTCGCGAGGAAGTGCGGCTTGTCCACGACGACGATGTGCTCGTCGCGGTGGACGACGTCGAGGGCGAACGGCACCGGAACCTCAGGCGGCAGATCCCGGTGGAACCACACGAAGGTCCCCGGCTCGAACGGCGCGTCCGGCGCCACCGGCACCCCGTCCGCGCCGACGATCCTGCCGTCCCGCAGCATGGCGTCGATGACTCCGGGCCCGGCCGCGAGCCGCTCCACCAGGTGGTCGCGGACGGTGGCCCATGCCCCGTCGTGCGGCAGCTTGACCCGGACGGGGTCGACGCCGTCGCGCTGGGGGAGCGGGGCGGGGGGAATGCGGGGCTTGCGTCTCATCAGGGGCCCAGCGTACGGGGCGGGGCGGTGCGAGTGGACGGCCCCTGAATTCGGTGTCGTCTACGACGGCTCGCTGCCACGATGGCTCCATGCCTTCCAAGATCCCCGACGTAGTCGCGCCCGGCACTCTCGCCCGTGGGGAGCAGCCGGTGATCCCCGTCCCCGGAGACCTCGTCATCCGCCCCTGGGTCCTCGCCGACGCGGGCGCCGTGTACAAGGCGTTCCAGGACCCCCTGCTCCAGCGGTGGCACGCGCGCGTGGCGGACTCCGAGAGCGAGGCGCGCGGCTGGATCGAGGAGTGGCGGGCGTCCTGGGCCGACGAGCACAACGCGTACTGGGCAATCGCCGCCGCCGGCTCGGACGAGGTGGTGGGCCGGATCGCCCTGAAGTCCGTCGTGCTCGCCGACGGCCAGGCCGAAGTCGCCTACTGGACCATGCCGGAGGCACGCAGGCGCGGCGTCGCGTCACGCGCCCTGACCGCGCTCGCCGGCTGGGCCTTCGACGAAGTGGGCCTGCACCGCCTGGAGTTGACCCACTCCACGGCCAACGAGGCGTCCTGCCGCGTCGCCCTCAGGAACGGCTTCGCCACCGAGGGCACGAAGCGGTCCGCCGGGCCGCACGAGGACGGCTGGCACGACATGCATCTCCACGCGCGGATCAAGGGGGACGGCCCTACCGCGCTGGTATGACAACGGGCCCGGCTACGCCCACGGTTTACCGTCGCTGCCTCGGTGGTTGAGCCAGGATTCAACCCGGCGTGGGACGCAGCGCCCGACCGGCTCCCCCTACCGTCGGGTGCTGACCGCAACACCGTCGTACCAGGGGGAATCCGTATGCGTACCGTTCACAAGTCCGGGCTCGCGGCGGCCGCGGCCCTCGCCGGGCTCACGGCCGCCGTTCTGCCGGGCGGCAGCGCGAGCGCCGCGTCCGTGTCCGCGGCGGAGCGGCCGTCGGCGAAGACAGCGGTGAAGGCGGGCGGTCCCGCGGTCGCCGCGGCCTGTTCCGTCAAGCGGTGGAACCACACGGGCAAGTACAAGTGCGGCACCCGTGTCATGGACGCCCACTGGGACTCCAGCGCCGGGTACGACGAGACGTTCGTGATCGCCCCGGACCGGACCATCTGGCACATCTGGGCCCGGTCCGGCGGCTGGAAGCAGATGCCGAACGGTGGCCGCGCGGACAACATGGCGGGCTACGACACGTCCAATGGGCGGACGGTGGCGGTGTGGGTCGGCAGCGTCAAGTGGTGCACGAACTACAAGAACAACAAGTGGAACGCCTGGCACAAGTGCCGGGGGTGACCGCCGCTCCCGTGGGGCTGGGGCCCGGCGGTGGCCGGGTCCGTGCCGGATGATCGCTTGTGGGGATCTGCGGGCCGGTCGTGGCCGGCCGCGCGGTTCCCGCGCCCCTTCCGGGGGCGCGGTTCCCGGGGGTCTCCCTATGCGGCCTGCTCCTGTTCCGCCTCCACCTGGGCGTTCCACTCCCGCTTCGAGGCCTGCCAGCCGTCCTCGTTGTGGCCGAGGCGCCAGTAGCCGGAGATGGAGAGGCGTTCGCGGGGGATGTCGCGTTCCACGCGGAGGTAGCGGCGCAGCTCCTTCACGAAGCCTGCCTCGCCGTGTACGAAGGCATGCAGGTCGCCCGCGGGGAACTCCAGGGCGCGCACGGCCTCGACCAGTCGCTCGCCGACGGGGCGGTCGCCGCGGTGCAGCCAGGTGATCTCCGCGTCCGTGGCGATCTTCTGCTCCTCCTCGGGGCCCTCGACCTCGATGAAGACGCGGGCGACGGCCCCCTGCGGCAGCGCCTCGGCCGCGGCCGCGATCGCCGGCAGGGCGCTCTCGTCGCCGACGAGGAGATGCCAGTCGGCGTCGGCGCCGGGGGCGTAGGCACCGCCGGGGCCGAGGAAGCGGACCGTGGCACCCGGCTCGACGCGGCGCGCCCACGGCCCGGCGAGGCCCTCGTCGCCGTGGATCACGAAGTCGAGGGCCAGCTCGCGGGCCTCGGGGTCCCACCAGCGCACCGTGTAGGTCCGGGTCACCGGCCACTGCTCGCGCGGGAACTCCTCACGGATGCGCTGCATGTCGAACGGCTCGGGGTAGCTGACGCCCTCGACGCCGAAGAGCAGTTTCACGTAGTGATCGGTGCAGTCGCCCGCGGTGAAATCGGCGAGGCCCTCGCCGCCGATGACGACGCGCACCATGTGCGGGGTCAGCCGCTCCGTGCGCACGACCTGCCCGACGTGGGCCTTCGGTGCTTTGCGTGCCGGACGTTCTGCCATGGCGACGGCCTCCCCTGATCCACAAATACTTAGGCTTGCCTAAGTTAACACCTCACTCGTGAAGAGTGGAGAGCAGGCGCTGCAGCGAACTGCCGAGGCCCCAGCGGGCCGCGAGGTCGTCGAGGGTCGCAGGGTCGCGCGGCTCGTGGGGAAGCGCGACGTCGACCTCGGGCAGGGGTACGTCGCCCGCGACCCGTACGACCTTGGGCGCGACCGCCACGTACGCACGGGCCTCGTCCAGGCGCTTGCGCTGCGACGGGGTGAGCTTCGACTTCGGGTCGTCGACCGCGGCCATGATCCCGGCCAGATCCCCGAAGGCGTCCAGGAGCTTCGCGGCCGTCTTCTCGCCGATGCCGGGCACGCCGGGCAGGCCGTCGCTCGGATCGCCGCGCAGCAGCGCCAGGTCGACATAGCCGGGCCCGTCCACGCCGTACTTCTCGCGCAGCCAGGACTCGTCCGTGGTCTGGAGCGTGCCGACGCCCTTGAGGGGATACAGGACGCGGATGCCGCGCTTGTCGTCGACCAGCTGATAGAGGTCGCGGTCGCCGGTGACGATGTCGACCGGTCCTGTGGCGCGGGCGGCGAAGGTACCGATCACGTCGTCCGCCTCGTACGCCTCGACGCCCACGCGTGCGATGCCGAGCGCGTCGAGGACGTCCTCGATGACCGGCACCTGCGGGGAGAGCGTGTCCGGGATCTCCTCGGCGTCCGCGCCCTGCGGGATCTCCTCGGCGACGCGGTGCGCCTTGTACGAGGGGATGAGCTCGACCCGCCAGTGCGGGCGCCAGTCCGCGTCCATGCACGCGACCAGGTCGTCCGGGCGGTGGTCCTGGACGAGGCGGGTGATGAAGTCGAGCAGCCCGCGCACGGCGTTGACCGGGGTGCCGTCCGGGGCCTTCACGGATTCCGGGACCCCGAAATAGGCCCGGAAGTAGAGGGAGGCCGTGTCGAGAAGCATGAGCCGTCGTGTTCGCTGAGTCACACCGGGCATCATGCCGCACCGCACTGACAGCGCGGCTCCGTTGCGCATCGCGGCACACCTTGCCGAGAGTGCAACAAATGTGAACTGGAACACTCCTTGGTTTGGTCTGTGTAAGCGCGGGAAGGCGCGCATCCGGAGCGAACCCGGTCGAGGATTCAACATTTCGACCGGGCAAGTGGGCAGAACCCCACGCCGCTCCACGGCCCGCCGGCGGGGGAGGCGGGCCGTCTTGGTTCGACCCGAGAGGTGTATGTGTCCAGGCTGCAGGCCGAGCACTTGTACAAAGTGTTCGGCAGACGACCCGATGACGCGGTGGAGAAACTCCGCCACGGAGCCGACCGAGAGGAGCTGCGCGCCGACGGCACCACCGCTGCCGTGATCGACGCCTCCTTCGAGGTCGAGCCGGGCCAGATCTTCGTCGTCATGGGTCTCTCCGGATCCGGCAAGTCCACGTTGCTGCGCATGCTCAACGGACTGTCGGAGCCCACGGCCGGTCACGTCCGCTTCGACGGTCAGGACCTGACCGAGCTGAGCGCCCGTGAGATGCGCGAGGTGCGCTCCAAGAAGATCAGCATGGTCTTCCAGCACTTCGCCCTCTTCCCGCACCGCAGCGTTCTGGAGAACGCCGGTTACGGCCTCGAGGTGCAGGGCGTCCCGCGCGCCGAGCGCGAGAAGCGCGCCACCGAGGCGCTGGAGCTCGCGGGCCTCAAGGGCTGGGAGAAGTCCTGGCCCGACGAGCTGTCCGGCGGCATGCAGCAGCGCGTGGGCCTGGCCCGCGCGCTCGCCACCGACGCCGACCTGCTCCTGATGGACGAGTCGTTCAGCGCGCTCGACCCGCTGATCCGCCGCGACATGCAGGACCAGCTCCTGGTGCTCCAGAAGCGGCTGAAGAAGACCATCGTCTTCATCACCCACGACCTGAACGAGGCCATGCGCCTGGGCGACCAGATCGCCGTCATGCGCGATGGCCGGATCGTCCAGATCGGCACCTCCGAGGACATCCTGGTCACCCCGGCCAACGACTACGTGGCCTCGTTCACGCAGGACGTCGACCGGGCCCGGGTGCTCACCGCGGGCGCGATCATGGCCGAGCCCGACAAGAACTTCGCCCCGGCCGACGCCCCCGCGACCGTCCACGAGGACACCCCCATCATCGAGCTGTTCACGCCCTGCTCCACCAGCGGTGTGGCCGTGGCCGTGACCGACGACGACGGCAAGCTCGTCGGCGTCGTGCCGCGGGCGCGTCTGCTCGCCGTGCTCGGCGAGCCGATGAAGACGGAGACGGCGGCGGAACCGCAGGACGCGGCCCCCGCCTCCGTACCCGCGCAGGACAACGGCGGCAAGAGCGTGGGCAAGGTGAGCAGCGGTGCCTAGGATTCCCTTCGGCGACTGGGTCAATGACTCGGTCGAATGGCTCAGAACCCATATGGACTGGCTGTTCGATTTCATCAAGACGATCTTCCAGAACATGTGGGACGGCGTCTACGACGTCCTCTCCGCGCCCGAACCGCTCCTGATGGCGGGCATCCTCGCCGTCATCGCGTTCTGGCTGCGCGGCCTGCTCGGCGGCGTGCTCTCCTTCGTGGGCTTCGCCTTCATCGTGTCCCTCGAGCTGTGGGACAACGCGATGATGACGCTGTCCCTGGTGCTCGTCTCCACCTTCGTGGCACTGGTCATAGCCGTGCCCGTGGGCATATGGGCGGCCCGTTCCAAGACGGTCAGCGGCGTCGTGCGCCCCGTCCTGGACTTCATGCAGACGCTGCCCGCGATGATCTACCTCATCCCGGCGCTGCTGTTCTTCCGCATGGGCGCCCCCGCGGGCATCGTCGCCACGATCGTCTTCGCGCTCGCCCCCGGCGTGCGCATGACCGAGCTCGGCATCCGCCAGGTCGACAAGGAGCTGGTCGAGGCCGCCGACGCGTTCGGCACCACGCCCCGCAACACGCTCTTCCGCGTCCAGCTGCCGCTCGCGCTGCCGACGATCATGGCCGGTGTCAACCAGGTCATCATGCTCGGTCTCTCCATGGCGGCCCTGACCGGCATGGTCGGAACGCCGGGCCTCGGCGCCGACGTGAACGCGGCCATCGGCCAGCTCGACGTCGGTCTCGGCGCGGAGGCGGGCGTCTCCATCGTGATCCTCGCCATCTACCTGGACCGCGTCACCAGCGGCCTGGGCGGCCAGGTCTCCCCGCTCGGCCGCCGCGCGCTCGCCAAGCTGCGGGCCGCGCAGGGCCTGAACATCTGGAACTACCGCCCCCGGCCTGTCGTCGCGATGGTCGGCGTCGTCGTCCTCGCGCTCGTCGCGGGCGGCATGGGCATCTTCGGCGGCAGCAAGTCCGAGTCCGTGGCCGACTCCGAGAACGTCGGTCAGGGCAAGGAAGTCAAGATCGGCTACATCCCCTGGGACGAGGGCGTCGCCTCCACCTTCCTCTGGAAGGAGATCCTGGAGCAGCGCGGCTTCAAGGTGACCACCAGCCAGCTGGAGGCAGGCCCGCTGTACACCTCGCTGGCGCAGGGCGACATCGACTTCCAGACCGACTCCTGGCTGCCGACGACGCACGCCTCGTACTGGAAGAAGTACGGCAAGGACCTCGAGGACCTGGGTGACTGGTTCGGTCCGACGTCCCTCGAGCTGACGGTCCCCGCCTACATGAAGGACATCAACTCCCTCGAGGACCTCAAGGGCAAGTCCGACCTGTTCAAGGGCAAGATCACCGGCATCGAGTCGAGCGCCGGAATGATGGGCCTGCTCAAGGACAAGGTCCTCGGCGAGTACGGCCTGGACAAGGAGTACAAGGTCGTCGACGGCTCGACGCCGGCGATGCTGGCCGAGCTGAAGGCCGCGTACGCCAAGAAGGAGCCGATCGTCACCACGCTGTGGTCGCCGCACTGGGCGTACAGCGACTTCGAGCTGAAGAAGCTCAAGGACCCGAAGGGCGCCTGGGGCAAGGGCGACGGCGTGCACACGCTGGCGCGCAAGGGCTTCTCGAAGGAGAACCCCGAGGTCGGCAAGTGGCTCAAGGACTTCAAGATGAGCGAGAAGCAGCTCACGAGTCTTGAGGCCGAGATCAACAAGGCCGGCAAGGGCCAGCAGCAGGACGCCGTGCGCACCTGGCTGAAGAAGAACCCGGGCGTCGTCGACAAGCTCGCGCCGCTGCCGAAGAACTCCGGCAGCGACGAGAACAAGCGCCCGCTGAAGGCCGCGTACTTCGCGTGGGACGAGAACATCGCCGTCACCAACCTGTGGAAGCGCGTCCTGGAGAAGCGCGGCTACAAGATGGAGCTGACGCCGGCCGACGTGGGCCCGGCCTACACCGGTCTCGCGCAGGGCGACCTCGACCTCAACCTGGACGCCTGGCTGCCCACCGCCCAGAAGACGTACTGGGACAAGAACAAGGCGAACCTCAACGACCTCGGCTCCTGGTACAGCCCGACGTCCCTCGAAGTCGCCGTCCCGTCCTACGTCAAGGACGTGAAGTCGCTCGAGGACCTCAAGGGCAAGGGCGACAAGTTCAAGGGCAAGATCATCGGCATCGAGCCGGGCACCGGCGTCATGCAGGCGCTCAAGGACAAGGTCCTGCCCGGCTACGGCCTCGAGGACGAGTACGAGATCGCCGCGGGCTCGACCCCCGCGATGCTCTCCGAGCTCAAGGCCGCGTACGCCAAGAAGGAGTCGGTCGCGGTCCTGCTCTGGTCGCCGCACTGGGCGTACAACGAGTACGACCTCACCAAGCTGAAGGACCCCAAGGGCGGCTTCGGCAAGGGCGACACGATCCGCACGCTCTCCAGCAAGGACTTCCCGAACCAGTACCCGCAGCTCACGAAGTGGCTCAAGAACTTCAAGATGAGCGAGCAGGAGCTGGCGAGCCTGGAGAACGAGATCAACAAGGCGGGCAAGAACAATGAGCCCAAGGCCGTCGACGCCTGGTTGAAGAAGAACCCGGGCTTCGAGGAGAAGATGACCTCCGCGAAGTAGCCGTACGCGGTCGAGAGGCCGTACGCGGTCAAGCAGCCGTGCACGGTCAGCACTCCCGAGGGGTGGGCCTCGCCTTGTGGCGAAGCCCACCCCTCGCGCCGTTCCGGCGGGCCGCCCCGGTCCCTAACCTCGACGGGGCACCCGCTCTTTCGCACATCTGAACGTGAGACCCCACCCGTGACCGCAAGGCAGCCGAGGACGGCGCTCTTCACCGTCGCCGCCGTCCTGGCCCTGGCCGCGGCCCTGCTCGTCGCGCAGCTGGCGCGGGCCGACGCCGCACCCGCATCCGCGGGCACCGCGCGCCTGGCCGCGCTCGCCGAGGACGTCACCGCCGCCGACGGGTACCGCTACGACGCGCGGGACCACACCGGCCGCACCATGGACGCCGCGCAGATCGAGCAGGCCCAGGACGGCACCTACCTCGCCGTCTACCACACGCTTCTGGACGACGGCCGCTTCCATGCCGCCGTCGCCACCTCCACCGACCTGCGCCATTGGACGCGCCGCCACGACTTCGGTCCGGGCACGCACCAGGCCTCCCTCGCGCACGACGGCCGGGGCGGCTATGTCCTCGCGTACGAGAAGGACCCGCGCAACCACATCGCGGTGCGCGCGTACGAGGATCTGGGGGCGCTCCTCGACGGGCGCGCCCGTCGGGCCTTCGACGCGCCCCTGACCCTCTCGCGCTGCGCCGAGGGCACGCCGAGCATCACCGCCGTGCGTGGCGCCACGATCCACCTCACCGGGCACTACCGCGCGGGCTGCGACACCGACCGCCAGCTGCGCGCCACGCTCACCGGCTTCCGCCACTGGCACGCCGAACCGGACCGGCGCCTGGACCGGGCCGTGCACACCTGGGGCAACGGCGGCAACATCGGCGACCGGGCTCCCGTCGAGCTCGGCGGGCAGCGCGTGGTGCTCATCGAGGGGCAGGGCAGGCGCGGCGACTTCGGCAGTTGGGGCACCTACGCGTACGACCCCTCAAGTGGCCGCGCGGACCGCCTCGACATCCGCACGCACGGCGGCAGCCGCGCCTTCGCCAACCCCTCGGCCACCCTGCTGACCGACCCCGAGGGCCAACCCGCCCTGCTCGTCAGCTTGTTCGTCCCGGGTGAGGGTTCGGCACGCGGCGAGGCCGGGCAGCTGCTCTACTGGCACAAGCTGTAGCCGTCGGTCAGGGCAACGGGGCAAAACCGTTTGGCGAACATGCGTAGGGTGCAGAAAACCCCTCAGGGTTGAGAGCGGGCCGATGCGCTGAAGGGAGCCGAGGCGATGGACGAGCACAAGGAGACCCTCCGGGTGGGCTCGGCCGTGCGGCGGCGCCGCCGGCAGCTGGAGCTCACCCTCGCCGTCGTCGCCGAGCGCAGCGGCCTGTCGGTGCCGTTCCTCAGCCAGATCGAGAACGAGCGCGCCCGGCCCAGCATGCGCTCCCTGCAGCGGGTCGCCGACGCGCTGTGCACCACCGACGTGGAGCTCCTCGCCGCCGCCGACCCGGCCCGCACCGTCGAGGTGGTGCGCGCCGCCGACGACACGGACCTGGACGGCTCCACGCCCGACGCGCGCGTGCGCGAACTGACCCGCGGCCACCACCAGCTGCACGCCCTGGAGTTCATCGGCGACCATGACGAGGGCCGCGAATTCCAGCACCGCAACGACGAGTTGATGTACGTCGTCGAGGGCGCCGTCGAGATGGAGGCCGAGGGCCGGGCCTACCGCCTGGGACGCGGTGACAGCCTGTTCCTGACGGGCGGGGTGCGGCACCGCTGGCGGGCCACCGTGCCGGACACCCGGGTCCTGGTGGTCGCCGTGGGGGACCACATCGAGGCGGTGGACGACAGGGGGCGCTGAGGTGTCGCGCGTACGTGGCCCGCTGCGGGTCGTCTCACTGGTGCCCTCGCTGACCGAGGCGGTCGCCGTCACCGTGCCGGGGGCGCTGGTCGGGGCGACCGACTGGTGCAGCCACCCCGCGGACCTCGACGTGGTGCGGGTGGGCGGCACCAAGAACCCCGACGTGCCCCGCGTCGTCTCCCTCGCCCCCGACCTGGTGATCGCCAACGAGGAGGAGAACCGCGCCCCCGACCTCGCGGCGCTGCGCGCGGCGGGCCTCGATGTCCTCGTCACCGAGGTGCGGACGCTGGAGCAGGCCTTCCGGGAGCTGACGCGGGTCCTCGCCGCGTGCGGCGCGGGGCGCCCGAAGTGGCTGGAGGAGGCCGAGGCGGTGTGGTGGGACCCGCCCTGTCCCTCGATCCGGCTGCGGGCCGCGGTGCCCATCTGGCGGCGGCCGTGGATGGTCCTGGGCCGCGACACCTTCGCGGGGGACCTCCTGGCGCGGATGGGCATCGACAACGCGTACGCCACCCATGCCGAGCGCTATCCCCGCATCCCCCTGGAGGAGCTGCGCGCGGCGGATCTGGACCTGGTGGTCCTGCCCGACGAGCCGTACCGCTTCACGCGGGACGACGGCCCCGAGGCGTTCCCGACACGCACGCCGGTCGCGCTCGTCAGCGGCCGTCATCTCACCTGGTACGGCCCGTCGTTGACCGAGGCCCCGAGGGTCCTCAGCGCGGCGCTGCGAGCAGCCTGCCGGTGATGACGCCCCTGAGAGTGTGGACGAAGGCCACGGCCCAGGCGGTCGCGAGGAGGGTGAAGAGGCCGGTCGCGAGCCAGTCGAAGGCCGCGAGGTCCGTGTGCTTGCCGAGGCCCTCGGCGCCGGTGACGCAGGTGCCGACGGGGAAGGTGAAGGCCCACCAGGTCATCGCGAAGCCCATGCCGCGGCGGCGGGCGCGCACCACCATGGCCGCGGCGAGCGCCAGCCACATCAGGGCGAAGCCCATCACGGGCACGCCGTAGAGCACGGCGAAGGCGAGGAAGCCCTCGTCGAGCGGGGCGGGGACGACGCCGGGCGCGAAGTCGGCGAACTTGTTGGTGGCGGTGGTCGACTGGCCGAGGGGGCCGAGGACCAGGAAGAGGGTGGGGGTCAGCGCCAGGGGCAGCGGGCCCGCCGTCACCAGGCGGGCGAAGATCACCGGCAGCATCACCAGGGTGGCGAGCAGGCTCAGGCCGAACATCGCGAAACAGGCGTACAACATGGTCTGCTGGGCCTGGCCCGCGGGCAGATGGGGGATGAGCAGGGGGCCGACGGCCGCCGAGACCATCGGGGCCACCACGGGCAGCAGCCACACGGGTGAGGCCTGGTCGGCGGCGATGCGGTGGCGGACCACCATCAGGTACGGGATGGCGACGGCGGCCGCGAGCCCGATGAACGTGCCCGCGGTGAACAGCACGGTGTCGACCGCGACGGCCGCGCCCGTGCCGATCCAGTCCTTGCCGACGACCAGCGTCCCGGCGCCGACCGCGAGCAGCGCCATCGACAGGCAGCCGTAGAAGGGGGCCACGGTCGGGTCGAGGAGGTGGGCGCGGGCCTGGTCGCGGTGGTGGAGCCAGTGCGCGGCACGGGCGGTGAGGACGACGGCGAGCATCACCAGGGACAGCGCCCAGATCACGGTGCAGGCCGTGCGCAGCCCGGTGAACTGGTACGGCAGGGTGGCGCCCGCGTTGGCGATGATGGCGGTGCCCATGACGGAGGCGTACCAGTTCGGTCCGAGGTGACGGACCGCGGGGACGCGGCTGCGGGTGGCGGCGGTGCCGGTGCCGGCGGATGCGGCGGAGTGCGCGGTGGTGACCATGCGTCCACGGTCGTACGGAGCGACGGCCGCCGCCAGGGAGCACTCTTCTATGGGCACATAAGCTGGCCTTATGAGCATGTCGTCATCCACGCCCGCCACGCCTCCCACGTCCCCCGTGCCCCCGGAGGCACCGCTCGCCCACCGCGTACCCGACCTCGGGGCGCTGCAGCTGCTGCTCGCGGTGGCCCGGCTCGGCAGTCTCGGGCGGGCGGCGCGGGAGCTGGGCATCACGCAGCCCGCGGCGAGCAGCAGGGTGCGTGCCATGGAGCGGCAGCTGGGCGTCGCGCTCGTCGACCGCTCGCCCCGCGGCTCGCGCCTCACGGACGCGGGCGCCCTGGTGACCGACTGGGCGGGGCGGATCGTGGAGGCGGCCGAGGCCTTCGACGCGGGGGCGCAGGCACTGCGCGACCGGCGTGACTCGCGGCTGCGGGTGGCGGCGAGCATGACGATCGCCGAGTATCTGCTGCCGGGCTGGCTGATCGCCCTGCGGACCCAGCGCCCTGACACGGCGGTGTCGCTGCTCGCGGGCAACTCGGCGGCCGTCGCGTCCCGGCTCCTCGCGGGGGAGGCGGACCTCGGCTTCGTGGAAGGGCTCACCGTGCCGGGCGGGCTCGACGAGGTGGTCATCGCGCACGACCGCCTGGTCGTCGTGACGGCGCCGGGACATCCGTGGGCGCGACGCAGGAAGCCGCTCGCCGCCGAGGAGTTGGCGGCGACACCACTGATCCTGCGCGAGGAGGGCTCGGGCACCCGGCAGGTCCTCGACGCGGCGCTCGGCGGTCTCGCCCGCCCCCTGATCGAGCTGTCCTCCACGACCGCGGTGAAGGCCTCCGCGGTCAGCGGCGCGGGCCCCTCGGTCCTGAGCGAGCTCGCGGTGGGCGAGGAGCTTGCTGCGCGGCGCCTGGTGGAGATCCCCCTGGCGGACGTGCGGCTGCGCAGGGAGCTGCGGGCGGTCTGGCCGACGGGGCATCGGCCCGCGGGGCCGGGGCGGGACCTGCTGGCGTTGACGCGGAGTGGGACGGGGGCGCGGGGGGCGTAGGCCGTGCCCGTATCCCCGCGCCTCCGCATCCGACGTGCAAACAAAGTGTTCACAACAAACTGTTGACTATGGATCGTGTGTCGTTCCATGCTGGACGCATGCCGAATCCCGAGCAGGCCCAGACCCCCGACCCCTTCGCCCCGCCGCACCCCGAACAGGCCCGCGCCCAGCGTGTGTACGCGGCCCTGATGCGCATCGCCGAGCGGCACGCGGCCGACGGCGAGCAGCGCGGGCGGCAGGTGCACCCCACCGTCCTCGCCCCGCACGAAGCGGTGCGGCTCGTGTCGTTCCTGATGAGCGGCGCCGCCAAGCCCGTCGAAGGCGAGCCGGACGTGGACCATGCCGACATCACCGCGGCGCTGACCCTCCTGCCGCTGGTCCGCGGCGAGCTGGACGAGCTGGAGACCGGCCTCCTCCAGATGGCGCGCGGGCGCGGCATGACCTGGCCGGAGGTCGCCTTCGGCCTCGGCCTCGGCACTCCGCAGGCGGCCCGGCAGCGGTACGAGCGGCTGGTCTCCCGCACGGGAAGCGGAGAGGAGTGAAAATCCCTGGCGGGGACGGGCGGCGGATGTCCACCATGGGGCATGATCCCCACCGCACCCCCGGCCACCGGCGTCCGCACCTCCTGGCAGCACCTCCCCGCGCACGTGCGCGGCGCACTGGAGGCCGAGCTCGGTGCGCCCGTGACCGAGGCGGTGACGCAGCGCGGCGGATTCTCGCCCGGCGTCGCCGCCCGGGTGCGGCTCGGCGACGGGCGGCGCGCCTTCGTCAAGGCCGTCAGCTCCGAGGCGAACCCCGGCAGCCCCGACCTGCACCGCGCCGAGGCCCGGAACTCCGCGGCCCTGCCCGAGGCCGTGCCCGCGCCCCGGCTCCTCGCCTCCTACGACGACGGCACCTGGGTGGCCCTCGCCTTCGAGGACGTCGAGGGGCGTCAGCCCGAAGTGCCCTGGCGTGCCGCCGAGTTCGAGCGCGTGCTCGGCGCCGTGGCGGAGCTCGCGCGGGCCCTGACGCCCGCGCCCTTCGCCGCCCCGTCCGCCGTCGAGGCGGAGGCGGAGAGCTTCCGTGGCTGGGAGCAGCTGATCGAGGCGGGAGCCGAGAGCGACGAGCGGCTCGACCCCTGGGCCCGCCGCAATCTGCACGCCCTCGCCGAACTGTCCGCCGCCTGGCCCCGGTTCGCGGCGGGTGACACCCTCGCCCACGGCGATCTGCGCGCCGACAACATGCTGCTGACAGCGGGGGAGCGCGTCGTCTTCGTCGACTGGCCGCACGCCGTGCGCGCCGCGCCCTGGTTCGACCTGCTGGTCATGCTGCCGTGCGTGCGGGCGCAGGGCGGACCCGACCCGGAGGCCGTCTTCACCGCCCACCCCGTGGGCCGCGATGCCGACCCGCGGGGCGTGACGGTCACGCTCGCCGCCCTCGCCGGGTACTTCGTACGGGGATCCCTGCGGCCCGACCCGCCGGGGCTGCCGACCCTGCGCGCCTTTCAGGGCGCCCAGGGCGCGGCCGCCCTGGACTGGCTCAGGAAGCGGCTCGGACCAGCGCTGCCATGACGCGCGTGTCCTCGCCCACCTCGGGGTGCCACTGAACCCCCAACGCCCAGGCGGGCGAGGGGAGTTCGACGGCCTCGACGGTGCCGTCCGCCGCGTGTGCGCAGACCACGAGGTCCTTGCCGAGCCGGTCCACCGCCTGGTGGTGGTAGGTCGGCACGGCCGTCTCCTCCGGGGCCACGCTCGCGTACAGCGTGCCGGGCACCGGCTTCACCGTGTGCGTGCCGAAGGCGCCCACCCCGCCCGTGTGGCCCTCCATGTGCTGCACCAGCGTCCCGCCGAGCGCCACGTTCATCAGCTGCATGCCCCGGCAGATGCCGAGCAGCGGTGTGCCGGACGCCAACGCCGCCTCGATCAGGGCGAGTTCCCAGGCGTCCCGCTCCCGTGCGGGCGGCCCGGTCCGCTCTTCGCGCTCCGCTCCGTACCGCACGGGCTCGACATCGGGCCCGCCCGCGACGACCACGGCGTCGAGACGGGCGACGACGGACGCCGCGTACGAAGGGTCGTCCGGCGGCAGCATCGCGGCGATGCCGCCCGCCGCCCGCACGAGCCGTGGATACCCGGCGGGCAGCAGGGCCGCGGGCAGCTCCCACACGCCCCAGCTCACCTTCGACTCCAGATACGTGCTGACTCCGATCAGCGGCCTGGTGCTCACTGCGTTCTCCCTCACCGTGGTGATCAGTTCCGTTCCAACTCTGCTTCCGCGGCGGCGAGCGCCGCGAACTCCTCCTCCGGCGCGCGGGCCACCAGGTGCTTGCGGCTGTAGATCCCGAAGTAGGCGATGGCCACCACGTACACCACGAGCGCGATGAGCGCCGCCGTCACGTCCACCAGGAACGTCGCGACCAGCGCGGCACACGCGAGGACCAGCGCCACGGACGACGTCAGGACGCCGCCGGGCGTGCGGTAGGGGCGCTCCAGGTTCGGTTCGCGGCGGCGCAGCACGATGTGCGAGAGCGACATCAGCGCGTACGAGATGGTGGCGCCGAACACCGCGACGTTCAGCATGCGGGCGCCGTCCCCGGTCGCCGCGGCGAGGGCGAAGCCGATCGCGCCCGGCACGAGCAGGCCCAGGTAGGGGGCCTTGCGGCTGCTGGTGAGCGAGAGGAAACGGGGGAGGTAGCCGGCCCGGGAGAGCGCGAAGAGCTGGCGCGAGCCCGCGTAGATGAGGGAGAAGAAGGAGGCCACCAGGCCTGCGAGCCCCGCGTAGTTGATGACGCGGCTCAGGCCCGTCGCCTTGCCGTCCGGCTGCAGCGCCTCGACCAGCGGGTTGCCGGAGGACTGGATCGCCGCCGAGCCGCGCGCGCCCGCCGAGGCGAAGAAGGTGAGCAGCGCCAGGACGACGAGGATGCACAGCGACCAGCGGATGGCGCGCGGCAGTGTGCGCGCCGGGTCCTTGGTCTCCTCGGCGGCCAGCGGCACGCCCTCCACGCCGAGGAAGAACCACATGCCGAAGGGGAACGCCGCCCAGATGCCCAACAGGCCAAGGGGGAGCCAGGAGTTGGCGCCGAAGGCGTCCGCGTCCACGGGGATGTCGTTGAGCTTGGACGCGTCGAAGTCCATGAGCGCCCCGACCGCGAAGACGAGGAGGGCCGCCACCGCGATGCCGGTGACGACGAAGCTGAAGCGCAGCGCCTCGCCCACGCCCCACAGATGGATGCCGATGAAGATCACGAAGCAGGCCAGATAGACGGGCCAGCCCGAGGTCAGGCCGAACAGGCCGAGCGACTCGACGTAGTCGCCGATGAAGATGGAGATCGCGGCGGGCGCCAGGATGTACTCGATCAGGATCGCGGTGCCGGTCAGGAAGCCGCCCCAGGGGCCGAGTGCCCGGCGCGCGAAGCCGTAGCCGCCGCCCGCCGTGGGCAGCACGGACGACAGCTCGGCCAGCGAGAAGACCATGCACGCGTACATCACGCCCATGAGTGCCATCGCGATGCCGAGGCCGCCGAACCCCCCTTCCGCGAGGCCCGAGTTCCAGCCGGAGTAGTCGCCGGAGACGACATAGGCGACGCCGAGGCCGGTGAGCAGCACCCAGCCCGCGTTGCCCCGGCGGAGCGTTCTGCGCTCCAGATAGTCGTCCGCCGGTTCGGCGGCGCTCGGCTTGGTGGACTCCACGGTCATGGCACGGCTCCTATGCGGCGGCGCTGGGGCTTGGCGGCTGGGGGACTCAGCCGAGGTGACTCAATGGAACGGATCCATACCTTTGTCGTGCCGGGTGGGAGAAATCAAGCCCCTTGCGTTACGCCGCGGTTAATCGCGCCTCACGTGCTCACGTCAGAAAGCCCCGCAGCAGCGCCGCCGTCCCCGCGCAGTGCTCCCGCATCATCTCCCGCGCCCCGTCCGCGTCCCCGTCGAGCACGGCCTCGACCAGCGCGGTGTGCTGGCGCTGGGAGTGCTCCAGGTTCCGTACCAGGAGGGGGATGCAGTCGAGCAGGTCGTTGACGGTGGCCCGCACCGCCGCGTACTGCGCCGTGAGCGTCGGTGACCCGCACAGCTCGGCGAGCGTGAGGTGCAGCAGCGTGTCCAGCCTGCGGTACTCCGAAAGCGGGGCGTCATGGGTCTGCGCGAGCGCCGCGCGCAGCCGGTCCGCCTGCTCGTCGCTCAGGCCGTGCGCCGCGCACAGACCGGCCGCCCCCACCTCGAGGACCTCGCGGAAGCGCAGCGCGTCCTCCACGTCGACGTCCGCGACCCTGCGCCGCAGCTCGTCCTCGCCGGGTGCCTCGGGGCGCGGCCGCACGAACGTGCCGCCGTAGCGCCCGCGGCGCGACTCGACGAGGTCCTGGTCCTGCAGCACCTTCAGGACCTCGCGCAGCGTGACCCGGCTGATGCCGAGGCGGTCGGCCAACTCCCGCTCCGACGGCAGGCGTTCGCCGCCGGGCACCAGGCCGAGGCGGACCACCTGGAGGATCTGCTCCAGGGCCTCCTCGAAGCCGTTGCCCGCCCGCACCGGGCGAAGGACCTGCGTCAGCCGGTCGTCGTCCTCGGACGCGGGCGCCGTGCCCTCTTCCGTGTGCGACATGCCCGTACCCCCTTCCCAAGCAATGGTTCTCCGCAATACCTTATGGCTCCCGGCTGACCCAAGGAGGCTTTTCCCGTGGCAGACCGCACACCCCCGCTCGCCGTCGAGGAGCTCCGCTCCCTCGTCGCGAGCGGCGAGATCGACACTGTCGTCCTGGCCTTCCCCGATATGCAAGGGCGGCTCCAGGGCAAGCGGTTCGCCGCCCGCTTCTTCCTCGACGAGGTCCTCGAACACGGCACGGAGGGCTGCAAC
Source organism: Streptomyces sp. NPDC041068 (assembly GCF_040647455.1). Lineage (NCBI taxonomy): Bacteria > Bacillati > Actinomycetota > Actinomycetes > Kitasatosporales > Streptomycetaceae > Streptomyces > Streptomyces sp. NPDC041068. Next base: position 317,536 of record NZ_JBEZCG010000003.1, read on the forward strand.
TACCTCCTCGCCGTCGACACGGAGATGAACACCGTCGACGGATACGCGATGTCCTCCTGGGACCGCGGTTACGGCGACTTCGCCATGCACGCCGACCTGAGCACCCTGCGCCGGGTCCCCTGGAACGAGGGCACCGCGATGCTGATCGCGGACCTCGCGTGGAACGACTCCTCGCCCGTCGTGGCCGCGCCCCGGCAGATCCTGCGCCGCCAGCTGGACCGGCTCGCTGAGCTCGGCTTCACGGCCCACGTCGGCACGGAGCTCGAGTTCATCGTCTTCAAGGACACCTACGAGCAGGCCTGGGACGCGGGTTACAAGGACCTCACGCCCGCCAACCAGTACAACATCGACTACTCGGTCCTCGGGACCGGCCGGATCGAGCCGCTGCTGCGCCGCATCCGCAACGACATGGCGGCCGCCGGGCTCGTCGTCGAGTCGGCCAAGGGGGAGTGCAACCCCGGCCAGCACGAGATCGTGTTCCGCTACGACGAGGCCCTCGTCACCTGCGACCAGCACGCCATCTACAAGACCGGCGCCAAGGAGATCGCGTCCCAGGAGGGTGTTTCGCTCACCTTCATGGCCAAGTTCAACGAGCGCGAGGGCAACTCCTGTCACATCCACCTCTCGCTCCAGGACGCCGACGGCAACAACGCCATGGCCGGTTCCTCGGACGACCCCGGCGGAATGTCGCCCGTCATGCGGCACTTCCTCGCGGGCCAGCTGGTGGCGCTGCGCGACTTCTCCCTCCTGTACGCGCCCAACATCAACTCCTACAAGCGTTTTCAGCCCGGCTCCTTCGCGCCGACCGCCGCCGCGTGGGGCTACGACAACCGCACCTGCGCGCTGCGCGTGGTCGGCCACGGCCGCTCCCTGCGCTTCGAGAACCGGCTGCCCGGCGGCGACGTCAACCCGCACCTCGCGGTCGCGGGGCTCATCGCCGCGGGTCTGTACGGCATGGAGCAGAAGCTCGAACTGCCCGACGAGTGCACCGGAAACGCCTACACCGGCGACTACGAGCATGTGCCCACCACGCTGCGCGAGGCCGCCGAGCTCTGGGAGAACAGCCCCATCGCCAAGGCCGCCTTCGGCGACGAAGTGGTCGCGCACTACCGCAACATGGCGCGGGTCGAGCTGGACGCCTTCGACTCCGCGGTGACCGACTGGGAGCTCCGCCGCTCCTTCGAACGCATGTGAGGAACGACTTGCTGCAGGTACTCAACCCGGCGACCGAAGAGGTCGTCGCGTCCGTCCCCGCCGCCACCGCGGCAGACGTCGACGCCGCCGTCGTCCGGGCCGCAAGGGCCCAGGAGAAGTGGGCGGCCACCGCCCCCGCCGACCGCGCGCGCCTCCTGCGTCGCTTCGCCACCGCCGTCGACGAACACGTCGAAGAGCTCGCCCTGTTGGAGGTCCGCGAGGCCGGGCACGTCATCGGCAACGCCCGCTGGGAGGCGGGCAACGTCCGCGACCTGCTCGACTACGCGGCCGGGGGAGTGGAGCGCCTGAATGGCCGTCAGATCCCCGTGCCCGGCGGCCTGGACGTGACGATCCTCGAACCCCTCGGCGTCGTCGGCGTCATCGCGCCCTGGAACTTCCCGATGCCGATCGCGGCCTGGGGCACCGCCCCCGCCCTCGCGGCCGGCAACGCGGTGCTCCTCAAGCCCGCGGAGACGACCCCGCTCACCGCGCTGCGCCTGGCCGAACTCGCCCTGGCGGCAGGCCTTCCCGAGCACCTCTTCCAGGTCCTGCCCGGCACCGGGGCCGAGGCGGGCAACGCCCTCGTCGAGCACCCCGGCGTCGCCAAGATCGTGTTCACGGGCTCCACCGGCGTGGGCAAGCAGATCATGGCCAAGTGCGCCGACCGCGTGAAGCGTGTAACCCTCGAACTCGGCGGCAAGAGCCCGAACATCGTCTTCGCGGACGCCGACGTGGAGGCCGCCGCGCTCGCCGCGCCCGGCTCCTTCCTCGACAACTCCGGCCAGGACTGCTGCGCCCGCACCCGCATCCTGGTCCAGCGCTCCGCGTACGACCGATTCGTCGAGGTCCTGGCGCCCGCCGTCGAGTCGTACGTCGTCGGGGACCCGGCCGACGAGAAGACCCAGATGGGCCCGCTGATCTCCAAGTCCCAGCTGGAACGGGTGCGTTCGTACGTCCCCTCGGGCTCCGGGATCCACGGCGCGGTGCCCGAGGGCCCCGGCTTCTGGTTCCCGCCGACGCTGCTCACCGACGTCGCCCCGGACGCGCCCGTCGCCGTCGAGGAGGTCTTCGGCCCGGTCGCCGTCGTCATCCCCTTCGAGGACGAGGCCGACGCGATCCGGCTCGCCAACTCCACCGAGTACGGCCTGTCCGGCTCGATCTGGACGCGGGACGTCGGCAGGGCGCTGCGCGTCTCGGGGGCCGTGCGGGCCGGGAACCTTTCCGTCAACTCCCACTCCAGCGTGCGCTATTGGACCCCCTTCGGGGGCTACAAGCAGTCCGGGCTCGGCCGCGAACTCGGCCCCGACGCCCTGACTGCCTTCACGGAAACCAAGAACGTCTTCATCAGCACGGAACGCACCGACAGCACGGAGGCCTGAGCAACCATGACCGACCAGACCATCTGCCGCCGCCTGGTAGGCCGTACCGCCGTCATCACCGGAGCCGGCAGCGGCATCGGCCTCGCCACCGCGCGCCGCCTCGCCTCCGAGGGCGCCCACGTCGTCTGCGGCGACATCGACGATAGTGCGGGCAAAGCCGTCGCCGACGAGGTCGGCGGGATCTTCGTGAAGGTCGACGTGACCGACGCCGAGCAGGTCGAGGTGCTCTTCAAGACGGCCTTCGACACCTACGGCTCCGTCGACATCGCCTTCAACAACGCGGGCATCTCGCCGCCCGACGACGACTCCATCCTGGACACGGGTCTGGAGGCCTGGAAGCGCGTCCAGGAGGTCAACCTCACCTCCGTGTACCTGTGCTGCAAGGCCGCCATCCCCTACATGCGGCGCCAGGGCAAGGGCTCGATCATCAACACCGCCTCGTTCGTGGCGCGGATGGGCGCGGCGACCTCGCAGATCTCCTACACCGCGTCCAAGGGCGGCGTCCTCGCCATGTCCCGCGAGCTGGGCGTGCAGTTCGCCCGTGAGGGCATCCGCGTCAACGCGCTCTGCCCGGGACCGGTCAACACCCCGCTCCTGCAGGAGCTGTTCGCCAAGGACCCCGAGCGCGCGGCCCGCCGCCTCGTGCACATTCCCGTGGGCCGCTTCGCCGAGGCCGAGGAGATGGCGGCCGCGGTGGCCTTCCTCGCCAGCGACGACTCCTCGTTCGTGAACGCCACGGACTTCCTCGTGGACGGCGGTCTCACCGGGGCCTACGTCACCCCGCTGTAGGCCCCGCCCACCGGCTCCCCCGCAGTTCACCCAGCAGCCACCCACCCGTCAGCCGGGCGTCGCACGACGCCCGGCTGACCTGCGTAAATACTGGAGCGTGTTCGTGAACTTCAAGCGCCGCGCCGCCGCGGCCACCGCCGTACTCGCCGTCGCCGGAGCCGGTCTCGTCACCGTCCAGGCCACCGCGGAAGCCACTCAGCCCGCCGCCCACACGCGGCCGAAGGCCTGCCCCGACCTCACCGTGTCGAAGGGCTGGTACGGCGACAACAAGGCGCGGCTCCAGCGCATGGTGGACCGGTACGGCCGCTGCGGTGAGGGCGCCCACAAGGGCGGCGCCAAGCCCGTCGCCACCTTCGACTGGGACAACACGGTCATCAAGAACGACATCGGCGACGCCACCATGTTCTGGCTGCTGCGCAACGGCAGGATACGCACGCCCGAGCGGGGCGACTGGCGCACCACGAGCCGTTACCTCACCGCCCCGGCGGCCAAGTCCCTGGCGCACGCCTGCCCCGCCACCGGCACCACCCTGCCCACGCACCGCGACACCGCCTGCGCCGACGAGGTCCTCTCCGTCTACAGCGAGGGCACCACGACCTCGGGCAAGGCCGCCTTCGCGGCTTCGACCACCGCCGCATGGAGCCGCAGTACGCCTGGCTCGCCCAGCTCACCCGCGGCTGGTCGACGCGCCAGGTCAAGCAGTTCGCGGCCGCGGCACGCAAGGAGAACCTCGCCGCGCCCATCGGCACGGAGCAGAAGGTCGGCACCCACGAGGTGACCGGCTGGGTCCGCTACTACGACCAGCAGCGCGACCTGATCCGCACCCTCAAGAAGGCCGGGTTCGACGTGTACGTCGTCTCCGCGTCGCCCGAACCGATCGCCGAGGTGTGGGGCAGGGGCGTGGGCATCGACGCGAAGCACACCATCGGTATCCGCAACGTCACCGCGCACGGCAAGCACACCGCCCGCCTCAAGGGTTGCGGCACCGTGCGGGACGGCGACGACTCGATGATCACGTACATCGACGGCAAGCGCTGCTGGATCAACAAGGAGATCTTCGGCGTGCGCGGCGCCGCGGCCGAGAAGGTCCAACCGGCGGCGAAGCGCCAGGTGTTCGCGGCGGGCGACTCCGACACGGACGTCTCGTTCCTGCGCGACGCCACCGGTCTGCGCCTCGTCCTGAACCGCAACAAGAACGAACTGATGTGCCGCGCCTACGAGAACGGCGACGGCCGCTGGCTGGTCAATCCCATGTTCATCGAGCCCAAGGGCAAGAAGACCGACTCCTACCCCTGCGCCACCACCGGCTACATCGAACGGGACGGCAGGGAGGGCCCGGTGCGCCGTACGGACGGCTCCGTGATCCCCGATCAGAGGGACACGGTGTACGGGGCGTCTCCGGCATCGTCAGCCTCGTAGGACTGATGTACGGTCCACTCACATGCGTAACAGAAACATTTTGGCGCTGACCCTGGCCGCGGCCGCCACCTTGGCGGCCGTGCCGGCAGCTCTCCCCGCGGCCGCCGCCACGCCCGCGAACTCCCTGATGTCCGGTGGGCATTGCCCGCAGCTCTCGACGAAGCTGGAGTGGCACGGCAACAACCGCGCCAAGCTCCAGCGGACCATCGACGAGCGCGGCACCTGCGCGAACCCGGACCTGGGGCACGGCAGGAGCAAGCGCCCGGTCGCCGCGTTCGACTGGGACAACACCATCACCAAGAACGACGTGACCGACGCGACCATCGCCTGGGCGCTGCGGCACGACAAGATCCTGCGCCCCAAGAGCTGGAAGTCCACCAGCAAGTGGATGACCGACGAGGCCGACCGCGCGCTCACGAAGGCGTGCGGCACCGAGGTGCCCGTCGGCAAGCCGCTGCCCACCTCCACCAACACCGCCTGCGCCGACGAGATCTTCGAGGTCCGTGAGGACGGGAAGACGATGAGCGGCGCCGCCGCCTTCGCGGGCACGTGGGACCACCGGCACACCGTCCCGCAGTACGCCTGGGTGCCGCAGCTCTTCGCCGGGCACACCGTCCGCGAACTGGAGACGTACGCCGCGAAGGCCCGCAAGGAGGCCCTCGCCGCCCCGGTCGGCGCGACGCAGACCGTCGGCACGCACAAGATCCCCGGGTACGTCCGCTACTACGACCAGCAGCGCGACCTGATCCGCACCCTCAAGAAGGCCGGGTTCGACGTCTACATCGTCTCGGCGGGCTCGGAGCCGGTGACGGAAGTCTGGTCGAAGGGCGTGGGCATCGACCGCAAGCACACGGTCGCCATCCGCTCGGTCCTCGACCGCAAGGGACGCATCACCACCTGGAACCAGGGCTGCGGCGGTGTCCCCGTCAACAAGGGCGAGGCCATCCCGTACATCGACGGCAAGCGCTGCTGGATCAACCAGGAGATCTTCGGGATCAAGGGCAAGAAGGCCTGGGAGAAGCAGGACTTCGCGCACCGCATCGCGCTCGGCGGCGGCGACGCCGACACGGACGTGACGTTCGTCGGCGACGCCACCGGCGCGCACCTGGTCCTGAACCGCAACAAGAGCGAGTTCATGTGCCGGGCGTACGACAACGCGGACGGCCGCTGGGTCGTGAACCCCATGTTCATCGAGCCGCTGCCGCAGAAGAGCGGCACCTACCCCTGCTCGACCGCCGCGTACAACGAGCACGACGGGAGCAAGGGCCCGGTGCTGCGGGAGGACGGCACGGTGGTGCCGGACCAGCGGGACTCGGCGTACTGAGCGGGACTCGGTGTACTGATCGTCGGACGAAGTCCTAGAGTGCCGGGATGAGCATGTCGCCGCCGCCCGGCTGGTACCCGGACCCCCACCAGCCCTCCGTCGAGCGCTGGTGGGACGGGTCCGCCTGGACCGAGCACCGGCGTGCGCCCGAGAACGCCCAAGTCGCCCCGGAACAGCAGGGGTTCGGGCCGCCTCAGGCCACGACCTCCGTCATGCCGGTGGCATCGGCGGGCGGCGGCGGCCGCGCGAAGGTGATCGCGCTGACCGTCGCCGCGGCCGTCCTCGTCGGAGCGATCGTCACGGGCGCCGTCGTCCTCGGCGAGGACGACGGCGACCCGGAGGGCGGCAGCCCCGCGCCGACCACTCCCGCCGCCACGAGCCCGACGCCGTCCGCCACGGAGAAGTCGGCGTCGCCCTCGCCGACCGACACCGACCCGAACACCCTCGTCGACGACCTGAACGGCATCACGATCCCCGTCCCCAAGGGCTGGGAGAAGGACGACGACACCATCGGCGGCGGCGCGACCATCCAGACCCCGGACATTGTCGACTGCCCCGGCGACTCCGGCCTCTGCCGCGAGGGCACCGTCACGTCGAGCACCTCGACGGGCACGGACGAGACGGACCCCAAGGCCCTCGCCCGCGCCGACATCAAGGACGCGGCCGACGCGGCGTACGACAAGGACAAGCTGGACAACAAGCCCTACGGCGGCATCACCAGCACCAAGAAGGTCAAGGAAGGCCAGGTGGCGGTCGCGGGCCGCAGCGGCTACTTCGTGCGCTGGCGCGTCCACACCGCCAAGGGCGACGGCGGCTACGTCCAGTCGCTCGCCTTCGCGTCGAGCGTCGGCTCGGAGTCCATGATCATCGTCCGCTTCGCCGTCGGCGCGGGGGACGGAGCGCCGCCGGTCTCCGTCATGGACGAGATCACCAAGGGCATCCGCTCGGTCGACGACAGCGCGACGGGCGGCGGCGTGGGCAACGACGTGGGGGCGACGCCCTGAGGCGCCGCGAGGGTCACAGGAACGTCCGGCCCTCGCCCCGGTACGTCGGGACGCTCGCCGTCACCTTGTCGCCCTCCACCAGCTGCAGGGTCTCGAACCGCTCGCACAACTCCCCGGCCTTGGCGTGCCGGAACCACACCTTGTCGCCGATCAGCAGGTCGTCCGCCGGGGGGCCGTGCAGCGGGGTCTGCACCTCGCCCGCGCCCTCCTGCGGGTCGTACCGCAGCCCCTGCGGGAGATACGGCACGGGCGAGCGGTCGGCGCCCGCGACGCCCGACGCGGGATAGCCGCCGCCGAGCACCGTCACGATCCCCACGCCGGGCCGGCGCACCACGGGCTGCGCGAAGAGCGCCGCCGGGCGTCCGCTGAACGACGTGTAATGGTCGAAGAGCCTCGGTACGAAGAGCCCCGACCCCGCGGCGATCTCCGTCACCGCGCGCTCCGCCGCGGTGTGCTGCACGCTGCCGGTGCCCCCGCCGTTCACGAACTCCAGGTGCGGCGCGACCGCGCGCACGGCGCCGATGGTCTCCGCGCGGCGCGCGGCCAACTCCTTGCGGGCCGCGGCCTGCATCATCCGGATCGCCCGCGAGCGCGCCGGATGCCCTTCGACGGCGTCGCCCACCCCCGCGACATGACCTTCGTACGCCATGACGCCCACGAGCCGGAAGCCGGGCCGCCGGGCGATGGCGCGGGCCAGGGCGGCGACCTGCACGGGCGAGTGCAGCGGTGAACGCAGCGCGCCGATCCGCACCTTGCCGCCGAGCACCTTGAAGGAGGTGTCCAACTCCAGGCAGACCCGCACCTCTTCGGTCCCGCCGTTCCTCGCCTCGTCGATGAGCCGCAGCTGGGCCGGGTCGTCGATCATCACGGTCACGGCGGCCGCGAGCTTCGGGTCGGCGGTCAGCTCGGCGAAGGAGGCGCGGTCCGCCGAGGGGTAGGCGAGCAGCACGTCCTCGAAGCCGGAGCGGGCCAGCCAGATCGACTCGGCGAGCGTGAACGACATGATCCCGGCGAATCCGTCGCGGGCCAGGACCCGTTCGAGCAGGGCACGGCAGCGCACGGACTTGCTCGCGACCCGGATCGGCTTGCCCCCGGCCCGCTGCACCAGGTCATCGGCATTGGCGTCGAAGGCGTCCAGATCGACGATCGCGACAGGGGCGTCGAGGTGTGCGGTGGCCCTGTCGTAGCGGGCCCGGTCTGCGGCGAGGGCAGTCATGGGCGAAGCCTGCCAGACACGATTACCCGAGGGTAGGGGGATGATCCGGGCAGATCGCCCGGGGGTGCGGACTGAGTTCCCTCGCGACCTGCGTCTGCCCGTAGAGTGACGCGCACGGAGCCCGGCCGAGCGACGCGTACCGCGCCATGCGGAGCCGAGCGCTCCGGCAGTCCGAGCGCGAGGAAACGGGGGAGCATGAGCACGGAGGCGCCTCGCGGCCCCATCCCGCCGCGCCCCACGACGCCGCCCCGCCCCGCGGCCCCGCCGGCGCCGTCACAAGAGCCGCCGCCCGCGCCCTCCGCCCGCTTCCCCGATGTCCCGCCGCCGGTCGACGAGGACTGGGTGCTCGGCGCCCCGCGGCCTGCGGCGGACGACGCCCCCGAGGGCACGGCCGCCGACAGGGACGACGCCCCCGACGGAACGGCCGCGCGCATAAAGGACCTGCTGGCCCCCTTCGAAAAGGCCCGCACGGAACGGTCCGTGGGGTCCAGGGCGGAGCAGGACGCCGGGGTGGAGGAGAACGCCGCGGAGCACGGTGCCGGGGTGGAGGAGAACACCGCGGAGCACGGCGCCACAGCGGAGGGCACTGCGGAGCACGACACCGCCGAGGAGTCCCCTCCGCCGCCTCCCGCATCGGCCCGTCTGCCCGACGACCCACCGAAGCCTGCCTTCGACGCGGGGCTGACCACGGCCGACGCCACCGCCACCGCCACCGCCACCGCCACCGCCACCGCCACCGCCACCGCCGCCGCGACGCCCGCCGCCCCGCGCGCGGTTGTTCCGCACCCGGTTGTTCCGCCGCAGCCCCCCGTCCCGCCCGCCGCGGGCGGGGAGCCGGAGGTGGACGGCGGCGGCAAGGATGCCCTGCCGCCCCGCGCCCCGCGGCCGGTCGTCCCGCCGCAGCCTTCCGCCCCGCCTGCCGTGGAGGGGGAGTCGAGCGCCGACCGTGCCGCCGATTCCCCGGCACGCCCCGCCCCGCCCCGGCGTCCCGCTGCCGCCCCGCAGTCCTCTGCCCCGCCTGCCGCGGACGAGGAGACCACCGCCCGGCTGCGGCCCGTCGTTGATGAGCCGTCGGTACCCGCTGCCGAAGGGGCGGCCCGTGCAACTGCCGCGCGGCGTGCGGTCGGTGCCGTCGATCTGACGCCGGGGCCCGGCGCCGGCCGGCCCTTCGTGTTCTTCGCGCGGCCCGCGATGTACGACGACTCCACCACCCGGCTGCGCCCCGTCCGTGGCTGGGCCCGACCCCGCGCGGCCGCCGCCGCGGCCTGCGTCGTCCTCGGGCTCGGCCTCATCGGCGGCGCGGTGACCGGGAGTTGGCTCACCGGCGAGTCCGTGGCCGGCGACACCACCCGCAGCGCGTACACCGTCACAGGCGAGCTCTGGCACAGCGTCCCCGTAGACCGGCTCTTCCCGCCCACCCTCAAGGGGGAGGGCGCGGGCCCCGGCGGCGCCGACCGCTCCTGGACCCGTATCGCCGTCGCCCCGGACAGCGGCTGCCGGGCAGCCTTCGACCCGCTGCTGCGGAAGGCCCTCGCGCCGGCGGGCTGTCTGCGGCTGCTCCGCGCCACGTACACCGACGCTACCCGCAGCCATGTCACCACCGTGGGGCTGCTGTTCACCAAGGCTGACGCCGACGCGATGAAGGCACTGCGGAACCGTTTCACGGAGGAAGGGCTCGACCGGCGCCCCGACCTCATGCCCCGCCCCTACGCCGCCAAGGGAACCGCCGCCGAGGACTTCGGCGACGCACAGCGTGCCTCCTGGACCGTGTCCGTGCTCCCGGACGCGCCCGTCGTCGCGTACGCGGTCTCCGGGTTCGCCGACGGCCGCACCGTCACGGACCCCGAGCCCGCCACCGAGGCCATGGGCACCAACACCACGTCGGCGCCCGCCCAGTCGGGCCTCGGCCACGAGGCGAAGGGCATCGCCGACCGCGTCGAGCGCGGCCTGCGCAAGACCATCGCGGCCGCGGGGAAGAAGGCGTGAGCGGGGAAGAGGCCGTGAGCGGAGAAGAAGGGCGTGAGGGGGAAAGAGGCGTGAAGGGCCGCAAGGAAGGTGTCATGAGGATCCGTCAGCCGCTCGTCGCCACCGCGCTCGCCGCCTCGCTCGCGCTCATCCCGGCCACCACCGCGCACGCCAACGACGGCATCCGCGCCCAGCAGTGGGCCCTCGACGCCATGCACACCAGCCAGGCCTGGCAGACCACCAAGGGCAAGGGCATCACCGTCGCCGTCCTGGACACCGGCATAGACGCCGAACACCCCGACCTCGCGGGCAACGTCCTCGAAGGCGAGGACATGGTCGGCTTCGGGGCGCGGCGCGGCGACCGCCCCTGGGCCCGGCACGGCACCGCCATGGCCGGCATCATCGCGGGCCACGGACACGGCCAGGGCCGCGGCGACGGCGTGCTCGGCATCGCGCCCGAGGCCAAGATCCTGCCGGTCCGCGTGATCCTGGAGGACGGCGACCCCGCCCGCAGAAAGGCCCGCAACACCCGCGGCAACGCCCTGGCCGAAGGCATCCGCTGGGCCGCCGACAACGGCGCGGACGTCATCAACCTCTCCCTGGGCGACGACTCCAAGTCCGCCCACCCCGAACCGGCCGAGGACGCCGCCGTGCAGTACGCCCTCAAGAAGGGCGTCGCCGTCGTCGCCTCCGCGGGCAACGGCGGCGAGCGCGGCGACCACGTCTCCTACCCGGCCGCCTACCCCGGAGTGATCGCGGCGACCGCCGTCGACGAGAACGGCAACCGCGCCTCCTTCTCCACCCGCCGCTGGTACGCCACCGTCGCAGCCCCCGGCGACGACATCGTCATCGCCGACCCCGACCGCAAGTACTACGAGGGCTGGGGCACCAGCGCGGCCGCCGCCTTCGTCTCCGGCGCCGTCGCCCTGATCCGCGCCGCCCACCCCGACCTGAAGCCCGCGCAGATCAAGCAGCTCCTGGAGCGCACCGCCCGCGACGTCCCGGCCGGCGGCCGCGACGACTCCCGGGGCTTCGGCCTCATCGACCCGGCGGCCGCGCTCACCCGTGCGGGCAAGCTCGAGCCGGACGAGCTGCGCACGACGGCGTACGGCGCGGAGTACTTCGGCCGGGGCCCGGACCCGGAGCAAGCCGACAGTGGCTTCGTGGGCTGGGTCGGCCCCGTCGCGGGCGGCCTCGGTGTCGCCATGCTCGCCGCCGCGGTGTACCTGTGGCGCGGCCGACCGGTCCGCAGACGCCCCGACCTGCCCCTGTAGGGCCCGGCCCGTCCTTACGGGAGTACGCCTCTGTAGGGTCGCACCGTGGCGAACATGGCGAACAAGAACATTCCCGACCCGGGCTTCTCCGACGACGACGGCACCGCCGACCCGCGCCTTGCCGCGGCGCTCGCGGCCTGGTCGGAGGACCGCACGGCCCACGGTCCCGTCCTGGCGGCCCTGGCCGGAGCCCGGCTCCTCGTCCCCGTCGTCGCCGTGCTCGGCGAGGTCGAGGAGGACGAGAACGGACTGCGCCGCGAGAAGACCAGCGACATGGCGGTCCCCACCCTGAAGGCAGGCGACCGCAAGGCGCTGCCCGCCTTCACCTCCATCGAGGCCCTCGCCCTGTGGGACCCGGCGGCCCGCCCCGTCGCCGTCCCGCTGCACCAGGCGCTCCAGGCCGCCGCCCACGAGCAGGCCGACACGATCGTCCTCGACCTCGCGGGCCCCGTCCCCTATGAACTGGGCCGATCCGCCCTGCTCGCCCTCGCCGAGGGCCGCGTGAGCGCCGACCCGCTCGCCGACCCCGCGGTCACCGACGCCGTGCGCGCGGCCGTCGCCGCCGAGCCCGCAGTGGTCCGCGCCCACCTCGGCCCCGGCCGCTCGGACGGCACCCTCGCCCTGGTCCTCGACCCGGCCGCGGACCCTGCCGACGCCGCCCAGCGGGTGGCGCGGCGGATCGCGGCCGACGAAGCACTGAGGGCCCGCCTGGTGCGCGGTCTCGACCTGGCACTCCTGCCGGCCGAGGCGACGCCACCGGGCGAGCCCCTCTACGTACGTACGGTGTGAGGGCTCAGCCGAAGACCGGGCCCGTGTACTTCTCGCCCGGACCCTGACCCGGCTCGTCCGCCACCAGCGACGCCTCGCGGAACGCCAGCTGCAGCGACTTCAGGCCGTCACGCAGCGGCGCCGCGTGGAAGGAGCTGACCTCGGTGGCGCTCGCGTCGAGCAGTCCCGCCAGCGAGTGGATCAGCTTGCGGGCCTCGTCCAGGTCCTTGTGGCCCTCGCCTCCCTCGGCGAGGCCGAGGTTCACGGCGGCGGCGCTCATCAGGTGGACCGCCACCGTGGTGATCACCTCGACCGCGGGGACGTCCGCGATGTCACGGGTCAGGGTGTCGAAGTCGGGGGAGTCGCCGGCGGGGGACTCGGGGGTGGAGGTCGTCTCGCTCATGTCCCACACGATAAGCCGCGCCCCGGACGGTCCGAGCCGCGGGAGCGGGTGTGCACACTGGTTCGCTCCACCCCCGGGGAGCTGCTAACCTTGTGTAACGACCGGCTGGAGACCCGCGTGCCAACGCAAGGATCCGGCCCACAAGTGGAGGCTCCGATCTCCCACCTGGCCGCTCCCCGGAGCGGCGGGTCACCGGTCAGGCGACCGAAGCCCCCGAGGCTTCGGGCCGCATGATGTGCGCCCCGCGATCACCGCGGAGGTGCTCCGGTAGTACGTGGAGCCCCTTCCTGTGATCGGTCGGGGCATTTTTTGTGCTCCGGCGCGGTTGGTCCAGAAAACAGACGTAACGCGGCTGTCCGCCAGACGGTCGCGTGGTGCTACCGAGGAGGATCCATCAGCGCCGAGCCCCGCATCAACGACCGGATTCGCGTTCCCGAGGTGCGACTTGTCGGTCCCAGCGGCGAGCAGGTCGGGATTGTTCCGCTTGCCAAGGCCCTGGAGCTTGCGCAGGAGTACGACCTTGACCTGGTCGAGGTCGCGGCGAACGCCCGTCCGCCCGTGTGCAAGCTCATGGACTACGGGAAGTTCAAGTACGAGTCGGCCATGAAGGCCCGTGAGGCGCGCAAGAACCAGGCGCACACGGTCATCAAGGAGATGAAGCTCCGGCCGAAGATCGACCCGCACGACTATGACACCAAGAAGGGTCACGTCGTCCGGTTCCTCAAGCAGGGCGACAAGGTCAAGATCACGATCATGTTCCGTGGTCGCGAGCAGTCCCGCCCCGAGCTGGGCTTCCGACTGCTGCAGCGTCTCGCTTCGGACGTCGAGGACCTCGGGTTCATCGAGTCGAACCCGAAGCAGGACGGCCGAAACATGATCATGGTCCTCGGTCCGCACAAGAAGAAGACCGAGGCGATGGCCGAGGCCCGTGAGGCCCAGGCGGCTCGCAAGGCGGACGCGAAGGCCAACCCGGGCCGCTCGCAGAACGCCTCCGAGGAGGAGCCTTCCGAGGCTCCCGCCGAGGCCCCGGCCGAGGCTCCCGCCGAGGCCTGATCCCCGGACGCAAGTCCAGGGATGCCAACTGACACACCATGACGCTCCCGGATGCCCGGTTTCACGACCGGGCATCGGAGCGCCACTGACGAGGAGAGAACGGCGCTATGCCGAAGAACAAGTCGCACAGCGGTGCCAGCAAGCGCTTCAAGGTCACCGGCTCCGGCAAGGTGCTCCGTGAGCGCGCCGGCAAGCGCCACCTGCTCGAGCACAAGTCGTCCCGTCTGACGCGTCGCCTCACCGGCAACGCCGAGATGGCCCCGGGCGACGCCAAGAAGATCAAGAAGCTTCTCGGCAAGTGAGTTCGGGTGCCGGACACGGCACCTGACCTCTGACCGGGACCCAATCGATACCGGGTCGTGTGAGTCCAACCACGGCCCCGCTACAAGGAGTTAAAAAGTGGCACGCGTCAAGCGGGCAGTCAACGCCCACAAGAAGCGTCGGGCGATCCTCGAGCAGGCCAGCGGCTACCGCGGCCAGCGGTCGCGCCTGTACCGCAAGGCCAAGGAGCAGGTCACCCACTCCCTGGTCTACAACTACAACGACCGCAAGAAGCGCAAGGGCGACTTCCGTCAGCTGTGGATCCAGCGCATCAACGCCGCTGCCCGCGCCAACGGCATCACGTACAACCGCTTCATCCAGGGTCTGAAGGCCGCCAACATCGAGGTGGACCGCAAGATCCTCGCGGAGCTGGCCGTCAACGACGAGAACGCGTTCGCCGCGCTCGTCGAGGTCGCGCAGAAGGCGCTGCCGTCGGATGTCAACGCCCCGAAGGCTGCCGCGTAACGCTGCGCTGAGCTGAGCGTGACTTCGGACCCGCAGGCCGGCTGGCTTGCGGGTCCGAGTGTGTTCGGGGGCTCGTCTGCCGTCTTCTGTTCGCTGCCGTCCGCGGGTCCCTCGTGGCTTGTCGCGCAGTTCCCCGCGCCCCCTTCAGGGGTGCTTTGCCTAAGGTGAGTTTTATGGTTGCCGCCCCTGAGTTGATCTCCCCGAAGTCGCCCCGCGTCAGTGCCGCCCGGCGGCTTGCCAAGCGGAATTTTCGGGGGAAGGAGCGGCTGTTTCTCGCCGAGGGGCCGCAGGCGGTGCGGGAGGCCGCCGCGCACGGGCAGACGCTCGTCGAACTGTTCGCCACCGTCGACGCCGCCGAGCGCTACGCCGACATCGTGGGGGAGGCCCGTGCCGCGGGTGCCCGGGTGCACCTCGCCGACGAGGACGTCATCGCCGACATCTCGACGACCGTGACCCCGCAGGGGCTCGTCGGGGTCTGCCGGTTCCTGGACGTGCCCTTCGAGGAGATCCTCGCCGCGAGGCCGAAACTCGTCGCCGTCCTCGCGCACGTCCGTGACCCCGGGAACGCCGGGACCGTGCTGCGCTGCGCGGACGCCGCGGGCGCCGACGCGGTGATCCTCACGGACGCCTCCGTGGACCTCTACAACCCCAAGTCGGTGCGGGCGTCGGTCGGTTCGCACTTCCATCTGCCGGTCGCGGTCGGCGTCCCCGTCGAGCAGGCCGTGCGAGGGCTGAAGGGCGCGGGCGTACGCATCCTCGCCGCCGACGGCGCGGGCGAGGACGACCTCGACACGGAGCTCGACAAGGGCACCATGGGCACCCCCAGCGCCTGGATCTTCGGCAACGAGGCCTGGGGACTGCCGGAGGAGACCCGCGCACTCGCGGACGCGGTGGTGCGCGTTCCGATCCACGGCAGAGCCGAGAGCCTCAACCTCGCGACGGCCGCGGCAGTATGCCTCTATGCGTCCGCCCGTGCACAGCGTGCCGCCGGAGGGTGCCGCTCCGTCAC
Source organism: Streptomyces sp. NPDC041068 (assembly GCF_040647455.1). Taxonomy (NCBI): domain Bacteria; kingdom Bacillati; phylum Actinomycetota; class Actinomycetes; order Kitasatosporales; family Streptomycetaceae; genus Streptomyces; species Streptomyces sp. NPDC041068. Next base: position 333,119 of record NZ_JBEZCG010000003.1, read on the forward strand.
ATCGAGCTAGTAGTGTGACGGGCTCGGGGGCCCTCCCCCAAGCTCTCGGCTTCGCTCGAGCAGGGAGGTACCCCACCGCCGGTCCGAGAGGGTGGAGTTCGGGGAATGAGCGTCGGCACGAGCAGAGCACCGGGAGTACAGGACTTCGTCCGTACTCGCGCGGACCGCTGCGGTCCCGGTGAACTCGGCGACCTCGGACTCGACCCGGACGAACTGCCGGACGGGCTCGTCGTCGCGGACGAGACGGGCCGGGTCATCTGCTTCAACGCGGCGGCGGTGCGGATCACCGCGGTCCCCGCGGCCGAGGCACTCGGCGCCTCCCTGGAGCGTGCGCTCCCCTTAGAGGACCTCGAAGGCCGCCGCTGGTGGCAGCTCACCGATCCCTACGGCGGCCTCGCCACCCGCGTGCGCCAGCCCGAACGCAATCTGCTGCTGCCCGGCGGCCGCGAGGTCCTCGTCTCCGCACGCTACGTACGCACCGTCCGCACCGGTCCCGTGCACCGCGTGGTCGTCTCGCTGCGCGACACCGAGGCCCGCCGCCGCACCGAGCGCAGCCACGCCGAGCTGATCGCCACGGTGGCCCACGAGCTCCGCTCTCCCCTCACCTCCGTGAAGGGCTTCACGGCGACGCTGCTCGCCAAGTGGGAGCGGTTCACGGACGACCAGAAGAAGCTGATGCTGGAGACCGTGGACGCCGACGCCAACCGCGTCACACGGCTGATCGCCGAGCTGCTCGACATCTCCCGGATCGATTCCGGACGTCTGGAGCTGCGCCGACAGCCCGTCGACATAGGCGCCGCCGTCGGACGGCACATCCAGGCGCACGTCGCCGCGGGCCAGGACGCGGACCGCTTCCTCGTACGGCTCCAGCAGCCGCTGCCCGATCTCTGGGCGGACCCCGACAAGATCGACCAGGTACTCAGCAATCTGCTGGAAAATGCCGTGCGGCACGGCGAGGGAACCGTCACCATCGATGTGGCCCCCTCCTCGTCACCGCGCGAGCGGGGCGGCGCCGAGACCGCCGTGACCGTGAGCGACGAGGGTCCCGGTATTCCTGAGGAGTCGATGGGCCGCGTCTTCACCCGCTTCTGGCGGGGCAGCAAACGCGGCGGGACGGGACTGGGGTTGTACATCGTGAAGGGCATCGTGGAGGCGCACGGCGGGACGATCACCGTCGGCCGGGCCCCCGGCGGCGGCGCCCAGTTCCGATTTACGTTGCCCGTGGGGGCTCCGGCGTATCTCCAGTGATCACGCCCTGAGCAGCCCGCGGGCTCATTCGTTCACCGCACCCCCGTTAGACTCGGTCGTTGGCACTTTGTGTCCCCACACCTGGGACAGCTTGTCTCCGAGTTGTTGACGGGGACCCATCCGCCAGCCAATCGGAAGCACGGGAAGAGATGTCGGCACCGAACAAGTCGTACGACCCTGTTGAGGTCGAGGCACTGAAACCTGAAGAGATCGAGCGCATGCGGGACGAGGCGCTCGCCGCCTTCGCGGCCGCAGACTCCCTCGACAAGCTCCAGGAGGCCAAGGTCGCGCACACCGGCGGCACCTCGCCGCTGGCGCTGGCCAACCGCGAGATCGGCGCGCTGCCCCCGCAGGCCAAGGCCGAGGCGGGCAAGCGCGTCGGCATGGCGCGCGGCGCCGTGAGCAAGGCGCTGGCCGCCCGCCAGACCGAGCTCGAGGCCGAGCGTGACGCCCGCGTCCTGGTCGAGGAGGCGGTGGACGTCACGCTGCCGTACGACCGCACGCCCGCCGGCGCCCGGCACCCGCTGACCACGATGATGGAGCGCGTCGCCGACGTGTTCGTCTCGATGGGCTACGAGGTCGCCGAGGGCCCCGAGGTCGAGGCGGAGTGGTTCAACTTCGACGCCCTCAACTTCACGCCCGACCACCCGGCCCGGCAGATGCAGGACACCTTCTTCGTCCAGGGCCCCGAGGGCGCGCAGGGCGACGAGTCCGGTGTCGTGCTGCGCACCCACACCTCCCCGGTGCAGGCGCGCTCGCTCATCGAGCGCCGTGAGCCGCCGGTCTACATCGTCTGCCCCGGCCGCGTGTACCGCACGGACGAGCTGGACGCGACGCACACCCCGGTCTTCCACCAGATCGAGCTGCTCGCCGTCGACGAGGGCCTGACCATGGCCGATCTGAAGGGCACGCTCGACCACATGGTCCAGGCGCTCTTCGGCCCGGACATGAAGACCCGGCTGCGCCCCAATTACTTCCCGTTCACCGAGCCGTCCGCCGAGATGGACATGGTGTGCTACGTCTGCCGCGGCGAGTCCGTGGGCAACCCCGACCGCCCCTGCCGCACCTGCGGCAGCGAGGGCTGGATCGAGCTCGGCGGCTGCGGCATGGTCAACCCGAAGGTGCTCACCGCCTGCGGCGTCGACCCCCAGAAGTACAGCGGATTCGCCTTCGGGTTCGGCATCGAACGGATGCTGATGTTCCGCCACAACGTCGAAGACATGCGAGACATGGTCGAGGGTGACATCCGGTTCACCCGGCCGTTCGGGATGGAGATCTGATGCGGGTCCCGCTTTCCTGGCTGCGGGAGTACGTCGACCTCCCCGCCACCGAGACCGGCCGTGACGTGCAGGCCAAGCTGATCGAGGTCGGCCTGGAGGTCGAGACCGTCGAGCAGCTCGGCGCCGGCCTGAAGGGCCCGCTCGTCGTGGGCAAGGTCCTCACCATCGAGGAGCTGGAGGGCTTCAAGAAGCCCATCCGCTTCTGCACCGTCGACGTCGGCTCCGCCAACGGCACCGGCGAGCCGCAGGAGATCGTCTGCGGCGCCCGGAACTTCGCCGTCGGCGACAAGGTCGTCGTGGTCCTGCCCGGCGCCGTCCTGCCCGGTGACTTCGCCATCGCCGCCCGCAAGACGTACGGCAAGACCTCGCACGGCATGATCTGCTCCGGCGACGAGCTCGGCATGGGCGACGACGGCAGCGGCGGCATCATCGTCCTGCCGCCCGAGCACGAGGCCGGCACCGACGCCATCGAGCTCCTGGAGCTCGTCGACGAGGTCCTGGACATCGCCGTCACGCCCGACCGCGGCTACGCCCTCTCGATGCGCGGCGTCGCCCGCGAGACCGCCATCGCGTACGGCCTGCCGCTGCGCGACCCGGCGCTCCTCGACGTGCCCGCGCCGAACTCCTTCGGCTACCCGGTCAAGATCAGCGACCCGCTGGGCTGCGACCGCTTCACCGCGCGCACCGTCACGGGCCTGCAGCCCGAGGCGCGCTCCCCGATCTGGCTGCAGCGCCGTCTGCAGAAGGTCGGCATGCGCCCGATCTCGCTCGCCGTCGACATCACCAACTACGTGATGATGGAGCTCGGCCAGCCCCTGCACGCCTACGACCGCTCCCGCATCCAGGGCACGATCGGCGTGCGCCGGGCCGAGCAGGGCGAGAAGTTCACCACCCTCGACGGTGCCAAGCGCGTCCTGGACGCCGAGGACCTGGTCATCACCGACGACCGCGGCCCCATCGGCATCGCGGGCGTCATGGGCGGTGCCAACACCGAGATCGCGGACCACGAGGACGGGGCCGGCACCACCGACGTCGTCATCGAGGCCGCGCACTTCGACGCGATCTCCATCGCCCGCACCGCCCGGCGCCACAAGCTGCCCTCCGAGGCGTCCAAGCGCTTCGAGCGCGGCGTCGACCCGCAGGCCGCGGCCGCCGCCGCGCAGCGCACCGTCGACCTGCTCGTCCTGCTCGCGGGCGGCACCGCCGAGGCCGGCGTCACCGAGGTCATCGCGCCGACCGGGCCGCGCACGATCACGATGCCCGCCGACCATCCGGACAAGGTCGCCGGTGTCGACTACGGCCGCGAGACCGTCGTACGCCGCCTCCAGCAGGTCGGCTGCGACGTCTACGGTCAGGACGACCTGACCGTCACCGTCCCGTCGTGGCGCCCCGACCTCGCCGAGCCGAACGACCTCGCCGAAGAGGTCATCCGCCTCGAGGGGTACGAGAACCTGCCCTCGACGCTGCCCAAGCCCCCCGCGGGCCGCGGCCTGACCGAGCGGCAGCGCACCCACCGCCGCATCGGGCGCGCCCTGGCCGGCGCCGGCTACGTCGAGGCGCCGAACTACCCCTTCATCGGGGAGGGCGTCTTCGACCAGCTGGGTCTGGACGAGGACGACGACAACCGCCGCGTGGTCAAGCTCGTCAACCCGCTCTCCGACGAGGAGCCCGCGCTCCGTACGACGCTGCTGCCGGGCCTGCTCGGCGCGCTCCGTCGCAACGACGGCCGCGGCAGCCACGACCTGGCGCTCTTCGAGACGGGTCTCGTGTTCCACCCGCGTGAGGAGTCGAAGGTCGCGGTGCGCCTGCCCGTCGACCGGCGTCCCACCGACGAGGAGATCGCCTCCCTGACCGAGGCGCTGCCCGTCCAGCCCCGGCACGCCGCCGTCGTCCTCACGGGCGCCCGCGAGCAGGCCGGCTGGTGGGGCAAGGGCCGCCCGGCCGACTGGGCCGACGCCGTCGAGGCGGCGCGGACCATCGCCCGCGAGGTCGGCGTCGAGCTGATCGTCGACCAGGGGCAGTACGGCCCGTGGCACCCCGGCCGCTGCGCCGAGCTGAAGGTTCTCGTCGGCGACGAGATCGTCACCGTCGGCCACGCGGGCGAGCTGCACCCGCGCGTCGTCAAGGCGCTGGGCCTGCCCGCGCGCACCTGCGCGATGGAGCTGGACCTGGACCGCCTGGAGACGGCGCGCGACGGGGCGGTCGAGGCGCCGCGGATCTCCACCTTCCCGGTGGCCACCCAGGACGTCGCCCTCGTGGTCGACTCCGAGGTGCCCGCCGCGGTGGTCGAGTACTTCCTGCGCGGTGGCGCGGGTGAGCTCCTGGAGTCCATCCGGCTGTTCGACGTCTTCGAGGGCGAGCAGATCGGTGAGGGCAAGAAGTCCCTCGCGTACGCGCTGCGCTTCCGCGCGGCCGACCGCACGCTGACCGTCGACGAGGCGTCGGCGGCCCGTGACGCGGCCGTCGCGCTGGCGGCCGAGCACACGGGCGCGGTGCTGCGCGGAGCGTAGTCACCGCCCGTAGTCGAGAACAGGCGCACAAGGGGCGCAAAGAGGGGCTTATCCGGACCACCGGATAAGCCCCTCACTCGTTTGAGTGACAAGTGGCGTCACTCTGGCCCGGTCGGGCCACACGGTCGACAGAATCAATCCGGCCGTAGGGGTCGGCCACTCGCTGAACAGGGCCTTAGGGGGGCCGTCGGCATGATCCGTATCAAGGCGGGGCCTCCCTGCCGGGCGATGCTCCGGGCAAGGGTGCGCGGCAGGAGTCCCCGACGACGAGTTCCACGGAGGCTGCCCCGTGTCTTTCCCCGTCTCCTTCCCCGTGTGCGGCGTCGCGTCGAGCGCCGAGCGGAGCGCCAGAAGGTCCGGCGCGCGCTGGCGCTGGGGCTGCCGACCGTGTGGGGCGCCGTCGCCATCACGTACAAACTGGCCTGCCCGCTCGCCCAGCAGGACGGCATGGGGGCGCGGATCGTCAGCAGCGCCGTCTTCTTCGCCGTGGGGACCGGGCTCATATTGCATGTACGCCGGGCGCTGCTGCGGGAGTTGCGGCAGATCCGCGAGGTCGCGGGCGCCGCACAGAACGTGCTGCTGAGGCCGCTGCCACCCCGCGTCGAAGGGCTCGCGCTCGCCGCGGGGCGGCTCTCCGCCTCGCGTGGTGCCTCCGTCGGGGGCGATCTGTACGAGGTGGCGGCCACCGACCACGGCGTCCGTGTCGTCATGGGAGACGTCCGGGGGCACGGCCTGGCAGCCATCGCGACCGTCGCCGCCGTCCTCGGCAGCTTCCGCGAGGCCGCACACGACGAGCCCGAACTGCCGCACGTCCTGCGCAGGTTGGAGCGGGCCCTCGGGCGACATCTGCGGGAGCGCTCCCGCGCCGAGCACCCCGCGGGCGGCGGTGCGGTGCCGGACTGTCCGCTCGCCGAGGAGTTCGTCACCGTCCTGCTCCTGGAGATCAGCCAGGAGGGCGAGATCTCCGCGCTCAACTGCGGGCACCCGTGGCCCCATCTGCTGAGCGGGGGCGCCCGGCCCCTGACCGACGCCGAACCGCTGCCGCCGCTCGGTGCCTTCCCGCTCCCGGCCGACCTGTCCGTGCTGCACTGCGGGCAGCTGCTGCCTGGCCAGGCGCTGGTGTTGCACACGGACGGGGTGGAGGACGCGCGGAACGCCGCGGGGGCGTTCTTCCCGCTGCAGGCGGCGCTCACCGAGGCCGCGCGCTCGCAGCCGATCTCGCCGCAGGGGCTCATCCGTGCGCTCTACGCCCAACTCCTGCGCCACGCGGGCCGGTTGCCGTCGGACGACGCGGCGCTGCTAGCGCTGCGCAACGACCGCAAGAGGGTCCCGGTCCAGCAGTCGGAACCGGGGCGGCACGCCCGCACCATGAGCTGAGATCCGGGGCCGGGCCCGCGGAATGCGTCATCGGGAAGGCGGCATGCGCCATCCGCCCCGCCATGGAGTTGTCGGGCAGACGGCGGGACGGACGGCGCCAGAAAGGGCCGCCGCACTGTTCGAGGGGGGAGCCGGCGGCCCGGCCGGCCTCCTTAACTGATGAGGCATCTCAGTCAAGCGATCCCACACGGTGCGCGGCAGAGCGCACACCCCCCGGATCCGAGCACTCCGTTCACACCCCGTGTGAAGTGCCCTCCACTAGTCTGAGCAGCACCGAGCCACCGGAGGGCATCCATGCAGCCCAACACCCTGCTCGACGCGATCCTCGACGAAGCGGGCATCTCCCACGCGGGACTTGCCGCACACGTGAACCAGGCGGGAAGGTCCAGAGGACTCGCGCTGCGCTACGAACACACCGCCGTATCCCGCTGGTTGAAGGGCCAGCGTCCGCGCGGGCAGGTCCCCGATCTGATCTGCGAGGTGCTCGCGGCCCGGTTGCAGCGACCCGTCACCCTCGACGACATCGGCCTCGGGCTGCCCGGTGTCCCCGCGGCCCGCGTCGGTTCGGCGGCCTCCACGCTCTCCGGCTTCGTGGAGCGGGCCACCGCCCTGTGGCGCTCGGACGAACAGCAGCGCCCGCACCTCCTCGGCGCGCCCGCGGTCACCGGCACGCCCGCCGTGATGCCCGTCTGGGAGTGGGAGAATCCGCCCGAGGACGTCGACGTGTCCCGCGGCGGACGCCACCCGGTGAGCACCGCCGACATCGAGATGATGCGCGCGGCCCGCGCGCACTACGAGCAGATGTACCGCAAGACCGGCGGCGTCGCGACCCGCACCCGCATCGTCGGCTTTCTCAACGCCGAGGCCGCGCCCCTGCTGCGCGGCAGCTACACCGACGAGATGGGCCGCCAACTGCACCGCTCCACCGGCGGGTTGGTGGCCATCGCCGGGATCTGCGCCTATGACTCCGACGCGCACGGCCTGGCCCAGCGCTACTTCCACCAGGCGCTGCGCCTGGCGAAGGCCAGTGGGGACAGGGGACTCGGCGCGTATGTGATCGCGCTTCTGGTCAACCAGTCGCTGTTCATGCGGGAGTACCGCCAGGCGGTGGCGTTCGCCGAGGCGGCGCTGCGGGCCGCGGGCCGTGACCTCACCCCCGCGCTCGCATCCGATCTGTACGCGATGCAGGCCAAGGCGTACGCACACCTGGGCGACGGCAGGAGCGCACTGTCCTGCATCCGGCGTGCGGAGGACGCGGCCGACCGGATCCTGCGCGGCCGTGAGCCGGACGAGACGGGCTATGTCCAGCCGGGTCTGGTCAACGTACAAGTGGCTGAGGCCCTGTTGAGCCTCGGGGATCTCACCAGCGCCCGTGAGCACGCCGCGGCGGCCGTGGACACTCCGGCGCACGACCGGGGCCGCGTGCACCGGCTCGCCATGCTCAGCCAGATCGAACTGCGCCAGGGCAACACCGACGAAGCGGTGGCCACGGCCGTGGAAATGGCAGAACAGGCACGGGGGATGGAGTCCCAGAGGCTGCGCGACCGGCTGCGCGCGGTGCGCGAGCACCTGGTCCGCAGCGACTGCGCGGGCACGGCCGAGGCGGCCGAACTCATCGACGGGGCGCTGCGCGTTCCGCTGTGACGCGCTCCCGGCGCCCTTCGTCCGGCGTCGCGCATACGCACCGTTCCGAGGCGCACACACGCTGCTGCGACGTTTCCCCTGCTGCGATATTGCCATCTACTCGTCGGAAGGTGGCAGAACCGTGCAGTGGACGAAACAGGGCGAACAAACTGTGTATGGAAACCGATGGTTCACCGTCAATCTCGCAGATGTCGAACTACCCGACGGCCGGCATCTCGATCACTTCCTCATACGGTTGCGGCCCGTCGCCGTGGCCACCGTCGTCAACGACGCCAACGAAGTGCTGCTGCTGTGGCGGCACCGCTTCATCACCGACAGCTGGGGCTGGGAACTCGCGGCAGGCGTCGTCGAGGACGGCGAGGACATCGCGTACGCGGCGGCACGCGAGATGGAGGAGGAGACCGGCTGGCGGCCGGGCCCGCTGCGGCATCTCATGAGCGTCGAGCCGTCCAACGGTCTCACCGACGCCCGGCACCACATCTACTGGTCCGACGAAGGGACGTACATCGGGCACCCCGAGGACGACTTCGAGTCGGACCGCCGCGAGTGGGTCCCGCTCAAACTGGTCCCCGACATGGTGGCCCGCGGGGAGGTCCCGGCCGCCAACATGGCCGCGGCACTTCTCCTCCTCCACCATCTGCGTCTCGGCCAGGACGCGCGCTAGCTAATGGCCGAGGGCCTGCCAGACCGCCACGGCGAGCGCCGCGACCGCCGCGAGGGCGACGATCGTGGGCAACGGCCAGCGTGTGTTCTCCAGGGCGGTGACCCGAGCCTCCAGGGCCTCCACGTTCTTGGCGGTCTGTTCGTCGTGCTGAGTGAGCAACGCCAGCCGTCCGTCGACACGGGCCAAGCCCACGTCCTGGCTACGGCGTAACTCGGCGACTTCTTCCGGGACCACGGCAATCTCGCCGTCGGTGGTCACGAGTCCACTCCTCTCTGTAGTGGCGCGTCCCCCCTTCATCCGCACGGAAAGTCAACTCGCCTGGTGGGCAAGGCGGGAGAGTGTGCGAAGGGCATATGCGAGCCCCTTGCGCACACGGTGTGTGAACGCGGCGGGCCCGGCACTCGAACGAGTGCCGGGCCCGCTTCCCGTACGGAGCGTGAGCGCCGTGCGAAGAGGTACGTCCGGAGTGTCAGGCGTAGGTGTAGAAGCCCGAGCCGGTCTTGCGGCCGAGGCGGCCCGCGTCGACCATGCGCTGCAGCAGCGGGGGAGCGGCGTACAGCGGCTCCTTGTACTCGGCGTACATGGAGTCGGCGACCGAGGCGACCGTGTCCAGGCCGATCAGGTCGGCGAGCTTGAGCGGGCCCATCGGGTGGGCGCAGCCCATCTCCATGCCGTTGTCGATGTCCTCGCGGGACGCGATGCCCGACTCGAACATTCGGATAGCCGAGAGCAGATACGGGATGAGCAGCGCGTTCACCACGAAGCCCGAGCGGTCCTGGGCGCGGATCGCGTGCTTGCCGAGGACCTTCTCGACCATGGCCTGGGCCCGGCTGATGGTGCCCTCGGAGGTGGTCAGCGCGGGGATCAGCTCGACGAGCTGCTGCACCGGCGCCGGGTTGAAGAAGTGGATGCCGATGACCTGGTCGGGACGCGAGGTCGCGACGGCCAGCTTCACCAGCGGGATGGAGGAGGTGTTGGAGGCGAGGATCGCGTCCTGCCGGGTCACCACCTGGTCGAGGACCTGGAAGATCTCGGTCTTGACCTGCTCGTTCTCCACCACGGCCTCGATGACCAGGTCACGGTCGGCGAACTCGCCGAGGTCGGTGGTGAAGCTGAGGCGGGCCAGCGTCTCGTCGCGCTCCTCCTCGGAGATCTTGCCGCGCTCGGCGGCCTTGGAGAGGGAGTTGTACAGCCGGGTCCGGCCGATCTCCAGGGCCTCACCGGTGGTCTCCGCGACCTTCACGTCCAGTCCGGAGCGGGCGCAGACCTCTGCGATTCCGGCGCCCATCTGGCCACAGCCCACCACTCCGACGCGTGCGATATCGGTCATGGAGTCGGTCACCTCGTGCCTTTCGCTGATCAACGGGGCCGGCAGGACCCCCGTACGGATGCGGTGCCTGCCTCGGCCGTGAACGTTACTCCGCAACGAGGGGTCCATGACGGGCCGGGTCGGGCATGCTGTCGGCAACCGGCAAGGGGTGCCGGTGGACAGCGAGCTCAGGGGGCATGCAGATGAGGCGTATGTCACGTCGAGGTTTCTCGGTGGTGGCCGCGGCGGCGATCGCGGGCCTGGCGACGGCGGGGGACGCGGCCGCCGCTCCCGACGGGCGTCGCAAGAAGGGACGGGAGCTGCGGGGCATGTGGCTGGCGAGCGTCGTCAACCGCGACTGGCCGTCCAGGCCGGGGCTCACGGCGGAGCGGCAACGGAGCGAGTTGCTGGCCTACTTGGACTCGGCCGTGAACCGCAGACTCAACACGGTGATCTTCCAGGTGCGGCCCACCGCGGACGCGCTGTGGCCCTCGCCGTACGAGCCGTGGTCGGAGTACCTCACCGGAGTGCAGGGCAAGGACCCGGGCTGGGACCCGCTGGGCACCGCCGTGCACGAGGCGCACCGCAGGGGCCTGGAGCTGCACGCGTGGTTCAACCCGTTCCGGATCGCCAACCACACCGACCCCTCGCGCCTGGTGGCCACGCACCCCGCGCGCGTGCACCCCGACTGGGTCGTGCCGTACGGCGGGAAGCTCTACTACAACCCGGGCCTGCCCGAGGTGCGGCGCTTCGTGCAGGACGCGATGCTCGACGCCGTGCGCAAGTATCCGATCGACGCGGTGCACTGGGACGACTACTTCTACCCGTACCCCGTGGCGGGACAGGTCTTCGACGACGACGACGCCTTCGAGCGCTACGGCGGCGGCTTCCCCGACCGGGCCTCCTGGCGCAGGGACAACATCGACCGCCTGGTGCGCGAGATGGCCCGCCGTGTGAAGAAGGCCCGCCCGCGTACGGAGTTCGGGATCAGCCCCTTCGCGGTGTGGCGCAACATCGCCACCGACCCGATCGGCTCGGACACCCGGGCCGGCGTACAGACCTACGACGACCTGTACGCGGACACGCGCGGCTGGGTGAAGAAGGGCTGGATCGACTACATCGTCCCGCAGGTGTACTGGAACATCGGCTTCCCCGCCGCGGACTACGCCAAGCTGATCCCGTGGTGGAACGACGTCGTGCGCGGCACGGGCGTGCGCCTCTACATCGGCGAGGCCCTCTACAAGGCGGGCGATCCGGCGCAGCCCGCGGCCTGGCAGGACCCGGCGGAGCTGTCCCGCCACCTCACGTACGCCGAGGGCTTCCGCGAGGTGCGCGGGCACGTCTTCTTCTCGGCGAAGGAGGTCGGGGTCGACAAGATCGGCGCGATGGCGCGGGTGGTCGCCGACCACTACCAGCGGCCGGCGAAGCCGCCGCGCTGATCCTCCCGCTACTTCGACTGCTTGGCCGGGCCCTGGCGCCGTACGACGGTGTCGGGGCCCGGCGACATCAGCGTCTCGTGGCCGTCCTCGAAGCGGACGCGGTACGGCGGTCCGCCGTCCGCGCCGAGCACCTCGACGATCTCCGCGATCCGGTCGTGCTGCCCGACGATCCTGCCGTGCACCACCAGCTCGTCGCCTACGGTTGCACGCATCTGGAGTGCCCCCTCGTCCCGCTCTGCGGTCGCGATCTGTGGGCGCAAGTGTACGACGGGTGGCGGTAGTTGGGGCCCTGTCGGGTGCGCGGTCTCGGTGCCGGACAGGTCAGCCGCGGGCTCGTTGGGTGACCGCGATGCAGACGAGGACGGCGGCCGCCGTGAGCGGCGCGGCGACGGTGAGGTGCTCGCCGAGCAGGAGCACCGACCAGACCAGGGTGAGGAGCGGCTGGGCGAGCTGGAGCTGGCTGGCCTTGGGGACGCCGATGGCCGCCATGCCCCGGTACCAGACGACCAGGCCGAGGAACTGCGAGCCGATCGCGGAGTAGAGCAGGCCCGCCGTGCTGTGGCCGGTGAGCTCGAAGGACTCGTGCGGCAGCGCCACGAGCGCGCCCACGACGTTGAGCGGCAGGCACAGGAGCAGGCCCCAGCCGATGACCTGCCAGCCGGGCATCTCGCGGGCGAGGCGGCCGCCCTCGGTGTAGCCGGCCGCGCAGATCAGGAGCGCGCCGAAGAGATAGAGGTCGGCGGTGTTCAGGGCGCCGCCGCTCTGCTGCACGGTGAAGGCGATGACCGCGGCGGCCCCGGCGAGCGCCGCCGCCCAGAACGTGCGCGAGGGGCGTGCCCCGGTGCGCGCCGCGGAGAAGACGGCGGTCGTCAGCGGCAGCAGGCCGACGACCACGGCGGCGTGCGCGGTGGTGGAGGTCTGCAGGGCGAGCGTGGTGAGCAGCGGGAAGCCGATGACCACGCCGGCGCCGACCACCGCGAGCCCCGCCCAGTGACGGCGGTGCGGGACCGCGACGCGCAGGGCGAGCAGACAGCCGCCCGCCACGAGGGCTGCGAGCACGCCGCGCAGGGTCACGAAGCTCCAGGGGCCGATGGCCTCCAGGCCCCAGGCGGTGGAGGGGAAGGTGAGCGAGAAGGCGGTGACGCCGAGGGCGGCCATCAGGGTGCCGGTGCGGCGTGAGCCGGGTCCGGCCGGGGCGTCGGATCGGGAGGGAGCGCCGGACGGTGCGGGGCTCGGCGTCTCTTCGAGGGCCGGGACCGCTATCCGGGTCGAGCGAGTAGCGCTATCCTGTGCTGTCATGCATGACAGTAGCAGTGTGGGTGAACTGGCGAAACAACTGAGAAGTGAGCTGGACCGCTACTCTCCAGGGGGAAAGCTGCCATCGAGTCGGGCGCTCGTCGAACGGTTCAGGGTGAGCCCGGTGACCGTGTCGCGGGCCCTGGCACAGCTGGCCGCCGAGGGGCTCGTCGTCACTCGGCCCGGTGCGGGTGTCTTCCGTGCGGAGCGGGCGGCACCGGCCGTGCCCGCGGGCGACACCTCGTGGCAGGAGGTGTCGCTGAGCGCCGACGCCGCGACGGAGCTGGTGCCGCGTGCCGTCGACGCGTCCGGGGTCCTCGTCACCCTGGCCGCGCCGCCGCCCGGCGTCATCGAGTTCAACGGCGGTTATCTCGACCCCGCGCTGCAGCCCGAGCGCGCCATGGCGGCGGCCCTCGCGCGGGCGGGGCGGCGGCCCGGGGCGTGGGGGCGGCCGCCGATCGACGGCCTGCCCGAGCTGCGCGAGTGGTTCGCGCGGGGCATCGGCGGGGCGATCACCGCAGCCGAGGTGCTGATCACGGCGGGCGGCCAGAGCGCGCTGACGACGGCGCTGCGGGCGCTCGCACCGCCCGGGGCGCCGGTCCTCGTCGAGTCCCCGACGTACCCGGGCATGCTGGCCATCGCACGGGCCGCCGGGCTGCGGCCCGTGCCCGTGCCGGTCGACACCGACGGGGTGCGCCCGCAGCTCCTGGAGGCCGCCTTCCGTGCCACGGGAGCCCGGGTCTTCGTCTGCCAGCCGCTGTTCCAGAACCCGACCGGCGCCGTGCTCTCCGCCGAGCGCCGCCCCGAGATCCTGCGGATCGCCCGCGAGGCGGGGGCGTTCGTCATCGAGGACGACTTCGTGCGCCGCCTGGTCCACGAGGACGCGGGGCCGCTGCCGCGCCCGCTCTCCTCCGACGACCACGACGGTGTCGTCGTGCACGTCTGCTCGCTCACCAAGGCCACGTCGCCGAGCTTTCGCGTGAGCGCCCTCGCGGCGCGCGGCCCGGTCCTCGAACGCCTGCGGGCCATCCAGGTCGTCGACCACTTCTTCGTGCCGAGACCGCTGCAGGAGGCTGCCCTCGAACTGGTGGGATCTCCCGCCTGGCCGCGCCATCTGCGGGCCGTCGCGGGCGAGTTGAAGGGCCGCAGGGACGCGATGGCGGCGGCGCTGCGGCTGCGCCTGCCCGAGCTGGCCGTGTCGCACATCCCGGCGGGCGGCTACAACCTGTGGCTGCGCCTGCCCGACGGCGTGAACGAGTCGGCGCTCGCCGCGGCGGCCCTGCGCGCGGGCGTGGCCGTGGCCCCCGGCAGGCCCTACTTCGCGGCCGAACCCCCGGCGGGGCACATCCGGTTGAGCTTCGCGGCGGTCGCCGGTGCGGGGGAGATCACGGAGGGTGTGCGCAGGCTGCGCGAGGCGTGCGACGAGGTCCTTGCCTAGCCGGACCCCGCCTGTCCCGCCAGGCGAAACACGGTCGACGTCACGCCGGGTCCGCTGCGAGGGTCGGGGGATGAACGAGGACAATGTCACGCTCCACGGTGCCTACGAGATATCCGCCGACCCCGCCCGCATCGACGCGGCCCGCGTCCACCGCTGGCTCTCCACCGACGCCTACTGGGCGCTCGGACGCACCCGCGAGAAGCAGGACGCGGCCATCGCGGGCTCGCTCAACTTCGGGGTGTACGAAGGAGGTTCGGGGGAGCAGGTCGCCTATGCGCGGGTGGTGACCGACCGGGCCACCTTCGCCTGGCTCTGCGACGTGTACGTCTCTTCGGCCGTGCGCGGCAAAGGGCTCGGCACCGCGCTCGTGCAGGCGGTCCGCGACCACCTGGAACCCCTGGGCGTGCGCCGCATGCTCTTGGCCACGGCCGACGCGCACGGGGTCTACGAGAAGGTGGGCTTCAAGCCCCTGGAGACACCGGAGAAGTGGATGGCGCTCGGCAGCCAGTGAGCCGCCGGCACCCGGGCCGAGGGGAGCCGCGTGCGCAGGGGCGAGAGACATCGCGTACGTACGGTGAAGCCTTGACCTGTGGCGTTGTGGGGGTCACGATCTCCGGATGCACGCCGGCGTCACACTCATCGCCGCCGCCCGCAGCGCCTCGCTGCTCGCGGAGCGCTTCGACGACGACCGGCCGCTCGACCGGGCGGCCTTGGCCCATGTCCAGCGCGCCGCGCCCGCGCTTTCGGAGCTCGGCGTGGCCGAACTGCGCTACTGCTCGCCCACCCCGCGCAGCCGCGCCACCGGCGACGCGCTCGGCTTCGCCCCGCTCGCCCAACCCGCCCTGCGGGACTGCGACATGGGGCGCTGGCGCGGTCTGACGCTCGCCGAGGTGACGGCGCGCGAACCGGCCGCGGTCGACGCCTGGCTGAGCGATCCGCGCTCGGCGCCGCACGGCGGCGAGTCGCTGCACGGGTTCATCTCGCGCGTCGGCGGCTGGCTCGACACCCGGCCGGTCGCCGACGGCACCCGCGTCCTCGCGGTGGCCGAGCCCGCCGTGGTCCGCGCCGCGCTCACCTACGCCCTGAAGGCGCCCCCGTCGACGTACTGGAACATCGACGTACGCCCGCTCTCGACCGTCACCCTCACCGGCCACGGCGGCCGCTGGAACCTCAGGCTGGACGCGCGCGCCGGTACTGCGTGACGAGGAGGAGGTCCTTGGCGGGGCCGCCCACCCGCCACCGGCTGCTCCAGTGGTCCGCGTCCGTCACCGCGAACTCGCCGCGGTAGAGGTCGGCCGCGCAGGGGTGGTCCGCCGTCCAGCGACCGGTGCGCAGGTCGAGGTCGTGGAAGAAGCGGCCGTCGGCGAACTCCACGCGGACGGTGCCCGGTTCGCCGCCCGGCAGGAAGCGCAGGGTGCGCTCGGCGGGGCGGGCGGTGCCGTGCCAGGTGAAGGTGCCCGACTCGTGGTGGAGGAGGGCGCCGGTGTCGGGCGCGGGCAGCGGCGAGAAGAACGTCGTACCGGTGAAGAGGCCCTCCGAGCCGTCCGTGAGGTCGTGGACGGTGCGCTCCACGTGCCAGGTGCCCGCGAGGTGGGCGAGGGCGTCCGCCACGGGATGGGTGCCGGGCCCGGCGGGGGCCGCGGGGAAGTCGCTCATCGCGGGGTCCAGTCCGTCTGGATCGCCCACAGCTGTGCCCCGGCCATCAGGGCGTCGGTCGCCGGGGCCTTGATCTGTCCGTACTCCTCAAGGGTGGGCGCGCTGTGTGAGAGCCGCCGTTTGAAGGCGCCCCACGCGTCGCGGGCTTCGCGGTTCGCGCGCAGGTAGTCCCGGAAGAGCAGCGCGTAGGTGGAGTTCGAGCGTCTGTGCTCGCGCAGATGGACGTTGCAGCGGCGGGCGCCGACCGGCGGTGCGAAGACCAGCTTGGGTGCGGGGTGGCCGAACGAGATCTCGGAGCGGTTCCACGGCTCGGGGCGGCGGCGGAAGCCGAGCGCGGCGAGCAGCGGGACGTCCCTGGCCTCGTCGAGCGAGCCCATCCGCACCTGCACGTCGACGCAGTCCTTGGCGGCGAGCCCCGGCACCGACGTCGAGCCCACGTGGTCGACGGCGACCGCGAGGCCGCCGAGCCCGGACCGCAGCCGCTCGGCGATCCGCTCGAAGTCCCGCGGCCATGTGTCCTGGTAGTCGACCACCGTCACGTCGGAGATCTCATCGGGGAAGGGCATGCCAGCAGGCTACGGCGACCGGTGGCCGCCCCCCTCGTGGCGGCCACCGGTCCAGGTCTCCTCGGTCGGCACAGGGCCGGGCCGCCGGTCCAGGTCTCCTCGGTCGGCACAGGGCGGGGCCGCCGGTCCGGCCCCGGGCCCGCTATCCGTTCACGACCGACAGGCTGCGCTCGTCGTACCGCGTGCCCGCGACCCGGCCCGCGGGCGCCGCCGCGTCGATCGCGGCGAGGTCGTCGGCCGACAGCTCGATCGCGACGGCCCCGAGGTTCTCCTCCAGGTACTTCTCCCGGCGCGTGCCCGGGATCGGCACGACGTCGTCGCCGCGGTGCTGCACCCAGGCGAGCGCCAGCTGCCCCGCGGTCACGCCCTTCTCGGTGGCGAGCGCTTCCAGCGTCCGCACGATGGACAGGTTCCGCTCCAGGTTGCCGTCGGTGAAGCGGGGCTGGGTGCGGCGCAGGTCGTCCTGCGGGAGCCCGTCGAGCGTGGTGTAGCGGCCGGTGAGGAAGCCGCGGCCGAGCGGCGAGAACGGCACGAGACCGATGCCGAGCTCGCGGCAGACCGGCGCGATCTCCGCCTCCAGGTCCCTGGTCCACAGCGACCACTCGCTCTGCAGGGCGGCGATGGGGTGCACGGCGTGCGCACGGCGGATCGTGGGCGCGCCGGCCTCGGAGAGCCCGAGGTGGCGCACCTTGCCCGCCTCGACCAGCTCGGCCATCGCGCCGACGGTCTCCTCGATCGGCACGCTCCTGTCCACCCGGTGCAGGTAGTACAGGTCGATGTGGTCGACGCCGAGGCGCCGCAGCGAGGCGTCACAGGCCTCGCGTACGTAGGCGGCGTCGCCCCGGATCAGCGGGGGCTCGCCGAGGCGGTTGGCGAAGCCGAACTTCGTGGCGATGACGGCCTGTTCGCGGCGCGGGCCCGCCAGGGCGCGGCCGATGAGCTCTTCGTTGTGGCCGCCGCCGTAGAAGTCGGAGGTGTCGAGCAGGGTGACGCCGAGGTCCAGGGCGCGGTGGATCGTCGCGATGGACCGCGCGTCGTCCGACGTGCCGTAGCCGTGGCTCATCCCCATGCATCCGAGGCCCTGCGCCGAGACGGTCAGCGCGCCGAGGCGACGCGTGGGAAGGGTGGTCATGGTGGTACCTCCTGGGGTGTGCCCTGTGATCGTCGACGACCCTAGGAGTTGGAGCGGACTCCAGGTCAACTCCAGGTCGAGGCGCGGAGGTCCGGCCAGCCGGAGAGGGCGTCCGGGGGTTGTCCCCAGGGGAGCCGGGCCCGGTGGCCGGATGGTCCGCAGCCCCGCGTGTTCCTAGCGTGGTGATCGACTTCCTCACATGAGAACAAGGAGCACGATGCGCGTCGTCTCAGCAGTCACCGCGGGCATGGGTCTCGTCGGGTTGCTCGCGGGCACAGTGGTGGCCGCGGGGCCGCCCGACACCCCCAAGGGGCAGGTGCAGAAGCTCAGTTGGGGCCGCTGCTCCGCCGACCAGAAAGAACTGAACGAGGCGGGCGCGCAGTGCGCGAAGGTGACCGTGCCGCTCGACTACGCCGACCCCGGCGGCCGTACGATCAAGATCGCCGTCTCCCGCGTCAAGGCGAAGTCGCCGGGCGGGCGGCGCGGCATCCTGCTCTCCAATCCGGGTGGCCCGGGCGGTACCGGACTCGCCAACACCCTGGCCCTGCGGCCCACGTTGAAGGACGTGGCCGACCGCTACGACCTGATCGGCTTCGACCCCCGCTTCCTCGGCGAGAGCACCCCCGTCACCTGCGGCAAGGCCCCGCGCCCCGCCCCGCCCGCCGAGACGACCACACCGCGCGAGGACTTCGAGCGCCAGGTGCGTGCCGCGCGCGACACCGCGCGCCGGTGCCAGGAGCACGGCGACAACGCCGCGTTGCTCCCGCACGCGTCCACCCGCAACGTCGCCCGCGATATGGACGCCATCCGCGCCGCGCTCGGCGAGCGCAAGCTCTCCTACTACGGCATCTCGTACGGAGCCGACCTGGGCGCCGTCTACACCCAGCTGTTCCCGCGCCGTGCCGACCGGATCGTCCTGGACTCCTCGACCGATCCCGCGGCCACGCAGTACGAGCTGTTCCAGCGCTCCGGCGAGCCCGCGGAGGCCGCGCTCGACGGTCAAGTGCGTTCGGACGTGCGGGCGTTGCTGGACCGGGCCGAGCGGCACCCCATTGCGGTGAAGGGGCAGCGGCTCGACGCCCCGCTCCTGCGAATGATCTTCAAGCAGCTCGTCCAGCACGAGGAGAACGATCCTCGGCTCGCCTCCGTCGTGGCCGACCTGAAGAAGGCCGCGGCGGGCGAGACGTTCGAGCCGGGACCCGCGCTGAGTGGCCTCCTCGAACTCCTGTCCTCGCCCGAGCTGGAGAGCGGCATGGTGGGCGGTGCGATCTTCATGTGCGGGGACGGGGGATGGCCCGCCGGCGGCTGGCCCGAGGACCCGGCCACGTACTGGAAGAACATGCAGCACAGCCGCGCCACGCAGCCGGTCTTCGGGCCGTACGTCAACGGCATGATCGCCCCGTGCGCGTTCTGGGGGAGCGAACCCCGCGAGCCCGGCACGAGGATCGGCAACGACGTGCCCGTCCTGATGCTCCAGGCCCGCCACGACAACAACGTCCCCTACGAAGGCGCCCTCGCCCTGCACCGCAAGCTCACCGGATCGCGCCTTCTGACGGCGGACATCCGCTCGCACGGCGTGTACGGGCGCGGCAACGACGGGCTCACGCCCGTGCCGTGCGCCGACCGCACCGTCAACTCCTATCTGCGCGACGGGAAGCTGCCCGCCGCCGACCTCACCTGCGCCAAGCCGGAGGATGTCCGATGACCTCGATCAGTCGGCGAGCGGGGCTCGCGGCCACTCTGGCGGCGGCCCTGGCGGGAGCCGCGTCCGCGGCGGCCCCGGCCTCGGCCACGACCCGTGCCCTCGCCGCGTCCCGTGCGCCGTCGCGGCGGCTCCAGAGCGACGTCGACGCGATCCTCGCCACCGGCGTGAGCGGTGTCGTCGCCGAGGTGGGGAGCGCGGGCGGCCGTGTGCGGGCCCGCGCGGGCGTCGCCGACCTCGCGGGCAAGGACCCCGTGCCCTGGGACGCGTACTACCGCATCGGCAGCGACACCAAGACCTTCACCGCCACCGTCGTCCTCCAACTCGTGGGCGAGGGACGGCTGAAGCTCACCGACACGGTCGAGCGGTGGCTGCCCGGAGCGATCCGCGGGCACGGCAACGACGGCCGCCGGATCACCGTCACCAACCTGCTGCGGCAGACCAGCGGCCTGGGCGACTACCTCGCCGCGGACAGCGGTGACTTCACTCCCGAGGCCTACCGCCGCAACCGCTTCCGCTCGCAGACGCCGCGGGAGCAGCTGACGGCGGCCCTCGGCAGGGCGCCTCAGTGGCTGCCGGATGCGGACGATCCGGTGGGGGAGCGGCGCTGGGGGTACTCCAACACCAACTACGTCGTCGCCGGGATGATCGTCGAGGCGGTCACCGGGCGGCCCTGGGCCCAGGAGGTCCACGAGCGGATCATCGAGCCGCTCGGGCTGCGGAGCACGTTCACGCCCGGGACCTCGCCGTACGTGCCGCAGCCGACGGCCCTCGGTTACACGCACTTCCCGAAGGGGGACGGGCGCAAGGAGACCGGCCCCACGGAGACCACCCTCGGCTTCGGCGGAGGGGCGGACGGGTGTCTCATCTCGACGGCGCGTGACCACGGGGTCTTCCTTCGGGCCCTGTTCGCGGGGCGTCTGCTTCGGCCCGCCGAGCTGACGGCGATGAAGACGACCGTGCCCGTACGGGACTGGGTCCCTGCCGAAGGGGTCCGCTATGGGCTGGGCATCGCCTGGCGTCCGGTCGCGGGGCGCGAGGGCGGTGTCTGGTTCCACGGGGGCACGAGCCTCGGGTGCGTCTGCGAGTCGGGGGTGACCGCGGATGGCGCGATGTCGGTGACCAGCGCGGCGTTCACCTTGCGGCTCGACGACGAGAAGGCGAACGAGGCGCAGGGGCGGGCCATGTTGCGGATGGTGGATGCGGCTTTGGGCTGACAGGTGTTTTGTTCTGGCCGTCCCGCGCCTTTTCTTCGGCTGTGGGGCGGGGCCGCGGGGGTATGTCCGTACTCGCCATCTTTGTTGCGGGGCTGTGTTGCTGCGGCTGGGGTGAGCTTTGTGCTCGGTGCTCCGTGCGCACATACCCCCACGTCCCCTCAGGCCGTCTTGGCGTCCGCGGGCGTGTGGGGGTGCGAGTGTCGGGCGGGGAGCCTGGTCGCCGTCAGTGTGCCCAGTGCCGCCACGGCTGCCAGTGTCATGAGTGTCGTAGGCATCGCCGCGAGGAAAGCGGTGTTCGTCCGGTGTGGGGCTGGTGGGGTCAGCGTCGTCATCAGCGTGGTGGCCGCGGCTATGCCCAGGGTCGGGCCCACGTTCAGTGCCGTCTGCTGGAGGCCGCCCGCCACTCCCGCGTCCGTCACCGGGGCGTGGCGTACGACGACCGTTGTCGCCGCGACCATCACCGTGCCGAAGCCCGCGCCGAGGAGGACGAATCCGGTGGCGGTCGTCAGTTGTGGTGAGTCCGGGGCCAGGCGGGACAGGAGCAGGATGCCGAGGGTGAGCGACGTCATCGCCGCTGTGATCGTCCGGCGTGGGCCGTGTCTTTCCAGCAGGACCGGCGACAGGGGTGCCGCCCCCACCATCGCCACGGCGAGCGGCAGTGCCCTCAGTGCGCACCGCAGGGGGTCGAGATCCAGGACGTCCTGGAGGAAGTACGTCGCTATGAACAGTGACCCGAACATCGCCGCGGACGCCGCCACCAGGATCGCGAGGGCGGGGCCGACCGCGGCCGTGGCGAGGAGCCGGGGCGGTACGAGTGGGCTCGTCGTACGCCTCTCGTGGGCGAGGAACGCGGCGCAGGCGAGGGCTGCTGTGAGGAGCCCCGGGATGGCTGCCTTCGGGGACTCCGGCATGGTGACCAGCGCGTGGACCAGGCAGGCCAGCGTCACCGCCAGCAAGGCCGCGCCCGGCAGGTCGAGGCCGGGCGCGGGCGCCTCGCGCCGTGGTGCGGGCAGGCGGATCGCCAGCGCCACCAGGCCGATCGCGAGCGATGGCGCCACGCTCAGGAAGAAGACGGAACGCCAGCCCAGGTGTGTCGCGAGCACCCCGCCGAGCACGGGCCCTGCCGCCGCCGCGAGGCCGATCGCGCTCGTCCGCAGCGCGATCGGCATGCCGAGCCGGTCCGGCGGGAACGCCGCGCGCAGCATCCCCAGCGTCGCGGGCTGCAGCAGCGCCCCGAAGATCCCCTGGGCGACGCGCAGCGCGATCACCCCGCCGACCCCGGACGCGCAGGCCACCCCCGCGGACGCCGCCGCGAAGCCGAGCGTCCCGATGGCGAAAAGTCGCCGGTGGCCGTACCGGTCGCCGAGCCGCCCCGCGAAGACCAGCAGGCTCGCCACGGCGATCAGATAGCCGGTGCTCGTCCACTGCACCTGGGTGAACGAGGCGTCCAGATCGCGCTGCAGGGACGGCTGGACGACGGTCAGCACGGTGCCGTCCAGGGCGACGGTCATGGCCCCGA
Organism: Streptomyces sp. NPDC041068; assembly: GCF_040647455.1. NCBI lineage: Bacteria > Bacillati > Actinomycetota > Actinomycetes > Kitasatosporales > Streptomycetaceae > Streptomyces > Streptomyces sp. NPDC041068. Next base: position 355,116 of record NZ_JBEZCG010000003.1, read on the forward strand.
CCACGCTGCAGGCGAGAGCGAGCTGTCGGTTCCGGGGGCCTGTACTCATGAACCCTCCGGCCCGAGGTGCGCCTCCAGCGCCGCGCCCAGCAGCGCCTCCACGTCCTGCGCCCCCGAGGCGAGCCGCAGACTTCCCCAGCCCCACAGCTGCGCGATGCCGTGCAGGTTCGCCCACAGCGCGCCCGCGACGACCCGCGCCCCCGCGCCGGAGACCGGCCGCGCCTCGGCGACCAGGCCGACCAGCACGTCGAACAGCGGCAGGCTGGTCTCCCGCAGGCCGAGCTCGTTGCTCTCCAGGAGGTCGTGGCGGAACATCAGCTCGAACATGCCGCGGTGAGTCGCCGCAAAGGCGAGATACGCGCGACTCAGCGCCTTCAGCTGCGTACGGGGACTGCCCTCGCCCGTGACCTTCCGCGTCTCGGCGGCCAGGTCGTCGAAGCCCCGTCGCGCGATGGCGGACAGCAGGGCCACATGCGTGGGGAAGTGCCTGCGGGGTGCCCCGTGGGAGACCCCGGCCCTGCGGGCGATCTCCCGGAGCGTCAGCGCCTGCACCCCGTGGGTGGCCACCAGCTCCACCCCCACGTCCACCAGCCGGGCCCGCAGCCCGGCGTCCTGTTCCGTCACGCCCTGTCCCCCTCGTGTCTGTCCCGTATTCGACGTAGACACTGTCTACTACATTGCGTAGACAGTGTCTACGCAGATCGGGACCCCGAGGGCCCTGTCCGGATGGGGGGAGGTAGGAGATATCTTGATGTCGAGCAATGTTGCAGACGCGGAGCGGAGCACCCGGTGACTGACTCGACCATCATCTACACCCACACTGACGAGGCCCCGGCCCTGGCGACCCATTCGTTCTTGCCGGTGGTGCAGGCCTACGCCTCGACGGCCGGGGTCAGCGTGGAGACCCGTGACATCTCGCTCGCGGGCCGGATCATCGCGAGCTTCCCGGAGCGTCTCGAGGAGGGCCAGCGGATCAACGACGCCCTCGCCGAGCTCGGCGAGCTGGCCAAGACGCCCGAAGCGAACATCATCAAGCTGCCGAACATCTCGGCCTCCATCCCGCAGCTCAAGGCCGCCGTCGCCGAGCTGCAGGAGCAGGGCTACGCGCTCCCCGACTACCCGGACGACCCGAAGACCGACGAGGAGCGCGACATCCGCGCCCGCTACGACAAGGTCAAGGGCAGCGCCGTCAACCCGGTCCTGCGCGAGGGCAACTCCGACCGCCGCGCCCCCGCGTCGGTCAAGAACTACGCCAAGGCCCACCCGCACCGCATGGGTGCCTGGACGGCCGACTCCAAGACCAACGTCGCCACCATGGGTGAGAACGACTTCCGTTCGACGGAGAAGTCCGTCGTGATCGAGAAGGCCGGCGCGCTCAAGATCGAGCTGTTCGGCGACGACGGCTCCGCCACCGTCCTGCGCGAGTCCGTACCGGTCATCGCGGGCGAGGTCGTGGACGCCTCGGTCATGCGCGTCGCCGCGCTGCGCGAGTTCCTCACGGAGCAGGTCGCCCGCGCCAAGGCCGAGGACGTCCTCTACTCCGTGCATCTCAAGGCCACGATGATGAAGGTCTCCGACCCGATCGTCTTCGGTCACGTCGTGCGCGCCTTCTTCCCGAAGACCTTCGCGGCCTTCGGTGCCGACCTCGCGGCCGCGGGCCTGACCCCGAACGACGGCCTCGGCGGCATCTACAAGGGCCTGGAGGCCCTGTCGAACGGCGCCGAGATCAAGGCGTCCTTCGAGGCCGAGCTGGCCGAGGGCCCCGAGCTCGCCATGGTCGACTCCGACAAGGGCATCACCAACCTGCACGTGCCGTCCGACGTCATCGTCGACGCCTCGATGCCGGCCATGATCCGCACCTCGGGTCACATGTGGAACAAGGAGGGCGCGGAGGCCGACACCCTCGCCGTCATCCCCGACTCCTCGTACGCGGGCGTCTACCAGGTCGTCATCGACGACTGCCGTGCCAACGGCGCCTACGACCCGGCCACCATGGGCTCCGTCCCGAACGTCGGCCTGATGGCGCAGAAGGCCGAGGAGTACGGCTCCCACGACAAGACCTTCGAGATCCCCACCACCGGCACGGTCCGTCTGACCGACGCCGAGGGCAACGTCCTCATCGAGCAGACGGTCTCGGAGGGCGACATCTTCCGCGCCTGCCAGACCAAGGACGCCCCGATCAAGGACTGGGTGAAGCTGGCCGTCTCGCGCGCCCGCGCCACCGGCGACCCGGCCGTGTTCTGGCTGGACGAGACCCGCGCGCACGACGCCAACCTGATCGCCAAGGTCAAGGCGTACCTGCCGGAGTTCGACACCGAGGGCCTGGACATCAAGATCCTCGCCCCGGTCGACGCCACCAAGCTGTCGGTGGAGCGCATCCGCGAGGGCCTGAACACGATCTCCGTCACGGGCAACGTCCTGCGTGACTACCTCACCGACCTGTTCCCGATCCTGGAGCTGGGCACCAGCGCCAAGATGCTGTCGGTCGTCCCGCTGATGAACGGCGGCGGCCTCTTCGAGACGGGCGCCGGCGGCTCCGCCCCGAAGCACGTCCAGCAGCTGGTCAAGGAGAACTACCTCCGCTGGGACAGCCTGGGTGAGTTCCTCGCCCTCGCGGTCAGCTTCGAGCACCTCGCCACGAAGACGGGCAACGCGCGCGCCCAGGTGCTCGCCGACACCCTGGACCGCGCCACCGGCACGTTCCTGAACGAGAACAAGTCGCCGTCGCGTCGTCTCGGCGGCATCGACAACCGCGGCAGCCACTTCTACCTCGCCCTGTACTGGGCGCAGGAGCTGGCCAAGCAGACCGACGACGCGCAGCTCGCCGAGGCCTTCGCGGCCCTGGCCAAGACGCTGGGCGAGCAGGAGCAGACCATCGTCGACGAGCTGATCGCGGTGCAGGGCTCCCCGGCCGACATCGGCGGCTACTACCAGCCGGACGTGGCCAAGGCCTCCGCGGTCATGCGCCCGTCGGCGACGCTCAACCAGGCGCTGTCGATCCTGGGCTGATGAGCCGGTAGCGGAAAGAGGGGCTTCCCGCCGATGTGGCGGGAAGCCCCTCTCCCGTTTCTCACGCGTCCCGTGACCTCAGTACGAGGGCGCCCACCAGCAGCGCCCCCGCCGCATACCCGCCGAGCACCCCGATCCCCGCCCACGGGCCGATCGGCAGCCGGTCCAGACCCGTCGTCGCCTGGATCGCGAGCCCCGCCGTCGACGGGGTCAACTCCTCGGCCCGCTCCCGCCAGTCGGGGTCCGCGAGGAGCCCCGAGAGCACCGGCAGGCCGTAGAAGAGGGCCAGGGCCGAGGTCGTCGCGGCCGCCGTGTCGCGCAGGGCGGTCGCCGTGCCGAGCCCGACCAGGGCGGCGAGCGCCAGATAGAGGACCGAGCCCAGGGCCGCCCGCAGCGTCGGCTCCTCGACCAGGCCCGGCACCGGGAACCCGTCGGCGGCCAGCAACTCCCGCCCCACGAGCAGCGATCCGAGCACCCCGACCGTGCCCGCGGCCACCGTCAGCGCGCCCACCACCGCGGCCTTGGCGGCGAGTACCCGCAGCCGCCCCGGCTCTGCCGTCAGCGTCGTACGGATGGTGCCCGTGCCGTACTCGCCGCTCATCGCGAGGACCGCGAGGACGACGACGGCGCCCTGCCCGACCCACACCCCCGTGAGGCTCAGCTCGACGGTGTCCTCGTGGCACTCGGCGGGCACCGGGCAGTCCCCGGCGGACAGCGCCGCCGCGGTGATCGCGCCCGCCGCGACGGTCAGCGCGACCACGGCGAGCAGCAGCCACCACGTGCTGGGCAGCGTACGGAGCTTGGTCCATTCGGCGTGCAGGGCGGCGCGCCCCCGGCGGCCGTTCACGCGTCCCGCCCGCGCAGCCGCCACACCGCGGCGCCGAGCACCACGACGGCGTACGCGGCGAGGGTCGCGAGGCCGGTCCAGGGGCCTTGCGGATAGCAGCCCTCCTCCGGCAGGCAGACGGTCGCCACCTGGTGGTAGCGCGGCAGGGTGCCCTGGATCGCGAACCCGGCCACGGGCGTGAGGCGTTGGACCGCGTGGGCCAGGTCCAGCGGCAGGGTGCTGAGCAGGATCAGCGGCAGCACGAACACCACCACGACGACGGCGATCGCGGCGGCCGTACTGCGCAGCAGCGCCCCGAGCCCCAGGGCGAGCACGGCGATCAGGGCGAGCACGGCGGCGGTGCCGATCACGGCGCGCAGCATCGGCCCGTCGGCGAGGGAGATGTCCCCGAACAGCGGCGGCTTGCCGTCGCCCCGCAGCTCGGGCGCGCTGAGCAGGTACGAGCCGAACGTCGCGACGAGCCCGGCGGCGAACGCGACCGTGCCGATCACCACGGCCTTGGCGACGAGCACCCGGCCGCGCCGCGGGCTGAGGGCGAAGGTGGTGCGGATCATGCCCCGCCGGTACTCGGCGGTGACGAAGAGCACGCCGAGCGCGGCGAGCAGGACCAGGCCCAACTGGGCGCCGTCCAGGGCCATTACGGCGAGGTCGTTGGCGGGCGGCGCGGGGCCGATGTCGCCGGAGCCGCTGAGGGTGTAGCCGTCCCCGGCCCGCCGCAGCTCGCCCGCCTCGCGTCGGGGGTCGCCGCCGATGTCCTTGTGCTGCCAGGCGGCCGGAGCCGCGCGGCCGTCGAGCCGTACGTGGTCGAAGCGGGCGGTGGCCGTCGAGGGGCGCTGGTCGATGGACGCGCTGCCGAACTCCCGCTCGCGGGACTGGATGTCGGGGGAGGTCACGAAGAACCCTGCCGCCACCGTGTCCGCGGAGCCGCTGGAGCTGCCGGAGTCACCCGAGTCACCGGCCTTTTCCGTGCCGTCCAGGTCGACCGTGCCGACCCTCGTCCAGTCCCGCCTGTCGGTGGACTCGTACCCGGTGACGATCGGGCCCTTGCGGGTCAGCCGGAGCCAGCGGGATTCCCCGGGCGAGGCGTCGGAGCCCGCCACGTCGCGGGTGAACTCGCTCTGCAGGCGCACTCCGTGGCGTGCGGTGAGCATCAGCGCGGCGTAGTCCGCCCCGGGCCTGGTGCTCTCCTTGACCATGATGCCCGCCTTGGCCCACTCGGCCGTCGTGCCGGACCCCCCGGCCTTCGGCACGCTCACGCGGGCCGTGACGCTGCCGTCGCCGGTGAGCGTGCGGTGCGCGAAGGAGAAGTCGTCCCGCACGGGCTGCCCGTCGGCTCCCGTGGGACCGGTCGGGCCGCCGCCCCTGGCGGTCTCGGCCGTCGAACTGACCGCGGAGAACAGGGAGATCAGCACGGTCACCAGGACCGCGCCGAGCAGCGTGAACCACCAGCGGCGCACCGTGCGCAGCTTGGTCCACTCGGCGTGCAGGATCTGGGGGAAGCCGTCACGACCGACGGGCACGGCGCCGGTGCGGCGGGGCGTGGGCGCGAGGGTCCTCATCGCGCACCGCCCTCGACGGGGCGGGCGGAGTCTTCGGCGGGGCTATGGGCCGCGGCGTCGGTGGCGTCTTCGGCCCCCGCGTCGGCGGTGCCTTTGGCCGTGGGGTCGACGGTGTTCTCGGCCGTGGCGGCGGCAGTGACTTCGGACGCGACACCGGTGGCGCTGTCGGTCGTGGCGGCGGGGGCATTCGCGGTCACCGCGTCGGCGGCACCTTCGGCCCCCGCGTCGGCCGCGAACTGCACCGCTTCCCTGGTGAGTTCCATGTACGCCTCCTCCAGCGTCGCCCGGTGCGCGGCGACCCCGGAGAACGTCACGCCCGCCCCGCCGAGCAGCGCCACGACGCGCTCCGCGTCGAGCCGCGAGACGGTGAGTGTGTCCCGTCCGGTGGCCGCGACGCTCGCGCCCGCCGCCGTGAGGACGGCCATGGTCCTCGCGCGCTCGACGGTGCGGACCTCGACACGGTCCCCGGACGCGGCGGCCAGCAGCTCCCGCACGCTCGTGTCGGCGACGACGCGGCCCCGCCCGATGACGACCAAGTGGTCGGCGGTGTCCTCCAGTTCGCCCATCAGATGGCTGGAGACCAGCACGGTCCGCCCCTCGGCGGCCAGCGCCCCGAGGAACCCGCGGATCCACTGGATCCCCTCCGGATCGAGTCCGTTGACGGGTTCGTCGAACAGCAGCACCGGTGGATCGCCGAGCAGCGCCGCCGCGATGCCGAGGCGCTGCCGCATGCCGAGCGAGTAGCCGCCCGCCCGGCGTCGCGCCGCCGCGCCCAGGCCCACCAGGTCGAGCACCTCGTCCACGCGCCGCGTCGGGATCCGGTGCGAGTGCGCCATCCACAGCAGATGGTCGCGCCCGCGCCTGCTGGGGTGCACGGCGCCCGCGTCGAGCAGCGCGCCGACCTCCAACAGCGGGGTGCGCAGGGCCTGGTAGGGCCGACCGCCGATCAACGCCACGCCCTCGTCGGCGGTGTCCAGACCGAGGAGGATCCGCAGCGTCGTGGACTTGCCCGCGCCGTTGGGCCCGACGAAACCGGTCACCCGCCCCGGTTCGACGCGGAAGGAGAGCCCGTCCACCGCGGTGACGGCCCCGAACCGTTTGCGCAGCCCGCGCACCTCGATCGTCGCTTCCATGCGTCCGTTCCCTCCCCGTCGCCCCGCCGTACTCGTACGGCATCCGTCACCAAGGGAGGCTAGGGACGCCGACGGCGCGGGTCGTCACGCACCGGAGCAGTCTTCGTATCCCTCACGCGAGGGACTCCGCCGCGCCGCTCGACGGTGACAATGACACCCGTGAAGCCGACAACTCCCCTGCGCGGCCTGCTTCGACGGCGGGCCGGGGGATTTCCCGAAGGCCCGGTCGTGGCCGCCGCGCTGCTCGCGCTGGCCGCCGCCGGGGAGGTCCTGCTGCGCGCGGACGGCAGGATCCCGCTCCCGCTGACGCTGTCCCTCGCACTGGGGACGACGGCGCCGGTCGCGGTGCTCGCCGCCCCGCAGCGCTCCCCGGGCGGGGAGCGGATCGTGGGCGCGGCGGCGCTGACCGCGGGCGCCGCCGGGCTCCTGTCGCTCACGCCCTTCCACGTCCTGACCGCCGCCGGGTTCGGCGCGCTCCTCCATGCCCTCCACCGGGCGGGGCGCCGGGGCCCGAAGGTCCTCGCCGCACTGCTTCCGCTGCCGTTCGTCGCGTACGCGGTCGGCGCGCCGGAGGGCACCGACACCAGGTCCCGCTTCCTCGCCGCGCTGATCGCCGCCTGCGCCGCGGCGGCGGCAGGCACCGGACTCGCCCGCAGGGCCAGGGATGCCGCGCTCGCGCACAGCGCCACCGAGCGGGCCATCGCCGACACTCTGCTGGAACACGCGGCCCGTGGCGAACGGGCGAGAATCGCAAGGGAGTTGCACGACGTGGTCGCCCACCACATCTCGATGATCGCCGTACAGGCCGAGACCGCCAGGCTCACCACGCCGGGGCTGCCCCCGGCCGGTGCCGAGCGCTTCCTGGCCATCGGCGACACCGCCCGTACCGCGCTCACCGAGATGCGCAGGCTGCTCGGCGTGCTGCGCGAGGACGCGGGTCACGACGCCGTGCCCGACCGCCGCCCGCAGCCGGGCATCGAGCAGCTCGCCGACCTCGTCGACGAGGCACGCGACGCGTCCGGCGGCGCGCTGCGCCTGATCGTCGAGGGGCCGATGCGGTCCCTGGACCCGGGCGTGGAGCTCACCGCGTACCGCATCGTCCAGGAAGCCCTCACCAACACCCGGCGGCACGCACCGGGCGCCGCCGTCGACGTCGAACTCCGTTACGGGAACGACGCGTTGCGCCTGCGTGTGCGCGACAACGGACCGAGCCCGCACAGCTGCGCGGGGCACGACAGCGGGCACGGTCTGCTCGGCATGCGGGAGCGCGCCGCCATGGCGGGCGGCACCCTGCGGGCGGGTCCGGCGCGCGGCGGCGGCTTCCTGATCGAGGCGACCTTCCCCGTCGAGGCGACCTTCCCCGTCCCGCCAGGAGAGCGGGCCGCATGAGCACCCGGCCCCGCGAGGCCGCCCCGCCGCTGCGGATCGTCATCGCGGACGACCACGAGGTCGTCCGCGTCGGCTACGCCGGACTGCTCGCCACCCAGCCCGACTTCACCGTCGTCGGCACCGCGCCGGACGGCGCGGAGGCGGTCCGCATCTGCCGCGAGCTGCGCCCCGACCTGGTCCTGATGGACGTACGCATGCCGGTGATGGACGGCATCGAGGCGACCGGGCGCCTGGCGGGGACGGGCACCCGCGTCCTCATCCTCACCACCTTCGACCTCGACGAGCACGTGTACGACGCTCTGGGCGCGGGGGCGGCGGGCTTCCTGCTCAAGGACGTGACCGCGGAGCACCTCTTCGACGCGGTCCGCGTGGTGGCCGCGGGCGAGGGGCTCCTTGCGCCGACGGTCACGCGCCGGCTCATCGCCGAGTTCGCCCGCATCAGACCCGCCCGCTCCACGCGGCCCGCGCCCCGGGTCGACGCGCTGACGCCCCGCGAGACCGAGGTGCTCCGGCTGATCGCGGAAGGCCTCTCCAATCCGGAGATCGCCGCCCGGCTGCACGTCAGCGAGGAGACGGTGAAGACCCATGTGAGCCGCGTCCTCGGCAAGCTGGGCCTGCGGGACCGGACGCAGGCGGTGGTGGCGGCGTACGAATCGGGCCTGGTGGTGCCGAGAGCGCCGGAGGGCTGAGCGCCTCGCTCTCATGCACCTCGCCCTCATGCACCTCGCTCTCATGCGCCCGTTTCTGCGTCCCCTTCATGCGTCTGTTTCCGCGTCCGCTTCATGCGCCCGCGGCCCGTGCCGCGCGGCGGTGCGCGGCGACCCGCTCACGGGTGGCGCAGCGCCGCGAGCAGTAGCGGCGGGCGGCGCCGCTGCCCTGGGCGAGGTAGACGTTCGGGCAGCAGGGCGAGGCGCAGATGCCGCCGGGGGCGCGCTGTGTGTCCCAGACCAGGACGGTCAGCGCCATGCACGCCGAGGCGAGGAACCACTCGCCCCAGGGGGCGTCGTCGTCGCCGTCCAGGTGCGGGTGCCAGGGGGCGGCGCCCCCGTGGGACGTGAGCCTCAGTGCGCCGGTGCCGCGCGCCAGGAGACCGTTCAGGGCGGCGGCCGCGGCGTCCACGTGGTCGGCGGCGAACACCTCGCGCAGCCGCAGGGCGGCGGTGCGCAGCTCGGTGAGATCGCGGTCGGACACCTCGACGAAGCCGGCTCCGCCGTACTCGCGCAGCAGCGCGGCCACGGTGTCGGGCCGGGTCTCCTCGCCGCTCAGGACGTTGACGAGATCGGCGCTGCGCCGGGCGACGGCCGACACGGACTGCGGGGTCGACCAGTCGTTGCGGTGAGGGGGCACGCGGCGAATGTAACGCACCGGGCGGGCTTTTCGGTTACGTACGTAACGTCTTGTCCGGGTTGAGGCGTTACGTGACGACGGCTACGACCGGCGGCGGGGCTTGCCGCGCTTGGCGGGCTTGGCGCGCGCGGTGCCGCCGCGCTGCCCCTTGCCGGTGGACTTTCCCGCCGAGGACTTGCTCGCGGCGGGCTTCCGCTTCTGCTGCGCCGCCTTCGCCGGAGCCTTGGTCGCGGACTTGGACTTGGCCTGGGCCGCGGGCTGCGTGCGGCCGCGCGAGCTGTTGACCGTCCGGCCGCGGACGATGCCGATGAAGTCCTCGACCAGGTCGGGGGTGGTCTCGGCCTCGGGCCACGACAGGGCGACGCGCGACTCGGGGGCGTCCGTCAGCGGGCGGTAGGTGAGGTCCTTGCGGTGGTGGAGGCGGGCGAGCGACTGCGGGACGACGAGCAGGCCCACGCCCGCGGCGACCAGCTCGACGGCGTCCGCGGTGGTGGCGGGGCGCTCGTACGCGGGCAGGCCGGGGGGCCGCTCCCATCCGAGGGTGTCGTCCAGGGGGTGGAAGATCACCTCGTCGGCGAGATCCTCGGGGGACACCTCGTCGACGGCCGCCACGGCGTGGTCCTTGGGGATCACGACGACGGTCGTCTCGGTGTAGAGGGGGATCGCGCTGAGATCCGTACGGTCGAAGGGCAGTCGCACGAATCCGGCGTCGGCACCGCCGCCGCGCAGCACCTCGGGTGCTTCGGCGGCGGAGACCTGGAGGAGGGTCAGCGGGACGTCGGGCAGCCGCTCGTTCCAGATCCGCACCCACTTGGTGGGCGTCACCCCCGGGACGTAGGCGAGCCGGAACGAAGGGGTTACTTCCGAGCCTGTCACCTCGCCAGGCTACCGGTCGTGGTCGGAGGTCGCGCACATGCTCGATACCCTTGACGGCATGACGTCGCACCAGACCACCCAGACCATGAAGCCCGCGACCGCGGCGAAGAAGCTGGGTGTGTACCTCCAGGCCACGCCCGCCGAGTTCCAGGAGGGTGTCGTCTCGCGCAGCGAACTGAACGCGCTGCAGGCCGACCCGCCCGAGTGGCTCCAGGAGCTGCGGCGCAACGGCCCGCACCCCCGCCCCGTGGTCGCCGCGAAGCTCGGCGTCTCCATCGCGGGCCTGGCCCGCGGCGGGGTCACGGAGCCGCTCACCACGGAGCAGATCGAGGCCCTGAAGCAGGAGCTGCCGGGCTGGCTGCGCGAGGAGCGCGCCACGCAGGCCGAGGTCCGCAAGGAGGCGGTCCGCATCAAGGAGAAGCAGGCGGAGAAGCAGGCGAAGCGGAGCGAGCGCGAGTCGGACGCCCCGCGCGACTGACCGGCTCCGCCCTTGACCGGCTCCGCCCCTGACCTCGGACCCGCCCCTGACCTCGGACCCGGGCCTGACCTCGGACCCGGGCCTGACCTCGGACCCGGGCCTGACCTCGGACCCGGGCCTGACCTCGGACCCGGGCCTGACCTCGGACCCGGGGCTGACCTCGGTTTGGAGCCGGGCTCTGGCTTGGACGCGGGCCTCGGGGCTGGTCTCGGCTTCGGAGCTGGGTCTGACCTCGGTTTGGAGCCTGGCCCTGGTTTGGACGCGGGCCCCGGCGCTGGTCTCGGCTTCGGTGTCGGTCTCGGCTTCGGAGCTGGGCCCGACCTCAGCTTCGACCCGGGCCTCGGCTCGGACCCGGGCCTCGACTCGGACCCGGGCCTCGACTCGGACCCGGGCCTCGGCTCGGACCCGGGCCTCGACTCGGATCAGGGCCCCGGCACCGGTCCCGGCTTCGGCACCGTTCCCAACCCCAGCTACAACCCCGGCGCCGAGCCGGGCCCCGGCACCGGCTCCGACCTCGGCTCCGGCCCCGGCCCCGTCCGTCGGACGAGTGACGCCGACATCGTCGCCCCTGCGGCCACCGCGGCCGCATGCAGGCAGGCCGCGACCGCGAGGTTCTCGGGCAGGGGTGCGTCGGCCGGGTTCGTCAGGGCCAGGTGGAGCGTGTACGGGAGCTTCCAGGCGCTCCACGCGAACAGCGACCCCGAACCGAGCCAGCCGATGCCCAGCGGGATCCAGCGGGGCAGGCGGGCGGGCCGTCCCCGGGCGATGACCAGGACGGCCGCGGCCGCGAGCAGCGCCCACGCCCCGAGGACGCCGGTCAGAAGGCGTCCGGTGAGCACCCGCTCCTCGGGGCGGGCGATGCCGACGGTGCCGCCCGCCGCCCAGTACAGCCAGAACAGACCGATCGCGACGGCGGCCAGGGCCGACCAAGGAGCCGCTTGGACGGCTCCGGTCCGGGCGCGTCCGTCGCCGACCCGCCCCGCGAACGTCTCCGGCCAGCGGCGGCGCAGATACGCGGGCAGCGCGAGGGCCAGGCCGATGCCCATCCCCACGAAGCCGATCTGCATCAGCACGGCCTCCCAGCCCGGCATCGAGGGGTCGTCGTCACCGCCCCTCTCCGGCGCCGCGTCGGCCGGGCCGAACAGCGAGTCCAGGACGGCGTACGGCACGAGCGGCACCAGGAAGCCCGTGCCCACCCACGCGCAGAAGACCAGCGGCTTCGCCGGAATCCGCAGCCCCCATGGCCGCACCAGCGCGAGCGCCACGGCGATCCCGGCCGCCGCCATGCCGATCGTCACGGTGTTGAGCACCACCCACCCCGTGACCCCGAACCCGGTACCGGTCGGCGCGAGCCCGAGCAGCGCGCCGGCCACCCAGGACACCTTGATCAGCAGATACGGGGTCAATGTCGACGCGGCTCCGTACGCACCGATCCGCCCGGACCTGTCTCCTGCGCTCACCTGAACTCCGCTTCCGCTGTACGGAGTTCAAGCCTCGCCCCCGGCAGCCTCACGGGAATCAGCCGCCGGGGGTATCCGCCTCGCCCGCACGGGGGAGTCGGCTCATGGACAGAGTCGGCACTGCCGAGCGCCGACCAGGGGACCATCGAGCGCTGACCAGGGGGATTCATGACGCTCACGGCCGCGGCGGACGCGCCGCCCATCGTTCTCGTGCACGGGACGCGGTTCAGCGCAGGCCAGTGGAGCCCTCAACTCGCCGCCCTGCGCGAGGACTTCGCGGTGAACGCGGTCGATCTGCCCGGCCACGGCGCCCGTTCGGCGGAGCCCTGGAGCCTCGCCGTCGCAACGGAGATCATCGCGGCCGCGGTGGACGCGCTCGACCGCGGGCCCGCCCTGGTCGTGGGGCACTCGCTCGGTGGGTACGCCTCACTGGAGTTCGCGCGCCACCACCCGGACCGGCTGCGCGGGCTGGTCCTCGCGGGGGCCAGCGCATCGACCCGCGGCGGGTGGGCCACGCCGTACCGATGGGCCGCCGGGCTCGTCCCCCGCGTACCGAAGGACCGGCTGACCCGCTGGAACGACCGGTTGCTGCGCCGTCTGTACCCGCCCGAGGTGGTCGCGCAGACCATCCGCTCCGGGTACGCCTTCCACACGCTCCCGGCCGCCTGGGGCGAGGTCCTCGGCCGCTTCGACGCGAGCGCGATGCGGCACGTGGCGGTGCCCGTCCTCATCCTCAACGGCGAGAAGGACACCGTCTTCCGGGCGGGTGAACGGGACTTCGTCCGCGCGCGCCCGCGGGCCCGCATCGAACTCATCCCGGGGGCAAGGTACTTGGCGAACTTCGACGCACCGGCCGCCTTCACCTACGCGGTGCGCCGCTTCGCCCGGCAGCTTCAGGCCGGCGTCTGAACCGCCGCGCGCTCTTCGCTCACTTCGTCGGACGTCTTCTCGTCACTCGGGTCGTTCGGATCGTCCAGGTTGTTCAGGCGCTGCGCCTCGGTACGTGCGCGCCCCCAGGCGGGGTGACACATGAGAGTCCTCCTTCTCGTCAGCGGAGTTCCTGGATGCGGATCAGGTTGCCCGCGGGATCGCGGAAGGCGCAGTCGCGGATGCCGTACGGCTGCTCGGTCGGCTCCTGGACGATCTCGGCGTCACCGGCCCGCACCTTGGCGAACGTGTCGTCGAGCTCCGGGGTGGCCAGCAGGATCCAGCCGTACGTGCCCTTGGCCATCATCTCGCCGATGGTGCGGCGCTCGGCCTCGGTGATTCCGGGGTCGACGGCCGGCGGGGCCAGGAGGATGGACGTGCTGGGCTGGCCGGCGGGGCCGACCGTGATCCAGCGCATCGTCCCCTGCCCGACGTCACTGCGGACCTCGAAGCCGAGCACGTCCCGGTAGAAGGCCAGGGAGGCCTCCGGGTCGACATGGGGCAGAACGCTTGTGTGAATGGTGATGTCCATGCCTTGAATGCTAGGGACATCTCCCTGACCGGCGCTTCTCGAATCCTGACCGATCAGGTGTGTGGCGCCCTGCGGCCCCGGCCGAGAACAGCGGGGAAACGGTGAGGCCGAGGCGGCCCGGCTGAGGCGGCCCGACCGAGGCGAGGTTCGCGAGGTGCCGGTCGACCTCCTTGTCGGTCGCGAGCCCCGCGGCGACCGGCTTCCGCGCACCTGCCGGACCGTCGCCGCCTCCAGGACGTCGCAGGCGGCGGACGTGACCGGGAAGCAGGCGTCGGCGTTGACGTCGGTCAGCCCAGCACCGCCACCCCGAGGTGATCCCGAGGTCCTCGATGTGCCGGAAGGTGGTCGGGTCGAACAGCTCGGCCGGTGCGTCGAAGCGGGCGCCCGCCTCGGACTGTGCGTTGTCGAGCAGATAACTGCCGTCGTGGGCGGGGGAATCCGGTGCGGGACTCGTCTGGCATCCATCCCGATTCGTTTCCGTGTCAGGGAGGGCTTGAGGGGTCTCAGGATCGCTCGGCGTCAGGTGCGACTGTCAGGACGATCTTCCCGGTCGTGCGGCCGGTTTCACCCAACGCGTGTGCCTCGGCTGCCTGTTCGAGGGGGAACGTCGCGTCGACGATCACCCGCAGACGGCTGTCCTCGACCAGGGCGCTGATCTCGCGCAGCCCCTGCTGGTCGGGTTCGACGAGCATGAACACCGCTCGTACCCCGGCCTGTTCGGCCTGCCGGACGGGGAAGGTGTCGTCCGGCGGCAGCAGGGAGACGAGGATGCCGCCCCGGCGCAGGGTGCGCAGGGAGCGTGTCCAGTTGGGGCCGCCGATGCCGTCGAGGGCGACATCGACGTCGTGGACGGCATCGGCGACGTCCTGGGTGCGGTAGTCGACGAGCTCGTCGGCGCCGAGTGTGCGCAGGAGGTCGTGCTTGGCGGCGCTGGCGGTGGCGATGACGTACGCGCCGCGGGCCTTGGCGATCTGCACGGCGAGGTGGCCGACACCGCCCGCCGCGGCGTGGATCAGCACGCGCTGCCCCGGTCGGACACGAGCGGTGTCGACCAGGGCCTGCCAGGCGGTGAGCGCGGCCAGCGGCAAGGCGCCGGCCTGGACGGGGCCGAGGCCGCGTGGGCGAGGGGCGAAGTGGCGGGCCGGTGCCGTGACGTACTCGGCATAGGCGCCCGCCGGGTGCGGGAAGCGGGGCATCCCGAACACCTCGTCGCCGGGCCGGAAGATCGTCACGCCGGCGCCGACCGCCTCGACGGCTCCGGCCACGTCGAAGCCGAGGGTGAAGGGAGGCGTCGCTCCGGTGGCGAACACGCCGCGCTCGCGGGTCTTCCAGTCGGCGGGGTTCACGCCCGCCGCGCGCACACGGACCAGGATCTCGCCCCGGCCCGGCTCCGGCCGCTCGGTCTCGACGACCTTGAGGACGTCGGGGGCTCCGGCCCTGTCCTGGGACACGGCGCGCATGGTCGAAGGGGCGGTGGTGGTGGGCTGGGACATGGAGGCGTTCCTTCTTCGGGGTGCGTATCGGTGTGTATCGGTGCGTATCGGTGCCCATCGAGGAGCATCGGGCTCTCGTGCCGGTGGTGCCGGCACGGCCTGTGCCGGTGGTCCCGACACAGCCCGTGCCAGTGGCCCCGGCACGGCCCAAGACTGGCCGCTCGGCAACGCCCCCGGTGGTGGCGTGATGGCCATGTGTTGAAAAGATCTGGCCATGCATCGTGTTGGCGTTCTGGCCCTGGACGGCGTCGTCCCCTTCGAGCTCGGCATCCCCGCCCGCATCTTCAACGCCGCCCGCGACGGGGACGGCAACCCGCTGTACACCGTGGCGACCTGCAGTCTGGACGGTGGACCCGTGCACGCCGAGGGCGACTACGACCTCGCCGTCTCCCACGACGCCTCTCTGCTGGCCACCGTCGACACCGTCGTCGTCCCGCCCTCCCACCGGCTGGGACCGATCCGGGAAGAGGGCCGTCTGCCCGGCCCGCTGCGGCACGCCCTGGCCGCCATCCGCCCCGGGACGAGGATCGTCGCGATCTGCACCGGCACCTATGTCCTGGCAGCCGCCGGCCTCCTCGACGGCCGTTGCGCCACCACCCACTGGCGCGAAGCCGACCGGCTGCAGCGGATGTTCACCAGAACCCGCATCGACCCCGACGTCCTCTATGTCGACGACGGCGACATCCTCACCTCCGCCGGAGTCGCCGCGGGCATCGACCTGTGCCTGCACCTCGTCCGCCGCGACCACGGCAGCCACATCGCCAACGAGGTCGCCCGCTCCTGCGTCGTACCGCCGTGGCGCGACGGCGGTCAGGCCCAGTACATCCGGCGTCCCGTCCCCGGTCCGGCCACCGGCAGCACGGCCACCACCCGGGCATGGGCCGTGCGGCACCTGGCCGAACCGCTCACCCTGGCCGACCTCGCCGCCCACGCCAACATGAGCGTCCGCACCTTCAGCCGTCGCTTCCGCGACGAAGTCGGCACCACGCCCGGACAGTGGCTCGCCCGGCAGCGCGTCGACCTCGCACGCCACTTCCTGGAGACCACCGACTGGCCGGTCGACCTGGTCGCCCACCGGGCCGGATTCGGCACGGGCGCCTCCCTGCGCCAACACCTCCACGCCGCCATCGGTGTCAGCCCCCAGGCCTACCGCCGCACGTTCCGCCCCCAACCGGCGGTGTGACCTTGCATTGCACTTGGCGGGTTGTGCGTGATGGTTGGCGGGCAGGGTAGCCCTCGAGGCACGCAGGTGAGGCGCTTCTGCGCGAATCTGCGTGCTGAGATCCGAGTAGGTGCTGTCCTCGTGACATGAGCGCCCGTAGAGGGAACGCGGACTCCTCTGTGGTCTGGTCGCACCGGTGCACCCTTGATGATCTGAGGGCCTCGTACACGGTGCCAGAGTCAGCTGTACGCCAGCTCGACAGCGGCGCGGGGTGGACGGGTCGGTGGATGACGACGTGGAAGACAGGCAGCGCCGATGTCTTCTGGCCAGTGCGGGAGTTGGCCAGCGCGCCGGTGCCGTGGTCCGTCCCCGCGCGGAGGTTTTCCTGGCATCCGAGTCAAGGGCACCGACCCGGGCTTGAGTGTTTGGTGTCGACGGGGCGCCAGCACGGCTTCGAGAGCCTTGCGGAGCGGCGACTGCTATTGGCGCTGGATTTCGCTGGGCGGGTACGAGAGGTGCTGTCGCAGCCGTTTCGACTGCAGTTCACCTCGACGGGCGGGGCGGGCGAACATACGCCGGACTACTTGGCTCTGGGGCCAGAGGCGGTGTGGCTGCTGGATGTTCGGCCTGCGGCGAGGATCAAGCCGGAAGACGAGCTGCGTTTTGCAGCGGCAGCCCAGGCCGCCGCGTCGGCGGGCTGGCGCTATGCCGTCGTGACGGGCTGGCGACGGCAGGTGATCGCGGGCATCGACACCTTGTCCGCCCGCCGCAGAAGCATGACCGATCGGCTTGGCCTGCAACGGCAACTGCTGGACGGAGTGCGCGGACAGCCACAGCGCTTCGGCGACCTTGTTACGGGCACTGACTTACCCCAGGTTGCACGTACGCACGCCATCCATCTGCTCTGGCATGGCCGCCTGGCCATGGATTTGGCCCAACCCTTTAAGGACGCGACCTGGATCTACCGGGTGGGAGGCCGAGATGACGGAGAAGCGTCAACCGCAGCAGATCGATGACCTTGGCGGGACCAATCAGGACCGGGCCCGAGCCCGAATGGCGCATCTCCTGGAGGTCGAGACGGGGTTCCGCAGCGGCAGCCCCTTCTGGCCCGAGCCCGGCGAACCGCGCCCACAGTACGATCCCGAACGCACCACGCTGACACAGCGCCGCCGCGCGAAAGTGGCCGAGCTGTGTGCTCTGCATCCGCAGGATGCCAAGGTGCTGGGCCTGGGCCAGATCAGCTTCCGAACTCTGGAACGGATGGCCGCCGAACTCGACGAGAACGGACTGATGGGCCTGGCCGACGGCCGATGGACACCACCTTTGCGCGGGCACCGATCGATCGGACCAGCCACCGAAAAGGCCATTCATGCCGTTCATGCAGAGACGTTGCACCGCTCAAAGGTGAGCATGCGCACGAAGGAACGCATGATCCACCAATACGTACGAGAGAAGTTCGGCGCGGAAGCAGAGGAGGAGATCCCGCACTACGTCACGTTGTGGCGA
Source organism: Streptomyces sp. NPDC041068 (assembly GCF_040647455.1). Lineage (NCBI taxonomy): Bacteria > Bacillati > Actinomycetota > Actinomycetes > Kitasatosporales > Streptomycetaceae > Streptomyces > Streptomyces sp. NPDC041068. Next base: position 372,834 of record NZ_JBEZCG010000003.1, read on the forward strand.
GTCTGGAAGGAATGGTTCGGCCCGCAGGGAGCCCGGCAGAGGTATGCACGTTCGGCAGCTGCGGTGGATGCAGGGACTTCCCGGGTGGTGATCTCACGTCCTGGGCAGGTAGTCGTACTCGACACCACGCCGTTGCCGGTCAAGGTCTTGGACGATGTCTTCGAAGAGCCGATCTCTGTCGATCTGACGTTGGCCCTCGATGCCTTCACACATTCCCTGGTTGCCTTCCGGCTCACCCCAGGTTCGGACTCCTCGGTGGAAGTGGCCATGCTGCTGCGGGATGTGATGCTCCCGCTGCCCATGCGGCCTGGCTGGGGGCCCGAGATGGAATGGCCCTACCCCGGGGTCCCTGCCGCGGTAGTCGCGGAATTCGCGGGCCACCCGGTGGCGGGACGCCCCTACTTTGCCCCGGAGACGGTCACCAGTGATCACGGCAGCGTCTACAAGAACCACCACATGGTGAGCGTTGCCCGGAAACTGGGTGTGGTCTTGCTGCCAGCCCGGACCATGCGCCCCACCGACAAGGCCGCCTGCGAACGGGCTTTCGGGGGAATCCGGTCCTTGCTGCTGGAACTCCTGCTGGGCTACAGCGGGGTCGACGTCGCCGACCGCGGAGTCGATCCCGAGGGGGATGCGACCTGGACGTTGGAGGAGATGGAACACCTGCTGGCGACCTGGATCGTCCAGGTGTGGCAAAACCGCGAGCTCACGGAGTACGGGCCGGCCTGGGACCCCGGCGGCCGACACAGCCCGAACACGCTCTTCGCCATGGCAGGAGCCCGCGACGGCATCGACTTGGAAGTGCCTGAACCCGGCCTCTATTACGAGCTGTTGTTTCCTCACTATGTGAAAATCCACGGCAACCGCGGAGTGAAGGTCGGCGGGCTTTGGTATGACGGCCCCGCTCTCGGTCCCTACCGCAGTCGACCGTCGGCGCGAAGCGGGGTCCACCGAGGCAAATGGGCTGTCCATCGTGATCCGCGTGACTGCCGCGAGGTCTTCTTCCAAGACCCCTCCACGAACGACTGGCATCCGTTGCAGTGGCGCGGCCTGCCCCGGGACGAGGACATCCCGGCCTTCTCCGACGCACGAGTGCGCGAGGTCCTGCGCGAAGCGGCCCGTATTGGTCTCAAGCCCCAAGATGACTCTGAACTTCTGCCCGTGCTGCTGGACTTGGTTGCGGACCGCACACCCGTTTCGGCTTGGCCGAGCCAGATGACCAAGAGTCAGAGATTGGAGCGGGCACGCGAACTGGCTCGCGCACGGTCCGCTGCGGTGGACCGGCCTACGCGACATCCGGACGGGCCACGGGGGCTGCCGCCGGCACCCACGTCTGCGGAACTTGCCCAGCGCAACGCCAGGGCCATCACCGCGGACCGGCGCCGGCGTCGCGAGGCCACGGTTACCTCACGGCCCACGCCTCCCCCTCGCATGGGCGAGGTCCTGCGGACTGAGGGGATGTTCGTACTCCCGGACGAGAGCCACGCCGAACCGGAGGAACATGCATGACGCATGACGACAGCGCGATCCCCTTTGCCTTTGCCGGTCCTCCGCCTCAACGCGACACCGTGATCGGCTGGCAGGGCTACCGCAGAACTCGGCATTCTTTCCAACCTGCACCTCGCCTGGACCTGGCTAGCTGGCGGTCCTTGAGCCCTCGCCAGCGCACACTGCACGATTTGCACCGAATCGCCACCCACGCCAACCTGCCACTCTTGCACACGCCCATGAGCCGGGCAGTCGCGAAGTTGTTGAACGGAAGGATCGAGAACAACGCGCTGAAGCGTAAACCCACCACCTGCTCTGGAGTGATGGTCACGGGAGGCGGCTACCAAGGGAAGACCGAGACCGTATGTGAGGTCGCCGCCGCCTTCGAGGACCGATGGCTCGCCCTACTCGATCACTTCAACCCTGAAGCCAAACCCGGAACTCGAGATCTTCACGCACCAGTCGCGTACGTCCAGACCCCGGTGACTGCGAAGCCCAAGAGCACCTGCAAGGCCATCCTGAACTACTTCGGTGCCCCGGTGCACCCGCGCATGGACCTCCCAGACCTGGTCCGCCAGGTTGCCGCCTCACTCCACGACCACGGCACCAAAGCCCTATTGCTGGACGACATCACCAGGCTGCGCATGCACCGGGCAGACGATCAGGACACGCTCGACCTCATCCGCGCCTTCATGAGCATGAACGTCACTCTGGTGCTGATCGGAGTAGATATCCCCCAATCCGGCCTGCTCAGCGAAGGACGCTTCGATCCACGCAGCAAGCAAGTCACCATGCCGGCCTCACGGCACGCCAGGGTGCACGGCCTGGAAGCCACCCAAACCGAGCGCCGCTTCGACCTGGTCGAACTTGACCGCTTCAGCTACGACTCGGCTGAAGAAATCGCCACCTGGACCGCTCATCTGGCTGGTGTTGAGAACGAGTTGCGGCTCATGGACGCGCGCGAAGGGATGCTCACCGAAGGCACCATGCCTGAGTACCTCTACCAGCGCACCGACGGGGTTGTCGGCCTACTGGAACGACTGTTGGAAGACGGGTGCCGCGAGGCCATCGCCAGTGGGAGGGAATGCCTGACCGAGGAGCTTCTGGAATCCGTCGCTCTTGACCTGGCCGGGACCCCGGGGCGGGACCCGAACGCCGGCGAAGTGCCTTCGGTGCCCAAGCCGTCACGGAATAAGCCCAAGAAGAGGGCCAAACGACCACGCAACACCGTCTTCGATGACCCCGGCCCCGACGCTCAGGACGCGGGGTGAATACATGCTGCTGTCGTCGCTTCCCCGCAGCCTCGATCCTTTGCCCGATGAATCCCTCTCCGGTTACGTGCTTCGACTTTCCCACCGGCTGGCCCTGCCTCCGGGGTGGCTGATGCAGCACACCGGTATCGGGAACCTCGACGCGCATGGTCTTTTTGCCTCGAACAGTGCCCTGGCCACCGCACTCCCCGAGGATGTAACGACCCGGGTCGCCCGCACCACCCGCCTTCACCCAGACGAGGTCACTGCTCTCACTCTGGCTTGCTGGAACGGTCGATATCCGCCCATCACTCGGGCCATCGAAGCTGGCGGGCGTCGACATGCTGGCGACTGGCTCTTCCGAAGCACGGCCCGCTACTGCCCCGAATGCCTGGCTGGCGACGGATCAGTCATTCAGCAGCAGCACGGTGGCCCCTGGAAGAAGTCCTGGAGGCTCCCCGTGGTCTTCGCCTGCCTGGAGCACCGCAGATACCTGCGCTACGGGTGCCCTGGATGTCACCAGGCCCCCGATGCCAGTACGGGCAGTCGACTGGTTGCCAGGATTGGCGACGCCAGCCTTCATCCAGTGCAGTGCAGAAATCCACTGCGGTTCCCCGAAGGCAACAAGCGCACGGGTCCCGCCTGCGGAATCCGGCTTGATCAGCAGATTGTGGCGGTCCCAACACGGCCATTCCCGGACATGGTGGCCCTACAGGCTCAAATTCTAAGACACCTGTCCCCAGACATCTCGAAGCGCGAAGCCTCCGAGTATTTCACTGACCTGCAACTGATTGCCGCGCTCGTCGTCATGACCTGGCCCGAGGCGAAGCACCAGGCCCCCCTCGTCGCAGGCAACATCGCAGACAGCTACCTCCGCAACCTGGCCGCGCGGCCGACTGCCAGTCGCCGAATCCACAGATTCACCGAACTGCCCGTCGGCTCAGCCGCAGCCGCTGCCCTCCTGCGGATCGCTCAATCGGTGCTTGACAGGGATGACCTCCGCTCGCACCTGGTTCCCCTCGTGCTGCGTGACCGCACCATGAACCGGACGACCACCTGGTCCGAGCGCTTTGTGGGACAACAGGACGCCTGCTCCAGCCGTCTCAGAGAAGCTGGTGCCCCGCTCACCCACGCCATCAGCGGTGGTCTATCCGCGCGCCGGTCGCCCGCCCAGCACGACGGATTCGCTCCCGAACAGGTACCCGCCTTCTTACCCAAGAGCTGGGCTGACCAGTACCTTCAAAAATGCAGCGGTGTCAGCCAGCGGATCTTGCGACGCACAGCGTCCGTCCGACTCGCACAAATGGCCATGGGCGGCTCTCTAGACCAAGCTGCGGACTTCCTCGGCATCCACGCCCCAACGAGCGCAACGGGTGCCATCCGCCGATGGGCCCACCTGAAGCTCGATGTGTTCGAGTTCGACACCGCCCTGCACGCCTTGGCTACCGCCCTCGACGTCCATGCGCCAGATCTCCCCGACTACAGACACCGGCGTCAAACACTCCGGAACTGGTACCTCGACGAGCAGAGCTGGCGCGAGCTCACCACCAAAGTCCCGCCTTCGTCCACCACCCCAGCCCACTACGACGATCTCAAGCGACACATCGCCTCGATCTTCGTTTGGAGCCGTATTACACAAGGTGAGCACCTCTTCGCCCCGCGCCCCATGGAAGCCAGCCAAAATCTTCAGAAACAGAAATGGTGGGAGAGCCGTCGCAACACCATGTGGTGCCTGCTCGTCAACCCAGGTGTCTCGCCTCACTACTCCGCGCTCGGGGAGCTCCTGACCGAGTACGCCGATCAGCACGTGAACTGCGACTTTTCGAGATAGGTAACATCAATCCGCAACCCTGCACCGGGCCTGAGTGCCGACATAGTTCTTTCCTAGGTGCGCGGCTACGGACGTGTGGACGCAGTGGATGTGGCAATTTCACCAGATGGTCAGGAACTACAGTCGGTCGCAGACTGCGGTGAGCGAAAAGATCGAAAAGATAGAGTGCAATAAGGAGGCGACATGGCGGTGAAAGCAAAACTTGAAGGGCACGTGTTTGATCTGGATTCCCTCGTTGAACTATTCCGCGAGGGCGAGTCGAAAGTTAGCAAAGAAGATGACGGCTACTACCTGAGCTCATCTGAGTTGGACGGCCTGATGGGCGATGGCGGGCGGCTGGTCGAGGCAGCTACTCGTCTCCTCCAGAAAGTGACAGGTGTTGCTCGCATCCTCGACAGCAGTTTCCGGCCTGTCAGCCTGCCCGGTACTTTCGTTGAGGATGACGGCGATGGCGGCACCCGCCGCCATCATGTGGTGGCGGCTGACACCGCCGTGGTTCGGTCCAAGGCGTGCGCCGTAATTGTGTCAACGGATGATGGACAGTCCTCGGTATCCGAGCCCCCGCCTTCGCCACCGGCGGAAGGGCCACCGTACCTCCAGTTGGCATCCAGCCATCCTGACGTGGCTGAGGCTCTGGAGATCCTGGGTAAGCCGAGTGTTTCACTCAACTGGGTTGACCTCTACAAGCTCTATGAGATTGTGCGAAGCAACATCGGGGGCGAGAAAGCGGTTAGGGCAACGCAGTGGGTGCCCGATGGTGACATCTCTGCATTCACGGCATCGGCTAATCGACCTGACGTGAGTGGCAGTGATGCGCGTCATGCAAGGGCCAGTGGCGCCGGACTGCCTAAGCGGACAATGAACCTGGCTGAGGGTGAAGCATTCATCCGCAGTCTCGTTGAGGCGTGGTGGAAGTCTCTCAGTGGCAAGCCCACGAACTAACAAGCCGCGAAGCCGTCGATCTCGGCAGGAGAGGAGGTGATCAGAATGCCGTTGCCGGACCGGCGAACATCCAGGTGAGGAATTCCCTCCGTGGAATGGAACGCGGTGCCGAGCCACTCCGCCTTCGGCTGCCCGCTCTCGTCCTGTGAGCGACGCGGCTTATGCTGCCCGTGACGTTCCATGATGTGCCTCGCAGATGTGACCCCCTGCGCGGGCCGATTGGCCCGCTGAAATTACAACCTGCGGCCCTGCAGGGCAGGTACGCCCAGGACGCTGGCCTTCCCGTGACGGATGGGGCACAGTCAGTGGGGAACGGCTGTCGGAGGCTTCAGTATGTTTCGAAGTCGGGTTCCCAGTCAGGGTCGGGCTCTTCATCGTCATTGAGTATCTGGCCCTTGATTCCAGCGAGGTCGAGTTCCCACATCGTGAGTGTGAGACCGCACAGGCGGCACCCGAAGTGCCGTGGGAGGAACCAGATTTCGCCGTATTCACCTGACTTGTCCCGGCCGCTTACGAAGCCGGTGTGCCCGCACGCGGGGCATGCTGCGGGTACGGTCAACGGCCATGGAGCGGCAGTCGGCAGCGCGGAGAGACTGCTGACGAGTTCGGTGATCTCGGCTTCGGACAGGCGCCGAGTGGTCTCGGCGAAGCGCTCGTGGGCCTGCCGGAGTTTCGCGTTGTAGCGGACCTCCCTCTCGGTCATGGCCTGGGCTACCAGCGCGGTGCAGGCTTCGAGGTGCGTGCCCCAGAAGCCATCGGGCTCTGTCGACAGGGCTTTCAGGAGTGCGTTGATGTGTTCGATGCCTGCGGCCAGGAGCGCGCGGCACTCGGTCACGGGCTGACCCCATCCCATGTGGGTGATGCCGTTGCGGGACTCTCGTAGTTCCTTGAGCTTGGCAGGCGTCTTGTGCTCGGGGCCGAGAAGCTGGGCTGCTCTGAGGATGGCCCCCTCGCCGCCGATGGTCTTGAGCCCGGCGCGGCCCTTCTTCGCCTTGTCCTCGTTCCCACTCAGGACCAGGAGGTCGTCGACGCTCGGCTGCTTCTCCGAGGCGAGGAGCACGGGAGCGATGGACGCCAGGTACGCCTTGGACGCGTGTTCCACTGCGACCGCCATGTGGTGCACGGCGAAGTCCTGGTCGATGGGCTCCTCCAGGTACGCATCGACAGCCGTGCGCGCCCATTTCCGGGCCGATATCAGCAGGTGCTCGTGGATCGATGCTTGGGACATGCGAATCAAGATAGAGGCGCCGTGTGCGAGGGCACTGCGTATTTGGAGAGACCAGCTGACCAGAATCGGCACCACTACGTGCAGGACGGTCTATAAGGGACTTCGCGCTGGTAATGGGCTATCAAATGCGGCTAGGAGGCTGGACACCGGCCATGCTGCGTGAGGAGACTGGATCATGCCCTCTCAGGTGTCTCACGATGCGTCGGCCTCAGCGCTGGGTTACCTCTATCAGGCGAAGTGGGCGCTGCTGGAGCTCCTTCGGGGATCGTTTGAGCGGCCGGACGGAGCCATCAGCCTCGAATTGCACGACGACGTGGCATGGGAGGTCGCTGACCGTCCTGTCGATTTGCTGCAGACGAAACTTCACCAACGGTCGACCCGGACGCTGGGTGATCGGGATGACGATCTGTGGCGCACTATCCGATCGTGGATGGACACCCATGACCCCGGAGACGCAGAGGGGCCGTGGCTGACGCTCGTCACCACCCAGCAGGCGCGGGAGGGGTCTGCCGCCGCTGCGTTGCGCAGCACGAGTCGAGACCCGGCAGCGGCCCTGCGGCGGCTCGAGTCGGCCGCCTCAGTCTCCAAGTCGAAGGACACAGCTGAGGCCCGCGCGCGGTTTCTTGCGCTGTCGGCGGGCGAGCGCGCGACGTTCGTTCAGCGGATGCGTGTCATCGACGGCACGCTCGGCATTGATGACCTCGATAGTGCGGTGCGTAAGCAACTGCTGTTCACTCTGCCGTCGGGAGAGGGTCCGCAGGCAGCTTTCATGGAGCAGCTGTGGGCGTGGTGGTACGACCAAGTCGTGGAGATGCTGCAGAAGCGTCGGACGAGCGTTTCCGTCGGGTCGGTGCATCGGCGGGTGGAGCAGATCCGGGACGACTACGCAGCCGACCGGCTTCCGACGCTGGTGGAGCGAAGTGACTGGAAGGCCGCCCAACGGCGCGGAACGGTCTATGACGATCGGTGCTTCGTTCACCAGCTGCGGTGGGTCAACCTCGGCCGGCCCGAGTTGGAGAAGGCGATGATGGACTACTACCGCGCCTATACCCAGGCCGTGGCCTGGGCCACCAACGACCTGATCGGGCTGGACGAACTGGGCAAATACCAAGCCGACTTGATTGACGAGTGGGAGCGTCTCTTTGCCCGCATGGTGCGTCGCCTGCCGGCGGATGCTGGCGAGCAGGAGCGACAGGACGCGGGGGAAGAGCTTTTGTGGCAGGTGCTGGACAGCGTCACAGTCAGGATCCGGGACCAGTACGACCAGGTCTTCTTCCATCGTGGCCAGCATCACTGCCTAGCGGATGAAGCGCGCGTGGGGTGGCATCCCGAGTTCGTGCAGCGGGTCCAGGAACTGACCGTTGGCTCAGTTCGTGCCTAGCCGCGTCCATCAGCCGCAGGCCTTTGCCACGTTCCTCAACCCGGCACTGGTAGGTGCGGTACAGGCCGTGATGGCCCGGGAGTACGAGCTCAAGCGTGGTCGCGCGATGGCCTGGCCGCTGGCGCTCGTCCTGCCCGTTCTGGTGTTGCACGGCTCTACTCGTGAGGCACTGCCGTCCAGTACCAGAACGCACCTGCCTACCTGGGCAGCGCGCAATCCGGGGCTGCTCGCGGGCTTCGGAGCTCGGGTCCAGTCGACGTTGCCGGTGATGCGGGAAGGGCTCCGGTTTGCTCTGCGGCACGGGCTCATACAGATGGAGTCCGGAGCCGTGTCCTCCGCGCCTGTTCCCGCACAGCGGGCCGAGGGAGAACTTCAGGAGCTGTTGAAGGCGGCCCGACTCGTCGGAAAGTGGGCGGCGACCGTAGATCAGCCTTCCACCCTCTTGGCGCTCCTAGGCGTGAGAGTCTGATCAGCGTGCAGCTTCGGTCACTGATTCTCTACAGCAAGAGCGGCAAGACCCGTGAGCTGAAGTTCAGGCTGGGTGAACTGAACATCATCACGGGCAGTTCTCGGACCGGGAAGAGCATCATCCTGGATATCGTCGACTTCTGTCTGGGACGCGACGACGCCCCCGTGTCCGTCGGGCCAATCACCAGAACCGTCGAATGGGTGGCCGTGCTACTAGAGTTGCCCGACACCCGGGCGTTTGTGGCACGTCGACTTCCCGCCAAGGGGAGGAAGTCCATCTCCACCGCGATGCTTGAGTTCGGCTCCGCTCTACAGGCCTTGCCCTACGAGCGGCTCGACAACAACTGCGACTCCGACGAACTGCGTCAGCAGCTCGGCCTCAGGATCGGCCTAGGAGACGTCCGCAGCGAACCACAGCCCGGAAGCCTGCAAGCACCCTTCGCAGTCCACCTCGGACATGCGGTACCACTGTGCCTGCAGAACCAGGACGAGATCACCACACGAAGCATCCTGTTCCACCGGCAAGGCGAACGCGACGCAGGAGCTCGGCTGACCTCGACCCTGCCGTACTTCCTCGGTGCGGTTGGTGACGACCAGGCGCAAAAACAGCACGAACTGACCACAGCGCGCCGAATTCTGCGACGCAGACAGCAGGAATTGAAGGTCGCCGAAACCGCCGACGGCAACATCGACGCCCGCCTGCACTTGCTGTTGGCCCAAGCCCGCACAGCAGGCTTGATATCCGCCGGCGAGGAGTTCGGCAGCCGCGAAGCTCTGCTCGACGCCCTACGCGAAGCGGTCCGCTTTCCGCCGCCCCCCACCGAGGCGAACCCCTCACAGGCAGAGCGCACCGTCGCGTTGCAAGACAGTCGCACCCAACTCCGCCACCGGTTGGAGGACATCAGTGAGCAGCGTCGGTTCCTCACGCGGCAAGAAGCAGAAGAAAACAGCTACTCACAGGTGGTACAACGCGGCATCTCCCGCCTCTATGCCGTCGACCTGCTTCCCCCCGGCCGTGGGCCGCTCGTAGATGACGCCACATGTCCACTGTGCGCATCGCGCCTGCCACAACCCGATAGCGCTGTCGAAGACATGTTGCACACCCTCAGCGATCTTCGGGGGCAGCTCGCTTCCGTTCACACGGTGCGGCCCCGGCGCGAGCAGACACTGCGGGAACTCGCCGAGCAGGCGGACACTGTGCGAGAAGAATTGCGGGGCGTCGAAGGAGCTCTCAACTCACTGGCTGAACTGGAAGCCGACCGCACGCGCTTCCGCGCCCAGGCCGAGGAACAGGCTTTCCTGCGCGGCCGGATCGACGCGCACCTGAGCCAGCTCCCGGGCACTGGGGACAGCTACGAGGGGAGTCTCCTGCAGATGCGAGCGTCCGCCGCCTTCGCCCAGGCAACGGCCGACGAACTCGAAGCGGAACTCGACACTGACGCCATGCAGGACCGGCTCGATCACGCCCTCAGCTACATCAACACCGACATGACGGCCTACGCCCAGGAACTCAAACTTGAGCACAGCGAACGCAACGTGCGCCTCGACGTGCGCAAACTTACCGTCCTTGCCGACACCGACGACGGGATCACCCCGCTGCTGCGCATCGGCAGCGGTGAGAACTGGGTTGGCTACCACCTTGTCGCCCACCTGGCGTTGCACCGCTTCTTCGCACTAAACCATCGGCCTGTGCCGCGGATGCTTCTGCTGGACCAGGTGACCCAGCCGTTCTACCCCTCAGAAGTCGCCAAGGACAGCGGGAACCCCGACCTCATCCGTTCGGACGCCGACCGCAACACCGTTCATGGCATGTTTGACCTGATGTACCGCTTCACCCACGACCTCGCCCCCGACTTCCAACTCATCGTCAGCGACCACGCCAACCTGCCTGACCAGTGGTACCAGGATTGTGTTCGCTACAACTGGCGCGACGGCGAGGCCCTCGTCCCGCAGAGCTGGATCGACGAACACCCTAGCTCGTAGGCGCGAGGGGACGAACATGCCCGCTGGCAGGGCTGGCCGCCCCCGCAAGCTGGGACTGGGACGCGTAGCGCGGGATCGTTGCGCGCCCGGAAGCACGGACAGTTGAGTACCGCCGCCGACTTCGGCAGAAGTAAGCCGCGCCCTGTCACCACTTCTGCGCTTCGCCGAAGCCGCGGCCCACAGGTCACGGACAGGGCTGACGATGTCTCTTCCGCCAGTCTGCCAAGTGGCCATCCGCCGTTCCGCCCAATCCGTGCGCGGGTCGAGGCTCTCTCCCTACGCGACGGTGCACGGCACGACCAGCTCGTCGAAGCGGTTAGATCACACGTATCCAAGAACAGCACCCGTCATGACGTGAGAGCCCCGCGCGAACCAGGCCCGCACCGTGGAACCCGGGAAGACGCCTGGCCGTGTCGATTCAGTCGCTACCCCGCGCGCCAGTCATCGCGCTCAGCCGCCGGCTATCGCGCTCAGTCACATGAGGGACAGCGGTCAGCAGGTCGTGGGGCTGACCGTCCGAGGTCGGAGGGCGGCGTTGGGTAGGTGCTCGTGTGCGGTCGCGGTGTCTCGCCAGAGCGGGGTGGAGGTCCGGGGCCCCTGCTTGACGCTGCACGTGCTCGGCGTTAATCGGCGCGATCCGATGTCATCAATCTGAAGAGGTGCGTGCGCACCCCCCGAAGCATCACGCACAACCCGCCAGATCACCTGCAAACCCGCCAACTGAAGCGCAACGTCACAGGCGGCCGCCCGCACAGCGCCCATCGGCATTGCATAAAACTGCGGCTATGCGTATAGTCATGCCACCCAAGAGGAGGGTTCCATGGCGGTACGCGCAGCAGTGGCAGGGGCGAGTGGGTATGCGGGCGGCGAACTGCTGCGTCTGCTGCTCGTCCACCCCGAGGTGGAGATCGGTGCCCTGACCGGCAACACGAACGCGGGCCAGCGCCTGGGCGCGCTGCAGCCGCATCTTCTTCCGCTCGCCGACCGCGTCCTGGAGCCGACCACCGTCGAGGTCCTCGCGGGCCAGGGCCGTCGGCATGATGTGGTGTTCCTCGCCCTGCCCCACGGGCAGTCCGCCGCCGTCGCCGACCAGCTCGGCCCCGACGTCCTCGTCGTCGACATGGGCGCCGACTTCCGGCTGAAGGACGCGGGGGACTGGGAGAAGTTCTACGGGAGCCCGCACGCGGGCACCTGGCCCTACGGCCTGCCCGAACTGCCGGGCGCCCGCGCCGCATTGGAGGGGGCCAAGCGCATCGCGGTGCCCGGTTGCTACCCCACCGCCGTCTCGCTCGCGCTCTTCCCGGCGTACGCCGCGGACCTCGTCGAGGCCGACGCGGTGATCGTCGCCGCGTCCGGCACCTCCGGCGCGGGCAAGGCAGCCAAGCCCCACCTCCTGGGCTCCGAGGTCATGGGGAACATGTCCCCGTACGGAGTGGGCGGCGTGCACCGGCACACCCCCGAGATGATCCAGAACCTGAGCGCGGCCGCGGGCGCGCCGGTCACCGTCTCCTTCACGCCGACCCTGGCCCCGATGCCCCGCGGCATCCTCGCCACCTGCACCGCGAAGGCGAAGGACGGCGTCACCGCCGAGTCCGTGCGGGCCGCGTACGAGAAGGCCTTCGCCGACGAACCGTTCGTGCACCTGCTCCCCGAGGGGCAGTGGCCGAACACCGCCGCCGTGTACGGCTCGAACGCCGTGCACGTCCAGGTCGCCCACGACGCGGCGGCCGGCCGCGTGATCGTGATCAGCGCCATCGACAACCTGACCAAGGGCACCGCCGGCGGTGCCCTGCAGAGCATGAACATCGCCCTCGGCCTCGACGAGGCCACCGGGCTCTCTACGATCGGAGTCGCGCCGTGAGTGTGACGGCAGCCAAGGGATTCACGGCCGCGGGCATCGCCGCCGGAATCAAGGAGAACGGCAACCCGGACCTGGCCCTCGTGGTCAACACCGGGCCGCGCCTGGCCGCCGCGGGCGTCTTCACCTCCAACCGCGTCAAGGCCGCCCCCGTCCTCTGGTCGGAGCAGGTCCTCAAGGGCGGCCTCGTCTCCGCGGTCGTCCTCAACTCCGGCGGCGCCAACGCCTGTACGGGACCCAAGGGCTTCCAGGACACGCACGCCACCGCCGAGAAGGTGGCCGACGTGCTGTCCCTCAACGCGGGCGAGGTCGCCGTCGCGTCGACCGGACTCATCGGCGTCACGCTGCCGATGGACAAGCTCCTGCCGGGAGTCGAGAAGGCCGCGGGTGAACTCTCCGCGCACGGCGGCGAGAAGGCCGCCATCGCCATCAAGACCACCGACAGCGTGCACAAGACGTCCGTCGTCACCAAGGACGGCTGGACCGTCGGCGGCATGGCCAAGGGCGCGGGCATGCTCGCCCCCGGCCTCGCCACCATGCTCGTGGTCCTGACGACCGACGCCGACCTCGGCGCCGACGTCCTGGACAAGGCGCTGCGCGACGCCACCCGGCTCACCTTCGACCGCGTCGACTCCGACGGCTGCATGTCCACCAACGACACGGTCCTCCTGCTCGCCTCGGGCGCGGCCGAAGTCGCCCCGGAGTACGCCGACTTCGCCGAGGCCGTCCGTGAGGTCTGCGACGACCTCGGACGGCAGCTGATCGGCGACGCCGAGGGCGCGAGCAAGGACATCAAGGTCGAGGTCGTCAACGCCGCGAGCGAGGCCGACGCCGTCGAGGTCGGCCGGTCCATCGCCCGCAACAACCTCCTCAAGTGCGCCCTGCACGGCGAGGACCCCAACTGGGGCCGGGTGCTCTCCGCGATCGGCACGACCTCCGCGGTCTTCGACCCGAACCAGCTCAACGTCGCCATCAACGGCGTCTGGGTCTGCAAGAACGGCTCGGTCGGCGAGGACCGCGAGCTCGTCGACATGCGCTACCGGGAGGTCGTCATCACCGCCGACCTCGCGGCGGGCGCCGAGACCGCGACGATCTGGACCAACGACCTCACCGCCGACTACGTCCACGAGAACAGCGCGTACAGCTCATGAGCGACGACATGAGCAAAGACCCCAGCAGTCAGCCGACCGCGCGCAAGCACACCGCGCTCCCCAAGGCGCAGATCCTCATCGAGGCGCTGCCCTGGCTGACCCGGCACCACGGCAAGACCGTCGTCATCAAGTTCGGCGGCAACGCCATGGTCGACGAGGAGCTGAAGGCCGCCTTCGCCCAGGACGTCGTCTTCCTGCACCACGCGGGCCTCAGGCCCGTCGTGGTGCACGGCGGCGGACCGCAGATCAGCAAGGCTCTCGACCGGCACGGCATCGTCAGCGAGTTCAAGGCGGGCCTGCGCGTCACCACCGAGGACGCCATGGACGTCGTACGCATGGTGCTCGCCGGACAGGTGCAGCGCGAGCTCGTCGGCCTGCTCAACCAGCACGGCCCGCTCGCCGTCGGCCTCACCGGCGAGGACGCGCACACCATCACCGCCACCAAGCATCAGCCCCGCATCGAGGGCGAACTGGTCGACATCGGCCGGGTCGGCGAGATCACCGAGATCGACACCGGCGCCATCGAGGCGCTGCTCGCCGACGGCCGTATCCCGGTCGTCTCCTCGATCGCCCGTTCCCAGGACGACGGACATGTCTACAACGTCAATGCTGATACGGCGGCTTCGGCACTCGCTGCGGCGCTTGGTGCCGAGACGTTGATGGTCCTCACCGACGTCGAGGGCCTCTACGAGGACTGGCCCCACTCCGACGAGGTGATCAGCAGGCTCACCGCGAAGGAGCTGGAGAAGCTCCTGCCCGAGCTGGCCAGCGGCATGGTCCCGAAGATGGAGGGCTGTCTGCACGCCGTGCGCAACGGCGTCGAGACGGCCCGCGTGATCGACGGCCGCGTCCAGCACTCGATCCTGCTTGAGATCTTCACCGACGAGGGCATCGGCACGATGGTCGTGCCCGACCACGACGACAGCACCACCGGCACGGAGGGGGAGTCATGAGCAACCAGGAGCTGACCGCGCGCTGGCAGGGCGCGCTCATGGACAACTACGGCACGCCGCGGCTGCCCCTCGTGCGCGGCGCGGGCACCAAGCTGTGGGACGCCGACGGCAAGGAGTACGTCGACTTCGTCGGCGGCATCGCGGTCAACGCCCTCGGCCATGCCCACCCGGCGGTCGTGGAGGCGGTGAGCACGCAGATCGGCTCGCTCGGCCACGTCTCGAACCTCTTCGTCGCCGAGCCGCCCGTCACGCTCGCCGAGAAGCTGCTGCGGCTCTTCGGACGCGCGGGCCGGGTGTACTTCTGCAACTCCGGCGCCGAGGCCAACGAGGGCGCCTTCAAGCTCGGCAGGCTGACCGGCCGTTCGCACATGGTCGCCACCACCGGCGGCTTCCACGGCCGGACCATGGGGGCGCTCGCCCTCACCGGCCAGCCCGGCAAGCAGGAGCCGTTCCTGCCGCTGCCCGGTGACGTCACCCATGTCCCGTACGGCGACGTCGAGGCCCTGCGCGCGGCGGTCACCACCGAGACCGCCCTCGTGATCATCGAGCCGATCCAGGGCGAGAACGGCGTCGTCGTGCCGCCCGCGGGCTATCTCACGGCGGCCCGCGAGATCACCGCCGCCACCGGCACGCTGCTCGTCCTCGACGAGGTGCAGACCGGAATCGGCCGCACCGGCCACTGGTTCGAGCACCTCGCGCACGAGGGTGTCGAGCCGGACGTCGTCACGCTCGCGAAGGGTCTGGGCGGCGGGCTCCCGCTCGGCGCGACCGTCGCGTTCGGCGCGGCGGCCGAGCTGTTCAAGCCCGGTCATCACGGCTCGACGTTCGGCGGGAACCCCGTCGTGTGCGCCGCGGGCCTCGCCGTCATCGAGACGATCGAGACCGAGGGGCTCCTGGAGAACACCAAGCGGGCGGGCGAAAAGCTGCGCGACGGAATCGAGTCACTCGGACACCCGCTCGTCGACCATGTCAGGGGCTCGGGCCTGCTGCTGGGTATCGTGCTCACCGAGCCGCTCGCGCCCCGGGCGCAGCAGGCGGCTCAGGACGCCGGCTTCCTGGTGAACGCCCCCGCCCCCGATGTCGTACGGCTGATGCCCCCGCTGAACGTGCGCGACGACGAGGTGGACACGTTCCTCCAGGCGTTGCCCGGCATCCTGGACAAGGCTCTTGAAGCCGACGGGGACGAATGATCCGGAGATTGAGACGACGATGAGCCAGGCGCAAGGCAACGAGCACGGCGACCACGCGGGTCCCGCCGTGCCGCAGACCCGCACCGCACGCCACCGCCGGATCGTGGACATCCTCAACCGGCAACCGGTGCGCTCCCAGAGTCAGCTGGCGAAGCTGCTCGCCGACGACGGCCTGACCGTCACGCAGGCGACGCTCTCCCGGGACCTGGACGAGCTGAACGCGGTGAAGATCCGCAACGCCGAGGGCGACCTCATCTACGCGGTGCCGAGCGAGGGCGGCTTCCGCACCCCGCGCGCGCCGCTGGGGGAGTCGGCCAAGGAGGAGCGGATGCGGCGTCTCTCCGCGGAGCTGCTGATCTCCGCGGAGGCCTCGGCGAACCTCGTCGTCCTGCGCACCCCGCCGGGCGCGGCCCAGTTCCTGGCATCGGCCATCGACCAGGCCGAGCTGCACGACATCCTCGGCACGATCGCGGGTGACGACACGTTGATGCTGATCAGCAGGGAGCCGGCGGGGGGTCAGGCGCTGGCGGACCACCTGCTGCGCCTGGCTTCGAACGACCACTGATCAACCGCGCGAACGCCTGGCCATCCACGCGGCGACCACGGCCCCCGACACGTTGTGCCACACCGAGAACACGGCTGAAGGCAGCGCGGCGAGCGGGCTGAAGTGAGCCGTGGCCAGCGAGGCCGCCAGGCCCGAGTTCTGCATGCCGACCTCGAAGGCCATCGCCCGCGAGGCCGGCGGGCCGAGCCGCGCCAGCTTGCCCGCGCCGTAACCGAGCGCGAGGCCGAGCCCGTTGTGCAGGAACACCGCGAGGAACACCAGTGCCGCGGCCGACTTGATGGCCGCGGCACTGCCCGCGACGACGATCGCCACGATGGCGGCGATGGTCAGCGCCGACAGCCACGGCAGCGCGCCGAGCACCCGGTCGACGTACCGCCCGAAGAGCAGCCGAACCAAGAGTCCGGCGATGACCGGCAGCAGCACGGTCTTGAGGATGTCCGTCACCATCGAGCCCGCGTCCACCGGCAGGTACTCGCCCGCGAGCAGCAGCGTCAGCGGCGGCGTGATCAGCGGCGCGAGGACGGTCGAGACGGTGGCGACCGACACGGAGAGCGCCACGTCGCCGCGCGCCAGATAGGTCACGACGTTCGACGCGGTGCCGCTCGGCGCGCAGCCCACCAGGATCACGCCGGCCGCCAACTGCGGTGACAGGCCGAGCGCGTGGGCGATCAGCCAGCCGAGTCCCGGCATGATCACGTAGTGCGCGACGAGTCCGAGCGCGACGGCCCAGGGCCGCTTGACCACGCCCTGGAAGTCGAGCGGGGTCATGGTCAGCCCCATGCAGAACATCACCACGCCCAGCAGGTACGGGACGTTGGTCCCCCAGCCCTCGAAGGCGTCCGGTACGAGGAGGCCGAGCGCGCCCGCGGCCAGGACGAGGACGGGGAAGACGGTGACGGCGCGGCGGGCCGCCCTGTCCGCGGTGCCCGCGCCGTCGGCGGGGATCGTCTGTTCGGATTGCACGGCGCGATGCAACGCCCCGGCCCCGCGCGTGCGCAACCTCGTCTCGGTATGTGGTCGCTACACGAAGGCCGCGCGGCGCGCTCAGGCGGCGCTGGGCGGCAGCGGCAGGGGAAGCCCCGGAAGTCCGTCGATGCTCTGCGCGATGTGTTCCTTCTTGGTGAAGTACGCGTTGAGCGACGCGTCGTCCTCGCGCGCGAAGCGCTTGCCGTGCAGGTCGCGTTCTTCGTCGTACGTCATGAAGGGCACCGCGTAGCCGCAGGTGTCGCGGACGAGGTCGGCGTGCACGACGATGATGGCGCGCAGCCCGTGCGGGGTCGGGTCGATGCCGGGGAAGTGGCCGAGCAGTTCCTTGAAGCGCGGGTCGTCACGGAAGACGGGCTCGCCGCGGCCGTGCACCCGCACGATGTTGGGCGGTCCCTGGAAGGCGCACCACATCAGCGTGATGCGGCCGTTCTCCCGCAGGTGCGCGATGGTCTCGGCATTGCTGCCCGCGAAGTCCAGGTAAGCGACGGTCAGTTCGTCGACGACCGCGAAGGAGCCCTTGAGGCCCTTGGGGGAGAGGTTGATCGTGCCGTCGTCGGCGAGGGGCGCGGTCGCGGTGAAGAACATCGGCTGTTCCTCGATGAAGGTGCGGAGCCTGCCGTCGATGCGTTCGTAAGTCTTTCCCATGTCCAAGAATTATTGACCAGAAGTCCTTCGCTTGTCTAACGAAAGATATGCCGACTGGATTGACGAAACATACGGAGCACTGCATACTCATGCATGACAGTGAATGCGCACACCAGCGAACGCACCGCACGCAAGGAGGGCCCCGTGACCGAGCGCGTCGTACTCGCCTACTCGGGCGGCCTTGACACCTCCGTCGCCATCGGCTGGATCGCCGAGGAGACGGGCGCCGAGGTCATCGCCGTCGCCGTGGACGTCGGCCAGGGCGGCGAGGACCTGGACGTCATCCGCAAGCGCGCGCTCGCCTGCGGTGCCGTGGAGGCCGAAGTCGCCGACGCCAAGGACGAGTTCGCCGAGGAGTACTGCCTCCCGGCGATCAAGGCGAACGCCCTCTACATGGACCGCTATCCGCTGGTCTCCGCCCTCTCTCGGCCCGCGATCGTCAAGCACCTGGTCGCCGCGGCCGAGAAGCACGGCGCCTCCACGGTCGCCCACGGCTGCACCGGCAAGGGCAACGACCAGGTGCGGTTCGAGGCCGGCATCGTCGCCCTCGCCCCCGGGCTCAAGTGCATCGCCCCCGTCCGTGACTATGCGATGACCCGGGACAAGGCGATCGCCTTCTGCGAGGAGAAGCGGCTCCCGATCGCGACGTCCAAGAAGTCGCCGTACTCCATCGACCAGAACGTCTTCGGGCGTGCCGTCGAGACGGGCTTCCTGGAGGACATCTGGAACGCGCCGATCGAGGACATCTACGAGTACACCGCCAACCCCGCGGAGCCCCGCGAGGCCGACGAGGTCGTCATCTCCTTCAAGGAGGGCGTCCCGGTCGCGATCGACGGCACGCCCGTCACCGTCCTCCAGGCGATCCAGCAGCTGAACGAGCGCGCGGGCGCCCAGGGCATCGGCCGGATCGACATGGTCGAGGACCGCCTCGTCGGCATCAAGTCCCGTGAGGTGTACGAGGCTCCGGGCGCCATCGCCCTGATCACCGCCCACCAGGAGCTGGAGAACGTCACGGTCGAGCGCGAACTGGCCCGCTACAAGCGGCAGGTCGAGCAGCGCTGGGGCGAACTGGTCTACGACGGCCTGTGGTTCTCCCCGCTCAAGCGCGCCCTGGACGGCTTCGTCAACGAGGCGAACCAGTGCGTCACCGGCGACATCCGGATGACCCTGCACGGCGGCCGCGCCGTGGTCACGGGCCGGAAGTCCGACCAGTCGCTCTACGACTTCAACCTCGCCACCTACGACTCGGGCGATACGTTCGACCAGTCCAAGGCGCAGGGCTTCATCGAGATCTTCGGCCTCTCGTCGAAGATCGCCGCCCGGCGCGACCTCGCGTAACGCGAAATCGGCCATACCAGCAACAGCCTTGAGGAGCACGTGCAGTGAGCAGCAACAACGGCGGTGGCGTCCGGCTCTGGGGCGGACGGTTCGCCGACGGGCCCGCACAGGCCCTGGCGAAGCTGTCCGCGTCGGTCCACTTCGACTGGCGTCTGGCGCCGTACGACATCGCCGGTTCCCGCGCCCACGCGCGCGTGCTCCACAAGGCGGGCCTGCTCACCGAGGACGAGCTGACCCGCATGATCGCCGGGCTCGACCAGCTGGAGGGCGACGTCGCCGACGGATCGTTCGTCGGCACCATCGCCGACGAGGACGTCCACACCGCGCTGGAGCGGGGCCTCCTCGAGCGGCTCGGCCCCGACCTCGGCGGCAAGCTGCGGGCGGGCCGGTCCCGCAACGACCAGGTGGCGACGCTCTTCAAGATGTACCTGCGCGACCACGCCCGGATCATCGGCGGCCTGATCGCCGAACTCCAGGAAGCGCTCGTGGGGTTGGCCGAGGCGCACCCGGACGTCGCCATGCCGGGGCGTACGCATCTGCAGCAC
Organism: Streptomyces sp. NPDC041068; assembly: GCF_040647455.1. NCBI lineage: Bacteria > Bacillati > Actinomycetota > Actinomycetes > Kitasatosporales > Streptomycetaceae > Streptomyces > Streptomyces sp. NPDC041068. The sequence continues at coordinate 392,637 of NZ_JBEZCG010000003.1, forward strand.
GCCCAGCCCGTGCTCTTCGCGCACCACGTCCTCGCGCACGTCCAGTCGCTGTCCCGGGACGCGGAGCGGCTGCGGCAGTGGGACACCCGCACGGCCGTCTCGCCGTACGGCTCGGGCGCCCTCGCCGGCTCCTCCCTCGGCCTCGACCCCGAGGCGGTCGCGAAGGACCTCGGCTTCGAGCACGGCTCCGCGGCCAACTCCATCGACGGCACGGCATCGCGCGACTTCGTCGCCGAGTTCACCTTCATCACCGCGATGATCGGCGTGAACCTCTCGCGGATCGCCGAGGAGGTCATCATCTGGAACACGAAGGAGTTCTCCTTCGTCACCCTCCACGACGCCTTCTCGACCGGCTCGTCGATCATGCCGCAGAAGAAGAACCCGGACATCGCCGAGCTGGCGCGGGGCAAGTCCGGCCGTCTGATCGGCAATCTGACGGGCCTGATGGCCACGCTCAAGGCCCTGCCGCTCGCGTACAACCGCGACCTCCAGGAGGACAAGGAGCCGGTCTTCGACTCCTGCGACCAGCTGGAGGTCCTGCTCCCCGCCTTCACCGGCATGATGGCCACGCTCACCGTCCACCGCGAGCGCATGGAGGAGCTGGCCCCTGCGGGCTTCTCGCTCGCCACCGACATCGCCGAATGGCTGGTCAAGCAGGGCGTGCCGTTCCGTGTCGCGCACGAGGTCGCGGGCGAGTGCGTGAAGGTCGCCGAGGCCGAGGGCAAGGAACTGGACGGCCTCACCGACGAGCAGTTCGCCAAGATCTCCGAGCACCTCACCCCCGAGGTGCGCACCGTCCTGAACGTGCCGGGCGCGCTGGCCTCCCGCAACGGCCGCGGCGGCACCGCACCCTCGGCCGTCGCCGTACAGCTCGCCGAGGTCAAGGCGGACCTGGCGGCGCAGCGGGAGTGGGCCGGCGCCCGCGGGTGACAAAGCGGCATCGCGGGTTACGTTGACGGGGAACACCCCTACGACGAGGAGCCCGCGATGCCCTTCGCCCGGCTGGCCGCAGCCACGACCCCGACCGCGCACATAGGGCTCGGTCTCGCCGCCGTCGGCAGGCCCGGCTACATCACGCTGGACCGCGAGACCGACCTGCCGCCGTCCCGCAGCGTCGAGGCCCTGCGCGAGCGCACCTTCGAACTCCTCGACGCCGCCTACGCGTCGGGGGTCCGTTACATCGACGTGGCGCGCTCCTACGGCCGGTCCGAGGAGTTCCTCGGCGACTGGCTGCACGCCAGGCCCGACATCCGTGACGTCGTCATCGGCAGCAAGTGGGGCTATACGTACACCGCCGCCTGGCGCACCGACGCCGAGGGCCCGCACGAGGTCAAGGACCACAGCACGGCCGCGTACGCACGTCAGCGCGCCGAGACCGCCGAGCTGCTCGGCGACCGGCTCGACCTCTACCAGATCCACTCCGTGACGCCCGAGAGCCCGGCGCTCACCGACAAGGATCTCCACGCCCGTCTCGCCGAACTCGCGGCCCAGGGCGTCACCGTCGGCCTCTCCGTGAGCGGCCCCGAGCAGGCCGCGGCGATCCGTTCCGCCCTCGCCGTGACGGTCGACGGGGAGCCGCTCTTCCGCACGGTCCAGGCGACGTACAACATCCTGGAGACCTCGGCGGGGCCCGCGCTCGCCGAGGCGCACGACGCGGGGCTCACCGTGCTCGTCAAGGAGGGCATGGCCAACGGCAGGCTCGCCGCCCCGCACGCGCCCGCGGCCCTGCGCGAGGTCGCCGAGGAGACGGGGCTCGGCTGCGACGCGGTCGCGCTCGCCGCGGTCCTGCGCGAGCCGTGGACGGGCGTCGTCCTGTCCGGGGCGGCCACCTCGGTCCAGCTCGTCTCCAATCTGCACGCCGCCGCCGTGGACCTGGACGGCGGACAGCTGGAGCGCCTGGCAGGTCTGGTGGAGGAGCCCGGGGCGTACTGGCGGGGGCGCGCGGAGCTGCCCTGGCACTGAGCGCGAGGAAGGGCCGCGGCAGGGTCCTCGTGAAGGCGTGGGACGTCCCGAAGTGGGGTGACGCCGAAAAGTTGTGAGACATTTCTGTCTCACACGGCTTATGGTTGTCTCATGTCAGTCGATCGCGATCAGGTCCTGCGCAGCGCCGCGGCCCTGCTCACCCGCAAGTCCACGTCCACGATGGACGAGGTCGCCCGCGCCGCAGGCATCAGCAGGGCCACGCTGCACCGCCACTTCGCGGGCCGCGACGCCCTCGTGCGCGCCCTCGAGGACCTCGGCCTCCGAGAGAGCGAGGCCGCCCTCGACCGGGCGCGGCTGGAGGAGGGCAGCGCCTGCGACGCGCTGCGGCGCCTGGTGAAGGAGGTCGAGCCGGCCGCCGGGCTGCTCGCGTTCCTCTACACCGAGAACCAGCTCTTCGAAGGCGACGAGCAGCACGAGGGCTGGTCCCGCATCGACGACCGCCTGGCCGCGCTCTTCCGGCGCGGCCAGGAGCGCGGCGAGTTCCGCATCGACCTGACGCCCGTCTGGCTGACCGAGGCGCTCTACGGCCTCGTCGGCTCGGGCGCCTGGGCCGTGCAGGACGGCCGTGTGGCGGCCAAGGACTTCTCGTACATGATCGCCGAGCTGCTGATCGGCGGCGCACAGCGGAGAGTGGAATCATGACCAGCACCCACCAGCGGCCCGCGGCACCGGAAGCGGAACGGGGCGCGGCGGCCCGTTGGCTCGCCCTCGCCGTGCTCGCGCTGGCCGTGCTCCTCGTCGCGGTCGACGCGACCGTGCTCGGCCTCGCGACGCCGTACATCAGCGAGGACCTCAAGCCGTCCGGCACACAGCTGCTGTGGATCGGCGACGTCTACTCCTTCGTCATCGCGGGTCTGCTCGTCTCGATGGGCAGCCTCGGCGACCGCATCGGCCGCAAGAAGCTGCTGCTCACCGGAGCCGTGGCCTTCGGTGCGGTGTCGGTCCTCAACTCCTACGCCACGAGCCCGGAAATGATGATCCTGGCCCGTGCGCTGCTCGGCGTCGCGGGTGCGACGCTGATGCCGTCGACGCTGGCGCTGATCCGGAACATCTTCCACGACCCGCGCGAGCGGAGCCTCGCGGTCGGCATCTGGGGCGCCATGGCGTCCGCGGGCGCGGCCGTCGGGCCCGTCGTCGGCGGCTTCCTGCTCGAACACTTCTGGTGGGGCTCGGTCTTCCTCATCAACCTGCCGGTGATGGCCGTGCTCGTGATCGTCGGCATCAAGCTGCTGCCCGAATCGAAGAACCCGTCACCCGGGCCCTGGGACCTGATCAGCGTCGCGCTCTCGCTCATCGGCATGATCGCCGTCGTGTATTCCATCAAGGAGGCCGCCGCGCACGGGCTGCGCTGGGACGTCGCGACGGCCGCCGTCGTGGGCGTGGGCGCGCTCACCTGGTTCGTACGCCGCCAACTCACCCTCACCGCGCCGCTCCTGGACATGCGGCTCTTCCGCAACCGCGGCTTCTCCGGGGCGGTCCTCGCCGATCTGCTGACCGTCCTCGGCCTGTCCGGCCTGGTCTTCTTCCTCTCCCAGTTCCTGCAACTGGTGCAGGGAAGGCGGCCGTTCGAGGCGGGCCTCGCCGAACTGCCCGCCGCGGCGGGCGCGGTGGCGGCCGGTCTGGTCGCGGGCATGGTGGCGCGGCGGTTCTCGGTGCGGATCGTGGTCGCGGGCGGCCTCGCGGCGGTCGGTCTCTCGCTCGCCGCGCTCACGACGCTGAGCCAGAACACCGGCTATCCGCTGCTCGGCGCCTCGCTCCTGGTCGTCGGCATCGGCGCGGGCTTCTCGTTCACGGTGACCGCCGACGTGATCCTCTCCAGCGTCCCCAAGGAACAGGCGGGCGCGGCCTCCGCGGTCTCGGAGACGGCGTACGAACTGGGCGCGGCCCTCGGCATCGCCCTGCTCGGCTCGATCGTCACGGGCGTGTACCGCGACTTCACGGCGCCACCGGGCACCCCGGCCGACGTGGCTGCGGCGTCCCACGAATCCCTGGGCGGCGCCGTGGAATCGGTTGTGAGCCTGCCGGCGCGACAGGCGGACGCCCTGCTCTCGGCGGCACAGTCGTCCTTCGTGGACGGCCTGCGCCTGGCGTCGGGCGTCGGCGCGGCGGTACTCCTTGCCACGGCGGTGGCGGCGTGGTTCCTCCTGAAGGGCCAGAAGCTGGAGGACGGCGTAGAACACTGAGCGCTCCGCAAGCCCCGTAAGGGGCGCGGGGAACTGCGCGAGCGACCACGACGGACCCGCAGAAGCAAGCCCGGACGAAACGCGGAACGCCCGCCCCGGCGCCGAGGGTCGAAACCCCGGGCCGGTGCGGGCGCACCGTGAATCCGTTCCCGGCGGCTAGGCCGCCTTCGCCTTTGTGGCGTACATGTCCACGTACTCCTGCCCGGACAGCAGCATGACCTCCGTCATCACGGAGTCCGTCACCGCCCGCAGCACATAGCGGTCGCGGTCCATGCCGTCGTACCGCGAGAACTCCATCGCCTCGCCGAAGCGGACCGTCACCTTGCCCGGCCGCGGCAGCCCCTTGCCGCCCGGCTGGAGCTTGTCCGTGCCGATCATCGCGAAGGGGACGACGGGCGCGCCGGTCATCAGGGTCAGGCGGGCGATGCCGGTGCGGCCGCGGTACAGACGACCGTCGGGCGAGCGCGTGCCCTCGGGGTAGATGCCGAAGACCTTGCCGTCGTCGAGAATGCGCCGACCGGTCATCAGCGCCGCGACACCGCCGCGGCCGCCGTCACGGTCCACCGGGATCATGCCGACGCCCGTGAAGAACCACGCCATCAGACGGCCCTTGAGGCCCTTGCCGGTGACGTACTCGTCCTTGCCGATGAAGAACACCGGACGGTTGGTCACCAAGGGCAGGATCATCGAGTCGATGAACGTCAGGTGATTTCCGGCCAGGATCACCGGACCGGTGCCCGGAATGTTCTCGGCGCCTTCTACCCGTGGGCGGAACATCAGGCGCAAGATCGGTCCGAGCACTGCCTTGATGAGCGCTAGACGGGACAACAGGCCCTCCGGGTTTCAACGGGTCGACGACGAGTAAATGCAGGTGAGGACGATACTCGCGGGCCGGGGGCGATTGCACATCGGGTTCACGCACTCGATACGCAGTGTTGACCTGATTTTGCACGGAGTTGCCCAGGTCCGTCGCCCCTGCGACGACCGTATCCCCGTGGGGACGGTGTGGCCCGAAGTAGTGGTCCTTGTCACGCCCGCACTTCGCTCTCCGTCACGCCCGCACTTCGCTCTCCGTCACGCCCTGCTTCGCTCTCCGTGGCGGCCGCCGACTGCGGGCCGCCACCTCCATGGTGCGCCCACTCGCCATGCCTCGTCATCCTGCCGTTCCGTCAGGGGTCTCCCACACGTCACTCGCGGCCACCTACGATCGGTCCCGCTTTGTCAGGTGCAAGGCAGCGTTATTCGGGAGGAGCGCCAATGGCGACGCAGGAGTCGGGTCAGCAGCGGCCGGGGACGAGCCCGGGGCGGCGGGCGGTGCTGGGGGCGGCGGTCCTCGGCGCGGGAACGGCCGTGGCAGGACTGCCCGGCGTGGCGAGAGCCGACGAGCGGCACGGCGGGCACGGCGGGCACGGCGGGCACGGCGGGTACAAGGACCTGCCGGTGCCCACCGTCGTCGCACACCGGGGGACCAGCGGCTACCGGCCCGAGCACACGCTCGGTTCGTACCAGCTCGCCCTCGACATGGGCGCCCACGTCATCGAGCAGGACGTGGTGCCCACCAAGGACGGCCATCTCGTATGCCGTCACGAGAACGACATCACCGCGACCACGGACGTCTCGGCGCACCCCGAGTTCGCGTCCCGCAGGACCACCAAGTCCGTGGACGGCACCTCGCTCACCGGCTGGTTCACCGAGGACTTCACGCTCGCCGAGCTGAAGACGCTGCGCGCCAAGGAGCGCATCCCCGGCACCCGCCAGCGCAACACCCTCTACGACGGCCGCTGGGACGTGCCCACCCTCGAAGAGGTCTTCCGCTGGGCGGAGAAGGAGGGGCGCAGGCGCGGCAGGCCGATCTGGCTGCACATCGAGACCAAGCACCCCACGTACTTCCGCAAGCTGGGCCTGGGCCTTGAGGAGCCGCTGGCCAAGCTCCTGCGGCGCTACGGCCGGCACAAGAAGAACTCGCCGACCTTCCTGCAGTCCTTCGAGCCCAGCAGCATCCAGCGCCTGGCCAAGCTGGTCTCCGCGCCGCGCGTCGTGCTCCTGTCCACCGCGAACTCCCGCCCCTGGGACTTCGTCGAGGCGGGCGACCCGCGCACCGTCGCCGACCTCATCAAGCCCGAGGGCCTGACGTGGATGGCCGGCTTCGCGCAGGGCATCGGCCCGACGCTGGACCTGATCATCCCGCGCAAGGCGGACGGCAGCCTGGGCACTCCGACCACCCTGGTCGAGGACGCCCACGCGGCGGGCCTGATCCTGCACCCGTACACGATGCGCAACGAGAACACCTTCCTGCCCACCAACTTCAGGAAGGGCACCGACCCGAACGCATACGGCGACGCCTTCGGCGCCTTCAAGGCGTACTTCGAGACGGGCATCGACGGGATCTTCTCGGACAACTGCGACACCGCGCTGCTCGCGGCCGCGGATTTCGTCAACAAGTGAGGCCCCGGACCCGGTTGGGGTGATCGACGGCCGCTTCGGCAACCTCGCGCCGGAGCGGCCGCGTCCCGCCGTGCATGACCTACGAGCTCATCCCCACCCTCATTCCCACGCTCAGGCCGCTCCTGGCGGCCGAGGCGTCGGCCGAGGCGCTCGGCTCGGGAGCCGACCCCGGCGACCTCGAACAGGCTGTCTGGCTGCGCCTGTTGGAGCGCATGGAGGCCGAGGGCCCGCCCGCGGACCCGGCGCTGTGGCTGCGCGGCGCCGTCCAGTCGGAAGCCCGCCGCACCCGGAGCACCAGCCAGCGGGAAGTGGCGTACGCGACCGAACCCGCCGACGACGCGGAGTGCGGCCCCGAACAGCGCGCCCTGACCGCCGACCGGCACCGCACCCTGCACGCCGCCGTGCGCAGACTGCCCGGCCGTTGCCCTCGCATCATGGCCGCCCTGCTGTCCCCCAAGGACCTCACCTACCGGGAAATCGCAGGGGAGTTGGGAATGTCACAGGGCAGTCTGGGGCCGGAACGTTCCCGATGCCTGGGATGCCTGCGCAGAATGCTGGCGGCGGAGGTTGCAGCTCCTGAACCCTGGGGAAAGGAGCGATAGACAACCGGTGGACAGGTGAGCGGGAGGCATGCACACATGGGCATGAGCGTGACCATCTCGGAGGCGGCGGGCGACGACACGGACGCCGCCGAGCAGATCCTCAAACTGCAGTACCTCTGCTACCAGAGCGAGGCCGAACTGTACGGCGACTACTCCATCGAGCCGCTGACCCAGTCCCTCGACTCCCTGAGGGCCGAACTGGACACGGGCGTCGTCCTGGTGGCCCGCCTCGGCGACGAGGTGGTGGCCTCCGTGCGCGGCACGGTCGACGCGGACGGCACGGCGCGGATCGGCAAGCTCATCGTCCACCCCAGGATGCAGCGGCACGGCCTGGGCGGCCGGCTCCTCGACGCCATAGAGCGCCGGCTCGGCGCGGGCGGTGCGGCCAAGTGCTTCCAGCTCTTCACGGGGCACCGGAGCGAGCAGAACCTGCAGCTGTACCGCAAGCACGGGTACGCCCCTGTGGGCACCCAGCGCGTGAATGAGCGGCTCACTCAGGTCACGCTGGCCAAGGATGTCGACGCGCGTGCCTTTGTGACCAGCGCGTAGTACCTGCCGGGGCGCCGGGTTCGTCGTCTGCGGGGCCGATGTGGCCGGTCGCGCCCACGCGGCGGAGCCGCAAATGTCAGAGCCCCGCGCCCCTTACGGGGCGCGGCGCGACTTCCGCAGCCAGAAGATCGCCGTCACCGGCAGGATCACCGGGATGAACAGGTACCCCATCCCGAAGTCCGACCACACCGTGGCGTCGGGGAAGGCGGAGGGTTCCGCCAGGGTCCAGGCACCGACGGCCAGCACGCCCACCAGCTCGGCGGCGCAGCACACCAGCGCCGCCCTGCGGGCCGTGTCCCCGCCGCGCACCAGTGAGTACGTGATGAAGCCGTAGACGAGGCCCGCGAGCGCCGACAGCGAGTACGCGAGCGGGGCCTTGTCGAAGTCCGTGGCGATCTGCACCGCGGAGCGCGACACCGCGCCGACGACCATCACGCCGTACAGCCACACCAGCAGGATGCCGGGGCCGGTGATCAGCTTCTGGCGCTTGCCGCGCGGCTCGCTCTCGTCGGTCACCGTCACCTCAGCCTCCCCAGATGTCGTAGAGCCGTACTTCGAGCACGGCGAGGACCACGCCACCCGCGGCGACCGTCATGGAGCCCCAACGCGTGCGCTCCGCAAGGGACATGAAGCCCGCGGCCGGTACGCACGCGAAGGAGCCGAGCAGATACGCCACGAAGATCGTCGTGCCCTGTTCCGGCTTCTCGCCCCGGGCGAGCTGGACGATGCCGACGATCAGCTGGACCAGGGCGAGGAAGCTCACCACGCCCATGCCGATGAAGTGCCAGTCCTTGGTCGGCTGGTCGCGGTACGCGGCGAAACCGCACCAGGCGGCGAGGGCGAGCGCGGCCACGGCGGTCGCGATCGTCAGGGCATCAAGCATGCCCGTGACTTTATTACGGGCCCTTTGACCCGATGCGCGGGCCCCCGGGGTGCCCCGTAGGCTCGGGGACCATGAAGATCCAGGCTGACGCGCTCCTGTTCGACAACGACGGCACCCTCATCTCCTCCATGGAGTCGGTGTACCGCTGCTGGACGCGCTGGGCGCAGGAGTACGGGATCACCGCGGAGGACTTCGCCCGGGTCGAGCTGCACGGCCGCCCCGCCGCCGAGATAGTCGCCGACCTGCTGCCCGCCGAGAAGGTCGCCGAGGCCGTCGCCCGCATCGAGGAGCTCGAGGTCTCCGACGTGGCAGGCGGGGTCGTCCTGCTGCCCGGCACCCGTGAGCTCCTGGAGTCCCTGCCGATGGACCGCTGGGCCGTGGTCACCTCCGCGACCCGCGTCCTCGCCGAGGCCAGGCTCGCCGAGGTCGGCGTCCGCCCCGGCCTGATGATCGCCGCCGACGACATCACCCGCGGCAAGCCCGACCCGGAGCCCTTCCTGCTCGCCGCTGCCAAGCTCGGCGCCGACCCCGCGCGCTGCGTGGTCTTCGAGGACGCGCCCGCGGGCCTCCAGGCCGGCCGGGCCGCGGGCATGACGACCGTGGCGTTGACCACAACCCACCAGGCGTCCGAGCTCTCCGCCGACGTCGTCGTCAAGGACCTCTCCGCCGTGTCCGCGCAGGCCACGACGGGTGGTGTGGAGATCACCTGCGTCGAGTGAGCGCTCGGCAGGGACCGTCCGCCGCCGTCCCATCGCTGTCCGCTATTCGGACAGCGATGGTGGACAGGCACCTCACGCGTGTTTTACTTGGGCCCATGACCACGACGAGCAGCCGCACCCTTGCGACCGAGGCGATCACGACGCCCGGTGCTCGTTGTATGTGTCGAATGTGCGCCTTCTGAGGGCCCCCGCACCACTGAAGAGCCTCGCGCCCCGAAGCGAAGCCGCTGTGCCGCGCCCCTGCGTGACGTACGAGAAGTAGTCGACGTAGGAAGCGAGCCTGCCCCGCGCACACGTCCTCCGGTTCCCCCGCCCCACCACCGCGAGAACCGTGCCGCGTTCCGAACGAATGCCCCGTGCCCGGCGACACCCGCGCCGCGCACTCGACAGTGACGGAATCCCCTGTGATCACCACTTCCGGCCTCACCAAGGTCTACCGCTCACGCGGTCGTGAAGTAACCGCCCTCGACGGAGTCGACCTGCACGTCCGCGAGGGCGAGGTGTACGGCGTCATCGGCCAGTCCGGCGCCGGCAAGTCCTCCCTGATCCGCTGCGTCAACCTCCTGGAGCGCCCCACCTCCGGCACCGTGACCGTCGACGGCCAGGACCTCACCGCCCTCGCCGGACGCGGCTCGCGCGCGGGCAAGGAACTGCGGCAGGCGCGCAGCCGCATCGGCATGGTCTTCCAGCACTTCAACCTGCTGTCCTCGCGGACCGTGCAGGCCAACATCGAGCTGCCCCTGGAGATCCTCGGCCTCTCCGGTCAGGAGCGCTCCCGCAAGGCCCTCGAACTGCTCGACCTGGTCGGCCTCGCCGACAAGGCCAAGAGCTACCCGAGCCAGCTCTCCGGCGGCCAGAAGCAGCGCGTCGGCATCGCCCGCGCCCTGGCCGGCGACCCCAAGGTGCTGCTCTCCGACGAGGCGACCAGCGCCCTTGACCCCGAGACCACCCGCTCCATCCTCCAGCTCCTGCGCGACCTCAACCAGCAGCTCGGCCTGACGGTCCTGCTCATCACGCACGAGATGGACGTCGTCAAGAGCGTCTGCGACTCCGCGGCCCTCATGGAGCGCGGCCAGATCATCGAGTCCGGCACCGTCAGCGAGCTCCTCGCGACGCCAGGGTCCGAGCTGGCCGCCGCGCTCTTCCCGGTCAGCGGCGACGCCACGGGCGACAACCGCACCGTCGTCGACGTGACCTTCCACGGCGAGGCCGCCACCCAGCCGGTCATCTCCCAGCTGTCGCGCACGTACAACATCGACATCTCGATCCTGGGTGCCGCGATGGACACCGTCGCGGGCAAGCAGGTCGGCCGCATGCGCATCGAACTGCCGGGCCGCTTCGAGGAGAACGTCGTCCCGATCGGCTTCCTGCGCGAGCAGGGCCTGCAGGTCGACATCGCGGGCGAGGCCCCCGTAGCAGGCGCCGCCACGCCGAAGGACGCCACGCTGCTGGTCAAGGAAGGTGCCAAGTGACCTGGTCGGAGATGCAGCCCCTGCTGGAGCAGGCGTGTTGGGACACCCTCTACATGGTGGGCTGGTCCACGCTCATAGCCATCGTCGCCGGACTGCCCATCGGCATCCTGCTGATCCTCACCGAGCGCGGCGGGCTCCTGCAGAACGCCTTCCTCAACAAGGTGCTCGGGCAGATCGTGAACATCGCCCGCTCGATGCCCTTCATCATCCTGATGGTCGCCCTGATGGGCTTCACGCGCTGGATCGTCGGCACCACGATCGGCCGCGAGGCCGCCCTCGTGCCGCTCGCCGTCGGCGCCATCCCGTTCTTCGCGCGCCTGGTGGAGACCTCGGTCCGTGAGGTCGACGGCGGGCTCGTCGAGGCCGTGCAGTCGATGGGCGGCTCCACCTGGACCGTCGTACGCAAGGTCCTCGTCCCGGAGTCGCTGCCCTCGCTGATCTCCGGCGCCACCACCACGATCGTCGCCCTCATCGGCTACTCCGCGATGGCGGGCACGGTCGGCGGCGGCGGCCTCGGCGACCTCGCGCTCCGCTACGGCTACCAGCGCTTTGAGACCGAGCTGATGTGGATCACCGTGGCGATCCTTGCCGTGGTCATCTCGATCATCCAGTTCGCGGGCGACTACGCCGCCCGCAGGCTGCACAAGCGCGGCGGCGGCTCGGGGCCGCTGCTGCTGTTCCGGCCGCTGCGCGGCGTGCTGCCCGGCACCGTCGCCGCCGAGACGACCACCAAGACCGGCTGACCGGGGCCCGCCCCGGGCCCCACCCGCAGACTTCCCCGCGCACCTGAGCGGGGCTGCACCACCCATGGAGAAAGGCACTTTTCGTGCGTAACACCGCCAAGATCACCACCGCTGTCCTCGCCACCGGAGCCCTCACCCTCGGGCTCGCCGCCTGCGGCTCCGAGGACTCCGCCGGCGACAAGAACGGCAAGCTCGTCGTCGCCGCGACCCCGACGCCGCAGGGCGAGATCCTGGACTTCGTCCAGAAGAACCTCGCCAAGAAGGCCGGCCTCGACCTCGAGGTCAAGGAGTTCACGGACTACGTCACGCCGAACACCGCCGTCCAGCAGGGCGAGGTCTTCGCGAACTACTTCCAGCACAAGCCGTACCTGGACGACTTCAACAAGAAGAACGGCACGGACATCGTGCCCGTCCCCGGGGCCACGGTTCACCTGGAGCCGCTCGGCGTCTACTCCAAGAGCCTCAAGAAGCTCGGTGACCTGAAGGACGGCGCCACCGTCGCCGTCCCGAACGACACCACCAACGAGGCCCGTGCCCTCAAGCTGCTGGCCGACAACGGCATCATCGAGCTCAAGAAGGGCGTCGGCTACGAGGCCACCCCCAAGGACATCGCCAAGAACCCCAAGAACCTCAAGTTCAAGGAGCTCGAGGCCCCCACGCTGCCGCGCAGCCTGGGCGACGTCGACGCCGCGGTGATCAACGGCAACTACGCCCTGGAGGCCAAGCCCGCGCTCAGCCCCGCCAAGGACGCCCTCGTCGCCGAGGCCGCCAAGGGCAACCCGTACGGCAACTTCCTCGCCGTGAAGAAGGGCGACGAGAACGACCCGCGCGTGAAGAAGCTCGCCAAGCTCCTCACCTCGCCCGAGGTCAAGAAGTTCATCGACGACAAGTACGACGGCGCCGTCGTCGCGGCGTTCTGATCATGCGTACGTCCACCATCGCCGCCGCGGCGGGGACCCTGGCCCTCGCGCTCGGCCTCACCGCGTGCGGCGGATCCGGCAGCGGTTCGAAGGGCTCCGGCGACAAGCTCGTCGTCGGGGCCACCCCGACCCCGGCCGGTGAAGTCCTCGCGTACATCCAGAAGAACCTCGCGAAGAAGGCGGGACTCGACCTCCAGATCACGGAGTTCACGGACTACGTCACGCCGAACACCGCGCTCCAGGAGGGCTCCCTCGACGCCAACCTGTACCAGCACACCCCGTACCTGAAGGACTTCAACGAGTCCAAGAAGACGGACCTGGTGCCGGTCACCGAGGTGTACCTGCCCCCGATGGGCGTGTACGCGAAGAAGCCCAAGGGCATCACCGACGTCGCCGACCTCTCCGAAGGCGCGACCGTCGGCATTCCGAACGACACGACCAACGAGGGCCGGGCGCTCCAACTCCTCGCGTCCAAGGGCGTCATCGGGCTCAAGAAGGGCGTCGGCGGCACCGCCACACCCGAGGACATCACGTCCAACCCGAAGAAGCTGACCGTCAAGCCGCTCGAACCGGCGCAGCTGCCGCGCTCGCTGGACGACCTCGACGCGGCGGTCATCAACAACAACTTCGCGCTCGACGCGGGGCTGAGCCCCAAGAAGGACTCCATCCTCCTGGAGTCCTCGAAGGGCAATCCCTACAACAACGTCCTCGCGGCCAAGAAGGGCGACGCGGACGACCCGCGCATCAAGAAGCTGGCGAAACTGCTGACTTCGCCCGAGGTGAAGAAGTTCATCGAGGACAAGTACAAGGGGTCCGTGCTGCCCGTCGAGGCGGGCTGAAAGGCCTTCCGCACGCGGGACGCATACAAGACATCCACGGGGTCCACTCCTGATGCGGGAGTGGACCCCGTGGTGCGTCTGCGGGCGGACATGTTGCATGCTGGTCACTTCAGAAGGCCCGAAGGTGAAGGTCCTTCGGGTCTATGAAGGTTATGGAGCGGCGCATGAACAGAGCCTCCTCGGGGTCCTCGGAGTTTCCCGATATCTCCATCAGCACGGAGCGGTTGGTGCTGCGCCCCCTCGAAGAGGCGGACGTCCCCGCGTACGCGGAGATGATGAACGACGAACTCGTCACGGCCTGGACCTCGGTGCCCCAGCCCTACACCGAGGCCGACGCCCACGCCTGGATCACCCGCCTCGCCCCCGCCGAGCGCTCCGAGGGCCGCGGCATCGTCCTCGCCGTCACCGAGTTCCTCACCCAGCGCCTTGTCGGCATCATCCAACTCCGGGGCACCGACTGGCGGGTGCGCTCCACCGAGCTGAACTACGTCGTCGCCCCCTGGGCCCGCGGCGAGGGCTATGCCTCGGAGGCGGCGCTCGCCACCGCCCAATGGCTCTTCCACGACCAGAAGTTCGAGCGCATAGAGCTGCGCACGGCCGCCGACAACACCGCGGCTCAGCAGGTCGCCCAGAAGATCGGCTGCATCAGCGAGGGCGTCCTGCGCGGCGCCTGGATAGCGCGCACGAGAAACGGCGGCGACCCCTTCGGCGGCTGGCTCGACACCCGCACCGACCTCATCGTGTGGAGTCTGCTCCCCGAGGACCTCGAAGGCGTCTCCGAGAGCCTCGCCGACAGCGGGTTCTCGGCGTTCTCCGACTGGAACTGAGCCGGACCCGAGCCGGAACCGAGCCCTTCGCACCCGGCTTCTGCCACCAGGTACGCTCGCCCTGGCCGCGTGCGCGGTTGCCCCACCCCGCAGCCACCGCCCCGCCCTGACGACCCGCGAGAACCCAGGAGACAGACGACGATGGCCGACCGGGTCACGGTGATCGGCTGGGACGGTACGCCGCTGACCGCCGCGGCGCGCTCCGCGCTCAGCGCCGCGACGCTCGTGGCGGGCGCCGCCCACCACCTGGCGCTGGACGAGCTCCCCGCCCGCGCCGAACGGATCCGCCTCGGCAGTGTGTCCCTCGCCGCCCGCCGCATCGCCGCCCACCGCGGCACCGCCGTCGTCCTCGCCGACGGGGACCCCGGCTTCTTCGGCGTCGTACGCACCCTGCGCGCCCCGGAATTCGGCCTCGAGGTCGAAGTGGTGCCCGCCGTCTCCTCCGTCGCCCAGGCCTTCGCCCGCGCGGGCATGCCCTGGGACGACGCCGAGGTCGTGGTCGCCCACCGCCGCACCCTGCGCAGGGCCGTGAACGTCTGCCGCGCCCACCCCAAGGTCGCCGTCCTCACCTCGCCCGGCGCGGGCCCCGCCGAACTGGGCCTGCTGCTCCAGGGCGTCCACCGCACCTTCGTGATCTGCGAGGAGCTCGGCACCGAGCGCGAGCAGGTCTCCGTGGTCACCTCCGACAAGGCCGCCGACCACACCTGGCGCGACCCGAACGTCGTCATCGTCATCGGTGGTTCCGGACCCGGCGCCGCCGCTTCCCCCGACACCGGCTGGATCGCGGGACGCGAACCGGCGTCCGCACCGCGTGGCTGGGCGCTGCCCGCCGCCGAGTACGGCGGGGACGTCTGGCTCGGCGAGGGCGAGACCGACCGGCTGCGCTCCGCCCAACTCGCCAGGCTCGGCCCGCGCGTGGGCGACCTCGTCTGGGACATCGGCTGCGGCAGCGGAGCCTTCACCGCGGAGGCGGCCCGCTTCGGCGCCGCCGTGATCGCCGTCGACCGCGACCCCGACGCCCTCGGCCGCACCACGGCCGCCGTCCGCCGCTTCGGGGTCCAGGCGCAGACCGTGCACGGCATCGCCCCGCACGTCCTCGAAGACCTTCCCGAACCCGATGTCGTACGCGTCGGGGGCGGGGGAGCCGCGGTGGTCTCCGCGGTCGCCGACCGCCGCCCGGAACGCATCGTGACGCACGCCGCGACACGCGACGCGGCCGAACTCGTCGGCAGGGACCTGAGCGAGCACGGATACGTGGTCGAGTGCGCCCTGCTGCAGTCCGTGGAGCTCGACACACGCGCCTGGCGCGAGGAGAAGCGGACCGTGGTGTTCCTGCTCTCGGGGCGCCTGCCCGACCGCTCCCCGTGACCCTGCCGATGCGCGGTGCGGGGTAGGCTGGCCGATTGTTGTACTGCACCCGGGTGTCCAGCAGTTCGTTGGTCAATGTCCGGAAAGCTCGCCCGTTTTGAGGGGTGTGTGTGGTACGGCAAGGACCGGAGGACGCGCAACGTGGCGCAGTCCACAGCGGGCCGTGGCCGATCAAGCTGCCGCGGTGGCGGGCCGACCGGGACAATGCCTGTTGTCCGGTCAGCGGTTCGTGCCGCGGGGCGCGCACGCTCGTTGAGGATGACGGGCGGTTGGTGCGCCGCTCCGGGCAATGGGGCCACCCCGGCGAAGGCTGAGGGGCGGTCGAAGAAGCACTAACCGATGGGCGAGGGGTTACGCATGACCGACACCGGCCAGGTCCCGGGCGAGGGACTGCCGGAGGGCGCAGGCAACGGTGTACCTTCCGGGCCCGTGCAGGGCGCGGGGGCGCAGCAGCCGGGCGTTCCCGCACCGGGTGCGTACACCTTCGTGGACCCGGCCGACCCCTCCGAGAACCCTGCCGATGACGACGACCTGCTGCTGATGCCGGGTGCCCAGGGCGCATGGAGCGAGGCCCAGGCGGCGCACGCCGCGGGGCACCAGGTCCCGGGTCACGGTCAGATGCCGGGTCACGGCCAGGTTCCGGGCCAGGGCCAGGTGCCCGGCCACGGCCACCTTCCCGGCCGGGGCGCGGCAGCTCAGCCGCAGGCCGCCCCGGCAGCTCACGCCGCGCAGGCCGCCCACCAGCCGGGTCCGCACGAGACCTCCGGCCGTGACAGCGGCTCGGTCGACCTCAACGGCGTCCGCATGCCCGGCTCCGCGCCCGCCCCGTCCCACCCGACCCCCGCCCGCCGCCCGCTGCACCGCGGTCCTTCGGGCCCGGCGGTGCCCGATGGCGCGGCCAGCCCCGTGCGTTCGCTCGCCGACCGGGGTCCCGCGGGGGCGACGCCTCCGCAGCAGCACGCCGTGCCGGTGCGCCACGCGGGGCCGCCCACGACCGGTCCCGAGTACCTCGACATCCCGCGCGACGACGCGGGCATGCCGGGCCCGCAGCTCGGTGAGATCCCGCAGGGGGCCGCGCCGTGGGCTCCGCAGGGGCCGGGCCAGGAGTCGGGCCAGGAGGCGGCGGCCCAGGGGGCTTATCCCGCATCAGCAGAAACGGTCGTCCCAGCGGCCTCGGGGGCCTCGGAGGTCCCGGGCGCCGCAGGTGTCCCGTCCGCCTCAGATGTCACACCGGAACCACTGGCAGCCGACGCATCGCAGCCCGCGGAGGTCCCGCAGGCACCGGAAGCCGCCGCCTCCCAGTCGCCCGCGCAGGGTCATGACCCTGCGCGGGACCAGGTCTACGCGCAGGACGGCCAGGTCTACGCCCAGGACCGGGCTCAGTACGCCGCTCAGGGCGCCCCGCTCGTGGGCGCCCCCGAAGCCGCCGCGTTCCCGCAGGCCGCGGGCGCCGGTGTCCCCGATGCCGTCCCCGCCGCGCACTACGCCGACGCCGGGCAGGTCCCGCCGGGGGAGCAGCAGTTCCCGATGGGAGAGCCGCAGCAGTTCCCCATGGGGGAGCCGCAGCAGTTCCCGATGGGGGAGCAGCCGGCGTTCGCCCAGGCCGTGCCTGCCGCGGTGGGCCAGTCCCCGTTCGTCGTCGCCTCCGCGCAGCCGTGGGACGGCGCCCGGATCCCGCACGCCGACGAGGCCGGTCACCCCGGCTTCGCCCCCGACGCGCTGCAGGGCGCGCACGCCGGTCCCGTGGGCGCCGTGCACGCCCAGCGCGTCCACACGCCGGACGGCGACCACCAGGCCGAGGCCCGGCACGCCGCGCAGGGCCCGCACATCCCCGAGCCGCAGGGCCCGCAGGACTCCGCAGCCCCCGTGAACGCGCAGCTGCCCGGCGAGCTCGGCGGAGCCCAAGCGGCCACGCCCATCGGCCAGTTCGTGCCGGTCGAGGGCACCGTCCCGACCACGCCCCACCTGGCCCCGACGCCCCCGCGCCCGCTGGCCGTCCCTCAGGAGGACCCGGCCGCCGCCGAGGAGGCTCCCGAGGCCCAGGCCGCGCCCGAGGTCCAGGACGTCCAGGAGCACGTCGCTCAGGAGCACGCCGCTCAGGAGCACGCCGCCCAGGACGCCGAGCAGCCCGCGGCCCAGGCGACCGCCGACGCCCCGGCCGAGCCCGCCGACCCGGCAGGCGTCGCCCCCGCCCTCGTACCGCAGGCGGAAGCGACGGACGCCGTGGCGCCCGAAGCGGTGGCGCCCGAGGCGGCGGCGCCCGAGGCCGTGACCGCCGAGCAGCCCGCGGCCACCGACGAGACCCCCGAAGCCGCACAGCAGCCCGCCGCCACGGTGCCCGCCCCGCGCGACGGCGCCGAGCCGACCCCCGTGCCGGACGCGGCGGTTGAGGCCCAGGAGAGCGGTCCGAGCGCGGAGCAGGAGACGCCCGAGGCGGCGCCCGCCCCTACGGAGGCCGCCGAGGGCCTCCCCCAGAACCCGCAGGCTCTGCCTGTTTCCTCGGTGGCGGACCAGGCCGAGTTCCCGGCCGCCCCCGAGACGGCCGACCCGGCCGAAGCGTTGGACGAGGCAGACGAAGTCATCTCGTTCGAACCGATCGATGCGAACGAAGTGACCGAAGTGGCCGAAGCACCCGAGATGGCCGAAGCGCCTGAAGTACCCGAGACGACCGAGGCCCCCGAGGCACTCGCCGCCGTCGCCGCACCCGACGCCCCCGAGGCGACGGAGGCACCCGAGCCGCTGGAGGCTCCCGAGCCGGTGGAGGCGCAGGACGCCACCGACGTCCCGGAGCTCCTGGAGACGGAGGCCGAGGAGGCCGCCGACTACCCCGAGCCCGTGCCGTCCCCCGGCACCGCCGCTCCCGGTTACGCCGACGCCGAGCGCGAGGCCGTCCTGCGCGTCATGCGCGAGCGCCGCGACATCCGCAACGGCTTCCGCAACGACGCCATCCCGCACGAGGTGCTGCTCCGCGTCCTGGAGGCCGCGCACACCGCCCCGTCGGTCGGCCACTCGCAGCCGTGGGACTTCGTCGTCATCAAGTCCGCCGAGACCCGGCACACGATGCACGAACTGGCCATGCGCCAGCGCGACGCGTACGCCAAGTCCCTGCCCAAGGGCCGCGCGAAGCAGTTCAAGGAACTGAAGATCGAGGCCATCCTCGACACCCCGGTGAACATCGTCGTCACCGCCGACCCCACCCGCGGCGGCCGCCACACCCTCGGCCGGCACACCCAGCCGCAGATGGCCCCGTATTCCTCGGCGCTCGCCGTCGAGAACCTCTGGCTCGCCGCCCGCGCCGAGGGCCTCGGCGTCGGCTGGGTCAGCTTCTTCGACGAGCGCGAGATGGTCCGCGCCCTCGGCCTGCCCGAGCACCTGGAGGTCGTCGCCTACCTCTGCGTCGGATACGTCGACGAGTTCCCGGACGAGCCCGAGCTGATGCAGGCGGGCTGGTCCAAGCGCCGCCCGCTGTCCTGGGTCGTCCACGAGGAGACGTACGGCCGACGCGCCCTGCCCGGAGAGGACCCGCACGACCTGCTCGCCGAGACCGTGGCCAACATCCGCCCGCTGGACGCCAAGGCGCTCGGCGAGGCGTGGGAACGCCAGAAGCGCATGACCAAGCCGCCGGGCGCGCTCGGCATGCTGGAGATCATCTCCGCACAGCTCTCGGGCCTGTCCCGGATGTGCCCGCCGCCGATCCCGGAGCCCGCGGCCGTCGCGATCTTCGCGGGCGACCACGGCGTGCACGCCCAGGGCGTCACCGCCTGGCCCCAGGAGGTGACCGCGCAGATGGTCGCCAACTTCCTCGGCGGCGGCGCGGTCTGCAACGCCTTCGCCAACCAGGTGGGCGCCGAGGTCTGCGTCATCGACGTGGGCGTGGCCAGTGAACTCCCGGCCACCCCGGGCCTGTTGCCCCGCAAGGTGCGCGCGGGCACAGCCGACATGACGACCGGCCCTGCCCTGACCCGCGAAGAGGTCAAGGCGGCGATCGAGGTGGGCATCGAGACGGCCCGCGACCTCGTCGCGGCAGGCAACAAGGCCCTGCTCACCGGCGAGATGGGCATCGCCAACACGACCGCGTCCGCCGCCCTCATCTCGGTCTACACGGACACGGACCCCGCCGAGGTCACCGGGCGCGGCACGGGCATCAACGACGAGATGCACACCCGCAAGGTCGAGGTGGTCCGCCGCGCCCTGGACCTCCACAAGCCGGACCCGGCGGACCCGATCGGCGTCCTCGCGGCGATCGGCGGCCTGGAGCACGCGGCGATGGTGGGCCTCCTCCTCGGCGGCGCGTCCCTGCGCACCCCGGTCATCCTGGACGGCGTCAGCGCCGGCGCGGCCGCCCTGGTCGCCCGCGCCATCGCCCCCGAGGTCCTCGCGGCCTGCATCGCGGGCCACCGCAGCGCGGAGCCGGGCCACGTGGCGGCCCTGAACAAGCTGGGCCTGCGCCCGCTGGTCGACCTGGACCTCCGCCTCGGCGAGGGCACAGGCGCGCTGCTCGCCCTGCCGGTGGTGCAGAGCGCGGCCCGCGCGATGCACGAGGTGGCGACGTTCGACTCGGCGGGCGTGACCGAGAAGTAACGGCGGAACGCCTGCCCGAGCCTACGGGCAGGCGTTCCGCAGGCGGTTCCCACCTCTTGTGGCCGCCCCGTTCGTGGGCAGGCGTTCCGCACGGCGGAATGGGTGGGCACAAACGCCCACGGTCCGCAGACGAGCGGGGGTCCGGGGCGGAGCCCTGGTTCCGGGAAGGGGCGGGCTTGGGGGAGAGAACCCCTCACCGCCCCAGCCATACTGAACCCGCACGTCAAAGCCCCCGCCGCTCCACCGCCGCAGCGGCAGCCGCAATGCAACGCCCCGCACGAGGAGCCTCCAGCCATGGCCATGGCCGAAAACCCCGCCTACCCCGTAGGCCTCCGCCTCACCGGCCGCCGCGTCGTCGTCCTCGGCGGCGGCCAGGTCGCCCAGCGCCGCCTCCCGGCCCTGATCAAGGCAGGCGCGGACATCCTCCTCGTATCTCCGTCGGCAACCCCCTCCGTGGAAGCGATGGCCGACGCGGGCGAGATCACCTGGACCAAGCGCCGCTACCAGCCCGGCGACCTCCAGAACGCCTGGTACGCCCTCATCGCCACCAGCGACGCGGAGGCGAACACCCAGGCCTCGGCCGAGGCCGAGGCCCACCGCGTCTGGTGCGTCCGCTCCGACGACGCCGAGGCCGCCACCGCCTGGACCCCGGCCACGGGCCGCTCCGAGGGCGTCACGGTCGCGGTCCTCTCCTCCGACATCAACGACCGCGACCCCCGCCGCACCGCCGCCATCCGCGACGCGGTCGTCGAGGGCCTGCGCGACGGCAGCCTCGTCGCCCCGCACCTGCGCACCCGTACCCCCGGCGTCGCCCTCGTCGGCGGCGGCCCCGGCGACCCGGACCTGATCACGGTCCGCGGCCGCCGCCTCCTCGCCGCCGCGGACGTCGTCATCGCCGACCGCCTCGGCCCCCGCGACCTCCTCGACGAACTCCCGCCGCACGTCGAGGTCATCGACGCCGCGAAGATCCCCTACGGCCGCTACATGGCCCAGGAAGCGATCAACAACGCCCTGATCGAGCACGCCGAGCAGGGCAAGGCCGTCGTCCGTCTGAAGGGCGGCGACCCCTACGTCTACGGCCGCGGCATGGAGGAGCTCCAGGCGCTCGCCGAGGCGGGCATCACCTGCACCGTCGTACCCGGCATCTCCAGCTCGATCTCGGTCCCCTCGGCGGCCGGTATCCCCGTCACCCACCGCGGCGTCGCCCACGAGTTCACGGTGGTCAGCGGCCACGTGGCCCCGGACGACGAGCGCTCCCTGGTCGACTGGCAGTCCCTGGCCAAGCTGCGCGGCACCCTGGTGATTCTGATGGGCGTCGACAAGATCGGCAAGATCGCGGAGGCCCTGATCGCCCACGGCAAGGCGGCCGACACCCCGCTCGCCCTGATCCAGGAGGGCACGACGGCCGCCCAGCGCCGCGTCGACGCGACGCTCGGCACGGTCGCCGAAGCGGTCCGCACCCACGAGGTGAAGCCCCCGGCGGTCATCGTCATCGGCGCCGTCGTGAAGGTGGGCCCCGAGCCCCTCGCGCAACGCACCCCGCACACCCCCAAGTAACCAGCGGTAACGGATCCCGTCCGCAGCCGTTGGCACCACACCCAGGACAAGGCAGTATCACCCTGTGGCTGATCTCATCACCGTCGACGACCCCGACGACCCCCGCCTGCGCGACTACACAGGCCTGACCGACGTCGAGCTGCGCCGCAAGCGAGAACCGGCCGAGGGCCTGTTCATCGCCGAGGGCGAGAAGGTCATCAGACGGGCCAAGGACGCAGGGTACGAGATGCGGTCGATGCTGCTCTCGGCCAAGTGGGTCGACGTCATGCGCGACGTCATCGACGAACTCCCTGCCCCGGTGTACGCGGTCAGCCCCGACCTCGCCGAGCGGGTCACCGGCTACCACGTGCACCGCGGCGCGCTCGCCTCCATGCAGCGCAAGCCGCTGCCGACCGCCGACGAACTCCTCGCGACCACCCGCCGCGTGGTCGTCATGGAGGCGGTCAACGACCACACCAACATCGGCGCGATCTTCCGCTCCGCCGCGGCCCTCGGCATGGACGCGGTGCTGCTCTCCCCGGACTGCGCGGACCCGCTCTACCGCCGCTCGGTGAAGGTCTCGATGGGCGCGGTCTTCTCCGTGCCGTACGCCCGCCTGGAGTCCTGGCCCAAGGGCCTGGAGGGAGTGCGCGAGTCGGGCTTCAACCTGCTCGCCCTCACCCCCGACGAGAAGGCCAAGTCGCTGGACGAGGTGGCACCGCACCGCATGGACCGCGTCGCGCTGATGCTCGGCGCGGAGGGCGACGGCCTCTCCACCCAGGCGCTGGTCGCCGCCGACGAATGGGTCCGCATCCCGATGGCCCACGGAGTGGACTCGCTCAACGTGGGCGCGGCCGCGGCGGTCGCGTTCTACGCGGTGGCGACGGGCCGCCCGCAGCTCTGACAGCGCGCCCCGAAAGGAGCGGGGCGCCTAGCCGTCCGTGTCGTCCATGGTCATGGTCGAATCGAAGCGCTCGGACATGACCTGACCGTCCAGTGGCTTGTACGTCGGCTCGTACCGCCCGTGCTGCTTCTTGTCCTGTACGCCGTCGTCGCCCAGCCCCCGCGCGGGCCCCTGGCACCCTTGCGCCGCCGCGATGCCGAGTGCCACCAGCAGCGTCACCACGACGAACACGAAGAGCCGCTGCCGCAGCAGCCGCGGATTGGCGGGCCCGCGCCGCCCCGTCCCTGTGGTGCGGGGCCCCTGCCGCCCGGCGCCGCTGCGCGGGGCGGGCCTGCTGCCGGAGCGGGGCGCGGGCCGGGAGCCGGACCGCGAGGCGTTCGGCCGGGACGAGCCGGGCCGCGACGAGCTGGGCCGCGGCGGGGGAGTGGCGCCGGGCGCGGGGCGCCGCTGGGTGCGCTGCTCCGCGTACCCCTCGGCGAGCCGCCCCGTCGGCCGGTCGTGGTCCTGGCGCGGCGCGGGCGGTCGCACGTCGCCGAGCCCCTGGGCCTCGCGGGCGGCGATCTCCTTGAGTCTGAGCGACAGTTGGAGCGTGCTTGGCCGCTCCTCGGGGTCCTTGGCGAGGCAGGCCCGGATCAGCGGCGCGAGGGCGTCCGGCACACCGTGCAGCTGCGCCTCCTCGTGCACCACGCGGTAGAGCATGACCTCGGAACTGCCGTGTCCGAAGGGCGAGTCCGCCATGCCCGCGTAGGCGAGCGTGGCGCCGAGCGCGAAGACGTCGGTGGCGGGCGTGACCGCGGCGCCGCGCACCTGCTCGGGGGCGAGGAACCCGGGCGAGCCGACGGCCGTGCCGACATGCGTCAGGGTCGAGGCACCGGTGGCCCACGCGATCCCGAAGTCGATGATCCGCGGCCCCTTCGGGGACAGCAGGATGTTCGAAGGCTTGAGATCCCGGTGTACGACACCGGCCTCGTGTACGGCCACGAGGCCCTCGGCCAGCGCGGAACCGACCACGGCCACCTCGGCGGCGGACAGCGGCCCTTCGGCGGCGACCTTGTCGTGCAGCGAGGGCCCGGGGACGTACTGGGTGGCGAACCACGGCCGATCGGCGTCGAGATCGGCGGCGACGAGCCGCGCGGTGCAACCACCCCTGATCCTGCGGGCGGCGGAGACCTCCCGCGCGAACCGCGACCGGAACTCCTGATCCTCCGCCAGATCGGGCCGGATCACCTTCAGGGCGACGCGCTGCCCCCGCCGGTCCGACCCCAGATAGACGACCCCCATGCCGCCGGCGCCCAGGCGCCTGTGCAGCCTGAACGAGCCGACGACACGCGGGTCCTCGCGCCGGAGCCGCATCATCGCCATGTCCATCCCCGCTACCCGGTCCGTTTGACGAGCCACAGCTTACGTTTCCACGGCCGGGCACGTGCAGAGGCCGCGCCCTCGCGGGCCGATCGATTGTCAGTGCCGGGTGGGAAACTTGAAGAGTGGTCAGGACACGGGGGACGAGGGGCCGTCAACACCACCCCAATCCCCAACCATCCATCGCTGAAGGGGGATTGATCCCGTGAAGGGTGATCGCGTGGAGATAGTCGTGGACGCCGGGGACACGACGCGTACGTACGAAGTGGTGGCGAGCCGGGCGGGCCGCCGGGTGGAGACGGCGGTGCGCAGGGGAGTGGTGGAAGTGAGCGAAGTCACCCGCAGCGGCTCGGTGGTGCGCACGGCCCGGTTCATGGCCACCCGTGTGCTGGCCCTGGTCGAGCAGCCGGTCCCGCGGGAGGACTCCTCCGAGGCCACGCCACGCCCCCTCCGGGAAGACCCTGAGTCCTAGGACCCCTTCTCCACCCACGGGAGTACACGGGCGCCGGTTGGTCATCCTCCGGGAGGCCAGGCAATCGGTACGAGGGCATGACGCCCGGAACGCTCCGCGCGCCTAGATTTGAGGTCAAGCGGCGGGTGCAGCACTCGTCCCCCGAGGTCAGACACCCGCCGCTGCCAAATCCACATCGAGATCGGTCAGGAGAGGAACCATGGCGGACACGGCACCGCGGACCATGATCCGCACGCAAGGGCGCAGGTTCTCCGCGTTCGGCGTCCGCCCGTCCGGCACGCGTCACCCCTTGGTGGCGACGGCCATGGTCCTCCCCCTGGCAGCCCTGCTCGTGGTCGTCTTCGGAGGCTGGGAAGCAGTGGTCACACAAGCGTCGTCCGTGGGCGTGATGCTGGGGCGCTGAGCGGCGCCCCGGGCCCGGAAGAGCGGTCCGGGCGGGGACATCCGGCCATGAAACCCCGTGGGGACGGGGGTGCGGCGGACGGCAAAAATGCCCGCGCAGCTGGGGAGCTGCGCGGGCATTGCCACGCCCCCGCCCGCACTCGTGGACAGACGCCCCCACCCTGTCAGCCGCCCCCCCGTATGTGGGCAGGCGTTCCGTACGGCGGAACGGGTGGGCACCTACGGCCCACGGTCCGCAGACGAACCACGAAGAGAAACCCCCACCCAGCGCCCCGGCAAAGGTGCGTACCCTCAACCCCCGTGCCTCCCGCTCCCACGCTTCTCCCCGCCCTGACCGCAAAGGCCCGCACCGAAGCCCACCGCACCTCCGGCGAAGGGCCCTGCACCTGCGCCCCCGGTGACACTGTCCTGGCGGACCGCACAGACGCCACGGTCATCCGCCACGGCGACCTCGTGGCGAAGGCCCACGCCCAGGACACGCCCCCCACAGAGCTGGCGGCACGCCTCTCCGTGGCCGCCCGCCTCCCCGACACCCTCCTCCCACCCCTGCGCCCCACCCCCACCGACCTCCACGGCCGCCTCGTCACCTTCTGGCCCCACGGCACCCCCGTGGACCGCGACGATCCCGACGCCGCCCCCTGGGAAGCCGCCGCCACCCTCCTCGCCCGCCTGCACTCCACCCCCGTCACCGCACTCCCGGCCCCGCTCCCACCCATGCGAGGCCCCGCCAAGGCCGCCCGCGCCGTCGCCCGCCTCCACGCCGCAGGCCCGCACCCCGCCGCGCCCCCGGTCCTGAACGCCTGGGCAGCCCTCCCGCCCTGGGCCCGCGCCGAGACCCCCACCCCGCCCCAGGCCCCTCGCCATCTGTGCCACGGCGACTTCCACCTGGGCCAACTCGTCCGCACCCCCGAAGGCGCCTGGCTGCTCATCGACGTCGACGACCTCGGCGAGGGCAACGCGGCCTGGGACCTGGCCCGCCCCGCCGCCTGGTACGCCTGCGGCCTCCTGCCCCCCGACGAGTGGACCCGCTTCCTGGACGCCTACCGCACGGCAGGCGGCCCGGCGGTCCCGACGGACGGCTCCGACCCCTGGCCCGCCCTGGACGTCCCCGCCCGCGCGCTGACCGTGCAGACCGCGGCCCTGGCGATCACCAAGGCCGCCGCCGCGGACCGCCCCCTGGACGAGATCGAGCAGGCCCTGATCGATGCCTGCGCGCGGATGACCGGAGTGCCCACCGCACCGCCCGAGTTGGTCCAGGACGCAACGAAGTAGGGTGCAACGCACCGAAGCCGGGCAGAGATCCGGCGAAGAAGTCACCACCGGCGAGGAGTTGAGCCGTCCATGCAGTGCCCCAAGTGTCACGCACCCATGCACACGTACAACCGCAACGGCGTCCAGATCGAGCAGTGCAACGGCTGCCGCGGGATATTCCTGGACTACGGCGAGCTGGAGTCCCTGACCCGCCTGGAGGCCCAGTGGGGCGCCCAGCAGGTCCCGCCGCCCGCCCCGCCGGCCGCTCCCCAGGCCTACCCCGCGGCCCCGGCCCCCGCCTGGGGCGCCCCGCACGGCGGTCATGGCGGCCATGGCCACGGAGGTCACTACGGCCACAAGCGCCACAAGAGCTTCGGGCACATGCTCTTCTCGTCCTGACGCACACGACGAAGCCCCCGGCCGTGGAAACGACCGGGGGCTCCGTGTTGTGGTGCGCGATACTGGGATTGAACCAGTGACCTCTTCCGTGTCAGGGAAGCGCTCTCCCGCTGAGCTAATCGCGCAGGTGAACCTGCGTTTGTAGCGTACTGCGTGCGCGATACTGGGATTGAACCAGTGACCTCTTCCGTGTCAGGGAAGCGCTCTCCCGCTGAGCTAATCGCGCGGGGTTCGGTCCGAGGACCAGGATCCGAAGATCCAGTGGACGATACTGGGATTGAACCAGTGACCTCTTCCGTGTCAGGGAAGCGCTCTCCCGCTGAGCTAATCGTCCTTGGAGGTGGAGACGGGATTTGAACCCGTGTAGACGGCTTTGCAGGCCGTTGCCTCGCCTCTCGGCCACTCCACCAGGAGTGTAGGGGTTCGGGAAGATCCCCCACTTTCCTGCGAGCGGACGACCAGGTTCGAACTGGCGACCTCAACCTTGGCAAGGTTGCGCTCTACCAACTGAGCTACGTCCGCTTGTCTTTCCCGTTTCGCTTCCGCGTCCCGGCGACGTGTTGAACTCTAGCGGATTCCTGGGCCAGTACAAAAACGCGTTTGCGCAGCGTGCTGCGCTGTCGCCGGTCCAGGGCGCCACCGGGACACCGGTCATAGACTCACAGCCGTGCACAGCCCCCCTCTGACGTCCCCTTCCGCGCTCCCTCCCATGGCGCGCTTCGGCGGCCTCGTGGCCACCGGCCTACGCGACGTGACCAGCGACCCTGCGGCCCTGGACTCCACCGGCTTCTGGGCGGTGTCCGCCGACTTCGAGGGAGGTCTGGTCTGCGCCCGCTTCGACGACGTACGCGAGGAGGCCGTGCCCGCTCCCGTCCCGGGCCGGTGGCACGGCCCCGCGGCCGGTGACTGGACGTCGTCCCTGGATCGCGCCGCGTACACGGAGGGTGTGCGGCGGGTGCGGGCGTACATCGCGGCCGGCGAGGTCTATCAGGCGAACCTCTGCCGGGTGCTGTCCGCGCCCGTCCCGGCCGACGCCGACGTGGACGCCCTCACGTCCCTCCTCGCGCGCGGGAACCCCGCTCCGTACGCAGGCACCATCCGTCTGCCCGAACACGGAGTGGAGATAGCCACCGCGTCCCCCGAGCTCTATCTGCGCCGCGTGGGCCGCACCGTGGAGTCGGGCCCCATCAAGGGCACGGGCAGGACCGAGGCGGACCTCCTGGAGAAGGACTACGCCGAGAACGTCATGATCGTGGACCTCGTCCGCAACGACCTCGGACGCGTCTGCGCGACCGGCTCGGTGACCGTCCCCGACCTCTGTGTGGTCGAGAAGCACCCCGGGCTCGTCCATCTCGTCTCGACCGTCGGCGGACGGCTGCGTCCCGGCGCGGGCTGGGCCGAGCTGTTCGACGCGACGTTCCCGCCCGGCTCCGTCACCGGCGCCCCGAAGTCCAGCGCGCTGCGGATCATCGACGAGCTGGAGACGGCGCCGCGCGGCCCGTACTGCGGCGGCATCGGCTGGGTCGACGCCGACCGGGGCACCGGAGAGCTGGCCGTCGGCATCCGCACCTTCTGGATCGACCGCGCCGAGGGCGTGCTGCGCTTCGGCACGGGAGCGGGCATCACCTGGGGCTCCGACCCCGAGGGGGAGTGGCGGGAGACCGAGCTGAAGGCCGCGCGACTGCTGGAGGTAGCGTCAGGGGCGTACGAAGCGAGTGGAGGAAATCCGACGTGAAGATCTGGCTCAATGGCGGGCTGCGGGACCTCGATTCCGCCCGCGTCTCCGTGCTCGACCACGGCCTGACGGTGGGCGACGGCATCTTCGAGACGGTGAAGTCGGTCGAGGGCAGGCCCTTCGCCCTGACCCGCCACCTGACCCGGCTCACGCAGTCGGCCCGCGGCCTGGGCCTGCCCGAACCGGACCTCGACGAGGTGCGCCGCGCCTGCGCGGCCGTCATCGAGGCCAACCCGCTCCCGCTGGGACGGCTGCGGATCACCTACACCGGCGGGCTCTCACCGCTCGGCTCCGACCGCGGCGACCAGGGCACCACGCTCGTCGTCGCCCTCGGCGAGGCCGCCCCGCGCCCGGACTCCACCGCGGTCGTCACGGTGCCGTGGACCCGCAACGAACGCGGCGCGCTCACCGGCCTGAAGACCACCTCGTACGCGGAGAACGTGGTGGCCCTGGCCCGCGCCCGTGAACAGGGTGCTTCGGAGGCGCTGTTCGCCAACACCGTCGGGCAGCTCTGCGAAGGCACCGGGTCGAACGTCTTCGTCGTGCTCGACGGCGAGATCCACACGCCGCCGGTCGCATCCGGCTGTCTCGCGGGCATCACGCGCGCGCTGGCCGTGGAGTGGACGGGCGCGCACGAGACCGATCTGCCGCTGGACGTCCTGGACCGTGCCGACGAGGTGTTCCTGACGTCGACGTTGCGCGACGTCCAGGGTGTGCACCGCGTCGACGGACGCCAACTGACCGGCGCCCCGGGCCCGGTGACGACCAAGGCGATGCGGGCCTTCGAGGAGCGCGCCGCCGACGACATGGATCCGTGAGTCCCGCGAAACACTGGTGACGGCCCGGGGTCGGCGCGGGTAGAACACCTGTGATGACCACGACCCTGCGGCCGACCGCGCCGCTTCAGCAGAGCGCCGACGGCGCGAAGTCGCGCACGTACGACGTCTGTGTGAACAGCCGCCCCGTGGGTTCCATAGCCCTCGCCACGCACAAGGTCTTCGGGCCGGAGGTCTGC
Organism: Streptomyces sp. NPDC041068; assembly: GCF_040647455.1. Lineage (NCBI taxonomy): Bacteria > Bacillati > Actinomycetota > Actinomycetes > Kitasatosporales > Streptomycetaceae > Streptomyces > Streptomyces sp. NPDC041068. The sequence goes on from NZ_JBEZCG010000003.1 coordinate 421,824, forward strand.
CAGGTCATGGACCTGCGGATCGCGGAACCGGACCGCAGGCGCGGGCGCGGCACCGTCGCCGCGCTGGCCGCCGAGGAGGTGGCCCGCGGCTGGGGCTGCAGGCGGATCGAGGCGACCGTCCCCGCCGACGCCACGGCGGCCCTGCGCCTGGCCACCGCCCTCGGATACGTCGAGCGCAACCGCACGATGGCGAAGCCGCTGCCCGTCGAGGCGCCCGCGCTGCCCGAGGGCACCGAGTGGCGGCCGATGACCGAGGACGAGTACGGGCCGTGGCTGGTGGAGAAAGTGGCGGCCTACACGCGCGACTGGGTCGAGCGTGGTGTGCCCGAGGCCCAGGCGCGAGCCAAGTCCGAGGCCGACCACCTGCGCTTCCTCCCACAGGGCCTTGCGACGCCGGACACCTGGCTGAGTGTCCTCACGTCCGGTGGCGCGCGTGTGGGCACCCTGTGGGTCGCCCTGGAGGGCGAGAGCGGCTTCGTCTACCGGGTCGAGGTCGACGAGGAGCACCGCGGCCGCGGCCACGGCCGCTCCTTGATGCTCGCCGCCGAGGCACAGACCCGCGCGGCAGGCCACCACCGCATCGGCCTCAACGTCTTCGCGGGCAACACCCCGGCCCTGCGCCTGTACGAGTCGCTCGGCTACGAACCGACCTCGTACTACCTCTACAAGCCGTTGCTCTAGAAGCCCGCGGCTAGGCGTCGTCGCCCGCGAGCAGCCGGTCGGCGATCTCCTCGATGCGGGCGCGCAGGCCGTCCTGGCTCTTGCCGCCGTCGAGGCGCTCGCCGTCGATCACGTACGTCGGGGTGCCGGTGACCTTGATCGCCTTGCCCTCGGCCTGGTCGGCGTCGACGATCAGGATGTGCCGGCCGTCGATCAGGGCGGTGTCGAACTCCTCGGCGTCCAGCCCCAGTTCGCGGGCGGTGTCCACGAGGACGGACTCGCCCTTGTCGGACAGCTCCTCGACCTTCGCGAGGACCGCCTCGACGTACGGCCAGCCCTTGCCCTGCTCGAAGGCCTCCTCGGCGGCCTGCGCGGCGGCGAAGGAGTGCTTGTGCTTCTCGAGGGGGAAGTGCCGCAGGCGCACCTCGAGACGGTCGCCGTAGCGCTCGCGCAGGGCGCGCACGTCGTCGAGGGCGGTACGGCAGTCGGGGCACTGCAGCTCGCACCAGACGTCGAGGACGACGGGGCGGGCGGGGGTGGAGTCGTTCATGCGCACAGTCTTCCAGCCCGTGAACGCGCCGCCCAACCGGGACCTGGGGAGGAGCCGGACCCCGAGATGACCCGGAGATGTCCCTGAGGTCCGCCCCGGACGTGGCTCCACGGTGCCCACCCGGTGCAGGATGGAAGGGACGACAGCGTCATATACCTACGTACGCCTGCATGCCTGGAGGACCGGATGATTGCCGAGACCGTCTGTTCCGCCGTATCCGCGGCCGGGCTGGGCATCGCCGCGGTCACGGCCTACCGCAAGCGCTTCCTCTCCGCGGCACGCCTCGCCGCGTACTCCCTGGTCCCGGTGGGCCTGGTCCTGACGGGAGTCGTGGGCTGGGCGTCCGACACCGCGTTCAGTCTCAAGGCGTGGGTCGGATTCGGTGTGCTCGGCGCGGCCTGGCTCATGTTCATGGGCACCCGCGCCGTGGAGCGCCGCGCGGGCGGCACCCGCAAGGAGCGCAAGGCAGCGAAGGCCGCCCAGCGCGAGGCGGTCGCCCCCACGGCGTCGGCGCCCTCGCTCGGCCAGGGCGTCCGGCCGAGCGCGGCCCAGCCCGCGGCCAAGCCGAAGGCGGCCGCGCCTGCGGAGGACTTCAGCGACATCGAGGCGATCCTGAAGAAGCACGGCATCTGACGGGTCCGGGTCCGGTTCCGGCGGAGGGCTCGCGGCTCAGAGCCGTACCTCCGCCACGACGTTCACGCCGTCGACCCAGTCCACCGAGGCGTTCGCGCACCGCACGGCCCGCCCCCGCCCGGGGAAGGCCGCGTCGGGCAGGGCGAGCGCGACGCGGTGCGCACCCCGGGCCCCGGCGGGCAGGGCGAGCTCGGCGCGCACGGTCGAGGCCGCGGGCGCCGCATGACCGTCGTCGGTCTCCGCGCGCCCCTGGGGCCGCCAGTCGCGCCAGTCCGCGCCCGTGTCCGCCGCCGCGACCGTCCGTCCCCGTGCGTCCAGGAGCACCAGCCGTACGGGACGCGGATGCTTGGGCGGCGCGAATCCGCGGTTCACCACGTCGACCTCCACCGGCAGCCGCCCGAGCCGGCGCGCCGCCGCGAGGTCGTAGCGCGCCTCGCGCACCTCCATGCGATAGCCGAGGTGGTCGCGGAGGTACTCGAACTGGGTGCGGGCCACGGACCGCCCCGCACGGTCCCTGAAGTACTCGTCGGACACCGGCAGTTGCGCCTCCACGACCTGCCGCTCGGTGAGCGGCGCCGCCTTCCAGCCCGGGATGGTGACGGTGGCGTTGTGCACGAGCGAGAGGCTGTCGAAGCGCAGCGTCTGCAGCCGTCGCGCGGCCGCGACACCGGGGATGACGGTGCTCCACGCGTAGGGGTCGGAGCTCTGCCCCTTGTCCCAGGGCATCTCGCCGTCCATCATCCGCGTCCGCGCGACGTCGAGGTACGTCGGCCAGCCGGGGTTGCCGGGTACGTAGTAGTCCCATGGCCCCTCGCCGAGCGTCACGTAGTCGTTGTGGAACCCGACGCGGTCCAGGATCGCCCGGTTGGTGATCATGTCCCGCTTCTCGGCGTACCGGACCTGGGTGTGCAGGCCGGGCGGCAGCGCCTCGACGAGCGTCGTCATGATGGCGGTCACGGCGTCGGGGTAGGTCTCGTGCCGGTAATGACTGCCGTGCCACTCGCCCCAGGTGCCGAGGAAGCCCGCCTGCCAGACCGCGACGACGTCGCTGTTGCGCGCGACCAGCGGCGCCAACTGCCCTATGTGGCGCTGGATGTCCCGCACGGTGTAGCGCCGGTTCTCCCGCACCCCGTCGTCGTAGACGAAGCGCAGGACCGCCGCGTACCCCCTGCTCCGCAGCCCGCCGAGGACACGTTCGATGTTGTCGAGCGCGCTCTGTGGGATCGTCGAGGTCGCGAAGTCCCAGAGATAGAAGTACAGCTGAGTGAGGTTCGCGCCCGCGCCGTACTCGCGCTCCAGGAGGTCGAGCGTCTTCGCGGCGTCGGGGGAGTGGTCCTGCTCGTTCGGCCAAGGGCTCGTCAGATCAAGGGCGTTGTACGACATCTCGTAGCGGAAGCCGCGGCGCGGATTGGGCAGTGCGGAGCGGCCGTCCGGGTCGTCGGGGCGGATGCCGCGGTGCGGGGTCCTGCGCCACGCGCGCGCGTGTCCGGTGGCGGCCGACGCGGCGCCGAGCGGTGCGGCCGCGAGTGCCGCCGTGCCGAGCGCGGTCGTCAACAGCCGTCTGCGGTCCACGGTCATGAGCGGCTCCCTCGTTCGAGTGCGGACGGTGCCGCCGAGTCTCGCGAGGGGGAGCGGCCGTGAGCCATGGACGGAACGCGCCGGGCGCTGGACTTTCACCGGTTCACGGAATCCGGCGAACTCCCGCTTCGTCCGGGCGTGTTGGTCGGCGGTGGCCCGCGACCTGCGTCATCATCACCGCGAGATGCTGGACACCACCACACAGGGCGACGCCGCCCCGCCGGACGACGAACGGCAGGCGGCACCGGCCCGCGAGCGACGACCTGCCGACGTGCCGAGGCCCGCGACCGCCCCCGAGGCGGAGCGCGCCGCCCCCGCCGACGAGGCAGAGCGGCAGGCCGACGAGGCAGAGCGGCAGGGCTGTCTCTTCGCCCTCTCCCAGCCACCCCTGATGATCTTCCTGGCGGTGATCAGCATCTTGATCCTGGCGGCCTCGCTCCACGACCTTCTGCTGCTCTAGCCCGCGGCTTCCCTGCGGCGGGCGCGGTACGCGGCGACGTGCAGCCGGTTCCCGCAGGTGCGGCTGTCGCAGTAGCGCCGCGATCGGTTGCGCGAGAGGTCGACGAAGGCGCGCCGGCAGTCCGGGGCCTCGCAGCGCCGCAGCCGCTCCTGCTCCCCGGCGACCACGAAGAAGGCCAGGGCCATCCCGCAGTCGGCGGCGAGGTGGTCAGCGACGGACGCCCCCGGCGCGAAGTAGTGGATGTGCCAGTCGTAGCCGTCGTGGTCGGTGAGGCGGGGAGTGGTGCCCGCCGCGGCGACCAGTTCGTTGATGATCGTGGAGGCCGTCTGCGGCTCGGGGTTGGCGAAGACCTCGCCGAAGCGGCCACGGACCCGGCGGACATCGGCGAGGTCCCGCTCCGAGAGCTCCCCGACATCGCTCACGTCGTGGCTTCGTACGAAATCACCGAGTGACGCCACGTCCGCGAGGCCGTCGGCGCCGTCCTGCTCCGGTGCGGTGTTCACCAGATCGACCACGGCGTCGAGGGAACACCGGGTGTCGTGGGTGATCAGCACGATTCGCTCCCTGGCCTGGGGGTCGGGCTCACGCCCGCCGATGCTGGCCGATGCTAGCGGCTTCCCCACGGGACGCACCGGCGCCGTCGCCGCGGGAAGCCCGCGGCGACGGCGCCGGTGTCTGCTCTGTTCGCCTTGTGTCGTTGTGTCGTGACTGCCTGCGCCGTCGCCCCGAGTCGGACGGCGTGAGTGCCTCTCGACGCGCCTCGTGGCCGCTAGCTCTCGGCCAGGATGTGTGAGAGCTCCGTGTCGAGGTCGAAGTGGCGGTGCTCCGTGCCGGGTGGCACGGCTGCGTCGGTTCGCTTCAGGAAGGACTCCAGGGCCCGCGCCGGGGCCTCGAGCAGGGCCTCGCCCTCCGGAGAGCTCAGGGCGATGCAGACGACGCCCTGACCGTGGCTCCGGGACGGCCAGACTCGGACGTCGCCGGTACCGGTGGGCCGGTGCAGGCCCTCGGCGAGGAGGTCGCGGGCGAACACCCACTCGACGGTTTCCTCGGCTCCGGTGTGGAAGGTGGCGTGCACGGCATAGGGATCGGCCGTGTCATACCGCAGTCCTGCGGGTACAGGCAGTGAGGACTCGCTCGACACAACGAGGCGCAGGTGCAGCTCGCAGCTGACCGTGGTGTTCATAAGCGCCAGGGCCTTTCGCTCAGTGTGCGCTCGGGGATTCGCACGTCGGCGAAATCGACATGCCACCTACGGTGCCGTTGTAAACCCCTCTGAGGGTTTTGCGTGTCTTTAGGTAGCTCGCATGGCGGGTTGTCCCATCCGCACGTGCACCCATTCCGGTGAAGGGTTTCCGTCCGGTAGGGTTTGGCCGCATGAATACGGGGAGTAACGATCCGGCGGGGGTCGCGGACCCGGCCGTCGGAGCCAAGACCGAGCCGCCTCTGGGCTCGCGTGCGCCGGAGTTCGTCCAGGCGCGCAAGATGCTGCACCTGAGCTGGCAGGTGGGCGTGTTCATCGTGGGGCTCGCGGTCGTCGTCGCGGGCATCATCATGCTGCCCCTGCCGGGGCCCGGCTGGCTGGTGATCTTCGGTGGAATGGCGATCTGGGCGACCGAGTTCGTCTGGGCCCAGCTGGTGCTGCGCTGGACGAAACGCAAGGTCACCGAGGCCGCGCAGCGTGCGCTCGACCCCAAGGTGCGCCGCAGGAACATCATCTTGACGACCATCGGCCTCGTCATCGTCGCGGTGCTCGTGGCCATCTACGTGTGGAAGTTCGGCATCGCGATGCCGTGGAAGATCAAGGAGTGACCCGAGGGTGACTCCGGGGCGGTCGGGAGCACCCGCTGACATGCGGTAATGTTCTCCATGCGCCCGGGGCGATTAGCTCAGTGGGAGAGCGCTTCGTTCACACCGAAGAGGTCACTGGTTCGAACCCAGTATCGCCCACCCCGGATTACGGCCCGGAGGCTTTAGAGCCTCCGGGCCGTTCTCGTATTCTCTTGTCTTTGAATGGAATTGACGGGTCCACATGTTGCGGCGGTGCGCCGCAATCAGTGCATTCGATTCAGCGCATTCCGGAACCTGCGTGCGTCGCGCAGACGTTGCTCGTACGTGGCTCCGACGGCGAGCAGCAGCAGACCCGCGAGCGCCGGCGGCAGCCAGCGGGGCAGCGCGCCCGCCACCTGCACGATGTACGGGGCCAGTTCGTGCAGCGCGTCCAAGGCCAGGACCGTGCCGCCGAGGACCAGCGGGGCGCGCAGCCGGTGGTGGGCGCCGATCAGTGTCACGGCGAGGGCGGCGGTGCCGAGCAGCAGGGGGCGCTGCCAGTGCGGGTCGCTCCAGGCGGCGGCCAGGCTCGGCAGCAGTGTCGCCGTGAGACCCGGGCCGTAGGCCGTCCAGGAGGAGGCCTCGGGGTCGCGGCGGCGCCGCAGGAAGCCGACGAGCAGGGCGGGGACGGTGACGGGCAGGGTGTAGGCCTCCGGAGCCGTCACGCCCCACGAGGCGAGGCGGACCCAGCTCGCCAGGACGAACAGCACACCGGCCGCGTACCCCACGGGACGGCGGTCCGTGCGCAGGGCCGTGCCCGACGCGATGAGCCCGGCCAGCGCCAAGGAGAGCGCGAGGGCCGGCGCGTGGCCCACGGTGAGGGCGACGGCGAGGGCCGCGGACGCGGCCGCCATGATCTCGACGGGCAGCGCCAGGGGGTGTCGGCCGAGGCGGGCGGCGGCGAGAGCGGCGAGGCCGGGCACCACGAGCGTGAGCAGCCCGATGTGCTCGGGACGCAGATCCCAGGCGGCGCCTGTGGCGCAGGCCAGCGCGGTGGCGTACGCGAGGTACGCGCAGGCCGCGAGGGCGGCGGCGCCCGGTGCCGGTTCCGCGCGTCGGGCCGCGTGCGCGCAGGTGGCGAGGAAGAGCGCCGTCAGCGTGCCGAGCGTGGTGAGGGTGGCCGCCGTGGTCGCCAGGGAGAGGAACGCGACGCTCGCCGAGGACGCCAGCGCCAGGGCCGACGCCGCCAGGGCCCGCGTCACGGACGTGGTGCGTGCCGCGTACGCAAGGAGGGATGCGGTCAGCAGGATCTGGGCCGAAAGGCCGACGGCATACGGGAGTTGGAGCGCGGGCGGCAGGGCTACCGCCGCGGACCAGGCGAGTGCCGGTGCGCCGTAGCGGGCCGCGCGCCGGGCCGTCGTATCCAGGAGACCGGTCGCCACGAGCAGGACCCCGGCGACGGTCGCGAGCACCAGCGGGGCCGACAGCGGGTGGGGCAGGGGCAGTTCGAGCAGCAGGGCGTCCCGGGCGTCCGACGGCTCGCCCGACCAGGCGCGGGTGGCCCAGCCGAGCGGGCCGAGCAGGGCGACGGCGGCGACGGGCAGTGCCCACAGCACCGCCAGCCCCTGAACCGCGGCCGACGCCGCGGCGATCCCGCGCCGCAGGGGGCGGGGCAGCGCGGTGCGGACGAGCGCCAACAGGGCGATGCCGCACGCCAGATGGGCCGGTACCGTCCACGCCGCGGGCAGCGCGGTCCGCAGCACACCGCCGGACGCGGCCACCACGAGGAGCCCGCTCGCGCATGCCGCGCCGGTGGTGGCCTCGGGGTTCTTCGACCACCATGCGGCGGCCAGGGCGACCAGGGCGGCGAACAGCAGCAGCACGCCCGCGCGGGCCGCGCCGGTGGGATCCGTGGCCTGCGCGGACAGCCAGATCGCGCTCGCCGCGCCCCACAGGCCGAGGGTGCAGGCCCCTGCGGTCGCGACGACCCGTACCGAGCGGATGCCCGCCCACAGCGCGAGCGCGGTGTCGAAGGCCGCCGTCGCGAGCAGCGCGGCCGTCATCGCGTGGTCGCCTGCCTGCGCGGCGCCCGCCCAGAGGATCAGCGGGAGTTGGGCCGTCGCCACGGCCGTCGGCAGCGGCAGTCGCAGCTCGCCGAGGAGCAGGCCGTATCCCGCCCACAGCGCGGCGAGGAGCGCGGAGGCCGCCGCCGCGTAACCGAAGGCGTCCGTGTCGGGCAGCGCGAGATGGCGCAGCGCGTACGTGTCGAGGACGGTCAGCGCGAGCCCCAGGCCCGCCACCGCCTCCGCCGTCGAACGCAGCGAGCGGCGCAGCAGCACTGCGGGAGCGCCGAGCGCCGCCAGCGTCACGGCGCCGAGGACCGCGCTGCGGCCCCCGATGCCCAAGTGCCCCCAACTCACCACGGTGAAGGCGATCGCCGCGATGGTCAGGAGGACACCGCCCAGCGTGAGCAGCACGTTCTGTGCGCTCGGCGGGGTGGTCTCGGCGGGCGGGCCGGCCGGGCGAGGGGGCGACCCGGCCGGGCCCGCCGCGCGCAGGGCACCGAGCAGCCAGGCCCGGCGCTGCAGCAACTGCGTCCTGCGCGCCTCCAGTTGGCGCAACTCCCAGTCGAGGATGCGGAGCTCCTCGGCAGGGGGCGGAATGTTCGTCATGTCAGGGGAGTGTGGTCCGCGCCACGTCGCGCGACATCGGTGCGGATACTCAGGATGTACTCAGATAGGCGCCCAAGTCGGTACTCGACTTGCTGCCCGACCGGGCAGACTCGGCCCATGGACTGGTGCCACTACCGCTTCCGCAGCGTCTGGGATCTGCCCGGCGCGCCCGCCGACGTCTACACCGTCCTGGAGCGGGCCGAGGACTATCCGCGCTGGTGGCCGCAGGTGCGCGAGGTGACGCCCGTCGACGACCGCAACGGCGTCGCGCGATTTCGGTCCTTCCTCCCGTACGACTTGGTCGTCACCGCGCGCGAGCGGCGCCGCGACGCCGGAGCCGGGGTCCTGGAGATCGCCATGACCGGGGACCTGGACGGCTGGGCACGCTGGACAGTCACGGCCGGGCCCGCGGGGACGCGCGCCCTCTACGACCAGGAGGTCGAGGTGCGCAGGCCCTTGATGCGGCGCCTCGCCGTACCCGGACGGCCCGTGTTCCTGCTCAACCACGCCCTGATGATGAGGGCGGGACGGCGGGGTCTGACGGCGTACCTGGCGGCGGTGTGACGGCGTACCCGGCAGGTTTGGGCCGCGCGTGGCGCGTCGTTGAGGGGCGGTGGTCGGGTGGTGGGAGGGCGGTTTGAAGGAAAGGCGCCCGGACCTGTATTGTTCAGTGCGTTCCCGGGCGATTAGCTCAGTGGGAGAGCGCTTCGTTCACACCGAAGAGGTCACTGGTTCGAACCCAGTATCGCCCACCCGGAGAATGCCGGTCCGTCAGCAGACGGACCGGTTTTTTCTTGCCCGTGTACGGCTCGTGCCACCCTGCACCCGGCGCGCGTGCCGTCGACGCTCAGGCGGCCGCCGGGAGTTCGGGACGCAGCGGCCAGGCGGGGTCGACCTCCTCGGGCGAACCGCTCTTGGCGAACCACGCCTGCAGACCGCGTGCCTGCGCCGCGTGCCAGACGGCCTGCAGCGTGTGCAGCTCGGCAGGCGAGAGGCGCTCCAGGCGTGACGCGAAACGGCGCCCCACCGCGCGGACGACATCGAGGGCGGCCTGTGCGTCCGCCGCCGCGTCGTGGGCGTCGGACAGCTCCACCTCGTAGTGCGCGCAGAGGTCGGTGAGCGTGCGCCGGCCCTTGCGGTAGCGGTCCAGGTGCTTGTCCAGGACCCTCGGGTCGACCACGCAGAGGGACGAACCCTCCATGTAGCGGCTCAGGGACGAGGCACGGTGCCTGCGCAGCTCCCGGTCCAGGATGGTCAGATCGAACGGCGCGTTCATCACCACGATCGGCCGTCCCGCCGCGCCCTGCTCGGCCAGATCGCGCGCTATCTCCTCCATCACCGGCGCGGGCCAGCGGCCGTTGCGCTGCAGATGATCCTCCGTCAGTCCGTGTACGGCCGTGGCTTCTTCGGGCACGGGTACGCCCGGGTTCACCAGCCAGCGGGTGATGCGCGGCCGGGTGCCCGCGCCCTGCTGGACGACGACGGCGGCCGACACGATCCGGTCGGTCTCGACGTCTACGCCCGTGGTCTCCGTGTCGAATGCGGCCAAGGGGCCCTCGTACCAGCACGTCATGGTGACGCAACTCCTCGTTCAGTTCCGGCAGATGACGTTCGGTCCCCTGCCCACGCTGGTGATACCCGGGCCGTTTGCGCTGTACGCGGCCCGGAGACAACAGAGGTACAGGGCCTCGACATTGACGGCCCGAGCGGGGAAACAGCCGGGAACTACCGGGTTCGAAAGGCACGTTGGACATGGCGCTCGCGCAGCCCGAACAGGGTGGGCTGCTGCCCGAGCGGATCGCACCGCCGCGCGGCACACTCGCCACCACCGCCTGTATGGAGACACTTCAGGTGGGCTACCTGCACGCCGTCGCGGCGGCGGCGGGATGCTCGCTGTCACAGCCCTTTCCGGACAACGGCATCGACTGGCACGTCAGCCACAGCGCCCCCGGGCACACGGTCGACGACGAGGTCACCATCAAGGTCCAGCTGAAGTGCACGTACCAGATACCGCCGAACCCGGCGGGGCCCGCCTTCTCCTTCACGCTCGACAACGCCCACCTGGAGAAGCTCGCCCGCACCCCGGTCTCGGTCCACAAGATCCTGGTCGTGATGCTCGTGCCCCGGTCGCAGGACGACTGGCTGCGCGCCGGGCACGACCGCCTCGACCTGCGCCACTGCTGTTACTGGACCAATCTCGCCGGACACCCGGTGACCGGCAGACGGCGCACCACCGTGCGCGTCCCGACCTCACGGATCTTCGACGACCGCGCGCTCTGCGAGATCATGACGCGCGTCGGGACGGGAGGGAGACCCTGATGCACCGCCCCTTCGACGTCGACGGGCCCGTACCTCCCGTCCGCCCGCACCCCGCCCCGGCCGCGGGCCACTGGTCGCAGCCGCCCGAGCCCGCCCTGGTCGACCCCGCCGTGCTCGGCGCGCTGCTCGCCCGGCACGGCTGGCAGCGCCGCGGCGGAGCCCCCGGACGCTATGCGCGATGGACGCCACCCGGACCCGGCGGCGGGGGCACCAGCCTGCTCGTGCCCGAGAGCCGGGCCTTCCCGGACTGCGAGGACCTGATCGGCGAGGCGCTCGTCGCGCTGTCCCGCAGCGCCTCGCCCGCCGCCCGCGACGTGCTCGTCGGGCTCGCCGTGCCCAGCGACGAGATCCGCTGGTGGCGCGATGTGCCGGTCGGTCCCGCGGGTACGGCGACCTGGCCGGTGGAGGAGCAACTGCGTGCCGCCGCGCGGCAGTTGCTGCTCGCGGGGGCCCTCGCCGCGCGCGGCCGCGCCGGGTACTACGGCGCGCGGCACCGCGGGCCCGCCGCCGCGTCCCTGCAGAACGTCCTGGTCGGGCCCGCCCCCGGCGGACGCACGCTGACCGCCTTCGTGCCCGTGCCGACCGGGCGGCCGCTCACGGTCCGGCTGCACCAGGCGCTGTACGCCTGCCGCGAGGCCGTCGACTACCAGCGCGCCACCGGCGGCATGGACGCCTTCGACGGCGCGGTCGAGGCCGGGGTGAGCCACGAGCTGACCGAGGCGATCGTGGCCCTGGTGCGCGGCACGGAAGGCGCGCGCGTCGCGGTCGAGTGGGCGCCGGGCGCAGGGGTGCCGGAGGGCTGCGCGGCCCCCGCCGAGCCCGTCGAGTTCTCGCCCGGTGACCTGCCGGTGCTGCGCGAGGCGGGCGCCCGCTATCTGCACGGGGAGCCGTCGGTGCCGGTGCGGATCACGGGGGCGGTGGTGCGGATGCGGCGGTCGTCGCCCCGCGGGGACGGCACGGTGCGGATCCGGGTGATCGCCGGGGCCGAGGTCCCCCAGGTACGGATGACCCTGGACGAGGAGTCGTACCGCATCGCGGGCCACGCGCACCTGGTCGGGCTGCCGATCCGGGTGCATGGACGCCTCGAGAGCCGGGGCGGGTTCCGTCGGCTCACCGGGGCGACCGGGGTGGTGCCGGTGCAGGTGGACGAGGCGGAGCGGGACCGCTTGATGAAGTCGCTCCAGGAGAACCTCGACTTCTTCGAGGAGGCGTGCAGCCCGGAGTGAGGTGGCGTGCGGGACGGACTGAGGGGGCGTGCGGCACGGGCTGAGCATCGGCCTGGCAGGCACGGGATCGGAGGGCGAGCTTCCGGGGGCGGCGGGCAACCGTTTCGCGGCGGGCCCCTGTGGCTCGGTACGATCCCTAGTGCGCGCGCACGAAGAAAGCGCCGCACCCCCCTTCAGCAAGGAGAGACCGGTGTCAGACGTCCGTGTGATCATCCAACGCGATTCCGAGCGGGAAGAGCGCGTGGTGACGACGGGCACTACGGCCGCCGAGCTCTTCGCCGGTGAGCGCACCGTCGTCGCCGCCCGCGTGGCCGGCGAGCTGAAGGACCTGGCGTACGCAGTGGCCGAGGGCGACGAGGTCGTGCCCGTCGAGATCTCCTCCGAGGACGGCCTGAACATCCTGCGCCACTCGACCGCGCACGTCATGGCGCAGGCCGTGCAGGAGCTCTTCCCCGAGGCCAAGCTGGGCATCGGCCCGCCCATCCGTGACGGCTTCTACTACGACTTCGACGTCAAGGAGCCGTTCACCCCCGAGGACCTCAAGCGCATCGAGAAGAAGATGCAGGAGATCCAGAAGCGGGGCCAGAAGTTCTCCCGTCGCGTCACCACCGACGAGGACGCCCGCGTCGAGCTCGCCGACGAGCCCTACAAGCTGGAGCTCATCGGCCTCAAGGGCAACGCCGCGCAGGCCGCCGACGGCGCCGACGCCGAGGTGGGCGCCGGCGAGCTGACGATCTACGACAACCTCGACGCGAAGACCGGCGAGCTGTGCTGGAAGGACCTCTGCCGGGGTCCGCACCTGCCCTCCACCCGCGTCATCCCCGCGTTCAAGCTGATGCGCTCGGCCGCCGCGTACTGGCGGGGCAGCGAGAAGAACCCGCAGCTCCAGCGCATCTACGGCACCGCGTGGCCGTCGAAGGACGAGCTGAAGGCGCACCTGGAGTTCCTCGCCGAGGCCGAGAAGCGCGACCACCGCAAGCTCGGCTCGGAGCTGGACCTGTTCTCCTTCCCCGAGGAGCTCGGCCCGGGTCTCGCGGTCTTCCACCCCAAGGGCGGCGTGATCCGCAAGGTCATGGAGGACTACTCGCGGCGCCGCCACGAGGTCTCCGGCTACGAGTTCGTGAACACCCCGCACATCTCGAAGGAGAAGCTCTTCGAGATCTCGGGCCACCTGCCGCACTACTCGGACGGCATGTTCCCGCCCATCGAGTTCGACGAGCAGAACTACCGCCTCAAGGCGATGAACTGCCCGATGCACAACCTGATCTTCAAGTCGCGCGGGCGTTCCTACCGTGAACTGCCGCTGCGCCTCTTCGAGTTCGGCACCGTGTACCGGTACGAGAAGTCCGGCGTCGTGCACGGCCTGACCCGCTCGCGCGGCTTCACCCAGGACGACTCGCACATCTACTGCACCAAGGAGCAGATGCCCCAGGAGCTCGACACGCTCCTGACCTTCGTGCTCGACCTCCTGCGTGACTACGGCCTGACCGAGTTCGAGCTGGAGCTGTCCACCCGCGACGACTCCGACAAGTTCATCGGTACGGACGAGGACTGGGCCGAGGCCACCGAGGCGCTGCGCCTCGCCGCCGAGAAGCAGAACCTGCCGCTGGTGCCCGACCCGGGCGGCGCCGCGTACTACGGCCCGAAGATCTCCGTGCAGGCCAAGGACGCCATCGGCCGGTCCTGGCAGATGTCGACGATCCAGGTCGACTTCAACCAGCCCAAGCGGTTCGGCCTGGAGTACACGGCGGCCGACGGCTCGCGTCAGCAGCCCGTCATGATCCACCGTGCGCTGTTCGGCTCCATCGAGCGGTTCTTCGGCGTGCTCCTGGAGCACTACGCGGGCGCCTTCCCGGCGTGGCTCGCGCCCGTGCAGGCCGTCGGCATCCCGATCGGCGACGGGCACGTCACGTACCTGGAGGAGTTCGCCGAGAAGGCCCGCGCCCAGGGCCTGCGGGTGGAGGTCGACGCGTCGTCCGACCGTATGCAGAAGAAGATCCGCAACCAGCAGAAGGCCAAGGTGCCCTTCATGGTCATCGCGGGCGACGAGGACATGAACAACGGTTCCGTGTCCTTCCGCTACCGCGACGGCTCGCAGGAGAACGGCATCCCCGTCGACGAGGCCATCGCGAAGATCGCGAAGGTCGTCGAGGAGCGGACGCAGGTCTGAGCGGCCGCCTGACCGGTCGCCCGGTCAGGCACCGTCGTCGTGACGTGACGAGGCCCCCGGGGTGTTTCCCGGGGGCCTCGCGCCGTCCTTGCCGCCCGCGCTGCTCTTGCTGTCCGCGCTGTCTGCGCTGTCTGCGTTGCCCTCGTTGCCTTCGCGGGCGAACACCTGCAGCAGCCACGACGAGAACGAGCCCGTCACGGCGCCCAGCAGCACGAGACCGCAGCCCATCAGGCCGACGGCGGCGAGCCGCCCGACCGGTGTCACCGGAGCCACGTCCCCGTACCCGACCGTGGTCAGGGTGGCGCAGGTCCACCACACCGCGTCCCCGAAGGTCTCGATCGTCGCGCCCCGCGCCCCGCGCTCCTGGTCGTAGACGGTCAGGGCCCCGGCGAAGCCGATGAGGAGCGCGGCCAGACCCGCGTACGCCATCACGCGCGCGTGCAGGGTGAGCCGCGGACGGGCGCGCCGCCGCTGGACCGCTTCGTAGACGTGCACGATCCGCAGCGGCCGCAGCAGCGGCAGCACGAGAACGACCGTATCCAGCCAGTGCGTACGGACGAAGCGGAGCCGCTGGCCGCTCAGCCGCCACCGCACCGCGTAGTCCACGGCGAACGCCGCCCACGCCCCCAGCGCCACCACCATGCACGCTTCACGCCAGGCCGGGGACAGCCCATGGGCGAGGACCCGCACCGCGTACGCGGCCAGGAACAGCAGCGATGCCACCGCCAACGGAAACTCCGCGCGGCGCTCCCAGCGCGCCTGCCGACTGTCGTCGATCATCGGCCAAGCTTCACTGCGGGGCCCCGGGGATCCGCCCCGCCGACACGCTCCGAACGGGCGAAGTCATATGCTGCACTTCATGACGAGTGAGCCGGAGCAGCAGATCGGAGTGGGGACGCAGGACGCGTTCCAGCGCCTGTGGACGCCCCACCGGATGGCGTACATCCAGGGCGAGAACAAGCCCACGGGACCAGGGGCCGACGACGGCTGTCCCTTCTGCTCCATCCCGGCCAAGTCCGACGAGGACGGGCTCGTGATCGCGCGCGGCGAGCAGGTGTACGCCGTGCTCAACCTCTACCCGTACAACGGCGGGCACTTGATGGTCGTGCCCTACCGCCACGTCGCCGACTACACCGATCTGACGGGCTCGGAGACCGCTGAACTCGCCGTGCTCACCAAGCAGGCGATGACGGCGCTGCGGGCCGCGTCCGGCGCGCACGGCTTCAACATCGGCATGAACCAGGGGGCCGTGGCGGGCGCGGGCATCGCCGCGCACCTGCACCAGCACATCGTTCCGCGCTGGGGCGGCGACACCAACTTCATGCCGGTGGTCGGGCACACGAAGGTGCTGCCGCAACTGCTCGCCGACACCCGCAAGATGCTCGCGGACGCCTGGCCGGTCGGCTAGGCGCCACGCGTCGCGGCCGGCCTCACGCGTCGTAGACATCCGCCTTCCTCGGCATCGGGTCCTGGATCGCCCCGCTGAGGAAGCCGGAGCGGGCACCGAACTTCTCCGTGTTCACGCCGTTCTCCTCGAGGACCTTGATCGCGGCCGAGTGGACCACGCGCAGCACGGGAGTGGCGGCGCGCAGCGCGTCGTCGGCCATGAAGCGGTGCCGCCACGGCTTGTCCGCCCAGGCGTGCCGCAGGCCGAAGGGCTCGGGCAGGACCAGCTTGCCGCCGAGGTAGTCCAGGAGCGGCGGGTACCAGGTGAAGGGGGCGCGCACCGCGAGGCGTACGACCTCGTCGGCGTCGACCAGCGGGAGACTGCGGGACGTGGTCTCCCAGAACTTGATCGGCTTGGCGACCGTCTTCGTCTTCGGTGACGGCTTGCTGGTGAACAGCGAGTGCACCGGACCCAGGGCATGGCCGGTGACCTCGATGCGCAGCGTCTCGTGCAGCACGGTCACCGTGATCAGCATCGTGATGACCAACTGGCCGTCCCAGAGCGTGAACTGCACGCCCAGGTAGTGACGGTTGCCGCTGCCGAACTGCTGCTCGTTGCAGATGCGCTGTATCTCGTGGCCGCGGATCTGGAAGGCCTCGACGTCCGTGCCGGTGGGGCGGGCCACCGCCTTGGCGTTCTCCCCGATGGGGGAGACGATCCAGTGCTTTATCGACGGGGTGGGGAAGCCGCCGGTGTGCAGGGGGCCGCGCTCCAGCATGCGGAGCTGGTCGTGCACCGCCCGTATGACGTCCCAGCTGCGGAAGGGGTTGATCTCCTTGCCCTCTTCGGCGGGCACCAGCTCCTCGGCCAGTTGCCAGCTGCCCCAGCGGGTGCCCATGCCCAATATGCCCTTGGGCCCGGCGTAGAACACGGAGTTGCTCTGCTGCTCGGCGGAGAGCCTGGCCAGGCCCTGGCGCAGCCGCTCGGCGGCCGTCTCGCCGGGGCTGCCGGGCACCGCCTCGGGGATCTTCGCGCCGATGCCGCCGCCCGCGAGCAGGCCGGACCAGCGCTCGCGCATGTCCTTGGCGGTGCGCTCGGCGATCTGCTTGGCCCAGAACCAGCCCACCACGGGAAGCACGATCGCCGCGCGCAGGTACCAGGCCCAGAAGCCGTCGAACGGCAGCTTGACGAGGAAGAGCACGGCGAGCACGCCCACGGCGACCAGGACGGCCGTGGCGAGCGCGCTCGCGCTCTTGTTCTCGCTCTTGGCGACCTGCCGCCTGATGGCGAAGACGAGGAGCCAGACGATCAGGCCCGGCAGGAAGAGCAGGCCGCACAGGACCATCACGGCGGTCAGCCAGCTGTCGCGCTCCTTGCGGATGCGGCTCGCCGCCAGGCAGTGCTCGACGACCGACTGCGGCTCGATCCCGAAGGACTGGATGAGCGGACTGCGGCCGCCGCCGAGCATCCGCACCTGCACGGTCCGCGCGAACGCCTCGCCGAGGTTCGGTTTGAAGAGCGACCAGAGTCCGGGCTTCACCTCGGACTTGTGCCATTCGTTGTTGGCCTTGAGGATGCCGTCGACGTCGCCGTCCCGATAGGCGGCAGAGGCCAGGGCATGCGTCGCCGCGGTCTGTCCCGCGGCGCCCGAGAGCGGAACCTGGGCCCCGGGCCTGAAGTCGAATACATCGTCCGCCACTGCCGCCCCCATCGCCGCGACGCCTTCGCTGCTGCGGCTCTTCCCGACTTCCTTGTCCGGCACACCTGTTGTCGTCCGGCACATCCGTTGATCAGGTCATCAGCGTATCCGGGCGCACCGACATCCGGCAGTGGGCCGCGGAATGCCGCCCGCCCGAAGGGGAATGGGCGGGCGGCGTGCTCCGCGCGGTCCAACTATGAGACGTCCTGGGCCTGTTCGCGGATCTTCTCGGACAGCTGCGGAGGCATCGGCTCGTGGCGGGCGTACGTACGGCTGAAGCGTGCGGTGCCCTGCGAGAGGGAGCGCAGATCCACCGCGTACCGGCCGATCTCGATCTCGGGGACCTCGGCTCGCACGAGCGTGCGTCCGCCGGGCGCCTGCTCGGTGCCGACCACGCGACCACGGCGGCCCGACAGATCGCTGAGCACCGCGCCGACGTAGTCGTCGCCGACCAACACCTGGACCTCGGCGACCGGTTCGAGCAGATGGATTCTGGCGCCGGCCGCGGCCTCGCGCAGCGCGAGCGCGCCCGCTGTCTGGAACGCGGCGTCGGACGAGTCCACCGAGTGCGCCTTGCCGTCGAGGAGCGTGACACGTACGTCGATGAGCGCGTACCCGGCGGCGACGCCCTTGGCCGCCTGCGCGCGCACGCCCTTCTCGACGGACGGGATGAACTGCCGCGGGACCGCGCCGCCCACGACCTTGTCGACGAACTCGATGCCGCTGCCGCCGGGCAGCGGCTCGACCTCGATCTCGCAGATCGCGTACTGGCCGTGGCCGCCGGACTGCTTCACATGCCGGCCGCGCCCGCCGGACTTGCCCGCGAACGTCTCCCGTAGGGAGACCTTGTGCGCCACCACGTCGACCTGCACGCCGTAGCGGCTGCGCAGCCGCTCCAGGGCGACGTCGGCGTGCGCCTCGCCCAGGCACCACAGGACCACCTGGTGCGTGTCCTGGTTCTGTTCGAGCCGCATGGTCGGGTCCTCGGCGACCAGGCGTGAGAGCCCCTGCGAGAGCTTGTCCTCGTCGGCCTTGCTGTGGGCCTGGATGGCGAGCGGCAGGAGCGGGTCGGGCATGTCCCAGGGCTCCATCAGGAGCGGGTCGTCCTTGGCGGAGAGGGTGTCTCCGGTCTCGGCGCGGTTCAGCTTGGCCACGCACGCCAGGTCGCCCGCGACGCACTGCGTGAGCGTGCGCTGCTGCTTGCCGAAGGGGGAGGAGAGCGCACCGACGCGTTCGTCGACGTCGTGGTCCTCGTGGCCGCGGTCGGCCAGGCCGTGCCCGGAGACGTGCACGGTCTCGTCGGGGCGCAGGGTGCCGGAGAAGACGCGGACCAGCGAGATCCGCCCCACGTAGGGGTCGGACGCGGTCTTCACGACCTCGGCGGCGAGCGGCCCCGCCGGGTCGCAGGTCAGTGCGGGGCGCGCCGTGCCGCCCGGCGTGGTCACGGCGGGCGTGGGGTGCTCCAGGGGGGTGGGGAAGCCACCCGTGATCAGTTCCAGGAGCTCGACCGTGCCGATGCCCTGGCGGGCGCCCTCCGCGGCGGGCGCGGCGGCGAGCACGGGGTGGAAGATGCCGCGCGCCACGGCGCGCTCCAGGTCGTCCACGAGTGTCTTGAAGTCGATGTCCTCGCCGCTGAGATAGCGGTCCATGAGGGACTCGTCCTCGCTCTCGGCGATGATCCCCTCGATCAGCTTGTTGCGCGCCTCCTCGATCAGCGGCAGCTGGTCGCCGCCCGGCTCGGACTCCTTGCGCTCACCTGAGGCGTAGTCGAAGATCCGCCGCGAGAGCAGCCCGATCAGGCCGGTCACCGGCGCGTGGCCGTCGGGGCCCTGTTCGCCGTGGAGCGGCAGGTACAGGGGCAGTACGGCGTCGGGGTCGTCGGCGCCGAACGCGGCGGCGCAGGTGCGGGTCATCTCGGTGAAGTCCGCGCGGGCCGACTCCAGGTGCGTGACCACGATGGCCCGCGGCATGCCGACAGCGGCGCACTCCTCCCACACCATGCGGGTCGCGCCGTCCACGCCGTCCGCCGCCGAGACGACGAACAGGGCCGCGTCCGCGGCGCGCAGACCGGCCCTCAGCTCGCCGACGAAGTCGGCGTATCCGGGGGTGTCCAGAAGGTTGATCTTGAAGCCGCCCCATTCGAGGGGGACCAGGGACAGCTGCACCGAGCGCTGCTGCCGGTGCTCGATCTCGTCGTAGTCGGAAACGGCCGTGCCGTCCTCCACACGGCCCGCGCGGTTCACCGCCCCCGCGGTCAGCGCGAGGGCCTCCACCAGAGTCGTCTTGCCCGATCCGCTGTGGCCGACCAGCACCACATTCCGTACGGACGCGGGGTGGTCGGCCGATGTCGCCCTGCCGGCGGCTCCGGGGTGTGCGTTCGCCTTGTCGCCCATGCCTTGGCCTCCCGGTTACGTGCACGGTGAGGAGGCTCAGCCCCCTCGGGGATGCTGGCTGCTCGCGGACACGCGGGGCCGGGTGCGGGGCGGCTCCGGCGGCGCCCGTGGTGCTTTCGAGCTTTCCACTCGGGTCACTCTGCGTCCATACGTCGTACGCGATCGTGAGGGGGCGAGCCGGTCCGTCAAGGGCGTGACTACGATGGGCCAGCCGGTGGCCAACGGGGCCACGCGGCGCACCGACCCCTCGGGAAGGCCATGCTGAACAAGTACGCGCGTGCATTCTTCACGCGTGTCCTCACGCCGTTCGCCGCGTTTCTCATCCGCCGCGGGGTGAGCCCCGACGCGGTCACCTTCATCGGCACGGCCGGAGTGGTGGCGGGAGCGCTGGTCTTCTTCCCCCGGGGTGAGTTCTTCTGGGGCACGATCGTCATCACCCTGTTCGTCTTCTCGGACCTGGTCGACGGCAACATGGCCCGCCAGCTGGGCCGCTCCAGCCGCTGGGGCGCCTTCCTGGACTCGACGCTCGACCGGGTGGCGGACGGCGCGATCTTCGGAGGCCTCGCCCTCTGGTACGCCGGGTCCGGCAACGACAACATCCTGTGCGCCGTCGCCATCTTCTGTCTGGCCAGCGGCCAGGTGGTCTCGTACACGAAGGCGCGCGGCGAGGCGATCGGCCTGCCCGTGGCCGTCAACGGCCTGGTGGAGCGCGCCGAGCGCCTGGTGATCTCGCTGGTCGCCGCGGGCCTCGCCGGGCTCCACACGTTCGGCGTCCCGGGCATCGAGATCCTGCTGCCCATCGCCCTGTGGATCGTCGCGGTCGGCAGCTTCGTCACGTTGGTCCAGCGTGTGGTGACGGTGCGCAGGGAGTCCGCCGAGGCGGACGCCGCCGCGGCCGCGCAGACACAGGAGAGCGAGGCCGCCCAGTGAAGGAACGATTGACGGACGCGCTGTACGGCCTCGGCTGGGGCACCGTGAAGAAGCTGCCCGAGCCCGTCGCCGTACGGCTCGGCAGGACCATCGCGGACACCGCCTGGAAGCGTCGCGGCAAGGGCGTCCTGCGCCTGGAGGCCAACTACGCGCGCGTGGTGCCCGACGCGACTCCGGAGCGGCTCGCCGAACTCTCCCGGGCCGGCATGCGTTCGTACATGCGGTACTGGATGGAGTCCTTCCGGCTGCCCGCGTGGAGCAAGGACCGCGTCAGGAACGGCTTCGCACCGAAGGACCTGCACTACCTCACCGAGGGGCTCGCCTCCGGCAAGGGCGTCGTCCTCGCCCTGCCGCACCTGGCCAACTGGGACCTTGCGGGCGCCTGGGTCACCACCAAGCTGGAGACGCCCTTCACGACCGTGCAGGAGCGCCTCAAGCCCGAGTCGCTGTACGACCGGTTCGTCGCCTACCGCGGCAAGCTCGGCATGGAGGTCCTGCCGCACGTCGGCGGCTCCGCCTTCGGCACGCTGGCGCGGCGGTTGCGCGCGGGCGGCCTGGTCTGCCTCGTCGCGGACCGTGACCTGTCGGCGTCCGGCGTCGAGGTGAAGTTCTTCGGGGACACCGCGCGCATGCCCGCGGGGCCCGCGATGCTCGCCCAGCAGACCGGCGCTCTGCTGCTGCCCGTCACGCTCTGGTACGACGAGTCGTCCGTCATGAAGGGGCGCGTTCACGCCCCCATCGAGGTCCCCGAGACAGGTACCCGGGCCGAGAAGACGTCTGTGATGACGCAGGCGCTGGCCGACGCCTTCGCCACCGGTATCGCCGACCACCCGGAGGACTGGCACATGCTGCAGCGTCTGTGGCTCTCCGATCTGGAGCCCCGCCCCGAGTCCCCGGCCGCCGAGGGGACGTCGTGAGGATCGGCATCGTCTGCCCGTACTCGTGGGACGTGCCGGGCGGCGTCCAGTTCCACATCCGTGACCTTGCGGAGCACCTCATCCGCATCGGGCACGAGGTCTCCGTCCTCGCCCCGGCCGACGACGAGACACCCCTGCCGCCGTACGTCGTCTCGGCGGGCCGCGCGGTTCCCGTGCCGTACAACGGCTCCGTCGCGCGGCTCAACTTCGGCTTCCTGTCGGCCGCGCGGGTACGCCGATGGCTGCACGACGGCACCTTCGACGTGATCCACATCCACGAGCCGGCCTCGCCCTCGCTGGGGCTGCTCAGCTGCTGGGCCGCACAGGGCCCGATCGTCGCGACGTTCCACACGTCCAATCCGCGCTCCCGGGCGATGATCGCCGCGTACCCGATCCTGCAGCCCGCGCTCGAGAAGATCAGCGCGCGCATCGCGGTCAGCGAGTACGCGCGCCGTACGCTCGTCGAACACCTCGGGGGCGACGCGGTCGTCATCCCGAACGGCGTCGACGTCGACTTCTTCGCCAAGGCCGAGCCCAGGCCCGAGTGGCAGGGGGAGACGATCGGCTTCATCGGGCGCATCGACGAGCCCCGCAAGGGCCTGCCGGTCCTGATGAAGGCGCTGCCGCAGATCTTCGCCGAGCGGCCGAACGCGCGGCTCCTGGTCGCGGGCCGCGGTGACGAGGAGGAGGCCGTCGCCTCGCTCCCCACCGAGCTGCGTTCCCGGGTGGAGTTCCTCGGCATGGTCAGCGACGAGGACAAGGCGCGGCTGCTGCGCAGCGTCGACCTGTACGTCGCTCCGAACACCGGCGGCGAGAGCTTCGGGATCATCCTGGTCGAGGCGATGTCCGCGGGCGCGCCCGTGCTCGCCAGCGACCTGGACGCCTTCGCCCAGGTCCTCGACCAGGGCGCGGCGGGCGACCTGTTCAGCAACGAGGACGCGGAGTCCCTCGCCAAGGCGGCGGTGCGCCTCCTCGCCGACCCCGAGCGCCGCGAGGGCCTGCGCGAGCGCGGCAGCGCGCACGTACGCCGCTTCGACTGGTCGACGGTCGGCGCGGACATCCTCGCGGTCTACGAGACGGTCACGGACGGCGCTGCCTCGGTCGCGGCGGACGAACGGACGGGCCTGCGGGCGCGGTTCGGGCTCGCCAGGGACTGACGCCCTGACCCCTCACGGCGCCCGGCGGTGAACCGCGCCCCGTGAGGGGACTAGCCTCTTGGCCCGTGACCTCCACTTTGATCTGGATCGCGGTTGCCCTCTTCGCGATCGGCCTCTACCTGAGCTGGACGGCCGGACGACTCGACCGGCTGCACGCGCGCATCGACGCCGCCCGCGCCGCCCTCGACGCACAACTGCTGCGCCGCGCCTCGGTCGCCCAGGAGCTGGCCACCTCCGGGGTGCTCGACCCCGCCGCGTCGATCGTGCTCTACGAAGCGGCGCACGCGGCCCGCCAGGCCGAGGAGGAACAGCGCGAGGTCGCCGAGAGCGAGCTCAGCCAGGCGCTGCGGGCCATCTTCGGGGAGACTCAGCAGGTCGAGGCGGTGCGCGAGGCCCCCGGCGGGGACGAGGCGGCGACCGAGCTGGCCGCGGCGGTGCGCCGGGTGCCGATGGCCCGCCGGTTCCACAACGACGCGGTGCGCGCCGCCCGAGCGCTGCGCCGCCACCGCAAGGTCCGCTGGTTCCGCCTGGCCGGGCACGCGCCGTTCCCGATGGCCTTCGAGATGGACGACGAGCCGCCGGTGGCGCTGGCGGACCGGGCGACCGCGTAGCGGGTCCGTACGACGGCGGACGGCGCTGACCAGGCACATGCCGTGGCGCTGACCAGGTATATCCCGGAAAAATGAGCCACCGGTCATCCATTGGCCCTTGTTGTGGCCTGGTCGTCGGGAGTTTCCTCGGAGCTGCAGAAATCCTCTTCAGCGAGTGAGGTCAACTCCGTGTCCAGCACCCTCTCCAGCAACAACCCGACGCCCGAGACCGGCACCGCCCGCGTGAAGCGCGGCATGGCCGAGCAGCTCAAGGGCGGCGTGATCATGGACGTCGTCAACGCCGAGCAGGCGAAGATCGCCGAGGACGCCGGTGCCGTCGCCGTCATGGCGCTGGAGCGGGTGCCCGCCGACATCCGCAAGGACGGCGGCGTGGCCCGGATGTCCGACCCGAACATGATCGAAGAGATCATCGAGGCCGTCTCGATCCCGGTCATGGCCAAGTCCCGTATCGGCCACTTCGTCGAGGCCCAGGTCCTGCAGTCCCTCGGCGTGGACTACATCGACGAGTCCGAGGTCCTCACCCCGGCCGACGAGGTCAACCACAGCGACAAGTTCGCGTTCACGACGCCCTTCGTCTGTGGCGCCACCAACCTGGGCGAGGCCCTGCGCCGCATCGCCGAGGGCGCGGCCATGATCCGCTCCAAGGGCGAGGCCGGCACCGGCAACGTCGTCGAGGCCGTGCGCCACCTGCGCCAGATCAAGAACGAGATCGCCAAGCTGCGCGGCTTCGACAACAACGAGCTCTACGCCGCCGCCAAGGAGCTGCGCGCCCCCTACGAGCTGGTCAAGGAGACCGCCGAGCTCGGCAGGCTCCCCGTGGTCCTCTTCTCCGCCGGTGGCGTCGCCACCCCCGCCGACGCCGCGCTGATGCGCCAGCTCGGCGCCGAGGGCGTCTTCGTCGGCTCCGGCATCTTCAAGTCGGGCGACCCGGCCAAGCGCGCCGCCGCCATCGTGAAGGCCACCACCTTCTTCGACGACCCGAAGATCATCGCGGACGCCTCCCGCAACCTCGGCGAGGCCATGGTCGGCATCAACTGCGACACCCTCCCCGAGACCGAGCGCTACGCGAACCGGGGCTGGTGATGACCACTCCCGTAGTGGGCGTCCTCGCCCTTCAGGGGGACGTACGGGAGCACCTGATCGCCCTGGCCGCGGCGGACGCCGTGGCCAGGGCGGTCCGGCGCCCCGAGGAGCTCGCCGAGGTCGACGGCCTGGTCATCCCCGGCGGCGAGTCCACCACCATCTCCAAGCTGGCCACCCTCTTCGGCCTCCTTGAGCCGCTTCGCGCGCGTGTGCGGGACGGCATGCCCGTCTACGGCACCTGCGCAGGCATGATCATGCTCGCCGACAAGATCCTCGACCCGCGCTCGGGCCAGGAGACGGTGGGCGGCATCGACATGATCGTGCGGCGCAACGCCTTCGGGCGGCAGAACGAGTCGTTCGAGGCGGCCGTCGGCGTCGAGGGCGTCGAGGGCGCCCCCGTGGAGGGCGTCTTCATCAGGGCCCCCTGGGTGGAGTCGGTCGGCGCCGAGGTCGAGGTGCTCGCCGAGCACGAGGGCCACATCGTCGCCGTACGCCAGGGCGACGCGCTCGCCACGTCGTTCCACCCGGAGCTGACGGGCGACCACCGCATCCACGCGCTGTTCGTGGAGATGGTGCGGGGGAACGGGCGCGCGGGATCCTTGTAGGATCTCGTGGGATCCCCCCGGGGCCTTAAGGTCTGGGAGAGTTCGTACTGGTTGTTGGGTAACGCGAAGGAGACAGGCAGATGTCCGGCCACTCTAAATGGGCTACGACGAAGCACAAGAAGGCCGTGATCGACGCCAAGCGCGGCAAGCTCTTCGCGAAGATGATCAAGAACATCGAGGTCGCGGCCCGCACGGGCGGCGCCGACGTGTCCGGTAACCCGACCCTCTTCGACGCCATCCAGAAGGCCAAGAAGAGCTCGGTCCCGAACAAGAACATCGACTCCGCGGTCAAGCGCGGTGCCGGTCTCGAAGCCGGTGGCGCCGACTACGAGACGATCATGTACGAGGGTTACGGCCCGAACGGCGTCGCGGTGCTCATCGAGTGCCTCACCGACAACCGCAACCGCGCCGCGTCCGACGTCCGCGTCGCCATGACGCGCAACGGCGGCTCGATGGCCGACCCGGGCTCCGTCTCGTACCTCTTCAACCGCAAGGGCGTCGTGATCGTCCCCAAGGGCGAGCTGTCCGAGGACGACGTGCTGGGCGCCGTCCTGGACGCGGGCGCCGAAGAGGTCAACGACCTCGGCGAGACCTTCGAGGTGCTCAGCGAGGCCACCGACCTGGTCGCGGTCCGCACCGCGCTCCAGGAGGCCGGCATCGACTACGACTCGGCCGAGGCCAACTTCGTCCCGACCATGCAGGTCGAGCTGGACGAGGAGGGCGCCCGGAAGATCTTCAAGCTGATCGACGCGCTCGAGGACAGCGACGACGTGCAGAACGTCTTCGCCAACTTCGACGTCTCCGACGAGGTCATGGCGAAGGTCGACGCGTAAGCGCTCCGCTGGGCTTCCCTGATACGGCTGCGGCCGTCTGTGGTTGCTCGCGCAGTTCCCCGCGCCCCTATGGGGCGCGCATGGGCCGACGGGACACACCCCCGTCGGCCCATCGCGTTGTCAGAGGGACCCGATAACCTGCACGGACAGGCGATTGGAGGGGCTACGTGCGCGTGATGGGGGTCGACCCGGGTCTGACCCGGTGTGGTGTGGGGGTCGTCGACGGAGTCGCGGGTCGCCCCCTGACCATGCGCGGCGTCGGGGTCGTACGCACCCCGGCCGACGCCGAGTTGGGCCACCGCCTCGTCGCCATCGAGCAGGGCATCGAGCAGTGGCTCGACGAGCACGCCCCCGAAGTCCTCGCCGTGGAGCGGGTGTTCAGCCAGCACAACGTGCGTACGGTGATGGGCACCGCCCAGGCCAGCGCCGTCGCCATGCTCTGCGCGTCCCGGCGCGGCATCCCCGTCGCCCTGCACACCCCCAGCGAGGTCAAGGCCGCCGTCACCGGCAGCGGCCGCGCCGACAAGGCCCAGGTCGGCGCCATGGTCACCCGCCTGTTGCGGCTCGACGCACCGCCCAAGCCCGCCGACGCCGCGGACGCCCTGGCCCTCGCCATCTGCCACATCTGGCGCGCCCCCGCGCAGAACCGCCTCCAGCAGGCCGTCGCCCAGAACCGCCTCCAGCAGGCCGCGGCGCTGCACGCGGCCAAGACCAAGACAGCTCAGAAAGGCCGTACCGCATGATCGCCTTCGTCAGCGGCCCCGTCGCCGCCCTCGCCCCCGATCTCGCGGTGGTCGAGGTGGGCGGCGTCGGCATGGCCGTCCAGTGCACGCCGAACACCCTCTCCACGCTCCGCGTCGGCCAGCAGGCCAAGCTCGCCACTTCCCTGGTCGTGCGAGAGGACTCCCTGACCCTGTACGGCTTCACGGACGACGACGAGCGCCAGACCTTCGAGCTCCTGCAGACCGCGAGCGGCGTCGGACCGCGCCTGGCCCAGGCCATGCTCGCCGTGCACAGCCCCGACGCCCTGCGCCGCGCGGTCTCCACGGGCGACGAGAAGGCGCTCACCGCCGTCCCCGGCATCGGCAAGAAGGGTGCCCAGAAGCTCCTCCTGGAGTACAAGGACCGCCTCGGCGAGCCGCTGGGCACCGGCGGCCCCGCCATCGGCACGGCCGTCACCTCCGGCTGGCGCGACCAACTGCACGCCGCCCTGATCGGCCTCGGGTACGCCACGCGCGAGGCCGACGAAGCCGTCGCCGCCGTCACCCCGCAGGCCGAGGCGGCCAAGGGCACGCCGCAGGTGGGCCAGCTCCTCAAGGCCGCGCTCCAGACCTTGAACCGCACCCGCTAGCCACCGCACGACCCTGACGTACGCACCCGCCGGCCACCCCTTGAACCGCATCGCGAGGCACACCTCATGAACTGGGACGACACGACTGACGACGCGACCGCCGCACCCGGCGCGGCCGAGCGGCTCGTCGGTGCGTCCGCCGACGGCGAGGACCAGGCGGTCGAGGCCGCCCTGCGCCCCAAGGACCTGGACGAGTTCATCGGCCAGGAGAAGGTCCGCGAACAGCTCGACCTCGTCCTGAAGGCGGCCCGCGCGCGCGGGGCCACCGCCGACCACGTCCTGCTCTCCGGTGCCCCCGGCCTCGGCAAGACGACCCTCTCGATGATCATCGCCGCCGAGATGGGCGCCCCGATCCGGATCACCAGCGGCCCCGCGATCCAGCACGCCGGCGACCTCGCCGCGATCCTCTCCTCCCTCCAGGAGGGCGAGGTCCTCTTCCTCGACGAGATCCACCGGATGTCGCGCCCGGCCGAGGAGATGCTCTACATGGCGATGGAGGACTTCCGCGTCGACGTCATCGTCGGCAAGGGCCCCGGCGCCACCGCCATCCCCCTCGAGCTGCCGCCCTTCACCCTGGTCGGCGCCACCACGCGCGCGGGCCTGCTGCCCCCGCCGCTGCGGGACCGCTTCGGCTTCACCGCGCACATGGAGTTCTACGAACCCGCCGAGCTGGAGCGCGTCGTCCACCGCTCCGCGCAACTGCTCGACGTGGAGATCGACCCGGCAGGCGCCGCCGAGATCGCCGGGCGCTCGCGCGGCACGCCCCGTATCGCCAACCGCCTCCTTCGCCGCGTCCGGGACTACGCCCAGGTCAAGGCCGACGGCTCGATCACCCGCGACATCGCGGGCGCGGCCCTCGCGGTCTACGAGGTGGACGAGCGCGGCCTGGACCGCCTCGACCGCGCCGTCCTTGAGGCCCTGCTCAAGCTGTTCGGCGGCGGCCCCGTGGGCCTGTCGACGCTGGCGGTCGCCGTGGGGGAGGAGCGCGAGACGGTCGAGGAGGTCGCCGAGCCCTTCCTCGTACGGGAGGGCTTGCTGGCCCGCACCCCGCGCGGTCGCGTCGCCACCCCCGCGGCATGGGCGCATCTGGGTCTCGTCCCCCCGCAGCAAGGGGGCGGAAAGGGACAACAGGACCTGTTCGGGGCGTGACGACGGCGTATCGGCGGCCTATCGACGGCGCGAGGGCGACGTGATGTCGACACGATGGCGGTCGAACACCGGAGGAACGGCGCGGAGAGTCGCACCGCCAGGAACTGCGGTGCCATGCTGAGCGTTGTTCGTTAGGTGCGGACTCGCTTAGACTCCGCCGATGCCGCCTTTGCGGGCGGCGTGCCCACCCCCATCCCACCAGGCCGCTTACCTGCGCGGTCGTGCGAAGGAAACTCCGTCCCGTGAATATCGTGACCCTCCTCCCGTTCATCGTGCTCATCGGGGCCATGTTCCTGATGACCCGGTCTGCCAAGAAGAAGCAGCAGGCCGCCGCGCAGATGCGCAATGAGATGACGCCCGGCACCGGCATCCGCACGATCGGGGGCATGTACGCCACCGTCAAGGAGGTCCACGACGACGCGGTCCTTCTTGAGGTGGCCCCCGGTGTCCACGCGGTGTACGCGAAGAACGCGATCGGCGCCGTTCTTCCCGACGACGAGTACAACCGCATCGTGCACGGCACCGAGGACGACCTGAAGGATGACACCCCTGTCGTCCCGGACGACGCCTCCTCCCTGACCGAGACCGACGAGCCCGCCGCCGCTTCCGACGACTCGCCCATCGACCTCGGCAAGAAGGACGCGGCCGGGGCCGACGACGCGGAGCCGAAGAAGACCGACGGCGAGTCCGACGCGAAGTAGTCACGGCCGGGGCCCGCGGGGCGCGCCGCTCGCGCTCCGCGGGCCCCGGATCACGTGCATTTCGCGCCGAATCTCGACACCACTTCATGGCCGCCCGCCCGGGCCTCCCCGACCTTGAGGAGGCGTTCCGGATGCCGGGCGGTTGGACAGGGAGAACGAGAAGGTGGCAGCACCGAAGAAGGGCCGAAGGCAGGGCGCCCAGGGGAAGCCGGGGCGCTCGCTGGTCTTCATCCTGATTGCCCTCGTGGCGCTGACCGGGGGAATGTTCCTTTCCGGGCACACCACGCCGCGCCTGGGCATCGACCTCGCCGGCGGCACGAGCATCACGCTCGAGGCGAAGAACGAGCCGGGCCAGAAGAACGCGATCAACCCGACCAACATGAACACCGCGGTTGACATCATCAACAACCGTGTCAACGGTCTGGGTGTCTCCGAGGCCGAGGTTCAGACCCAGGGCGACCGCAACATCATCGTCAACATCCCCAAGGGGACGAACGAGAAGCAGGCGCGGGACCAGGTCGGTACGACCGCCCAGCTCTACTTCCGTCCGGTGATCACGCAGACCAGCGGCGCGCCCATGCCCGAGCCGTCCGCCAGCTCCTCGTCCGGCACGGACAAGGAGAAGGACAAGGCCGACAAGGGCAAGGCCGACAAGGCCACGGACGAGGCGACCTCCCCGACCGCCACCCCGACGTCCCAGGGCCGTGCCGTCACCGACGCTCTGAAGGCCGACCCCACGCCTTCCACGACCCCTTCGGGCAAGGCCAAGGACGACAAGGGCGACAAGGGCGACAAGGACGACAAGAAGAAGGACGACCCGTCGTCCACGCCGTCCGCCGACCCGGCCACCGCCAAGCTGCAGGAGCAGTTCGCCAAGCTCGACTGCACGGACAAGACGGCCCGTGCCGCGGCCGGCAAGGGTGCCAAGCCGTCCGACAACACCATCGCCTGCGGCAAGAGCCCCGACGGCAAGACGTGGGACAAGTTCATCCTCGGCCCGGCCGAGCTGAACGGCAAGGACGTCGACGACGCCAAGGCGACCATCAACCAGCAGTCCGGTGCCTGGGTCGTCAACATGGACTTCACCAAGGGCGGCTCCAAGAAGTTCTCGGCGGTGACCACCAAGCTCTCGCAGCAGCAGCCCCCGCAGAACCAGTTCGCGATCGTCCTCGACGGCGAGGTGGCCTCGGCCCCCAGCGTCCGCACCACCCTGAGCTCCAACGCCGAGATCTCCGGCAGCTTCACCCAGGAGTCGGCCAAGGACCTGGCGAACATCCTGTCGTACGGCGCCCTGCCGCTGACCTTCCACGAGCAGAGCGTCACCACGGTCAGCCCGGCGCTCGGCGGCGAGCAGCTGAAGGCGGGTCTGATCGCCGGTGCCATCGGCCTCGCGCTGGTCGTCATCTACCTGGTGGTCTACTACCGCGGCCTGTCGCTCATCGCCATCGCGAGCCTCCTGGTCTCCGCGGCGCTGACGTACGCGATCATGACGCTGCTCGGCCCGACGATTAAGTTCGCGCTCAACCTGCCCGCGGTGTGTGGTGCGATCGTTGCCATCGGCATCACGGCGGACTCGTTCATCGTGTTCTTCGAACGCGTACGTGACGAGGTCCGCGAGGGACGCACGCTGCGCCCCGCCGTCGAGCGGGCCTGGCCGCGCGCCCGGCGCACCATCCTGGTCTCCGACTTCGTGTCGTTCCTCGCCGCCGCCGTGCTCTTCGTGGTCACGGTCGGCAAGGTGCAGGGCTTCGCGTTCACGCTCGGCCTGACCACGCTGCTCGACGTCGTCGTGGTGTTCTTCTTCACCAAGCCGCTGATGACGCTCATGGCCCGCAAGAAGTTCTTCGCCAATGGCCACAAGTGGTCCGGCCTCGACCCGAAGCGGCTCGGCGCCAAGCCTCCGCTGCGCCGGTCCCGCCGTGTCACCCCCGCCGCCGGCCCTGTCGACCCGAAGGAGGCGTGAGATGTCGAAGCTCGGCAATCTCGGCGCCAGGCTCTACCGCGGTGAGGTCGGCTACGACTTCGTCGGCAAGCGCAAGATCTGGTACGGCATCTCGATCCTGATCACCATCACGGCCATCGTCGGCCTCGCGGTGCGCGGCCTGAACATGGGCATCGAGTTCGAGGGCGGCGCCGTCTTCAACACCCCGAAGACCAGCGCCTCGGTCTCCAAGGCCGAGGAGGCCGCGGAGAAGGCCTCCGGCCACGACGCGATCGTCCAGAAGCTCGGTGACGACAAGCTCCGCATCCAGATCGCGGGCGTCGACATCAACAAGTCCGACCAGATCAAGAAGGACCTGGCCAAGGACCTGGACGTCAAGGCCGCGGACATCGACGCCGACCTGGTCGGCCCGAGCTGGGGCGAGCAGATCGCCAACAAGGCCTGGCAGGGCCTGGCGATCTTCATGGTCCTCGTGGTGATCTACCTGGCCATCGCCTTCGAGTGGCGCATGGCCTTGGCGGCACTGATCGCGCTGATCCACGACATCACCATCACCGTGGGTGTGTACGCGCTGGTCGGCTTCGAGGTCACCCCGGGCACGGTGATCGGTCTGCTGACCATCCTCGGTTACTCGCTCTACGACACGGTGGTGGTCTTCGACAGCTTGAAGGAGCAGTCGAAGGACATCACCAAGCAGACCAAGTACACCTACAGCGAACTCGCCAACCGCAGCATCAACGGCACCCTGGTGCGCTCCATCAACACCACGGTCGTCGCGCTGCTCCCGGTGGCGGGCCTGCTGTTCATCGGTGGCGGTGTCCTGGGCGCGGGCATGCTCAACGACATCTCGCTGTCGCTGTTCGTCGGCCTCGCGGCCGGTGCGTACTCCTCGATCTTCATCGCCACGCCGCTCGTCGCCGACTTCAAGGAGCGCGAGCCGCAGATGAAGGCCCTCAAGAAGCGGGTGCTCGCCAAGCGCGCGGCGGCCGCGGCGAAGGGCGAGTCCGCGGAGGCGCCCGAGCCGGGTGACTCCTTGGACGACGAGGAACCGCAGGACGCGGTGCCCGGTGACGCCGCTCCGGCGGTCGTCGGCCCCCGCAGCCAGCCCACGTCGCGCAGCCGCGGCAAGGGCCGCCCTTCGGGGAAGCGCCGATGACCGAGCTCGCAGGCGTCAGGGAGCTGCTGCTCAGCCGCATCCGTGACGTCCCGGACTACCCGGTGCCGGGCGTGATGTTCAAGGACATCACGCCGCTCCTGGCCGATCCTTCGGCGTTCACCGCGCTCACGGACACGCTGGCCGACCTCAGCGTGCGGCACGGCGCCACGAAGATCGTCGGCCTGGAGGCCCGCGGCTTCATCCTCGGCGCCCCCGTCGCGCTCCGCGCCGGGCTCGGCTTCATCCCCGTACGCAAGGCGGGCAAGCTCCCCGGAGCGACGCTCAAGCAGGCGTACGACCTGGAGTACGGCAGCGCCGAGATCGAGGTGCACGCCGAGGACCTGGCCGCGGGCGACCGCGTCATGGTCATCGACGACGTCCTGGCCACCGGTGGCACGGCCGCGGCCTCGCTGGAGCTGATCCGCCGCTCGGGCGCCCAGGTGGCCGGTGTCGCGGTCCTCATGGAGCTCGGCTTCCTCGACGGCCGGCAGAAGCTCGAACAGGCCCTGGACGGCGCGCCGTTGGAGGCGCTGATCACCGTCTGAGGCGTCTCGCGCAGGCTGTGCGAGACGGCTCGTAGAACAGCACGACGGGCGTTCCGGTACCCACCGGGACGCCCGTCGTCGTTTCGGCCGGTTCCCACCCTGGACGGTGGCCCGGCCGGGCGCTGCGAACGGTCCGAGCGGTGCGGAGGGGCCGCTGGGGGACGAGAGGGGCGGGCCAGAGGGGAATCAGGGGCCCGCCCCTTGCGTTTCTCCTGTACAGAGCTGTCTCACCGGCCGAAGGCGAGCGGAGGGCCCAGGATCGATACCATGGGCTCTTCGGGGCCTGACCGGGGGACCCCGATCGCGCACAGGGAGCGCTCTTGCCAGACGAGTCCCAGCCACTCACCGCCGCCAAGGCCGCCCAGAAGGCTCAGCAGGCCTCGGCGGGCTCCGCCGCGCCCGCGAAGAAGGCAGAAGGCGCGCAGGGCGGCACGTCCGCGCAGCGCGCCCAGGGAGAGGTCTCTCGGGGCGACAAACCGGCTGAGCAGCCCCGCCCGAAGCCGCCCGCGGACCACCACCCGACGGCCCCCGCGATCCGGCCCGCCACGGGCCAGCCCGCGCGGTCCGGCTCCTCCAACCGTGTGCGGGCCCGGCTCGCCCGGCTCGGCGTCCAGCGCTCGAACCCGTACAACCCGGTCCTGGAGCCGCTGCTGCGGATAGTGCGCAGCAACGATCCCAAGATCGAGACGTCCACGCTCCGCCAGATCGAGCGGGCCTACCAGGTCGCCGAGCGCTGGCACCGCGGCCAGAAGCGCAAGAGCGGCGACCCGTACATCACGCACCCGCTCGCCGTGACGACCATCCTCGCCGAGCTGGGCATGGATCCGGCCACCCTGATGGCCGGTCTGCTGCACGACACCGTCGAGGACACCGAGTACGGCCTGGACACCCTCAGGCGCGACTTCGGCGACCAGGTCGCCCTGCTCGTCGACGGCGTCACCAAGCTGGACAAGGTCAAGTTCGGCGAGGCCGCGCAGGCCGAGACCGTGCGCAAGATGGTCGTCGCCATGGCCAAGGACCCGCGCGTCCTGGTCATCAAGCTCGCCGACCGCCTGCACAACATGCGCACGATGCGGTATCTCAAGCGCGAGAAGCAGGAGAAGAAGGCCCGCGAGACCCTGGAGATCTACGCTCCGCTGGCGCATCGCCTGGGCATGAACACCATCAAGTGGGAGCTGGAGGACCTCGCCTTCGCGATCCTCTACCCCAAGATGTACGACGAGATCGTGCGTCTGGTGGCCGAGCGCGCCCCCAAGCGCGACGAGTACCTCGCCATAGTGACCGACGAGGTCCAGGCCGACCTGCGTGCCGCCCGCATCAAGGCCACCGTCACGGGACGGCCGAAGCACTACTACAGCGTCTACCAGAAGATGATCGTGCGAGGCCGGGACTTCGCAGAGATCTACGACCTGGTGGGTATTCGGGTACTTGTCGACACGGTCCGTGATTGTTACGCGGCCCTCGGCACCGTGCACGCGCGATGGAATCCGGTCCCCGGCCGGTTCAAGGACTACATCGCGATGCCCAAGTTCAACATGTACCAGTCGCTGCACACGACGGTCATCGGCCCGAACGGCAAGCCCGTCGAGCTCCAGATCCGTACGTTCGACATGCACCGCCGCGCCGAGTACGGCATCGCAGCGCACTGGAAGTACAAGCAGGAGGCCGTCGCCGGCGCCTCCAAGGTGCGTACGGACGTACCGAAGAAGACCGGCAAGGACGACCACCTCAACGACATGGCGTGGCTGCGCCAGCTGCTCGACTGGCAGAAGGAGACCGAGGACCCGAGCGAGTTCCTCGAGTCCCTGCGCTTCGACCTGTCGCGCAACGAGGTCTTCGTGTTCACGCCGAAGGGCGACGTCATAGCGCTTCCGGCGGGGGCCACTCCCGTCGACTTCTCGTACGCGGTGCACACCGAGGTCGGCCACCGCACCATAGGCGCGCGGGTCAACGGGCGGCTCGTGCCGCTCGAGTCGACCCTGGACAACGGCGACCTGGTGGAGGTCTTCACCTCCAAGGCCGCGGGCGCGGGACCGTCCCGCGACTGGCTGGGCTTCGTCAAGTCGCCGCGGGCGCGCAACAAGATCCGCGCGTGGTTCTCCAAGGAGCGCCGCGACGAGGCCATCGAGCAGGGCAAGGACGCCATCGCGCGGGCCATGCGCAAGCAGAACCTGCCGATCCAGCGGATCCTGACGGGCGACTCGCTCGTGACCCTCGCGCACGAGATGCGCTACCCGGACATCTCCTCGCTGTACGCGGCGATCGGCGAGGGCCATGTCACCGCGCAGTCCGTCGTGCAGAAGCTCGTCCAGGCGCTCGGCGGCGAGGAGGCCGCCAACGAGGACATCGCCGAGAGCGCCCCGCCCTCGCGCGGCCGCAGCAAGCGCCGTGCCAACGCCGACCCGGGCGTCGTCGTCAAGGGCGTCGAGGACGTGTGGGTCAAGCTGGCCCGCTGCTGCACGCCCGTCCCCGGCGACCCGATCATCGGCTTCGTCACGCGCGGCAGTGGAGTATCGGTTCACCGCAGCGACTGCGTGAACGTGGAGTCGCTCTCGCGCGAGCCGGAGCGGATCCTCGAGGTCGAGTGGGCGCCCACGCAGTCCTCGGTCTTCCTGGTCGCCATCCAGGTCGAGGCACTTGACCGCTCCCGCCTCCTGTCGGACGTCACGCGCATCCTCTCGGACCAGCACGTGAACATCCTCTCGGCGGCGGTCCAGACCTCCCGCGACCGCGTCGCCACCTCCCGCTTCACCTTCGAGATGGGCGACCCGAAGCACCTGGGGCATGTGCTCAAGGCCGTCAGGGGAGTTGAGGGTGTGTACGACGTGTACCGGGTGACCTCGGCGCGTCGCCCGTGAACTAGCCTGACGCCAGGGCGAGTTCACGAGGAGTGGGCATGGCGCGGGGCGAACTGGTCGACGGGCGCTACCGCCTTGTGGGGCTCCTGGGCCGCGGCGGCATGGGCGAGGTCCACGAGGCCGAGGACACGCAGCTGGGGCGCCGGGTCGCGGTGAAGCTCCTGACCGCGGTCGGCGGGATGGAGCCGGGCGGCGAGGAGCTCGACCGGTTCCGGCGGGAAGCCCGCGCGATGGCGAGGATCGAGCACCCCGGGGTGGTCACGCTGTACGACAGCGGACTGCACCGGGGTGTCGCGTATCTGGTGATGCAGATCCTCGACGGACGCAACCTCGCCCATCTCGTGGGCTCCACCGGCCCGTTGCCGGTACGGGCCGCGTGCTGGACCGCGGTGGGCATGGCGGAGGCGCTCGCCGCCATGCACAAGGCCGGGGTGATGCACCGGGACATCAAGCCGTCCAACGTCAGCCTCGCCCGCGACGGACGCGTCGTGCTGCACGACTTCGGCCTCGCCCGCCTCGCGGGTGAACGGGCGATCACGGCCACCGGGGTGGTGCTCGGCTCCCCGCAGTTCATGGCGCCCGAGGCCATGAAGGGAGGGCTCGCGGACGCGGCGGCCGACCTGTACGGGCTCGGGGCCTGCATGTACTTCATGCTCACGGGCGAGAGTCCGCTCGGCCCCGCCGTCGATGTCGGCGCGGTCGTCGAGCGGGCGCTGGGTACCGGCATCCCGAGCCTGGCGGGCCGCGCCTCCGGAGTCCCCGCCGAACTGGCCGAGCTGGTCGACCGGCTGTGTGCGCAGGACCCCGCGGATCGGCCGCGCGGCGCGGCCGAGGTGGTGGAGGCGCTCGGGACGCTGTTCGTCGGCGGCCAGGAGATCGTGGCGGACCGTCTCGGCACACTCCTGCGCGACCAGGCCGTACGAGCGGCCCGGGGTGTGCGGCTGCGGAAGGGGCCCGAGTACGCCTGGGCCGAGGCCGAGGTGCCCGCCCCGCGGGCCGACGGCTCCTCGCCTGCCGTTGAGGCGGCGGAGGCTGTGGGGGTCGTGGGGGACGCGGGGGCCGTGGGAATCGGCTCCACCCTCGCCCCCGGCAGCGGACCACCGACGCTCAGCGACAACACCCGGCGCATGGTGATCGGCAGCATGTCCCGCGAGACGGCCCTGTCCCGGCAGCGTGAGGCGGTCAACCTCGTCCAGCGCGGTGAACTCGAGTCGGCCGCACGGATGTTGGCGGCCGTCGTGCCCGTATGCGCCGCCCGCCTCGGACCCGAACATCCGACCACGCTGACGAGCCAGTACTGGCAAGCTGTATGCCTGGCCCGGCTGGACGCGGGACGGGAAGCCCTGGAGCTGCTTGCCCGGGTGAACAAGTACGTCGACCGGCGCAAAGGAGCGGCAAGTGACTGACGTCTGCGTGCGGTTGGCGGCGGATGGCCCGGGCGAGGACACCGAGGACGCCCTGCGGTCCCTGCTGCGCTGGCTGCACGAGGACGAGACGCTCACCGGCTCCGTGCGCGGCGAAGTCGCCGCCTCGGCGGCGCCGGTCGCGGGCCACATGGGCGCGGGCGGCTTCGACATCCTTCAACTCGCCCTCGGCAGCGGCCTGTCCACCGCCTCGCTCGTCGTCTCCCTCCTGCAGTGGCAGCTCGCCCGCAGGCGCGCACCGTCGCTCGTCCTCAGCCGGGGGGAGCTGCGCGTGGAGGTGACCCCGGACGGCGCTCACGACGCCGAGACGCTGCGCCGCGTCGTGGAACTCCTGGACGAACAGACCACAGCCGGGGACGGGGAGCGCGATGGTGGCGCTGCCTGACCCGAGCCTGTCACGGGCCGTTCTGATCGGCACGGCCTCCTACCGGCACCTTCCCCAGCTCTCCGCCGTCGAGACGAACCTGGTGGACCTGGCGGGCGAACTGTGCGACGCCACTGTCTGGGGCCTGCCGGTGCAGCACTGCACCGTCGTCGCGGACCCGCCGAGCCCGTCCGCCATGCTCGACCCGGTCCACCAGGCGGCCGACGAGGCCTCCGACACCCTGCTCGTGTACTACGCCGGGCACGGCATGCGCGACGCCGAGTCCGCCGACCTGTATCTGGGCCTCGGGGAGTCCCGGGAGAACATGGGCTACACCGCCGTCGCCTACCAGCATCTGCGCGCGGCGCTGCGGTCCTCCCGGGCCCGCCGCAAGATCGTCGTCCTGGACTGCTGCTTCAGCGGTCGGGTCGCGCGTTCCCTGGGCGGTGACGACGTGCTCGCCGCCCAGGCGGCCGTCGACGGCGCGTACGTCCTGACGGCATCGCCGCGCGACCGGGTGGCACTCGCCCCGGACGGCGAGCGGTACACCGCCTTCACCGGGGAACTCATCGGGATCCTGCGGGACGGCGTGCCGGACGGCCCCGAACTCATCGACCTGGAGACGCTGTACCGCGTCCTAGACGAGCGGCTGCGCGCCAAGAACCGCCCCCTGCCGCAGCGTTCCCAGGAGAACGGGGTCGGTCGCCTTGCCCTGGCCCGCAACCGCGCCCGGTCCGCGCGGAGCGCCCCGGCCGGACCCGTCCTGCACGCCGACGTGCGCGCCGCGATGGTCGCCACCGGCCTCAACCTCGCCCGGCTGCTGCGCACCGAGGGCGCCATCAAGGACGCGCTGCCGGTGCTGCGCCTCGCCCTGGAGGAGCAGAGCATCGACGGATGCGGCGAGCTCCTCGCCGTACAGCTGGAGCTGTCCGAACTGCTCGCCGAGACCGGGCAGAACAAGGAAGCCATCGAGATCCTGGAGTCCGCCTTCCAGCGCGTCCACAAGATGTACGGGCCCGAGGCCGTGCTCGTCTGCCGCCGTCTCGCCGAACTGCTCCAGGAGTCCGGCAACCACATCGAGGCGTGCGAGGTACTCAAGCACGCCCTGGACATCGCCGAGCACGACAGCACCGCCACCCGGTAGCGGCACCGCCGCCCGGCAGACGTGAAGCGGCCCGGACCGCACGCATGCGGTCCGGGCCGACATGTGCCCGCGAGGCTCAGCCGAATGAGCCGGCTGAGTCAACTGAGCCGACTCAGCCGACTCAGCCGATTCAGCCGCCGAACTCGTGCAGGCCCTTCAGCGCCTGGTCGAGCAGTGCCTGGCGACCGTCCAGCTCCTTCTGCAGCTTGTCGGCCTTCGAGGTGTTGCCCGCGGCGCGAGCGGCCTCGATCTGGCCCTGGAGCTTGTCCACGGCCGCCTGCAGCTGACCGGTGAGGCCCTCGGCACGCGCGCGTGCCTCCGGGTTCGTCCGGCGCCACTCGGCCTCCTCGGACTCCTGCAGCGCCCGCTCCACGGCGTGCATACGGCCCTCGACCTTCGGGCGCGCGTCCCGCGGGACGTGGCCGATGGCCTCCCAGCGCTCGTTGATGGAGCGGAACGCGGCACGGGCCGACTTCAGGTCCGTCACCGGGACGAGCTTCTCGGCCTCGTCCGCCAGCTCCTCCTTGAGCTTGAGGTTCTCGCCCTGCTCGGCGTCGCGCTCCGCGAAGACCGCGCTGCGCGCCGCGAAGAAGACGTCCTGGGCGCCGCGGAAGCGGTTCCACAGGTCGTCCTCGTGCTCGCGCTGGGCGCGGCCCGCGGCCTTCCAGTCGGCCATCAGCTCGCGGTACCGCGCGGCCGTCGGGCCCCAGTCCGTCGAGCCCGACAGCGCCTCGGCCTCGCCGACCAGCTTCTCCTTGGTCTTGCGGGCCTCCTCGCGCTGGGCGTCGAGCGACGCGAAGTGCGCCTTGCGCCGCTTGGAGAACGCCGAGCGGGCGTGCGAGAAGCGGTGCCACAGCTCGTCGTCCGACTTGCGGTCCAGACGCGGCAGACCCTTCCAGGTGTCCACCAGGGCCCGCAGCCGCTCGCCGGCCGCCCGCCACTGCTCGCTCTGGGCCAGCTCCTCGGCCTCGGTGACCAGGGCCTCCTTGGCGTGCCGCGCCTCGTCGGACTGCTTGGCCTTCTGGACCTTGCGCTCCTCGCGGCGCGCCTCGACGCTCTCCACGAGCTTGTCGAGCCGCTTGCTGAGGGCGTCCAGATCGCCGACCGCGTGTGCCTCGTCCACCTGCTGGCGCAGGTGGTCGATGGCGGTCATGGCGTCCTTGGCCGACAGGTCGGTCGTTTTCACCCGGCGCTCGAGAAGTCCGATCTCGACGACCAGACCGTCGTACTTGCGCTCGAAGTAAGCGAGGGCCTCATCGGGAGATCCTGCCTGCCACGAACCGACCACTCGCTCGCTGCCGTCGGCCGTACGCACGTACACGGTCCCCGTCTCGTCGACGCGGCCCCACGGGTCGCTGCTCACAGCGCCTCCTCCACATGATGCCTGCGCAGGGCCTCGGGGCCCCCGGCATCGTCCAC
Source organism: Streptomyces sp. NPDC041068 (assembly GCF_040647455.1). Lineage (NCBI taxonomy): Bacteria > Bacillati > Actinomycetota > Actinomycetes > Kitasatosporales > Streptomycetaceae > Streptomyces > Streptomyces sp. NPDC041068. The sequence goes on from NZ_JBEZCG010000003.1 coordinate 461,527, forward strand.
AGTTTCGTCTCCGCCAACATAGGCGACCGGCGGGTCGGCTGTCCGCATCCCGCACGACCGAAGTTTGCCCGGCGGCGGTCAGGATTTCGTGACGGTCGCCTTGTCGATGGCGACCGTCGCGTTCGGGGCGCCGTCGCCCCGCCCGCTGCTCTCACCGGCGGCGGCGATCTTCTTGAGCACCTTCATCCCGGAATCGGAAATGGTCCCGAACGGTGTGTAATCGGGTGGCAGCTGACTGTCCTGGTAGACGAGGAAGAACTGGCTGCCGCCGGTGTTGCGGCCCTTCTTCGACTGGGCGTTGTACTGGTTCGCCATGGCGACCGTGCCCGCCGGATACACGTTCCCCTTCAGGCGCTTGTCCTTGAGGTTCTCGTCCGGGATCGAGTAGCCGGGGCCGCCCTCACCGGTGCCCTTCGGGTCGCCGCACTGCAGGACGTAGATGCCGCCGGTGGTGAGGCGGTGGCACTTGGTGTGGTCGAGGTAGCCCTTGTTCACCAGGAAGTTGAAGGAGTTGACCGTATGCGGGGCCTTCGCCGCGTCCAGGTCGAGGCCGATGTCCCCGCACGTCGTCTTCAGGTCCATCGTGTAATCGGCGGACTTGTCGACGGTGAGTGCCGGCTCCTTCTTGAAGCTCAGCGGCTTCACCTTGCCGGGTGCCGCCTTCTTGCACGGGTCCTTCGGGGGAGTGCTGCTGGGCTGCGCGCTCGCGTCGTCCTTCGTGCCGTCGCCGTCGAAGGCGCCCGCCGCGTACGACACCGCGCCGCCCGCCACGACCACCGCGAGCGCGCCCGCGAGCACCGCGTTGCGCGCCCGTGCCCTGCGCCGCGCGGCCTCACGCCGCTGCTGCTGACGCACCAGCTTCTCCCGGGCGAGCTGCCGCCGCCGCTGCTCGTTGCTGACCACCGGGTTCTTTCCCCTTCCTGGGTGACCGCCTGAGTTGCCCCGTACCGTATATGGGTTAGCTGTGGAATCGGCAGCGCCGGTAGGCTCTGATCTGCCGCAATCTCCCGCAAGGGGCCGCGGCACCCTCCCGCCGGACGACGAACGAAGGACGATCGTGCTCATTGCCGGGTTCCCCGCCGGGGCCTGGGGCACCAATTGCTACCTGGTCGCCCCCGCCGCAGGCGAGGAGTGCGTGATCATCGACCCGGGCCATCAGGCCGCCCAGGGAGTCGAGGACGCACTCGAGAAGCATCGGCTCAAGCCCGTCGCCGTCATCCTCACCCACGGCCACATCGACCATGTCGCCTCGGTCGTCCCGGTGTGCGGAGCGCACGACGTACCCGCGTGGATCCACCCCTCCGACCGGTACATGATGAGCGACCCCGAGAAGGCCCTCGGCCGCTCCATCGGGATGCCGCTCATGGGCGAGCTCACGGTGGGGGAGCCCGACGACATGCGGGAGCTGACCGACGGCGCGGAGCTGAAGCTGGCGGGCCTCGACTTCTCCGTCGCGCACGCGCCGGGCCATACGAAGGGGTCGGTGACCTTCCAGATGCCCGAGACCCAGGAGATCCCCTCGGTCTTCTTCTCGGGCGATCTGCTCTTCGCCGGCTCCATCGGACGCACCGACCTGCCCGGCGGCAGCCACGCCGAGATCCTCGAGTCGCTGGCCCGTGTGTGCCTGCCGCTCGACGACTCGACCGTGGTCCTTTCCGGCCACGGTCCCCAGACATCCATCGGCCAGGAGCGCGCCACCAACCCGTATCTGCGGCAGGTGGCCGCCGGCTTGGGAGCGGACCCGACGTCCGCCCCGCGACGAGGAATGTGACGAGAGAAATTCCGTGAGCACCTTCAAGGCCCCCAAGGGCACGTACGACCTGCTTCCGCCGGACTCCGCGAAGTTCCTCGCGGTGCGCGAGGCGATCGCCGCGCCGCTGCGCAACTCCGGCTACGGCTACATCGAGACGCCCGGCTTCGAGAACGTCGAGCTCTTCGCGCGCGGTGTCGGTGAGTCGACCGACATCGTCACCAAGGAGATGTACGCCTTCACGACCAAGGGCGGCGACGAGCTCGCCCTGCGTCCCGAGGGCACCGCGTCCGTGCTGCGCGCGGCGCTGGAGGGCAACCTCCACAAGGCCGGCAACCTGCCGGTCAAGCTCTGGTACTCGGGCTCCTACTACCGCTACGAGCGCCCGCAGAAGGGCCGGTACAGGCACTTCTCCCAGGTCGGTGCCGAGGCGATCGGTGCCGAGGACCCGGCGCTCGACGCCGAGCTGATCATCCTGGCCGACCAGGCGTACCGCGCCCTCGGCCTGCGGAACTTCCGCATCCTGCTCAACTCCCTCGGCGACAAGGAGTGCCGCCCCGTCTACCGCGCCGCGCTGCAGGACTTCCTGCGCGGGCTCGACCTGGACGAGGAGACACGTCGACGTATCGACATCAACCCGCTGCGGGTCCTCGACGACAAGCGCGCCGACGTCCAGAAGCAGCTGGTGGGCGCCCCCTCGCTGCGCGACTACCTCTGCGACGCCTGCAAGGCGTACCACGAGCAGGTCCGCGAGCTGGTCACGGCGGCGGGCGTCGCCTTCGAGGACGACGAGAAGCTGGTCCGCGGCCTGGACTACTACACCCGCACCACCTTCGAGTTCGTCCACGACGGCCTCGGTTCGCAGTCCGCGGTCGGCGGCGGCGGTCGCTACGACGGCCTGTCAGAGATGATCGGCGGCCCCTCGCTGCCCTCGGTCGGCTGGGCGCTCGGCGTGGACCGCACGGTCCTTGCCCTGGAGGCGGAGGGCGTCGAGCTCGAACTGCCCGCGGCCACCAGCGTGTTCGCGGTGCCGCTCGGCGACGAGGCCCGCCGCGTCCTGTTCGCCAAGGTGACGGAGTTGCGCAAGGCCGGGATCGCGGCTGACTTCTCGTACGGCGGGAAGGGCCTGAAGGGCGCGATGAAGAACGCCAACCGCTCGGGCGCGCGCTTCACCGTCGTCGCGGGCGAGCGCGACCTCGCCGAGGGCGTCGTCCAGCTCAAGGACATGGAGTCCGGCGAGCAGTCGGCCGTCGCGGTGGACGAGATCGTGGCGGAGCTGAAGGCGAAGCTCGGCTGACACGTCCCGAGCGAGCGGAGGAGGGGCTGGATTTTCCAGCCCCTCCGGCGTTTTCCCAGCCCCTCCAGTGTTCTTCCCAGCCCTTCCGGCGTTTGAGGAGCGGGGTCCGGGGCGGAGCCCCGGGGACGGGACGGGTAGGGGCGGAGGGGGCGAAACCCTCAGTCCAGCAACCCGAACCGCATGGCACTCGTCACCGCCGCGGTACGGTCGTCCACCCCCAACTTCCCGAAGACCCGCAGCAGATGGGTCTTCACCGTCGACTCCGCCACGTGCAGCCGCCGCCCGATCTCCGCGTTCGTGCAGCCGTCCGCGACCAGCCTCAGCACCGCCGTCTCGCGCTCCGAGAGCCGCGGCCGCTCCGGCCGCGTACGCAACTGGTCCACGAGTCGGGCCGCCACCGACGGCGCGAGTACGGTCTCGCCCCGCGCCGCGGCCCGCACCGCGTCGGCCAGTTCGCCGCGGGCCAGGTCCTTGAGGAGATAACCCGCGGCGCCCGCCTCCACGGCGCGCAGGATGTCGCGGTCCGTCTCGTACGTCGTGAGGACGATGACCCGGCAGTCGAGCCCCGCGGCCGCCATCCGCTCGATGGAGTCGGCGCCGCCCCCGCCGGGCATCCGCAGGTCCATCAGGACGATGTCGGGGCGCAGTTCGGCCGCCAGGGCCTCCGCGCGCGGGCCGCTCGACGCCTCCGCGACCACGTCCAGGTCGGGCTCGGCACTCAGCATGGCGCGCAGCCCTTCGCGTACGACGGGATGGTCGTCGGCGAGCAGGACACGGATCACGAAGAGCTCCTTTCTGGGACGGGGAGCAGGACGGTCACGGTGGTGCCCTCGCCGGGGCCGCTGACGACCTCGGCGGTGCCGCTGACCTCCGCCGCCCGCGCCCGCAAGCCTCGCAGGCCGTACCCCTGGTGCGGCAGGCCGGGGTCGAACCCCCGGCCCTCGTCGCGCACCGCCAGGCTGAGCGAGGCGTGCGCGTACGCGAGGGTCACCGCTGCCGACGCGTCGGGCCCCGCGTGCTTGCGGACGTTGGCCAGGGCTTCCTGGCAGGAGCGCAGGGCCACCACCTCCAGGCCGGGCGGCAGCGGCCGCACGTCCCCCGTCACGCAGAGCGCCGCGTCGTGGCGGTCGGCGAGGCGGCGCAGCGCGTCTGGCAGCGGTCCTCCGCCGTCCAGATCGGCGGGGGCCCCGCCGGCGACCAGGGCGCGGGCCTCGGCGAGGTTCTGCCGTGCGGTGGCCTCCATGAGCGCCAGGTGGCGGCGGGCGGCGGACACATCCCGTGCCAGCTCCGCGTCGACGGCCTGGACGAGCATGAGGACGCTGGTGAACCCCTGCGCGAGGGTGTCGTGGATCTCCCGCGACATCCTCTCCCGTTCGGCGAGCGCGCCCCGCTCGGCGGAGAGCCTCGCGATCTCCTCGCGGCTGGCGTCCAACTGTGCGATGAGCTGGGCCCGTTCGTGGCTCTGCTCGATGACACGAGTGATCCAGATGCCCATGGCAGCCGAGAAGACCAGGGTGACCACGGCGAACACGGAGTTGTAGAAGACGTCCTGTGACGAGGGCCGCCACAGCACCGCCCAGCCCGCCACCGGCGCGGCGTTGATGACGGCGACGGCCACCATCGCCCTGCGCATCCGCAGGGCGATGAAGCACTGGGGGATGAGCGCGAAGGTCATGAGGCGGGTCTCACCGACCAGGACGCCCGGCGGCAGGAACAGCAGGAACGTCCCCGCGGCATAGCCGAGTGCCCGGCGTTCGTCCGCGCCTTCCGACACCAGGACGGCGCGTCCGAACAGCACGTACCAGGGGACGAGCAGCACGAGGAACGCGGCCGCGGCGCCCCGGACGGGCCATCCCGGGGCCGCGGTCCCGAGCACGAAGACCAGGGTGGCCAGCCACACCACCGCGAAGTAGGCGTCCCAGAGCCGGAAGGTGTGGTCCCAGACGTCGTGGTCGCGGGGTCCGGCGGACTCGCTCATCCGTCGCGCCGGTTCTTCCACTCGAAGGTCAGCATGCACAGCACCAATCCTCCGACGCACCAGGCGCCGAGCACCAGGGCGATCCGTCCGTACTCCCAGCTCCCCGCCTGTTCCAGGACGCTCGCCGACTCGGGCAGGAACACTCCGCGAAAGCCCTGGCACATCCACTTCAGCGGAAAGAGCGCGCCGATGTTCAGCATCCAGTCCGGGATGGTGTCGATGGCGATGTAGACCCCGGAGATGAACTGCAGCACCAGGAAGGGAAGGATGACCACCGACGACGCGCTGCGGCCGGACTTCGGGACGCTGCTGATCGCGATGCCGAGCAGGGCGCAGCCGGTGAGTCCGAGTACGAAGATCCAGCCGAAGGTGAGCCAGTCGCCCGCGCGCGTGGGCAGTTCGACGTCGAAGAAGCCCACTCCCACGAGGAGCAGAAGGGCCGTTTCCAGCAGGCCGGTGACCAGAACCAGCCAGATCTTCCCGAGGAAGTACGCGGCCGGTGGCATCGGGGTCCCGCGTAGCCGGCGCAGCACCTTCTCGTCCCGCTCGATGGCGATCGAGATGCCCAGGGACTGGAAGCTGGTCGACATGACGCCCGCGGCGATCATCGCGGCGACGTACAGCTGCGAGGCGGTGATGCCCGCGCCCTCCACGTCGTTGCTGAAGATCGACGCGAAGAGGAACAGGAAGACGACGGGGAAGGCGAAGGTGAAGACGACCTGGTCGCGCCGGCGGAAGAACTGCCGCAGTTCCAGGACGCCTTGGTGCAGGCCGAGCCGCCAGGCGCCGGGCAGCTGTGCGGAGCGCGTGGCCGGGCGGCGTACGCGGTCGGTCGTCGGCGTGGTCATCGCGCACTCTCCTGTCCGGTGAGCCGGAGGTAGACGTCCTCCAGGGTGGGGCGGCTGATCCGCAGGCCCGGGATCTCGCCGTCGAAGCGCCGCGCGAGCTCGGCGACGGTGCGGGTCGGTGTCGCGGTGCGCTCCCGGCGCGGCGCCCCGTCGGGCTCCGTCCACTCGACGGTGGCCTCGGCGCCGTGCCGGTGGCGCAGGGCGGCGGGCTCGCCCTCGGCGACCACACGCCCCTTCGCGATCACCGCGAGGCGGTGTGCGAGGGCTTCCGCCTCCTCCAGGTAGTGGGTGGTGAGCACGATGGTGGTGCCTTCGTCGGCCAGCCCCCGGATCAGCTCCCAGAACTGGCGCCGGGCGGCCGGGTCGAAGCCCGTCGTCGGCTCGTCGAGGAGCAGGAGGCCGGGCCCGCCGATCACGCCGAGCGCCACGTCCAGGCGCCGCCGCTGCCCTCCGGAGAGCGTCTTGGTGCGGCTGGACGCCTTCTCCTTGAGGCCGACGAGGCCGATCACCTCGTCGGGGTCGCGCGGGTGCGGGTAGTAGCGCGCGAAGTGCCGCACCGTCTCGCGCACCGTCAGCTCGGCGGGCGCGGACTCGTCCTGCCATACGATGCCGACGCGTGAGCGCCAGGCCCTTCCCGCCGAGCCGGGGTCGGCGCCGAGCACGGTGACGTCGCCTCCGTCGCGCGTCCGGTTGCCCTGCAGGATCTCCACGGTGGTGCTCTTGCCCGCGCCGTTGGGTCCGAGGATGCCGAAGACCTCCCCGGTCCGGATGGCCAGGTCGACCCCGTCGACCGCCGTCACGTCGCCGTACCGCTTGCGCAGTCCTCGTACGTCCACGGCTAGTTCGTGTCCGTGTGCTGTCATGCCGCCGAGCATTCCGCCGGTCCGAACGCCCGGGGACCTCCGTGCGTACTTCCTTATGTCCATCGAACGGTGGACACGCGCGCGCGTGCGGCACAATGTCCCTGCCCGCAGGCCACCACAAGCGACGGAACGGCGTGATGAGCAAAACGATGTCAGCGAAGGACGACGCCTTGGACGACGGTCAGGAGCAGAAGGACGCTCCCGGCGCGGTCGGCGGCAGTCGCGCGCTCGCCCTGCTTCTGGTGATCACGGGCGCGGCCGGTCTGCTCGCCGCCTGGATCATCACCCTGGACAAGTTCGAGCTCCTGAAGAACCCGAACTACACGCCGGGCTGCAGCATCAACCCGGTGGTCGCCTGCGGCAGCATCATGAAGAGCGAGCAGGCGGAGGCGTTCGGATTCCCGAACCCGATGCTGGGCCTGGTCACCTACGGCATCGTGATCTGCGTCGGCATGAGCCTGCTCGCCGGGGCCCGCTTCCCGCGCTGGTACTGGCTCACCTTCAACGCGGGCACGCTGTTCGGCGTCGGATTCTGCACCTGGCTGATGATCCAGTCGCTGTACCACATCAACGCGCTCTGCCTGTGGTGCTGCCTGGCCTGGGTCGCCACGCTCGTGATGTTCTGGTACGTCACGTCCTTCAACATCCGCAACGGCTTCCTGCCCGCGCCGCGCTGGGCCAAGAGCTTCCTCGAGGACTTCACCTGGGCCCTGCCCGTGATGCACACCGGCGTCATCGCGATGCTGATCCTCACGCGCTGGGGCGCCGACCTCTGGTCCTGAGGGCCTGGACGGGGGCCTGAGGCCCCGGATTCCGCCTCCCGGCGGGATTGTCAGTGGCGTGGCATAGGGTTCTTGACGTGGAGCCCGACCTGTTCACCGCCGCAGCAGAAGACCGCCAGGAGAAGGACCCGTCCAGCAGTCCCCTGGCCGTCCGGATGCGCCCGCGCACCCTCGACGAAGTCGTCGGCCAGCAGCACCTGTTGAAGCCGGGCTCGCCCCTGCGCCGCCTGGTCGGCGAGGGCGGCGGAGGCCCGGCGGGACCGTCCTCGGTGTTCCTGTGGGGCCCGCCCGGCATCGGCAAGACCACCCTTGCGTACGTGGTCTCGAAGGCCACGAACAAGCGCTTCGTCGAGCTCTCCGCGATCACCGCGGGCGTGAAGGAAGTGCGCGCGGTCATCGACGGCGCCCGCAGGGCGATGGGCGGTCACGGCAAGGAGACCGTCCTCTTCCTCGACGAGATCCACCGCTTCAGCAAGGCCCAGCAGGACTCCCTGCTCCCGGCCGTCGAGAACCGCTGGGTGACGCTGATCGCGGCGACCACCGAGAACCCGTACTTCTCGATCATCTCCCCGCTGCTCTCGCGCTCCCTGCTGCTCACCCTCGAACCGCTCACGGACGACGACCTGCGCGGCCTGCTGCGCCGGGCGCTCACCGACGAGCGGGGCCTCGGCGGCGCCGTCGAGCTGCCCGCGGAGGCCGAGGAGCATCTGCTGCGCATCGCGGGCGGGGACGCCCGGCGCGCGCTGACGGCCCTGGAGGCGGGCGCGGGATCGGCGCTCGCCAAGGACGAGAAGGAGATCACCCTCCAGACCCTGGAGGAGTCGGTCGACCGGGCCGCCGTGAAGTACGACAGGGACGGCGACCAGCACTACGACGTCGCGAGCGCCCTCATCAAGTCCATCCGCGGCTCGGACGTGGACGCGGCCCTGCACTATCTGGCCCGCATGATCGAGGCGGGCGAGGACCCCCGCTTCATCGCCCGCCGCCTGATGATCTCCGCCAGCGAGGACATCGGCCTCGCCGATCCGACCGCCCTGCCCACCGCGGTCGCCGCCGCGCAGGCCGTCGCCATGATCGGCTTCCCGGAAGCGGCGCTCACCCTCAGCCACGCGACGATCGCGCTCGCCCTCGCCCCGAAGTCGAACGCCGCGACGCTCGCGATCCAGCAGGCCCAGGCGGACGTCCGCGGCGGCCTCGCGGGCCCGGTCCCGCCCCACCTGCGCGACGGCCACTACAAGGGCGCGGCCAAGCTCGGCCACGCCCAGGGGTACGTCTATCCCCACGACGTCCCCGGCGGCATCGCCGCCCAGCAGTACGCCCCGGACACCATCGAGGGCAAGCAGTACTACCAACCCACGAGGTACGGCGCCGAGGCGAGGTACGCCGACGTGGTCGAGCGGGTCCGCGCCCGGCTCAAGGGCGAGCAGCCGGAGAGCTGAGCGCTCGCTCCGCGGGTCTTTCGGGTTCATCCGCGGGTGCGTCGTGGCTGGTCGCGCCCACGCGGCGGAGCCGCACATGTCACAGCCCCGCGCCTCTTCGGGCGCGGCCGCCTACGCTCGACGACATGGGTAGAACTGCCGGATCCGCTGTGGGGGCGGTGCTCGTCCTTGCCACCGTGGCCACGGCCTGCACGCCGCCGCAGCTGGACCGAGCGGAGGCCCGTCGCGCGAGGAGCTCTCCCGCGACGGCCAGCAAGTCTCCGCCGTCCCCGAAGCCCTCGCCGTCGAACGCCCCCCTCACCAGCCCCGACTTCCCGCCCACCCCGGCCCAGGCCCGCGACCAGCTCGCCCGCCTCACCGTCGCCTGGGGCAAGAACTGGCAGACGTACAAACGCTCCGAATTCGGCGAGGGCTGGTCCGACGCCGTCGACGCCCCCGGCGGGCGCAACGGCTGCGACACCCGGGACGACGTGCTGCGGCGCGACCTGAGGAACCTGCGCGAGGGCGACCGCAACCCCTGCGTCGTGCTCTCCGGCACCTTGACCGACCCGTACACCGGCAAAGAGCTGCCCTACTACTACCGCAGGGCCTCCCAGATCCAGACCGACCACGTCGTCGCGCTCGGCGCGGCCTGGCGGGCCGGCGCCTGGGCCTGGACCCCGCAGCGGCGCCTCACCTACGCCAACGACCTGGACGTCCTGCTCGCCGCCGACAAGGACACCAACTACAAGAAGAGCAGCCAGACCCCCGACAAGTGGAAGCCGCCCCGCAAGGAGTACTGGTGCGAGTACGGGCGCCGCTGGACCGGCATCAAGGCCAAGTACGGCCTGACGGTCACCGCCCCCGAGAAACTGGCCCTCCAGGACCTCCTCGCCACCTGCGGCCGAGACGCCGGAGCAGGCCCCGGCTGAGGCACATCGCCGCACCCGGTACACTTGCCCGAAGTGCTGCGTCCCGTGTCCGGTCTCGTACCGGCACCACCAGAACGGGACATCCAGCCGGAACCCCACCGCCGCAAGGCAAGGGGATCCAGGAGCGTCGCGCACCGTCGAAGGTGTCGCGGGCAGCCCACCACCATCCCGGAGCCCCGGGAACCGGTCGGTGGGCCACTCGCGTGCTGCACATAGTGCCCAGACCAGGGAGCGGCTGCCTCACGGCCCATGGCTTTCGAGCCCGGGACCACGAGGTTTCCCAGGCTGCGGATGCGACCTCCCCTAACCCTGGTGAAGCCGAATTCACTGAGAACAGAGAGGTTGGTTCATGCCGAACCAGTCCCGCCCCAAGGTCAAGAAGTCGCGTGCCCTCGGCATCGCGCTGACCCCGAAGGCCGTCAAGTACTTCGAGGCCCGCCCCTACCCGCCGGGCGAGCACGGCCGTGGGCGCAAGCAGAACTCGGACTACAAGGTCCGTCTGCTCGAGAAGCAGCGTCTGCGCGCGCAGTACGACGTGTCCGAGCGCCAGCTCGTCCGCGCCTACGAGCGTGCCGCCAAGACGCAGGGCAAGACCGGTGAGGCCCTGGTCATCGAGCTGGAGCGTCGTCTCGACGCCCTGGTTCTGCGTTCGGGCATCGCCCGCACGATCTACCAGGCCCGCCAGATGGTCGTGCACGGCCACATCGAGGTCAACGGCCAGAAGGTCGACAAGCCGTCCTTCCGCGTCAAGCCGGACGACGTCGTCATGGTCCGTGAGCGCAGCCGCGAGAAGCCGCTGTTCCAGGTCGCGCGCGAGGGTGGCTTCGCCCCCGACGGCGAGACCCCGCGCTACCTCCAGGTGAACCTGAAGGCCCTGGCCTTCCGCCTGGACCGCGACCCGAACCGCAAGGAGATCCCCGTGATCTGCGACGAGCAGCTCGTCGTCGAGTACTACGCCCGCTGACCCGGACGTAGCTCACCCTGCTTCAGCCCGTCGCCTCCCCGCCCTTCCTGGCGGGGCAGGCGGCGGGTTCGGTCGTTCACGGGGTCGTGGCGCAGCGCACGCGAGACCGCCGCGTCCAGACCGAGCCCCGCCCCCGCGCGCACGCACTCCTCGTACCGCTCGTCGCCGAGCGCCTCGCGGGCCTGCCGCTCGCACAGCGCGTGCGGCCCGCCGAAATGGCCCGAGCCGAACAGCGGAAGCCCCACCGAGGGCCAGATGCGGGACGCGGCGCCCTGCAGCACCGCCGCCTCCACGGGATCGCCCTCCGCCGCCGTGAACAGCGCGAGCAGCTCGATGGACAGGACCGTGCCCAGCAGGTCGTGGAAGCGGTGGTCGAGGTCCAGCGACCGGGCGAGCAGCTCCCGCGCCGTCCGCGCCTCGCCCCGGGTCCAGGCCGCGAAGCCGAGGACGTAGAGGGCGTAGGCGAGGGCCCAGCGTTCGCCGTGGTCCTCGCAGACACGGCGTACGTCCTCACAGAGCTCCACCGCGTCGTCGAGCTCGCCGCCGAAGGCGAGCGCCATGGCCAGCTCGACCTGGCCCATCAGGACGTTGCTGTTGAGCTCGCCGATCTCCCGGTAGCGGTCGAGCGCCGAGCGCAGCAGGGTCTTCGCGCGCGGGATGTCGTCCGTGACCAGGGCAAGACAGCCGATGCGGTGCTCCGCGTACGCCGCGGCGATCGCGCTGCCAGAACGTTCCGCCCCGTCGCGGCACTCGTGCAGCGCGGCGAGGGCGGCGACGGTGTCGCCCTGGAGCACCGCCACGTAGCCGAGCACCCACAGCGCCTTGAGCCGCGAGTCCTCGTGGCCGCCGTCGAGTTCGAGGGCCCGGTCCAGCCAGTGTCTGCCCTCCGCGAGTCGCCCGCAGCCGACCCAGTAGAACCACAGCGTTCCCGCGAGGTACTGCCCCAGGTGCGCCTCGTCCCGCTCGGTCAGGCAGAACTCCAACGCGGCGCGCAGATTGGGCAGTTCGGCGTCGATGAGGGCGGCGACCTCCGGCTGGCGCGGCGAGAACCAGTCCAGCTCGCACCAGGTGGCGAGCCCCATGTACCAGTCGCGGTGCCTGCGGCGCATCCGCGCGCTCTCGCCCGTCGCCTCCAGCCAGTCCGCTCCGTACGCCCTGACCGTGTCGAGCATGCGGTAGCGGACGCCCGACGCGCCCTCCTCGCGGTTCACGACGGACTGCGCGAGCAGTTCGCCCAGGACGTCGAGCACGTCGTCGGTGTGCAGCCCGTCCCCGGTACAGATGTACTCGACGGCCTCCAGGTCGAACTGCCCGGCGAACACCGAAAGGCGCGACCACAGCAGCCGCTCGCGCGGGGCGCACAGCTCGTGGCTCCAGCCGATGGCCGTCCGCAGCGTCTGATGGCGCGGCGGTACGTCGCGCCGGGCCCCGGTGAGCAGCCGGAACCGGTCGTCGAGGCGGGCGAGCAGCTGCGCGGGGGAGAGCGCCCGCAGTCGGCCCGCGGCCAGTTCGACGGCGAGCGGGATGCCGTCGAGGCGCCGGCACAGCTCAAGGACGTCCTCGCGGTTGCCGTCGTCAAGGGCGAAGCCGGGCAGACCGGCCGCCGCGCGGTCACCGAAGAGGGCGGCCGCGTCCGGCGCGGGCATCGGCGCCAGCGGGAAGAGCCGCTCGCCGTCGGTGTCCAGGGGCCTGCGCCCCACGGCGAGCACCCGCAGGCCGGGGGAGCGCACGAGCAGGTCGTGGATCAGCGGGGCGCAGTCGTCGACGAGGTGCTCGAAGCCGTCGACGACCAGGAGCAGTTCCCGCTCGGCGAGGTGCCCGAGCAGCACTTCGCGCGGCGGCCTGCTCGTGTGGTCGGTCAGCTCCAGCGCCTCGGCGAAGGCGTGCTCCAGCAGATCGGCGTCGCGCAGCGGCGTGAGATCCACCAGCCAGGCGCCGTCCCGCAGCGAGCTCTTCGCCGCCGCCCGCGCGGCGAGGCGCGACTTCCCGACCCCGCCGACCCCGGTCACCGTGATCAGCCGCCCGTCCTCCAACGCCGAGGCCAGTGCGGCCAGTTCGGCGGTGCGCCCGACGAAGGCGTTGAGTTCCAGGGGGAGATTGCCGGGCTGAGAAGGTCGCATGAGGTACGGAGCGTACTCATCCGTTTGCGGTCCGTACAATCACTTCGGGCAACTCCTGTTGCGGCGAGGGGGAATGCGGTGCGGACCCGCGGCCCCGGCGCGATAGGGTCGGGGGACGACTTTTCGATGTTCAGAGACGATGTCTCGACGATGTCTCAGGGAGCGGTGCCAAGTGTCCGGTGGTGAGGTTGCCGGGATCCTGGTGGCCGTCTTCTGGGCGATCCTGGTCTCCTTCCTCGCGGTGGCACTGGCGAGGTTGGCCCAGACGCTCAGGGCGACCACCAAGCTCGTCGCGGATGTGACGGAGCAGGCGGTCCCCCTGCTGGCAGACGCCTCCAACGCGGTGCGCTCCGCGCAGACGCAGATCGACCGCGTCGACGCCATCGCCTCCGACGTCCAGGAGGTCACGTCGAACGCGTCGGCGCTGTCCACGACGGTCGCCTCAACCTTCGGCGGCCCGCTCGTCAAGGTGGCCGCGTTCGGCTACGGCGTGCGCCGGGCCATCAGCCGCAAAGCAGGCCCCGAAGCGAAGGAAATGCCCGCCAAGCCGTCCCGTCGTACGGTGATCGTGGGCCGCACCGTCCCATCCGCACGGCGGGGAAAGCGGAAGAAGGACTGACGCAGCGATGTTCCGCCGTACGTTCTGGTTCACCGCTGGCGCAGCCGCCGGCGTATGGGCCACCACCAAGGTCAACCGCAAGCTCAAGCAGCTGACCCCCGAGAGCCTCGCCGCGCAGGCCGCGAACAAGGCGATCGAGGCGGGTCACCGGCTCAAGGACTTCGCGCTCGATGTCCGCGACGGAATGAACGAGCGCGAGGCGGAGCTGGGAGAGGTGCTGGGTCTGCACGACCACCCCGACGCCGAGCTTCCCGCGCAGCGCCGCTTCGCGGTCATCGAGAACCACAGCAGCACCAAGCACCACACGATCGACAAGAAGACGAAGTACATCGAGAACACGACGTACTCGTACAACCGGAATGAGGACCACTGATGGAGTCGGCTGAAATCCGCCGCCGCTGGCTGAGCTTCTTCGAGGAGCGCGGGCACACCGTCGTCCCTTCGGCGTCGCTCATCGCGGACGACCCGACTCTGCTCCTCGTCCCCGCGGGCATGGTCCCCTTCAAGCCCTACTTCCTGGGTGAGGTCAAGCCGCCTGCCCCGCGCGTCACCAGCGTGCAGAAGTGCGTGCGTACGCCCGACATCGAAGAGGTCGGCAAGACCACGCGCCACGGCACGTTCTTCCAGATGTGCGGCAACTTCTCCTTCGGGGACTACTTCAAGGAAGGCGCCATCAAGCTGGCCTGGGAGCTGCTCACCAGCTCCGTGGCCGACGGCGGCTACGGCCTCGACCCGGAGAAGCTCTGGATCACCGTCTACCTCGACGACGACGAGGCCGAGCGGATCTGGCACGAGGTGGTCGGCGTCCCCAAGGAGCGCATCCAGCGCCTGGGCAAGAAGGACAACTTCTGGTCCATGGGCGTCCCCGGCCCCTGCGGCCCGTGCTCCGAGATCAACTACGACCGCGGCCCGGAGTTCGGCGAAGAGGGCGGCCCCGCCGTCAACGACGAGCGCTATGTGGAGATCTGGAACCTGGTCTTCATGCAGTACGAGCGCGGCGCGGGGGACGGCAAGGAGGACTTCCCGATCCTCGGCGAGCTCCCGTCGAAGAACATCGACACGGGCCTCGGCCTCGAGCGTCTCGCCATGATCCTGCAGGGCGTGCAGAACATGTACGAGACCGACACCCTGCGCGTCGTCATGGACAAGGCCACCGAGCTGACCGGCGTGCGCTACGGCGCCGACCACGGCTCGGACGTCTCCCTGCGCGTGGTCGCCGACCACATCCGTACGTCGACCATGCTCATCGGCGACGGCGTCACGCCCGGCAACGAGGGCCGTGGGTACGTCCTGCGCCGCATCATGCGCCGTGCCATCCGCAACATGCGTCTGCTCGGTGCCACGGGCCCGGTCGTCAAGGACCTCATCGACGTCGTCGTCGACACGATGGGCCTGCAGTACCCGGAGCTCATCGCCGAGAGCAAGCGCATCGAGACCGTCGCGCTCGCCGAAGAGGCCGCCTTCCTCAAGGCCCTCAAGGGCGGCACGAACATCCTCGACACCGCCGTCACCGAGACCAAGGCCGCCGGCGGCAAGGTCCTCTCCGGCGACAAGGCGTTCCTGCTGCACGACACGTGGGGCTTCCCGATCGACCTCACCCTGGAGATGGCCGCTGAGCAGGGCCTTTCCGTGGACGAGGACGGCTTCCGCCGCCTGATGAAGGAGCAGCGGGACCGCGCCAAGGCCGACGCCAAGGCCAAGAAGACCGGCCACGCCGACCTGCACGCCTACCGCGAGATCGCGGACGCCTCCGGCGCCACCGACTTCACCGGCTACTCCCTCACCGAGAACGAGGCCGTGATCGTCGGCCTGCTGGTCAACGGCGTCTCCTCGCCCGCGGCCACCGAGGGCGACGAGGTCGAGATCGTCCTCGACCGCACCCCGTTCTACGCCGAGGGCGGCGGTCAGATCGGCGACACCGGCCGCATCCGCCTGGACAGCGGCGCCGTCGTCGAGGTCCGCGACGTGCAGAAGCCGGTGCCCGGCGTGCACGTCCACAAGGGTGTCGTCCAGGTCGGCGAGATCACCGTCGGCGCCCCGGTGTGGGCCTCGATCGACGCCCACCGCCGCCGCGCCATCGCCCGCGCCCACTCCGCCACGCACCTCACGCACCAGGCGCTGCGCGACGCGCTCGGTCCGACGGCCGCCCAGGCCGGTTCCGAGAACCAGCCCGGCCGCTTCCGCTTCGACTTCGGCTCGCCGAACGCCGTTCCCGGCTCGGTCATGACGGACGTCGAGCAGCGGATCAACGACGTGCTCTCCCGTGAGCTGGACGTCCAGGCCGAGGTCATGTCGATCGACGAGGCCAAGAAGTCCGGCGCCATCGCCGAGTTCGGCGAGAAGTACGGCGAGCGCGTGCGCGTCGTCACCATCGGCGACTTCTCCAAGGAGCTGTGCGGCGGCACCCACGTGCACAACACCGCCCAGCTCGGCCTGGTGAAGCTGCTCGGCGAGTCCTCCATCGGCTCCGGCGTGCGCCGCATCGAGGCGCTGGTCGGCGTCGACGCGTACAACTTCCTCGCCAAGGAGCACACGGTCGTCGCCCAGCTCCAGGAGCTGGTCAAGGGCCGTCCCGAGGAGCTCCCCGAGAAGATCTCCGGCATGCTCGCGAAGCTGAAGGACGCCGAGAAGGAGATCGAGAAGTTCCGCGCGGAGAAGGTCCTCCAGGCCGCCGCCGGTCTCGTCGAGGGCGCCAAGGACGTACGCGGCGTCGCGCTCGTCACGGGTCAGGTGCCGGACGGCACGGGCGCCGACGACCTGCGCAAGCTGGTCCTCGACGTGCGCGGCCGCATCCAGGGCGACCGTGCCGCCGTGGTTGCCCTCTTCACGACGGCCAACGGCCGCCCGCTCACGGTCATCGCCACCAACGAAGCCGCCCGTGAGCGCGGCCTCAAGGCCGGCGATCTGGTCCGTACGGCGGCCAAGACCCTCGGCGGCGGTGGCGGCGGCAAGCCGGACGTCGCCCAGGGCGGCGGTCAGAACGCGGCCGCCATCCCCGAGGCCATCGCCGCCGTCGAGCGCCTCGTGGGCGAGACGGCCTGATGACTGAGCCTGCGCAGGGCATGCGTCGCGGCCGGCGTCTGGCCATCGACGTCGGCGACGCCCGGATCGGGGTCGCCTCGTGCGACCCCGACGGGATCCTCGCCACGCCGGTCGAGACGGTGCCGGGACGCGATGTCCCGGCCGCCCAGCGCCGGTTGAAGCAGCTCGTCGACGAGTACGAGCCGATCGAGATCGTCGTCGGCCTCCCTCGCTCCCTCAACGGGGGCGAGGGCCCGGCGGCCGCCAAGATCCGTGCGTTCACGCAGGAGCTCGCCCGCATGGTCGCCCCCATTTCGGTGAGGCTCGTGGACGAGAGGATGACCACAGTGACGGCCAGTCAGGGCCTGCGCGCCTCCGGCGTGAAGTCCAAAAAGGGCAGGTCTGTCATCGATCAGGCGGCAGCCGTGATCATCCTTCAGCAGGCCCTGGAGTCCGAACGGGCGTCAGGTAAAGCTCCCGGCGAGGGCGTCGAAGTGGTCATCTGATCGCGATACGGTAACGTTCCGCGCGATGCGGCGGCGTTCGAACAGCTGCCGCACAGCATCAAGAGGCGGAACGGTTGCCCGACTGCTCGGACGGCGGCCCCGCCTCGCGGCATGTAGGGGATCGATGACTGAGTATGGCCGGGGCCCAGGCTCCGAACCGTGGCATCCGGAGGACCCGTTGTACGGGGACAGCGGATGGGGAGGACAGGCGCCCGCGGGCGGCCAGTCCACCTACGGCGGCCAGGGGCAGTACCACCCGCAGCAGCCGCATCAGCATCAGCCGCCGCACCAGTCGCAGTACGGCGGTGACTGGAACACCGGTCAGCAGCAGGGTTACGGCCAGCAGCAGTACGGCGGTGGCCAGCAGCAGTACAACGGCGGTCCCGCCCAGGGCTACAACGGCGGCCCCGACCACGGTTACAACGGCGGTTCCGACCACGGTTACAACGGAGGTCCCGGCTCCTACGAGGGGGGCTGGGACACCGGCCGTCAGGACCAGGTCCCGTACACCGGCGACCCGATGGACCCCTACGGCGGCCAGCAGGGCGGCTATGGCGCGGAGGCCCCCGACTACTACGCGACGCCCGAGGCCTATGCGCCGCCGGAGCCGCCGAGCCGCCGCCGTCCGCCCGCTCCCGAGCACTCCGAAGAGGCCGAGCAGGACTGGGACCCGGGCCCGGACCAGGGCGAGCACGCGTTCTTCGCCGGCGGCGGGGACGACGATGACGACTACGACGACGAGCCCGGCCGCAAGGGCGGCCGCGGCGACCGGCGCGGCGGGCGTGGCGGAAAGAAGCCGAAGAAGCGCCGCAGCGGCTGTGCCTGCCTGGTCGTGACACTGGTCTTCGCGGGCGGCCTCGGCGGTGTCGGCTATTTCGGTTACCAGTTCTACCAGGACCGTTTCGGCACGGCGCCGGACTACGCGGGCGAGGGGTCGGGGACGGCCACGGTCGACATTCCCAAGGACTCCAGCGGCTACGCGATCGGCCAGAAGCTCAAGGACGCCGGAGTCGTCAAGAGCGTCGACGCCTTCGTCTCCGCACAGGGCCAGAACCCGCAGGGCAAGTCCATTCAGGCGGGCGTCTATGTGCTGAAGAAGGAGATGTCAGCCAAGAGTGCCGTGGAATTGATGCTCAGCCCCAAGAGCCGCAACAACCTCATCATTCCCGAGGGCAGGCGGAACGCGTGGGTCTACCAGCAGATCGATACGCGTCTGGACCTTGACAAGGGCACCACGGCAAAGGTTGCCAAGAGGGAATGGAAGAGTCTCGGACTTCCTGATTGGGCGAACACCAACAAGGACATCAAGGACCCGCTGGAAGGATTCCTCTATCCCTCCAGCTATCCGGTCGCCAAGGGGCAGAAGCCCGAGGACGTCCTCAAGAAGATGGTCGCCCAGGCGAACGAGAAGTACGACGAGTTCGGCCTCAAGTCGAAGGCCGATGAACTGCAGTTGAAGGACCCGCTGCAGGTTCTCACCGTGGCCAGCCTTGTGCAGGCCGAGGGTATGACGCACGACGACTTCAAGAAGATGGCGGCCGTTGTCTACAACCGCCTCAAGGCGTCCAACACGGTGACCAACCAGAAGCTCGAATTCGACTCGGCGTACAACTACATCAAGGGTCAGAGCGAGATCAACATCCCGATCTCGGAGATCAGGAACGACCCCAACCCGTACAACACCTACTACCACAAGGGCCTTCCGCCAGGGCCGATCGCAAACCCGGGCGATGACGCACTGAAGGCCACGCTGGCTCCGGACGATGGCGGCTGGATGTTCTTCATCTCCATCGACGGAAAGAAGACCGAGTTCACCAAGACCTTGGCCGAGCACGAAAAGCTGGTCGAGAAGTTCAATGATCGGCAGAAGAATGGCGACTGAGAGCGGCCGCAGGGCCGCGGTCCTCGGCTCCCCGATCGCCCATTCCCTCTCCCCGGTGCTGCACCGCGCCGCATATGGGGAGTTGGGTCTGAGCGAGTGGACGTACGACCGTTTCGAGGTCGATGAGGCGGCCTTGCCGGGATTCGTCGAAGGGCTCGGTCCTGAATGGGCGGGGCTTTCGCTGACCATGCCGTTGAAGCGGGCGATCATTCCGCTGCTGGATGAGGTCAGTGAGACCGCGGCGTCCGTCGAGGCCGTGAACACCGTCGTGTTCGCGGAGGACGGCAGGAAGGTCGGCGACAACACCGACATCCCCGGCATGGTCGCCGCGCTGCGGGAGCGCGGGATCGAGGAGGTGGAGTCCGCGGCGATCCTCGGCGCGGGCGCCACCGCGTCCTCGGCGTTGGCCGCGCTCGCGCGGATCTGCACGGGCGAGGTCGTGGTGTACGTACGCAGTGAGGCCCGTGCCGCCGAGATGCGGCAGTGGGGCGAGCGGCTGGACGTCGAGGTGCGTACCGAGGACTGGGCGGATGCCGAGCGGGCGCTGAGTGCGCCACTGGTGATCGCGACGACGCCCGCGGGGACCACGGACGTGTTGTCGGCGGCGGTGCCGGAGCGGCCCGCCACGCTCTTCGACGTGCTCTACGACCCGTGGCCCACCGCGCTCGCGGCCCGCTGGTCGGCGTACGGCGGGGCGGTCGTCAGCGGCCTCGACCTGCTCGTGCACCAGGCGGTGCTCCAGGTCGAGCAGATGACCGGCCGCGCCCCCGCGCCGCTCGGCGCCATGCGCAAGGCGGGGGAGCACGCGCTCGCCGCACGGTAGGACCGCGTCCGGCAGATGGACCGGACGCCGGGGCCCTCCTCCGGTCGTGGGAGGATCGGGGGAGGCGGGCCAGGGCCGCGCACCCGGCCGCGCCGTCGAAGACAGCAGTTCGAGGCGCGAGCATGAGGAGCACCGTTGAGCAGGTTGCGTTGGCTGACCGCGGGGGAGTCGCACGGACCCGCACTTGTGGCGACGTTGGAGGGGCTTCCCGCCGGCGTGCCGATCACGACGGAGATGGTGGCGGATCACCTGGCCAGGCGGCGGCTTGGGTATGGGCGCGGCGCGCGGATGAAGTTCGAGCGTGACGAGGTCACGTTCCTGGGCGGTGTGCGACACGGTCTGACCATGGGGTCGCCGGTGGCGGTCATGGTGGGCAACACCGAGTGGCCCAAGTGGGAGCAGGTCATGGCGGCCGACCCGGTCGACCCGGAGATCCTGGCCGATCTGGCACGCAATGCCCCGCTGACCCGGCCCCGGCCGGGGCACGCGGACCTGGCGGGCATGCAGAAGTACGGCTTCGAGGAGGCCCGTCCGGTCCTGGAGCGTGCTTCCGCGCGGGAGACCGCGGCCCGGGTGGCGTTGGGTGCGGTGGCCCGTTCGTACCTCAAGGAGACGGCCGGGATCGAGATCGTCAGCCATGTGACGGAGCTGGCGGCCGCGAAGGCGCCCTACGGTGTCTACCCGACGCCCGCCGATGTCGAGAAGCTGGACGCGGATCCGGTGCGCTGCCTGGACGCGGACGCGTCGAAGGCGATGGTCGCGGAGATCGACCAGGCCCACAAGGACGGCGACACCCTGGGTGGTGTGGTCGAGGTGCTCGCGTACGGGGTGCCGGTGGGGCTGGGCTCGCACGTGCACTGGGACCGGCGACTGGACGCGCGCCTGGCCGCCGCGCTCATGGGCATCCAGGCGATCAAGGGTGTCGAGGTCGGGGACGGCTTCGAGCTGGCCCGGGTGCCGGGGTCCCAGGCGCACGACGAGATCGTCAGCACCGAGGAGGGCGTCAAGCGCTCCACCGGTCGCTCCGGTGGCACCGAGGGCGGTCTGACCACCGGTGAGCTGCTGCGCGTGCGTGCCGCGATGAAGCCGATCGCGACCGTGCCGCGGGCGCTGGCCACCATCGACGTGGCCACCGGCGAGGCCGCCAAGGCGCACCACCAGCGCTCGGACGTGTGCGCGGTGCCGGCCGCCGGGATCGTCGCCGAGGCGATGGTCGCGCTCGTCCTCGCGGATGCGGTGGCGGAGAAGTTCGGCGGCGACAGCGTGCCCGAGACCCGCCGCAACGTGCGGTCCTACCTCGACAACCTGCAGATCCGGTGACCGGCCCGCAGATCGTTCTGGTCGGCCCGATGGGGGTCGGCAAGACGACGGTCGGTGAGCTGCTCGCCGCACGGCTTCGTGCCGGGTTCCGGGACACCGATGCCGACATCGTGGCCGCCCAGGGCCGGGAGATCGCGGACATCTTCGTCGACGAGGGTGAGCCGTACTTCCGTGACCTGGAGCGCCGGGCCGTGCGGACCGCGGTCGCCGAGCACGACGGTGTCCTCGCGCTGGGCGGCGGCGCGATCCTGGACGAGTCGACCCGAGCGCTGCTGTCCGCGCACCCCGTCGTCTATCTCTCGATGGACGTGGAGGAGGCCGTCAAGCGCACCGGCCTCAATCAGGCGCGTCCACTGCTCGCGGTCAATCCGCGCAAGCAGTGGCGCGAGCTGATGGACGCCCGTCGTCATCTGTACGCGGAAGTCGCCCGCGCGGTCGTCGCCACCGACGGCCGCACCCCCGAAGAGGTCGCCCAAGCGGTCCTCGACGCACTGGAGTTGAAGGAAGCATGACGACGGAGCAGACCCCCACCCGTATCCACGTCGGCGGCACCGCCGGCACGGATCCGTACGAGGTCCTGGTCGGTCGGCAGCTCCTCGGCGAGCTGCCCGGCCTCATCGGCGACCAGGCGATGCGGGTCGCCGTGATCCACCCCGAGGCGCTGGCCGAGACCGGCGACGCGCTCCGCCAGGACCTGGCCGATCAGGGCTACGAGGCAGTCGCCATCCAGGTGCCGAACGCCGAGGAGGCCAAGACGGCCGAGGTCGCCGCGTACTGCTGGAAGGCGCTCGGCCAGTCCGGCTTCACCCGCAGCGACGTGATCGTCGGCGTCGGCGGCGGTGCCACCACCGACCTCGCCGGGTTCGTGGCGGCGACCTGGCTGCGCGGCGTGCGGTGGGTGGCGATCCCGACCACCGTGCTCGGCATGGTGGACGCGGCCGTCGGCGGCAAGACCGGCATCAACACCGCCGAGGGCAAGAACCTGGTGGGCTCCTTCCACCCGCCCACCGGCGTGCTGTGCGACCTGGCGGCGCTGGACTCGCTGCCGGTGAACGACTACGTGTCCGGGCTCGCGGAGATCATCAAGGCCGGGTTCATCGCCGACCCCAGGATCCTGGAGCTCATCGAGGAGGACCCGCAGGCCGCCCGCACCCCGGCCGGGCCGCACACCGCCGAGCTGATCGAGCGGTCCATCAGGGTCAAGGCCGAGGTCGTCTCCGGCGACCTCAAGGAGTCGGGCCTGCGGGAGATCCTCAACTACGGCCACACCCTGGCGCACGCCATCGAGAAGAACGAGCGCTACAAGTGGCGGCACGGCGCCGCGGTCTCCGTCGGCATGCACTTCGCGGCCGAACTCGGCCGTCTGGCGGGCCGGTTGGACGACGCCACCGCCGACCGGCACCGCACCGTCCTCGAATCGGTCGGGCTGCCGCTCACCTACCGCTACGACCAGTGGCCCAAGCTCCTGGAGACCATGAAGGTCGACAAGAAGTCCCGCGGTGACCTGCTGCGCTTCATCGTCCTGGACGGCCTCGGCAAGCCGACCGTCCTGGAAGGACCCGACCCGGCGGTACTGCTCGCCGCGTACGGCGAAGTCGGCCAGTAGCGCGCCCCCGTGGCCCGGTAATCCGGCCACGGGCACCTCTCGGCCTCCCCGGCCGTTCACACAACGGCGGCCGGGGACGGTACCGTTCGGTAACGGGCGGCCCGGCCGCCGCCCGACCAGCGTCAGTCGCACGAGACGGAGTGGCACCGGATGCAGCACGCAGTGGGATCTCCGCTGCCGCCGCCCCATCAGCCGGGGCACGGACCGGCCACCGGCTGGTCGCCGGCCGCACACCACCCGAGCGCCCCGCGTCCGGGTGCCGTACCGCAGGGCGCCCCGCCGCCCCCCGCTCCGGGCTTCGCGGGCGGCGCCGCCCCACAGGTCCAGGGGCAGGGCCCGGTCGCTCCGCAGGCCCCGGGCCAGGGTCCCGCCACCCTGCAGCTCGGGCACGGCCCGGTGCCTCCCACCCCGGACACCACGGGGCACGTCCAGCTGCCGCCGGGCGGCCCCGTCGCGATGCCGAGCCCGCCGCAGGGCACGGCGCAGGCCGACACCGGGGCCACGACGCTCGCCGTGCTGCTCATCGGCCCCGCGGGCGCGGGCAAGACGAGCGTCGCGAAGTTCTGGGCCGAGCACCGCCGCGTGCCGACGGCCCACATCAGCCTCGACGACGTACGCGAATGGGTGCGCTCGGGATTCGCCGACCCCCAGTCGGGCTGGAACGACCACTCCGAGGCCCAGTACCGCCTGGCCCGCCGCACCTGCGGCTTCGCCGCGCGGAACTTCCTGGCGAACGGCATCTCCTGCATCCTCGACGACGCGGTCTTCCCCGACCGCCCGGTCGTCGGCCTCGGCGGCTGGAAGCGCCACGTGGGCCCGGGGCTCCTGCCCGTCGTCCTCCTCCCGGGCCTGGAGATCGTCCTGGAGCGCAACGCGAAGCGCAGCGGCAACCGCCGCCTCACGGACGAGGAAGTGGCCCGCATCCACGGCCGCATGGCCGGTTGGTACGGCTCGGGCCTCCCCATCATCGACAACTCCCAATTGGACGTCCCCGCCACGGCCCGAGTCCTGGACGACGTCCTGGCCCGAGCCATCGCGAGCCCGCCGAAGTGGTAGCGGCGGCCATCGGTCACCGTCGCGACACCGCGCCTCCCCGCCGCCTTCACGCCGTCTGATCCCGGCACTACGGTCATGCCACGGGAATGAGCCCAAGGGACATGACATGAGCAATCCGTACGGCACACCACCAGACGCCTCCCGCCCCGCCCCGAAGTGGGCCCGGAAGCGATACGTGCTCCCCGCCCTCGGCGCCGCCCTGTTCTTGGGCGTCGGCATAGGCGCTGCTGGGGGCGGCACGACCGGTGAGGAGAAGTCCGGCGCCACCTCCACCGCCACCACGACGGCGACCGCGACCAAGACGGCGACCGCGACTGCAACAGCGACGGCGACCGAGACGAAGACTGCGGACGCCAAGCCCGCTCCGACCGTCACGGTGAGGTCGACGAAGACCGTCAAGTCGACCCGCACGGTCACGCGGCCCCCTGCGGACGGTGGAGGCGGGTCCGTGTACTACGAGAACTGTGCCGAGGCCCGTGCGGCCGGTGCCGCCCCCGTGCACCGCGGTGAACCCGGCTACGGCAGGCACCTCGACCGTGACGGGGACGGGATCGGCTGTGACACCTGACCGTTCGTACTAGTACTGACGTGCCCCGACGCCCGGTCGGACGCGCTGGCCGGGCCGGGTGGGGGTGGGGCTCGTAGGCTCGCCCCATGTCAGAGGTGTACGCGGTGCGCAGGGAGCGGGTGAGGGAGCGGTGTGCCGGGGGCGGGGGAGCGGCCGTGTTGGTCTCCCGGCCCGCCAACGTCCGCTATCTCGCGGGCGCGGCGCCGCACGGCGCCGTCCTCCTGCTGGGCAAGGACGAGGACGTGCTGCTGTGCGGGCGTCCGCCCGGGGATCAGCAGGACGAGGGGCGGCCCGACGAGGCGCTGCGGATCCAGGTGCTGCCCGCGCCCGGCGCGGACCCCGCGGTGGCGGGCGCCGGGCTCGCGGCCACGCAGGGGGCCGACGTGCTGGCCGTCGAGGAGCATCACCTGACCGTGGCCCGGCACCGGGCCCTCGGGTCGGTCGCGCCCCGGATGCGGCTGACGGATCTCGGCTCGGCCGTCGAGCAGCTGCGGCTGGTCAAGGACGAGGAGGAGATCTCCTCGCTGCGGATCGCCGCCGAGATCGCCGACCAGGCTTTGGGCGAGCTGCTCGAGTCCATTCTCGTGGGGCGTACGGAGCGGCACCTGGCCCTGGAGCTGGAGCGGCGGCTCGTCGACCACGGTGCGGACGGGCCCGCCTTCCCGACCTCGGTCGGCACCGGGCCCAATTCGGGGAAGGGCGCCCACCGCCCCTCGGACCGGCGGGTGGAGGAGGGGGACTTCCTCTCCGTGTGCCTGGGGGCGAACTACCGCGGATACCGCTGCGAGATCGGGCGTACGTTCGTCATCGGCACCTCGCCCGCCGACTGGCAGATCGAGCTCTACGACCTCGTCTTCGCCGCCCAGCGGGCCGGCCGCGAGGCCCTTTCCCCCGGTGCCGCCTGCCGCGACGTGGACCACGCGGCACGCCACGTACTGGACTCGGCGGGCTATGCGGACGGGCTCGCTCCGTTGACCGGACACGGTGTGGGGCTCGAAATCGACGAGGACCCGCAGTTGGCGCCCGCGGCCATGGGTAAACTGGACGCTTGCGTGCCGGTCACCGTCGAACCGGGGGTTCACCTCCCCGGCCGGGGCGGCGTCCGGATCGATGACACGCTCGTCGTCCGCCCCGAGGCGGATGGCGGACCCGAGCTACTCACCATTACGACCAAGGAGCTGCTCGCGCTCTAGCGGTACCACCCGCAGCGCGTGCCCCGGCGTCGTCCACGTCAGTCCAGGAGATTCCGCAACCGTGGCTTCCACGAACGACCTCAAGAACGGCATGGTGCTCAAGCTCGAAGGCGGCCAGCTCTGGTCCGTCGTCGAGTTCCAGCACGTCAAGCCCGGCAAGGGCCCGGCCTTCGTGCGCACCAAGCTCAAGAACGTGCTCTCCGGCAAGGTCGTCGACAAGACGTTCAACGCCGGCGTCAAGGTCGAGACGGCCACTGTCGACAAGCGCGACATGCAGTTCTCCTACATGGACGGCGATTACTTCGTCTTCATGGACATGGAGACCTACGACCAGCTGCACATCGACAAGAAGGCCGTCGGCGACGCCGCCAACTTCCTGATCGAGGGCTTCGAGGCCACCGTCGCGCAGCACGAGGGCGAGGTCCTCTTCGTCGAGCTGCCGGCCGCCGTCGAGCTCACCATCAAGGAGACCGAGCCGGGCGTCCAGGGCGACCGCTCCACGGGCGGCACCAAGCCCGCCATCCTGGAGACCGGCCACCAGATCAACGTGCCGCTGTTCATCACCACCGGCGAGAAGATCAAGGTCGACACCCGTGACAGCAGCTACCTCGGCCGGGTGAACAGCTAACCGTGGCTGCTCGTAACACGGCCCGCAAGCGCGCCTTCCAGATCCTCTTCGAGGCAGACCAGCGCGGCACCGACGTCCTGACGGTCCTCGCGGACTGGGTGCGCCACTCGCGGTCCGACACCCGGCAGCCGCCGGTGAGCGAGTACACGATGGAGCTCGTCGAGGGGTACGCGCAGCACGAGCGCCGCATCGACGAACTCATCTCGCAGTACGCCGTCGGGTGGACCCTGGACCGCATGCCGGTCGTCGACCGGAACATCCTGCGGCTCGGCGCCTACGAGCTCGTCTGGGAGGACGGCACGCCCGACGCCGTGGTCCTCGACGAGGCGGTCCAGCTCGCCAAGGAGTTCTCCACGGACGAGTCGCCGTCCTTCGTCAACGGCCTTCTCGGGCGCTTCAAGGACCTGAAGCCGTCCCTGCGCCGGGACGAGGCGTAAGGCAGTCCTCGTACGTCATCGGAGGGCCCGCAGCAATGTGCTGCGGGCCCTCCGATTTTCTGTGGGGCCTTCTTCGCCCACGGGAGAACGCGGCAGAACGCGAGAGCGTGGGAGAAAGCATCGCGGGGGGAAATACTCCGGGAAATGCGAGAAAACCGCCGGGGTGGGGGGGCCGGGGGGGGGGGGGCCCCCCCCCCCCCCCCGCCGGGGGGGGGGGTGGGGTGGGGGGGGGGGGGGTGGGGTATGCCACAAGAATAAAAAAAGAAAAAAAAAAAAAAAAAATAA
>NZ_JBEZCG010000003.1:488432-643296 GCF_040647455.1 Streptomyces sp. NPDC041068
AGGGGGTGTCACTACCCCGGGGGGGCCCAAATCCCCGTCCAAGTCCCAAAACCCGGGGGGGGGGCCCGCGCCCCGGGCCGCCCCCCACCCCGGCGGCACGTTTCTGCTGAAGTCTTCGGCGGTGGGCTCAGACCTCTTCGTGGGCGACGGCGCGGCGCGCGTCCGCGTCGAGGACGCCCCAGCTGATCAGCTGCTCGGTCAGCACCGAGGGGGACTGGTCGTAAATGACGGCGAGGGTGCGCAGGTCGTCCTGGCGGATCGAGAGCACCTTGCCGTTGTAGTCACCGCGCTGCGACTGGATCGTGGCCGCATAGCGCTGCAGAGGGCCCGCCTTCTCCTGCGGGACGTGGGCAAGGCGCTCCAGGTCGAGGACGAGCTTCGGCGGCGGCTCGGCGGCGCCACCCGGAGCCGTACCAGGAAGGAGCTCCTGCACCGGGACGCCGTAGAAGTCCGCCAGCTCGGCGAGGCGCTGCACGGTCACGGCACGGTCGCCGCGCTCGTACGACCCCACGACGACCGCCTTCCAGCGTCCCTGGGACTTCTCCTCGACGCCGTGGAGGGAAAGGCCCTGCTGGGTACGGATCGCGCGGAGCTTGGCCCCGAGCTGCTTGGCGTATTCGCTGGACATATAGCTCCCCGGACGCTGCGACAATCATGCGGCTCCGCCGCGTGGCTGGTAACTCACTGTGAGGTTACGCAGCGTTACTTGCCTCCGTCAAGCCGAATGGTCCGTACCGCCCCTTCGGTGGAGGGTGATGACGTGCCCCGTCATCAGTGCTGGTAGTGTGGATGGCGCAATTTCGACGTCCTTTAAAGTCCGTCCCGTGAGGCGGAGAAGGAGGTCCGTTTCATATGGACACGAATGACCCCGGTGTCGCGCGCCCCGTACTCGAAGGCCCGGACATCGCGCGGGTGTTGACCCGCATCGCCCACGAGATCGTCGAGCGCGCCAAGGGCGCCGACGACGTGGTACTGCTCGGCATTCCCACCCGCGGCGTCTTCCTCGGCCGCCGGCTCGCCGACAAGCTCGAAGAGATCACCGGCCGCAAGATCCCGGTCGGCTCCCTCGACATCACCATGTACCGCGACGACCTGCGCATGCACCCGCCGCGCGCGCTGGCCCGCACCGAGATCCCCGGTGACGGCATCGACGGCCGCCTGGTCGTCCTCGTCGACGACGTGCTCTTCTCCGGCCGCACCATCCGTGCCGCCCTCGACGCGCTGAACGACATCGGCCGCCCGCGCGCGGTCCAGCTCGCCGTCCTCGTCGACCGCGGCCACCGCGAACTGCCCATCCGCGCCGACTACGTCGGCAAGAACCTCCCCACGTCGCTGCGGGAGACGGTCAAGGTGCAGCTCGCCGAGGAGGACGGCCGCGACGCCGTGCTGCTCGGCGCCAAGCCCGCCTCCGCGTAGGACCGGCTTCCTCCCTCACGGGCCCGGGGCACACCCCTGTGCGCTCGCGTGCCCGCAAGACCTCCACACACCGGAGTACACCCAGATGATGCGACACCTCATCTCGGCCGCCGACCTCTCCCGCGACGACGCCGTCCTCATCCTCGACACGGCCGAGGAGATGGCGCGGGTCGCCGACCGGCCGATCAAGAAGCTGCCCGCGCTGCGCGGCCGCACCGTGGTCAACCTCTTCTTCGAGGACTCGACGCGGACCAGGATCTCCTTCGAGGCCGCCGAGAAGCGCCTCTCCGCCGACGTCATCAACTTCGCGGCCAAGGGCTCTTCCGTCTCCAAGGGAGAGTCCCTCAAGGACACCGCCCAGACCCTGGAGGCGATGGGCGTCGACGCCGTCGTCATCCGGCACGGCGCCTCCGGCGCGCCCTATCGCCTCGCGACCTCGGGCTGGATCGACGCCGCCGTCATCAACGCCGGCGACGGCACCCACCAGCACCCCACCCAGGCCCTGCTCGACGCCTTCACCATGCGCCGCCGTCTCGTCGGGCCCGATGCCGGGCTCGGCCAGGACCTCGCGGGCAAGCGCATCACCATCGTCGGCGACGTCCTGCACAGCCGCGTCGCCCGCTCGAACGTCGACCTGCTGCACACCCTCGGCGCCGACGTCACCCTGGTCGCCCCGCCCACGCTGGTGCCGGTCGGCGTCGAGCAGTGGCCCTGCGAGATCTCGTACGACCTGGACCGCGTCCTTGCGAAGTCCGACGCCGTGATGATGCTGCGGGTGCAGCGCGAGCGGATGAACGCCGCGTTCTTCCCCACCGAGCGCGAGTACTCGCGGCGTTACGGCCTGGACGGCGAGCGCATGGCGAAGATGCCCGAGCACGCCATCGTGATGCACCCCGGGCCGATGGTCCGCGGCATGGAGATCACCGCCGAGGTCGCCGACTCCGACCGCTGCACGGTCGTCGAACAGGTCGCCAACGGCGTGTCCATCCGGATGGCCGTCCTCTACCTGCTTCTGGGCGGCAACGAGCCCGCCGTCACCCACACCCGCCCCACCGGTTCCGAGGAGAAGTAACCAACATGAGCAAGATCCTGATCCGTGGTGCGAAGGTGCTCGGCGGCGAGGCGCAGGACGTCCTGATCGACGGCGAGACCATCGAGGCGGTCGGCGCCGGGCTCTCCGCCGAGGGCGCCGAGGTCGTCGAGGCCGAGGGCAAGGTTCTCCTGCCGGGCCTCGTCGACCTGCACACCCACCTGCGCGAGCCGGGCCGCGAGGACTCCGAGACCGTCCTGACCGGCACCCGCGCGGCCGCCTCCGGCGGCTACACCGCCGTGTTCGCCATGGCCAACACCTTCCCCGTCGCCGACACCGCCGGCGTCGTCGAGCAGGTCTACCGCCTCGGCAAGGAGTCCGGCTACTGCGACGTGCAGCCCATCGGCGCCGTCACCGTGGGCCTTGAGGGCAAGAAGCTCGCCGAGCTCGGCGCCATGCACGAGTCCGCCGCCGGCGTCACCGTCTTCTCCGACGACGGCAAGTGCGTCGACGACGCCGTGATCATGCGCCGCGCCCTGGAGTACGTGAAGGCCTTCGGCGGCGTCGTCGCCCAGCACGCGCAGGAGCCGCGGCTCACCGAGGGCGCCCAGATGAACGAGGGCGTCGTCTCCGCCGAGCTGGGCCTCGGCGGCTGGCCCGCCGTCGCCGAGGAGTCGATCATCGCGCGTGACGTGCTCCTCGCCGAGCACGTCGGCTCGCGGGTGCACATCTGCCACCTGTCGACCGCCGGGTCCGTGGAGATCGTGCGCTGGGCCAAGTCCCGCGGCATCGACGTCACCGCCGAGGTCACCCCGCACCACCTGCTCCTGACCGACGAGATGGTGCGTACGTACAACCCGGTCTACAAGGTCAACCCGCCGCTGCGCACCGAGCGCGACGTCATGGCGCTGCGCGAGGCGCTGGCCGACGGCACGATCGACATCGTCGCCACCGACCACGCCCCGCACCCGCACGAGGACAAGGACTGCGAGTGGGCCGCGGCCGCCATGGGCATGGTCGGCCTGGAGACCGCGCTCTCCGTCGTCCAGGCGACGATGGTCGAGACGGGCCTGCTGACCTGGGAAGCCGTCGCCGACCGGATGTCCTTCAAGCCCGCCGAGATCGGGCGGGCGACCGGCCACGGACGTCCCGTCTCGGCAGGTGAGCCCGCCAACCTGGTTCTGGTCGATGCCGATTACCGTGGGGAAGTGGACCCCGCGGGCTTCGCCTCGCGCAGCCGCAACACTCCCTACGAGGGCCGTGAGCTGCCGGGCCGCGTCACGCACACGTGGCTCCGGGGTCGGGCCACGCTCGTCGACGGGAAGCTCGCGTGACATCACTTCTGCATCTGGCCGCCGAGAAGGAATCGGCGGACGTGACCGACTGGGCCGCACGCATCGGCTGGGTCGTCGGACTGCTCCTCTTCATCGCGCTCGTCTACTGGCTGATGCGCGAGGGCTGGAAGTGGCGCGGCACGCTCCAGGGCGACCTGCCCGAGCTGCCCACCGCGCCGGATGACCCGGGCCCGGCGAGACTTGAGCTGAGCGGCCGGTACCACGGCTCCACCTCGGCCGGGCAGTGGCTCGACCGCATCGTGGCGCACGGCCTGGGCACCCGCAGCCGCGTCGAGCTGACGCTCACCGACGCGGGCCTGGACGTCGTACGTCCCGGGGCCACCGACTTCTTCATCCCGGCCGACCGGCTGCGCGAGGCCCGCCTCGACAAGGGCATCGCGGGCAAGGTCCTCGCGGAGGGCGGTCTCCTGATCGTCACCTGGGAGCACGGCGAGAAGCTGATCGACTCCGGCTTCCGCTCCGACCACGCGGCCGAGCAGGCCGAGTGGGCCGAGGCCATCAACGACATGATCAACACGACCAGCACGACGGAAGGCACCGCACGATGACGACCTCCAATCAGGGGCGCCCCTCGGAGAGGACGAGGGTGCTTCCCGCCGTACTCGTCCTGGAGGACGGCCGCATCTTCCGCGGGCGTGCCTACGGGGCCGTGGGGGAGACCTTCGGCGAAGCGGTGTTCTCCACCGGCATGACCGGCTACCAGGAGACCCTGACCGACCCCTCGTACGACCGCCAGATCGTGGTCGCCACCGCCCCGCAGGTCGGCAACACGGGCTGGAACGACGAGGACGACGAGTCCAGCAGGATCTGGGTCTCCGGATACGTGGTCCGCGACCCCTCCCGCATCCCCTCCAACTGGCGCGCCACGCGCTCGCTCGACGACGAGCTGGTCAAGCAGGGCGTCGTCGGCATCTCCGGCATCGACACCCGCGCCCTCACCCGCCACCTGCGCGAGCGCGGCTCCATGCGCTCCGGCATCTTCTCGGGCGCCGAGCTGCCCAAGGACGCCGAGCTGGTCGCCCGCGTCCAGGCACAGCCGCAGATGAAGGGCGCGAGCCTGTACGAGGAGGTCGCCACCAAGGCGGCCTACGTCGTCCCGGCGATCGGTGAGAAGAAGTTCACCGTCGCCGCGATCGACCTCGGCATCAAGGGCATGACCCCGCACCGCATGGCGGAGCGCGGCATCGAGGTGCATGTGCTCCCGGCGACGGCGACCGAGGAGGACGTGTACGCGGTCTCGCCCGACGGTGTCTTCTTCTCCAACGGTCCGGGCGACCCGGCCACCGCCGAAGGACCGGTCGCGCTCATGACCGCGGTCCTCGCGCGCAAGACGCCGCTGTTCGGCATCTGCTTCGGCAACCAGATCCTCGGCCGTGCCCTGGGCTTTGGCACGTACAAGCTGAAGTACGGCCACCGCGGCATCAACCAGCCGGTGCAGGACCGCACCACCGGCAAGGTCGAGGTCACCGCGCACAACCACGGCTTCGCCGTGGACGCGCCGCTCGACAAGGTCAGCGAGACGCCCTTCGGTCGCGCCGAGGTCTCCCACGTCTGCCTCAACGACCAGGTGGTGGAGGGGCTCCAGCTCCTCGACCAGCCCGCGTTCAGCGTCCAGTACCACCCCGAAGCGGCCGCAGGCCCGCACGACGCCGCGTACCTCTTCGACCGCTTCGTATCCCTGATGGAGGGCCAGCGTGCCTAAGCGCACCGATATCCAGTCCGTCCTGGTCATCGGCTCCGGCCCGATCGTCATCGGCCAGGCAGCGGAGTTCGACTACTCCGGCACCCAGGCGTGCCGCGTCCTCAAGTCCGAGGGCCTGCGCGTCATCCTCGTCAACTCCAACCCGGCGACGATCATGACCGACCCGGAGATCGCCGACGCGACGTACGTCGAGCCGATCACCCCGGAGTTCGTCGAGAAGATCATCGCCAAGGAGCGCCCCGACGCGCTGCTTCCGACGCTGGGCGGCCAGACGGCCCTCAACACGGCGATCTCCATGCACGAGCAGGGCGTCCTGGAGAAGTACGGCGTCGAGCTCATCGGCGCCAACGTCGAGGCGATCAACAAGGGCGAGGACCGCGACCTCTTCAAGGACGTCGTCGAAGAGGTCCGCAAGAAGATCGGCCACGGCGAGTCCGCCCGCTCGTACATCTGCCACTCCATGGACGACGTCCTCAAGGGCGTCGAGGAGCTCGGCGGCTACCCCGTCGTCGTGCGTCCCTCCTTCACGATGGGCGGCGCCGGCTCCGGCTTCGCGCACGACGAGGACGAGCTGCGCCGCATCGCCGGACAGGGCCTCACGCTCTCGCCGACCACCGAGGTGCTCCTGGAGGAGTCCATCCTCGGCTGGAAGGAGTACGAGCTGGAGCTGATGCGCGACAAGAACGACAACGTCGTGGTCGTCTGCTCCATCGAGAACTTCGACCCGATGGGCGTGCACACCGGCGACTCGATCACCGTCGCGCCCGCGATGACGCTGACCGACCGCGAGTACCAGATCCTGCGCGACGTCGGCATCGCGATCATCCGCGAGGTCGGCGTCGACACCGGCGGCTGCAACATCCAGTTCGCGGTGAACCCCGTGGACGGGCGCGTCATCGTCATCGAGATGAACCCGCGTGTGTCCCGGTCCTCCGCGCTCGCGTCGAAGGCCACGGGCTTCCCGATCGCGAAGATCGCCGCCAAGCTGGCCGTCGGCTACACGCTGGATGAGATCCCCAACGACATCACCGAGAAGACGCCGGCGTCCTTCGAGCCGACCCTCGACTACGTGGTGGTCAAGGCCCCGCGCTTCGCCTTCGAGAAGTTCCCGTCGGCGGACTCGACCCTGACGACCACCATGAAGTCCGTCGGCGAGGCCATGGCCATCGGCCGCAACTTCCCCGAGGCGCTGCAGAAGGCGCTGCGCTCGCTGGAGAAGAAGGGCTCGCAGTTCACGTTCGTGGGCGAGCCCGGCGACAAGGCCGAGCTCCTCGAAGAGGCCGTCCGCCCGACCGACGGCCGCGTCAACACCGTCATGCAGGCGATCCGCGCGGGCGCGACCCCCGCCGAGGTCTTCGACGCCACCAAGATCGACCCGTGGTTCGTCGACCAGCTCTTCCTGATCAAGGAGGTCGCGGACGAACTTGCCGCCGCCGAGCGCCTGGACGCCGCCCTGCTCGCCGAGGCCAAGCGGCACGGCTTCTCCGACGCCCAGATCGCCGAGATCCGCGGCCTGCGCGAGGACGTCGTCCGTGAGGTGCGGCACTCCCTTGGCGTCCGCCCGGTCTACAAGACGGTCGACACCTGCGCCGCCGAGTTCGCCGCGAAGACCCCGTACTTCTACTCCGCGTACGACGAGGAGAGCGAGGTCGCGCGGCGCGAGAAGCCCGCGGTGATCATCCTGGGCTCCGGTCCGAACCGCATCGGCCAGGGCATCGAGTTCGACTACTCCTGCGTCCACGCCTCCTTCGCGCTCAGCGACGCGGGCTTCGAGACCGTGATGGTCAACTGCAACCCGGAGACCGTCTCCACGGACTACGACACCTCCGACCGCCTGTACTTCGAGCCGCTGACGCTCGAGGACGTCCTCGAGATCGTCCACGCCGAGTCCCTCGCGGGCCCGATCGCGGGCGTCGTCGTGCAGCTCGGCGGCCAGACCCCGCTGGGTCTCTCGCAGGCGCTCAAGGACAACGGCGTGCCGATCGTGGGCACCTCGCCCGAGGCCATCCACGCCGCCGAGGACCGCGGCGCCTTCGGCCGCGTGCTCGACGAGGCGGGCCTCCCCGCGCCCAAGCACGGCACCGCCACGACGTTCGCCGAGGCAAAGGCCATCGCCGACGAGATCGGCTACCCGGTCCTCGTCCGCCCCTCGTACGTGCTCGGCGGGCGCGGCATGGAGATCGTGTACGACGAGACCCGCCTCTCCGCGTACATCGAGGAGTCGACCGAGATCAGCCCCTCGCGGCCGGTCCTCGTCGACCGCTTCCTGGACGACGCGATCGAGATCGACGTCGACGCGCTGTACGACGGCGAGGAGCTCTACCTCGGCGGCGTCATGGAGCACATCGAGGAGGCCGGCATCCACTCCGGCGACTCGGCGTGCGCCCTGCCCCCGATCACGCTCGGCGGCTTCGACATCAAGCGCCTGCGCGCCTCCACGGAGGGCATCGCCAAGGGCGTCGGCGTGCGCGGACTCATCAACATCCAGTTCGCGATGGCCGGGGACATCCTCTACGTCCTCGAGGCCAACCCGCGTGCCTCTCGCACCGTCCCCTTCACCTCGAAGGCGACCGCGGTGCCGCTGGCCAAGGCCGCCGCGCGCATCTCGCTGGGCGCCACCATCGCCGAGCTGCGCGCCGAGGGCATGCTGCCGGCGACCGGTGACGGCGGCACGCTGCCGATGGACGCGCCGATCTCCGTCAAGGAAGCCGTCATGCCGTGGTCGCGCTTCCGCGACATCCACGGGCGCGGCGTCGACACCGTCCTCGGCCCGGAGATGCGCTCCACCGGCGAAGTCATGGGCATCGACTCGGTGTTCGGCACCGCGTACGCCAAGTCGCAGGCGGGCGCGTACGGTCCGCTGCCGACCAAGGGCCGCGCCTTCATCTCGGTGGCCAACCGCGACAAGCGCTCGATGATCTTCCCGGCGCGCGAACTGGTCGCGCACGGCTTCGAGTTGCTCGCCACGTCCGGCACGGCCGAGGTGCTCAAGCGCAACGGCATCAACGCCACGGTCGTGCGCAAGCAGTCCGAGGGCGAGGGCCCCAACGGCGAGAAGACCATCGTCCAGCTCATCCACGACGGCGGCGTCGACCTCATCGTCAACACCCCGTACGGCACCGGTGGCCGCCTCGACGGCTACGAGATCCGTACGGCCGCCGTGGCGCGCTCCGTGCCGTGCCTGACGACGGTCCAGGCGCTCGCCGCCGCCGTCCAGGGCATCGACGCGCTCAACCACGGAGGCGTGGGCGTCCGGTCACTCCAGGAACACGCGGAACACCTGACCGCGGCTCGCGACTAGCAACCCACAAGGGGGACACCGAAGACACGGTGTCCCCCTTCTGGTGAGGACACCTCTCATGTACAAGCTCTTCTTCAACCTCGTCTTCAAGCGCATGGACCCCGAGCAGGCCCACCACATGGCCTTCCGCTGGATCCGCCTCGCGGCCCGCGTGCCCGTGCTGCGCACGTTCGTCGCGGCCGTCCTCGCGCCCCGCTTCAAGGAGCTGCGCACCGAGGCCTTCGGGCTGCGGATGCACGGGCCCTTCGGGCTCGCCGCGGGCTTCGACAAGAACGCCGTCGCGATCGATGGCATGTCGATGCTCGGCTTCGACCACATCGAGATCGGCACGGTCACGGGGGAGCCGCAGCCCGGCAACCCCAAGAAGCGGCTCTTCCGCCTCGTGCCGGACCGCGCGCTGATCAACCGCATGGGCTTCAACAACGAGGGCTCGGCGGCCGTGGCCGAGCGCCTGGCCGCGCGGACGCCCGTCTTCAGGACGGTCGTGGGCGTGAACATCGGCAAGACCAAGGTGGTGCCCGAGGAGGAGGCCGCCGCCGACTACGTGAAGTCGACCGAGCGGCTCGCCCGCCACGCCGACTACCTGGTGTGCAACGTCTCGTCCCCGAACACCCCCGGCCTGCGCAACCTCCAGGCCACCGAGTCGCTGCGGCCGCTCCTCGCTGCCGTGCGCGAGGCCGCCGACCGCAGCGTCGAGGGTCGTCGCGTCCCGCTGCTCGTCAAGATCGCGCCGGACCTGGCCGACGAGGACATCGACGCGGTCGCCGACCTCGCCGTCGAGCTCGGCCTGGACGGCATCATCGCCACGAACACCACCATCGCGCGCGAGGGTCTCGGTCTGACGTCCGAACCCTCTCTCTACGGAGAGACCGGCGGGCTGTCGGGAGCGCCGCTCAAGGAGCGCTCCCTGGAGGTCCTGCGCCGCCTCTACGCGCGCGTGGGCGACCGGATCACGCTCGTGGGCGTCGGCGGCATCGAGACCGCCGAGGACGCCTGGCAGCGCATCCTCGCGGGCGCCACCCTGGTCCAGGGGTACAGCGCCTTCATCTACGAAGGTCCCTTCTGGGGCCGCGCGATCCACAAGGGCCTCGCCGCACGCCTTAGCACGAGCCCCTACGCCACCCTCGCCGACGCCGTCGGCGCCGATGTGAGGAAGCCCGAGGTCACCGCATGAGCCCCCTGGAGCCCTTCGGCACGCGCCTGCGCCACGCCATGGACGAGCGCGGCCCCCTGTGCGTCGGCATCGACCCGCACGCCTCGCTGCTGTCCGCGTGGGGCCTGAACGACGACATCGCGGGTCTGGAGCGGTTCACGCGCACGGTCGTCGAGGCGCTGGCCGGGACCGTGGCCGTGTTCAAGCCGCAGAGCGCCTTCTTCGAGCGCTTCGGGTCGCGCGGCATCGCCGTACTGGAGAAGGCGGTCCAGGAGCTGCGGGCGGCCGGCGCCCTGGTCGTGATGGACGCCAAGCGCGGCGACATCGGCTCGACCATGGCCGCGTACGCCGAGACCTTCCTGCACAAGGACTCCCCGCTGTTCAGCGACGCGCTCACGGTCTCGCCCTTCCTCGGCTTCGGCTCCCTCAAGCCGGCGGTCGACCTCGCGCGCGAGAACGGCGCCGGTCTCTTCGTGCTCGCCCTCACCTCCAACCCCGAGGGCGCCGAGGTGCAGCACGCGGTGCGCGAGGACGGCCGTACGGTCGCGGCCACCGTCCTGGGGCACCTCGCCGCGGAGAACGCCGGTCAGGAGCCCCTGGGGTCCTTCGGCGCCGTCGTCGGGGCGACGCTGGGCGACCTGTCCTCGTACGACCTCGCCGGTGTCAACGGTCCGCTGCTCGCGCCCGGGATCGGTGCGCAGGGGGCGACCCCGGCGGATCTGCCGGGCGTCTTCGGCGCGGCCGTGCGCAGTGTGGTGCCGAGCGTCAGCCGGGGTGTGCTGCGGCACGGACCCGACGTCGCGGGCCTGCGCGAGTCCGCGGCGCGCTTCGCGGACGAGATCAGGGCGGCGGTCGAGGCGGCCTGAGCGGGGCAACGGACCCTGCGCATACGTTCCGTTGACGGGTCGCCGAGCCGCCGTCGGCACAAATCCGGGGCGAATTGCCCGATATGTACGGCTCGGCAGAGGCTGACCAGGACTTTTCGTCTGTTCTCGCTGACTCCAGCGGCCATGCCCGCTAGTCTCCGACGAGAGCCAACGGGCAAGCGCGTTGCACGTTGCTCCCCAGGTGTGGGGCGACTAGGTTCCTCACCGGTCCGTATCCGACAGTTCGACATCCGAGGTGACGTAGGCGTGGCTCTTCCGCCCCTTACCCCTGAACAGCGCGCAGCCGCGCTCGAAAAGGCCGCCGCGGCTCGCCGGGAGCGGGCCGAGGTCAAGAATCGACTCAAGCACTCCGGCGCCTCCCTCCACGAGGTCATCAAGCAGGGTCAGGAGAACGATGTCATCGGCAAGATGAAGGTCTCCGCCCTCCTGGAGTCCCTGCCGGGCGTGGGCAAGGTCCGCGCCAAGCAGATCATGGAGCGTCTTGGCATCTCCGAGAGCCGCCGCGTGCGCGGTCTCGGCTCCAACCAGATCGCGTCGCTCGAGCGCGAGTTCGGTGGTGCCGCCGGCTGATGTTCTCAGGCACTCCTGAGAACCTGGATAATCGCTGCATGAGTGAACGTCCGCGGCTGACCGTGCTCTCCGGCCCCTCCGGGGTCGGCAAGAGCACGGTCGTCGCTCATATGCGCAAGGAACACCCCGAGGTCTGGCTCTCGGTATCGGCCACCACCCGCAAGCCGCGGCCCGGTGAGAAGCACGGTGTCCAGTACTTCTTCGTCTCCGACGAGGAGATGGACAAGCTGATCGCCAACGGCGAGCTCCTGGAGTGGGCCGAGTTCGCGGGCAACCGCTACGGCACCCCGCGTCGCGCCGTGCTCGAGCGTCTGGAGGCGGGCGAGCCCGTCCTCCTGGAGATCGATCTGCAGGGCGCGCGCCTGGTGCGCGAGTCGATGCCCGAGGCGCAGCTGGTCTTCCTCGCGCCGCCGAGCTGGGAGGAGCTGGTCCGCCGGCTCACCGGCCGGGGAACCGAGGCTCCCGAGGTGATCGAGCGCAGGCTCGCCGCCGCCAAGGTGGAGCTCGCCGCCGAGGCCGAGTTCGACACGACCCTGGTCAACACCTCCGTCGAGGACGTGGCGCGTGAGCTGCTAGCCTTGATGAAGGTTCTTTGATCTTTACCCCAGTCGGGACCCCGGTCCCGGCCCCCATCGGAAGGCAGAGAGTGTCCTCTTCCATCACCGCGCCCGAGGGCATCATCAACCCGCCGATTGATGAGCTGCTCGAAGCCACCGACTCGAAGTACAGCCTCGTGATCTACGCCGCCAAGCGCGCGCGCCAGATCAACGCGTACTACTCGCAGCTCGGTGAGGGCCTCCTCGAGTACGTCGGTCCCCTGGTGGACACGCACGTGCACGAGAAGCCGCTGTCGATCGCGCTCCGCGAGATCAACGCGGGCCTGCTGACGTCCGAGGCCATCGAGGGCCCCGCCCAGTAGGCGTTGCTTGTAGGCATTTTTCTTTCACCACAGGCCCGGCAGAGCGACTGCCGGGCCTGTGGTGTGTCATGGAGTCGTACGTCTCCGAGTGCGGAGATCCGAGTGCGGGGAGGCATGGACGGTGGAGAAGCCCAAGGTCGTTCTGGGGGTCAGCGGTGGCATCGCCGCCTACAAGGCGTGCGAGCTGCTGCGGCGGCTCACCGAGTCGGGGCACGACGTGCGCGTCGTGCCGACCGAGTCGGCGCTGCACTTCGTCGGCGCCGCGACCTGGTCCGCGCTCTCCGGCAACCCCGTCTCGACCGAGGTCTGGTCCGACGTCCACGAGGTGCCGCACGTCCGCATCGGGCAGCACGCCGACCTCGTGATCGTCGCCCCCGCCACCGCCGACATGCTCGCCAAGGCGGCCCACGGACTGGCCGACGACCTGCTCACGAACACGCTCCTGACGGCGCGCTGTCCGGTGGTCTTCGCCCCGGCCATGCACACGGAGATGTGGGAGCACCCGGCCACCCAGGAGAACGTCGCCACGCTGCGCCGCCGCGGCGCCCTGGTCGTCGAGCCCGCGGTCGGCCGCCTCACCGGGGTCGACACCGGCAAGGGCCGCTTCCCGGACCCCGTGGAGCTCTTCGAGGTCGTACGCCGTGTCCTGGCGCGCGGCGACCTGGCGCAGGACCTCGCGGGGCGGCACGTCGTGGTGAGCGCGGGCGGTACCCGTGAGCCCCTCGACCCGGTCCGGTTCCTCGGCAACCGCTCCTCGGGCAAGCAGGGCTACGCGCTCGCCCGCAGCGCGGCCGCCCGCGGCGCCCGCGTCACGCTCGTGGCGGCGAACGCGACGCTGCCCGACCCGGCGGGCGTGGACGTCGTGCCGGTCGGCACCGCCGTGCAGCTGCGTGAGGCCGTCCTGAAGGCCGCGGCGGGCGCCGACGCCGTGGTGATGGCGGCGGCGGTGGCCGATTTTCGTCCCGAGACGTACGCGGCAGGCAAGATCAAGAAGAAGGACGGCCGGGAGCCGGCGCCGATCGCCCTGGTCCGCAACCCCGACATCCTCGCCGAGATCGCGGGGGACAGGCCGCGCCCCGGCCAGGTGGTCGTGGGCTTCGCCGCCGAGACGGACGACGTCCTCGCCAACGGCCGGGCCAAGCTCGAACGCAAGGGCTGTGACCTGCTGGTCGTCAACGAGGTCGGCGAGCGCAAGACGTTCGGTTCCGAGGAGAACGAGGCGGTCGTGCTCGGCGCGGACGGGAGCGAGACGGCGGTGCCGTACGGGCCCAAGGAAGCGCTGGCGGACACGGTCTGGGACTTGGTGGCGGAGAGGCTGTCCTGAGGCGTTGAAGTCGGCCGGGGGCTTCACCGGATCTGCGTGTGGTGCGGGCTGCGCCTGCTGTGCGAACCGTGCGAGCGGGCTGCGCCCGCTGTGCGTGCTGTGCGAGCTGTGGTGGTACGCGTGCGGTTCTCACTATGTGGACGCACCGCACGGCAGCTTCTCTTCCGGTTCGTTTTCGGTTCTCCTTCGGCTCCGCCTCCGGCACTTTCGCCTCTTGGCGGAAATTGGCCGCATTTCGCCGATTCCCTTGACGGGGTCCGTGCGGCCGGGGCTCAATGTCATCTTCGCCCCACCGGGCGCCTCAAAACCGGGAAAATCGGGCGCGAGGCCCTCTGGTGGAGAGTGATCGTCGTACCGCACAATGCAGTGCCGCAGGTCACAGGGCTCCCAAGTGGCGAGACATGTGGTCCGGCGGACGAGTGTGACCGATAAACTGGTCCAGGACGACGCCGAGCGCAGCTCTCGGATCGTCCATCAATGATCAGCCAGCAGCCGCTGCAACCACAGGGAGCGATGTGTCCCGGCGCCTCTTTACCTCGGAGTCTGTGACCGAGGGTCACCCCGACAAGATCGCTGACCAGATCAGCGACACCATTCTCGACGCGCTTCTGCGGGAGGACCCGACCTCTCGGGTCGCCGTGGAGACGTTGATCACCACCGGCCTCGTCCACGTGGCCGGCGAGGTCACGACGAAGGCGTACGCGCCGATCGCGCAGCTCGTGCGCGAGAAGATCCTCGAGATCGGTTACGACTCCTCGAAGAAGGGCTTCGACGGCGCCTCCTGTGGCGTCTCGGTGTCCATCGGCTCGCAGTCCCCCGACATCGCGCAGGGCGTCGACACGGCGTACGAGAAGCGCGTCGAGGGCGACGAGGACGAGCTCGACAAGCAGGGCGCGGGTGACCAGGGCCTGATGTTCGGCTACGCCTGCGACGAGACCCCGGAGCTGATGCCGCTCCCGATCCACCTCGCGCACCGCCTCTCGCGCCGCCTCTCCGAGGTGCGCAAGAACGGGACGATCCCCTACCTGCGCCCCGACGGCAAGACCCAGGTCACCATCGAGTACGACGGCGACAAGGCCGTCCGCCTCGACACGGTCGTGGTCTCCTCGCAGCACGCGTCGGACATCGACCTGGACTCGCTCCTGGCCCCCGACATCCGCGAGTTCGTCGTCGAGCCCGAGCTGAAGGCCCTCCTCGAGGACGGCATCAAGCTGGAGACCGAGGGCTACCGCCTGCTGGTCAACCCGACCGGACGCTTCGAGATCGGCGGCCCGATGGGCGACGCCGGCCTCACCGGCCGCAAGATCATCATCGACACGTACGGCGGCATGGCCCGCCACGGCGGCGGCGCCTTCTCGGGCAAGGACCCGTCGAAGGTGGACCGTTCCGCGGCGTACGCGATGCGCTGGGTGGCCAAGAACGTCGTGGCGGCCGGTCTCGCGGCCCGCTGCGAGGTCCAGGTCGCGTACGCGATCGGCAAGGCCGAGCCGGTGGGTCTGTTCGTCGAGACCTTCGGTACGGCCACGGTCGACACGGACAAGATCGAGACGGCGATCAGCGAGGTCTTCGACCTGCGCCCCGCCGCGATCATCCGCGACCTCGACCTGCTCCGCCCGATCTACTCCCAGACCGCCGCGTACGGCCACTTCGGCCGGGCGCTGCCGGACTTCACGTGGGAGCGGACGGACCGGGTGGAGGCGCTGCGGAAGGCCGCGGGGCTGTAAGCCTTCCTGTTCCAGGCCTCGGGGCCCGGCTCTCCTTCGGGAGGGCCGGGCCCCAGTCTGTTGAGGGGCAGGGCGGGGCGGTCAGGATTCGGGAGCGGGCGGTGCCGGTTCCGATCCATTGGGGGGACGCCATCCCCGCGGCGGCCGTCCGCGCGGCGAAGCGGCGACGTATCTCGTCGGCCGTCTCCCCGTCCCAGTCCTCGATGTTCATGGCCACCTGCTCGGCGAGCAGCAGGCACTCCTCGTCCCCAGGCGTGCGCCCCAGTCGTCGTACGAAGTCTGCGAACGTTTCCGCCGCGCTCGGCTCGGTGGTTCCCTCGCGTGCGGTGGGTTCATCGAACCCGCCGAAGTTCCCGAACGTGGGAGGCTCGGTCTCCAGGGGCGTGATCGGCGGGAACGACTCCGGTATGAGATGGCGGAACGGTTCGGCGACCTCTTCGTTGTTGGCGGCGGACGTGAGACGGGCCAGCAGGCCGATGTCGTTGACTGCCTTCTCCACGTGGTCGTCGTTCTTCGCGAGCCACCACACCACCGCGCTGCCGGTGTCGCGCAGGACGTCGCCGCCCAGGTACTCGCGCTTGTTGCGCTCGTAGTTGCGCTCGTGTTCCCAGAGGTCCTCGTTCTTGCGGATGGCCGCAAGCCGCTCCAGCCGCTGCTGGTCCTCTTCCGGGAGCACGAGGGCGACATCCAGGGCCATGGCGCGGATGTGGCCCCCGGGGTCCGTTTCCATGATTCCCAGCGCGCCGCTGAGTTCGTGCTGGACGAGGGAGCTTCTGAAGGGCTTGCGGCACGACGTCACGGCTCGGGCGCGCTCGATGACGGCGTCCATCGCCAGCGCGCCCGCGTTGATGTGCGAGACATCGGCCGAGGAGTCGGCCGGGCACCAGCGGATCGTCGCCGAGAACAGGAAGTCGTAGTCCGCCAACTGGCTGGGCAGGGAGATCCGGTCCACGTACACCTCGCGGCGCTCGACCGGAGCGATGGGCTGGTCGGGCACCGTGCCGGGTGGGAACGGGTCTCGCCTGCGGGCCCGCGTCGCGGCCGAGGCCGCCACGGCGAGAGCGGCCGCCAGGACGGCCGCGGCCGTGGGCCACACCCAGAGGGGCCAGTCGAGACAGAGGCCGAGGATCAGGACGAGCAGTGCGCCGATGAGGGTGAGGAAGATCGAGACGGTCTTCTGGCCGGTGCTCATGAGGGGGCTGCCTCCTGCTGGCGGGACATGGTCGGGTCCTGTGACAGATGCGTGGCCTGCGCCGCGCTGATCTTCCGTAGGAGGAGCGCGGAGAGATCGGGATGAGCGTGCGTCCGGGCCGATGCGTAGAGGCGGTTGAGGATGGCGTACCGAGATCCGGCGGCGCCCACCAGGACGTCGAGGAGCTTGTCCGCGATCGCACGGTCCTTGGTGGCATCGGCGGCGGAGATCCAGGCGTCGGCGCAGGCGCTCCAGCGCTGCCGCTCGGCACGGTCGAAGACGGAGGCCCATCCCGTCGTGAGCCAGCTCCGCGTGTTCGATGAGCGAAGGAAAGGCTTGGGGAGCCTGGTCGGGGCGGTGAGGTCGAGGAACAAGTCGGCGTCCGGCCGCCGGTGGCTGTCGGACGACGCGACAGTGAGGCGGTACAGCAACCGCCGGTGGAGCCGCAGGTCCTCGGGGTCGTTGGTGACGTAGCGCAGGAGGGCTTCGCGGACGACTCCTGGCGGGCGCTCGTGACGGGCCATGTGGTGCAGGCGGACCAGAGCGGCTTCGGGGTGGCGGACCGACATGACCTTCTCGCAGACTTCGGCGAGTACGTGGCGCAGGCTGTCGGACAGTTGCCGTGTGGACCACTCGTAGAGCTGGTGCCTCAGCTCTCCGCCGCACGCTTCGCTGGGGACGCTCCGCTCGAGGAGTTGTGCCGCGGCTCGCAGCTGGTCTTTTCGCGCCGAGTCGTGGGTCCAGCTCTTGACGAGGGCGATCAACTCCTCTGTGTCATGGGTCGACAGACACAGATCGGTGAAGCGCCGGACCAGATTGTCCCGGTCGGTGTCGGCGAGTTCGGGCCGAGAGAGCACAGCGGCGACCCAGGTGCGCAAGGGGGTCCTGAGGTCCGGCCTGGTGGTCCAGAAGTGCCGGCGCACGGCATGCGCGAAGCCGAGCCTGTCGAAGGTGACACGGGAGTTCTTGTCCGCGGCGGCGTCTATCTTCTCCAGGCGTTCGTCGAGGCCCGGGTGCTCCAGGAGGGGAC
The DNA here is from genome assembly GCF_040647455.1 of Streptomyces sp. NPDC041068. Lineage (NCBI taxonomy): Bacteria > Bacillati > Actinomycetota > Actinomycetes > Kitasatosporales > Streptomycetaceae > Streptomyces > Streptomyces sp. NPDC041068. Next base: position 506,036 of record NZ_JBEZCG010000003.1, read on the forward strand.
GGACCTCCACGGGGGCTTTGACCGCTGAGAGCAAGGCCGCCGTGGCCTCGTGCACGGCTTCGGACCGCGCGCCGTGGAGCAGTGCCGACGCCAGGAGCAGGGCGCGCTGCGGGCCCTTGCGCAAGTGAGGGACGAGCGAGGCGACTTCGGGGCCACGGTCGGTCTGCGCCGCGACGGCCTGCGCGCACCACGCGTCGAAGGTGCCTCGCGCGTGCTCCGCCGTACGCACGGTCAGGATCCGGTCCGCCAGCAGCGCGAGCTCCCGCATCGGTGGTTCCTTCTCGACGAAGGAGAGGAGGACCGGGGGAGGCGGGTCGCAGATCCTGGTGTCGAGGCCGCCGCAGCGGAGATGGCGGACGATCACATCCATGCCGTCGGGCCGCTCGATCTTCTTGCGGAACGCGAGGAACTCGGGGGCCAGTTGGCCCTGCTGCCGGGCCGGGAGAACCACGGCCAGGTGGGCCTGTTTCTTCTGCACCGCGTGGTAGAAGTCCCACAGCTGCGCCTGGACGGTGTTCCAGAGACTCTCGTCGGCGGCGGAGAGGTCGAGGAGCATCCGGTCCCGCTCGCCGATGTTGTCCGGAGACAGGCGCGGCGGCCCCTTCCCTTCGTCCGACTCGGTGGTGAGTTCGTGGTAGGTCCCTGTCGAGTGGGGAAGTTCGCGCAGCAGGACACGGGCGGCGGAACTCCGTCCGCTGCCCGGCGCTCCGTCGAGGAAGAGGATGCTGCGGGACTCCAGGACGTCGTACGCGGAGTTGATGTGCGGAGGTCGGGCGAACTGCCTCTGAAGATGGCGCAGTTGGCTCTCGGCCACCCGTCGGCGTGCCGTGGGAGGGGTCTTCAGGAGGTTGTCCGCGGTGAAGGAGACGTATGTGTTCCCGGATCCGCTGTTGACGACCCCGGCCGGGCCGGAGAACTCCGTACGGGAGTCGCCGCTCACCGTTCGTCGTCCTTGTCCCGTCGGCGTGCCGCACCGAAGTCCTGCCGGATGCCGCCGTGGTTGTCGCACGCGACGAAGGCCGAGATCGAGCCGTTGTCGGTGACGTGCGCCGAGTTGTTGTAGAGGTTGCCGGAGCCTGTGTTGACGGGCCCCTGCGATCCCCTGATGACAGTGCCCGCGTCGCCGTGCACGGTGCCGGCCTGGACGACGGTGCCGCCATGCACGGTGTCCACGTTGTTCTGCGGCGCGTTCGGAGAAGGGCTCTTCGCCGAGGCTTCCTCGGCCATCGCCAGTTCCGGGATCAGGTCGGCGAGCGCGTCGCCGATCCGCTGGATGTCGTACGCGTCGTTCTGGTTGTCGTAGCGCAGTGTCTGGCAGTCGGCGAGGCGGGCCAGGGGCTTGGGGAGTTGGCTCCTCGTGGGGCGTTCGGTGCGCCGCCCGGCCAGAATCGGAACCACGGGTATGCCGCAGCGGAACGCTTCCAGGATCTCCTTGCGCACCCAGTCGTCCGCACGGTGCAGGGCGGGGTGGTCGATCCAGCCGGGACCGATGACGGCCAGGAGGACGTCGCTGCGGCGGACCCCGCGCATCAGCTCCTCGTCGAAGAACTCGCCGGGCCGGATGGACTGGCTGGCGCGGAAGATGCGGTCCTTGCCGAACCGGGCGGTGAGCTCGTTGCGCAGGGTCGTGGCGGTCTGGTCGCCGTCTCCTGTGCGGTAGTTGACGAAGACATCGGGCATGGCGGAACGACCTTTCTCTCCGGGTGGGTGGGGCGCGGCTTTCGCTCAGCCGTTGAGTGGCGTGAGCGCTGCGGTGAGGCGTGGGGAAATGGCCAGGAAGGCGGGGCGGCGTGGATGGCGGGCCAGGGTCCGTTCCAGTCGGCGCAGGTCGGCGGCGATGGTCGCCGAGCCCACGCAGTCCGTGGTCCGCAGCAATCGGCCGGTCAGCTCACAGGCGTGGTCGAGCTCCCCTGCGGCGGCATGCGCGAGGGCGCGCCGCACTCCGTACCTCGCCTGGGTACGCAGGGCGTGTCCGGGGATGCGGGCGCATTCGCGGTCCAGGTGCTCGGCTGCCTCCCGCGGCCTGCCGAGGTCCACCAGGCACCATCCGGTGATCATGTCTGCGGGGTTTCCGAGATGCGTGGTCCCCAGGGCCGGGGTGCCGGTGTCGCTCGCGGCCGAGGCGAGGAGGTCACGCGCCGAGTCCAGAGCGCGCATGGCGGAGTCGTAGTCGCCCGCGAGGGCATGGCCCTGCGCCTCGCGCTGCGCGGCGAGCCCGCGGATACGGCGGGGGAGACGCGGCGAGCGGGCGCCCGCCGCCAGGGCGATCGTGTCGGCCGAGTTCCCCTGGTAGTACGTGATCAAGGCGCGGCGCACCAGTGCGTAGGAGGCCAGATCGTGCTCGCCGGCAGTGTCGGCCAGGTCGACGGCGTGGTCTGTCCATCGCAAGGCGGCCCTGTCGTCACCGGACTCCTCCGCCATCCATCCGGCGTACTCCGCGTAGCGGGCCGCGAGCCCCCGTAACTTCTGAGCGGTGCGCGGGCCGGTACGGGCGGCGAGTGCGCAGAGCGAGTCCATCTGCTCGGCGAGGCCGGGCAGGACGGCGTTCGCGGGGGACATCTGCCCGAGGCGGCGGTACTGCTCGAACAGGGCGTGGGAGATCTCCAGGAGAGTCGAGCCCAGCGACTCGGGCGGCTCGGTGAGAGCGGAGGCCTCCGGGATGCCCAGGAGCGAGGCCGCACCGGCGGCCATCACACGGCGTCTGCTCGGCGGCATCGCCCCTTTCTTGGTCTCTTCTGGTGGTGGGCCGTTCTTCGCCCGCGGCGTCGTCGGGACGAGCGAGGCCAGGGCGCCATCGGTGTGCAGAGCCGCGTCACAGAGCCTGGCCAGTCCGGGGCTGGGCCGCTTCTTCCCGGTCTCGACCTTGCTGATCTGACCCTTGCTGTAGTGGACCGCCGCAGCGAGTTCCGTGAGAGTGAGCCCGGCCGCTATGCGGGCGCGGCGCAGCTCGGATCCGAACCTCGCCGGTTGTTCCTGCACATGAACCCCCTTCTGCCTCATGGCCTTGAGCTGGCGGACATCCGTCGGTGGACGTCAGCGTCGTGCCCGTGTGATGACACGAGCAAGGCCGTGGGGCGTGTTTCCCGTTTCCTCTTTGACCTGCGCTTCCGTTTCCGAGGTGGAAGGCAACCTGACGGCCGGTGCGCTGTCGAGATGGCCGAATCGGCCAGCGGGGTGGCTGGTCCGCGTCGTTGTCGCTCGGCGTTCGCGACCAGTCGGATGTCAGTGCGGTCTGGTAGGAATGCTGCTGTGAGCAGGGAGAACGAAGGGGTCGGGGCCGAGGGGGGCGGGGAGCCCGAGCAGCTTGCGCTGATTCGGGAGTCGGTGCGGAAGGCCAAGGTGCCGCGGGCCAAGCCTCGGACGTGGCGGGGGGCTGCGCTGGCCAAGGAGTTGCCTGTTGCTCGGGTGCTTGTCGACAAAGGCGTGCTGCATCTCGATCGGTACTTCGACTATGCCGTGCCCGAGGAGCTGGATGCCGAGGCTCAGCCCGGGGTGCGGGTTCGGGTGCGGTTCGGGGCCGGGGCGCGGAACGTGCGTGATGGGCGGCGTGAGGGCGGCGGGCTGATCGACGGGTTCATCGTCGAGCGGTGTGCCGAGAGCGAGTACAGCGGGCCGTTGGCCGCTCTTGCCCAGGTCGTGTCGCCCGAGCCCGTTCTCGATGCCGGGCTGCTCGGACTCGCTCGGGCCGTTGCCGATCGCTATGCCGGGAGCCTTGCCGACGTGCTCCAGTTGGCCGTTCCGCCGCGGCATGCGCGGGCCGAGTCGCAGGCCTCCTCCGCTCCGCCTCCTCCGCCTGCCGCGCCCGAGCCCGGGAGCTGGCGGCGGTATGGGCGCGGGGCCGAATTCCTCGGGGCGCTGGCCTCGGGGGGCGCGCCTCGTGCCGTGTGGACCGCGTTGCCGGGGCCGGAGTGGGCTCAGGAGATCGCTCGGGCAGTGCAGGCCACGTTGGCCTCGGGGCGGGGTGCGCTCGTCGTCGTGCCGACCGGGCGGCCCGCCGCGCGCGTGGATGCCGCCCTCACCGAGCTGCTCGGTGAGGGGCAGCATGCCCTTCTCACCGCCGACGCGGGACAGGAGCGGCGCTATCGGGAGTGGTTGTCCGTGCGGCGCGGGGCCGTGCGGGCCGTCGTCGGGACGCGGGCCGCCATGTTCGCGCCCGTACGGGATCTGGGCCTTGTCGTGATGTGGGAGGACGGGGACTCCAGCCACAGTGATGACCACGCGCCTTTTCCGCATGTGCGGGAGGTCCTGGAGCTGCGGGCCACGCGGGACAAGTGCGGGTTTCTGCTGGGGAGTTGGAGTTGCACCGTCGAGGCCGCCCAGCTCGTCGAGAGCGGCTGGGCGTCGCCTCTCGTGGCCGATCGCGAGCAGGTGCGGGGCGCCGCGCCCCTCGTACGGACCGTGGGGGACGGGGATCTCGCGCGGGACGAGGCGGCGCGTGCCGCGCGGCTGCCGACGCTGGCCTGGCAGGTCGCGCGGGAGGGGTTGAAGCACGGGCCCGTTCTGGTGCAGGTGCCGCGGCGCGGGTATGTGCCGCGGCTTGCGTGCGAGCGGTGCCGGGAGCCCGCGCGGTGCCGGCGGTGCGCGGGGCCGCTGGAGGCGCAGGAGAGCGGGGGCGCGCTGCGGTGCGGCTGGTGCGGGGTGGAGGAAGCCGCCTGGCACTGCGAGTCGTGCGGGGGGTTCCGGCTGCGGGCGCAGATCGTCGGGGCGCGGCGGACCGCCGAGGAGTTGGGGCGGGCGTTTCCTGCTGTGCCGGTGCGGACGTCGGGGCGTGAGCATGTGCTCGATACGGTGCCGGGGGCGCCGGCGTTGGTGGTGAGCACCCCGGGAGCGGAGCCTGTCGCCGAGGGCGGTTATGCGGCTGCTCTGCTGCTCGACGGGTGGGCCATGCTCGGGCGGCCCGATCTGCGGGCGGGGGAGGACGCGCTGCGGCGGTGGATCGGGGCGGCCGCGCTGGTGCGTCCGCAGGGGGCGGGCGGCACGGTGGTGGTTGTCGCCGAGCCGACGCTTCGGCCTGTGCAGGCGTTGGTGCGGTGGGACCCCGTGGGGCACGCGGTGCGGGAGTTGGAGGAGCGTGCCGAGTTGGGGTTTCCGCCGGTTTCGCGGATGGCGTCGGTTTCGGGGACGCCGGATGCGCTTGCCGCGTTTCTTTCCGCTGCTGAACTTCCTCGGGATGCGGTGGTGTTGGGGCCGGTTCCTGTTTCCGACGGGGGCGTTGGGGGGCGGGGCTCTCGGAGGCCCGGTGGGCCTCCTGCCGGTGAGTCCTGGGAGCGGGTGCTGGTGCGGGTGCCGCCCGGGAGCGGGGCTGCGCTTGCCGCCTCTTTGAAGGTGGCTCAGGCGGCGAGGATGGCGCGGGGGGCCAAGGGGGCGGGGGCTCGGGACGGTGGGGCCGAGGCGGCGGTGCGGATTCGGGTGGACCCGTTGGATATTGGGTGAGGGTGGTTGCGTAGTGGGTGAGGGCGGTTGTGTAGTGGGTGGGAATGTGCACTTTGTTGATCGATGCCCGGTAGTGGGGCGTTGTGCCCACCCTTCCCCAAGCTCTCGGCTTCGCTCGAGCAGGGGAGACCCCACTCGCCCTGCGGAACGCCTGCCCACAACGGAACGCCTGGCCACAACGGCCTGGGCGGGTTTGTGAGTTGACGTCCGGTTGCCTCGCGGAAAGCCGCTGCCCCCTTGCCCTGACCAGGGCAAGGGGGCAGCGGCGTGGGAAACGTCAGCCGTTGCGCGGGCCTGGGAATGCGTTGGGCCTGGGGTCTTCGCGGAGGGTGGGGCTGCCTGCGGTCGGCTGTGTCGGCATCGCGCGGGCGGCGGGGACGGACGGCAGGGGGGCGCCGACCGGGAGCGGGCGGGTGGCCGTGGAGGTCACGGTCGGCGTCGGGGTCTCCGCGGCGCGCTCCGCCTCGGCCGCCGCCTGCGTGGTCGCCCGCCGCGCGCCGTACCGGCGGTGGACCGCCTGCTTGGTGACGCCGAGGGCCGAGCCCACCGCGTCCCACGAGAACCCGAGCGAGCGGTCGAAGTCCACCGCGGCGGTGACCAGCGTCTCGACGCTGTCCCGCAGTTCCTGGGCGAGGCGGACGGTCGGGGCGGGGGCCCGCCCGTACACGACGAAGCCCGCGGACGGGCTGGAGCGGCGCGGGCGGTAGACGTTGCCGAGCTGGGCGGTGAGGGTGCGCAGTGCGTCCACCTGCCGGCGGACCCGCTCGATGTCCCGAACCAGGAGGTGCAGGCTGGCCCGTGCCTGGGCGTCGTGGGTTGCGTGGTCGGCCATGAACAAGCCTCTCGAACCGGCGTTGAAAAGGATCGGGCCGCATCCGCGGCCCGTTGTGGTCAACTCTTTCTTGACCAACGCGCTAGTTCGTGTGGGGTCACGGTGCAGGGGCGTATGTGCATATGCACAGGGCGCACGCCGCTTCGTACGCCCCCAGGAGCGTCAACCTCAGGCCTCGGGACGACCGCACGGGCGGGCTTCGGGAGCGGCCCATAGACTGGTGCGCTGCCGTCGCCCCACCCCAGACCAGAGATCCGAGGTACCCACCAGTGAAGCTCGTCTTCGCAGGCACTCCCGAGGTCGCCGTCCCCGCCCTGGACGCCCTGATCGCCTCCGACCGGCACGAGGTCGCCGCCGTCGTGACCCGCCCGGACGCGCCCGCGGGCCGGGGTCGCAGGCTCGTGGCGAGCCCGGTCGCGGAGCGCGCTGAGGAGGCCGGTATCGAGGTGCTCAAGCCCGCGAAGCCGCGTGACGAGGACTTCCTGGCCCGGCTGCGGGAGATCGGGCCCGACTGCTGCCCCGTCGTCGCGTACGGCGCGCTGCTGCCCAAGATCGCCCTCGACGTCCCGGTCCGCGGCTGGGTCAACCTGCACTTCTCGCTGCTGCCCGCCTGGCGCGGAGCCGCACCGGTGCAGCACGCGGTGATGGCGGGCGACGAGATCACCGGCGCCTCCACCTTCCTGATCGAGCAGGGACTCGACTCCGGACCGGTCTACGGGACCGTGACCGAGGCTGTGCGGAACACCGACACCAGCGGTGACCTCCTCACGCGGCTCGCCTTCGCGGGCGCCGGGCTGCTCGTCGCGACCATGGACGGCATCGAGGACGGCAGCCTGAAGGCCGTGCCTCAGCCGAACGACGGCGTCACCCTCGCCCCGAAGATCACCGTCGAGGACGCGCAGGTGGACTGGGCCGCGCCCGCGCTCCGGGTGGATCGCGTGGTGCGCGGCTGCACGCCCGCCCCCGGCGCCTGGACTGTCTTCCGCGGCGAGCGGTTGAAGATCATCCAGGCGGCCCTCGTGCCCGACCGCACCGACCTCGCCCCCGGTGAGCTGTCGGCCGCCAAGAACAACGTGTACGTCGGCTCCGGATCGCACGCCGTGGAGCTGCTCTGGGTCCAGCCGCAGGGCAAGAAGCCGATGCGGGGCGCGGACTGGGCGCGCGGGGTGCGGATCGCCCCGGGTGAGCGGGTGGGCCGGAGCGACGTAGGCTGAGTGGGTTCGGACCCATTCCAGCAGCGGAGCACCTTTGAACGACCAGCCGAACCGGCGTCCCCGCAAGTCCTCCGGGAAGCCCGGGAAGTCCGGCAAGCCCTACCGCCGGCCGCAGAAGGACCCCGTCCGCATCCTCGCCTTCGAGGCGTTGCGCGCGGTGGACGAGCGGGACGCGTACGCGAACCTCGTCCTGCCGCCCCTGCTGCGCAAGGCCAGGGAGAAGGAGGGACCCGAGAAGTTCGACGCGCGCGACGCGGCCCTCGCCACCGAGCTGGTCTACGGCACGCTGCGCCGTCAGGGCACGTACGACGCGATCGTGGCGGCCTGCATCGACCGGCCGCTGCGCGAGGTCGACCCGCCGGTCCTCGACGTGCTCAACATGGGCGTCCACCAGCTGCTCGGCACGCGCATCCCGACGCACGCCGCCGTCTCCGCCTCGGTGGAACTGGCGCGCGTGGTGCTCGGTGACGGGCGGGCCAAGTTCGTCAACGCCGTGCTGCGCAAGGTCTCCCAGGACGACCTCGACGGATGGGTGGAGCGTGTCGCGCCGCCCTACGACGAGGACCCCGAGGACCATCTCGCGGTCGTCCACTCGCACCCCCGGTGGGTCGTCTCGGCGCTGTGGGACTCGCTCGGCGGCGGCCGTGCCGGGATCGAGGACCTGCTCGAGGCCGACAACGAACGGCCCGAGGTGACACTCGTGGCGCGGCCGGGACGCTCCACCGCCGATGAGCTCCTCGACTCCGTGGGCGAGGACTCCGCGCTGCCCGGCCGCTGGTCGCCGTATGCCGTGCGGCTCACCGAGGGCGGTGAGCCCGGTTCGCTGGAGGCCGTGCGCGAGGGGCGCGCGGGCGTCCAGGACGAGGGCAGCCAGCTGGTCGCGCTCGCGCTGGCGAACGCCCCGCTGGAGGGGCCCGACGAGAAGTGGCTCGACGGCTGTGCGGGGCCCGGCGGCAAGGCGGCCATGCTCGCCGGACTCGCCGCCCAGCGCGGTGCCGCGCTGCTCGCCTCCGAGAAGCAGCCGCACCGGGCAGGCCTCGTCGCGCAGGCGCTCGCGGGCAATCCCGGCCCCTACCAGGTCATCGCGGCCGACGGAACGCGTCCGCCGTGGCGGCCCGGCACCTTCGACCGGGTCCTGATGGACGTGCCCTGCACGGGACTCGGCGCGCTGCGCCGCCGCCCCGAGGCCCGCTGGCGCCGCCGCCCGCAGGACCTCGACGGCTTCGCCCCGCTGCAACGCGCGCTGCTGCGCACGGCGTTGGAGTCGGTGCGGGTCGGTGGCGTCGTCGGGTACGCCACGTGCTCGCCGCATCTGGCCGAGACGCGGGCCGTCGTGGACGACGTGCTCAAGCAGACGGGCGGCGCCGAACTCATCGACGCGCGGCCGCTGTTGGAGGGGGTCCCGGCGCTGGGCGACGGGCCGGACGTGCAGCTCTGGCCGCATCTGCACGGGACGGACGCGATGTATCTGGCGCTGATCCGGCGCACCGCCTGAGGCTCACCGGCCCGAGGAGCGCGCCGCCGGGGCCTCGGTCCCTCCAGAGGGTGCGGAGGGCTCGGGGCGGCGGGCCAGCGCGTGCGGCCACCACACCTTCGGGCCCACGTCCAGGAACAGGGACGTGACCAGGACGGAACGTACGACCAGGGTGTCGAGGAGTACGCCGAGCGCCACCGCGAAGCCGATCTCGGCGAACGCCACCATCGGGAGCGTGCCGAGCGCGGCGAAGGTGCCCGCGAGGACCAGGCCCGCCGAGGTGATCACCGCGCCGGTCGCGGCGAGGCCCGTCAGGACGCCCGCGCGGGTGCCCTGACGGCCCGCCTCCTCGCGGATGCGGGTCGACAGGAAGATGTTGTAATCGATGCCGAGCGCCACCAGGAACACAAAGACGAAGAGCGGGAAGTCGGTGGGCTCGCCCGCGTAGTCGAAGAGGTGGCGGAAGGCCAGCGCGCTGAGGCCGAGGGCCGTCGCGAAGGACAGGACCACCGTCGCGATCAGGAGCAGCGGGGCGACGACCGCGCGGAGCAGGACCGCGAGGATCAGCAGGACCACGACCAGGACCAGCGGGATCACCAGTTTGTTGTCGTGGGCCGTGGCGTGGTCCATGTCGAGCAGGGCCGCCGTGCCGCCGCCGACCCGCGCGTCCGCGTCGGGGACGGCGTGGACGGCGTCGCGCACCCGCTCCACGGTCCGCTTGGCCGCCGCGCTGTCGGACGGGTCGGTCAGGGTCGCCTCGAGCAGCACCTGGCCGTCGTGCTCGGCCTCCGTGCCCGGGGGACGGGCGACGGTGTCGGGCACCACACCTCGCGTGTCCTCGATGACCCGGGCGACCTCGTCGGCCTTCTCCTTGTTCGCCACGATCACCAGCGGGTCGCCCGAGCCCGCGGGGAAGTGCTCGGCGAGCACCTCCTGGCCGGTGATCGAGTCCGGCTTCTCGGTGAACGCGTCGGCGTTGCTGAGCCCCTCGGCCCGCAGCTGCAGCAGGCCCAGCGAGAGCAGGGCGAGGGCCGCCGCCGTGGCGCCCCAGATCAGCCGCGGGCGGCGGTCGATACGCCGGCCCGTGCGGGCCCACAGGCCGCGCTCGGTCGGCTCGGGGGAGCCGAGGTGGGGGATCAGCGGCCAGAAGAACCACCTGCCGAAGATCACCAGGAGGGCGGGGAAGAGCGTCAGCATCGCCAGCAGCCCGACGGCGACGCCGATCGCGGCGACCGGGCCGAGGCCGCTCGTCGAGTTCATCTCGGCGACGAGCAGCACCAGCATGCTCAGGACGACGGTCGCGCCGGAGGCGAGAACCGCGGGGCCCGCCCGGTGCAGGGCGAGGGCCATCGCCTCGTGGCGGTCCTCGTGGCGGCGCAGTTCTTCGCGATAGCGAGCGACCAGGAGCAGGGCGTAGTCGGTCCCGGCGCCGAAGACGAGGACGGTCAGGATGCCCGCGCTCTGGCCGTTGACCGTGAGGTCCGCGTGCTCGGCGAGGAGATAGACGAGGGCCTGCGCCGTGAACAGCGCGGTGATCACCGCGAGCAGCGGGGCGAGCAGCAGGGTCGGGCTGCGATAGGTGAACAGCAGGATCACGACGACGATGGCCGCCGCCGAGAACAGCAGCGTGGAGTCGATGCCCTCGAAGGCCTCGGCGGAGTCCGCGGCCGTGCCGCCCGGACCCGTGATGTGTACGCGCAGACCGTCATCGCCGGTGCCCACCCGCTCCCGGATGGAGTCGACGGCCGGTCCGATGCGCTCCCAGCCCTCTGCGTCCATCGTGATCGGGACGAAGACCTGGGCCGCCTCCGCGCCCGGCTTCTCGTCGTAGACGGGGCCGCGGGTCTCCGCGCCGCGGATGCCGTGGGCGCGCAGCTCCCTGGCCTGGCGCACGTCCCCGGCGATCTGCGCGCGGTCCTTGGCGGTGAGGCCGCCTTCGCGGGCGTACACGATCACGGCGGGGATCGCCTCGGGCCTGAACTCGGCCGAGACGTCGAGGACTTGGGTGGATTCGGCGGAGCCGGGGAGCCAGGACTCGGCGTCGTTCTCCTGGGCGTCGGTGAGCTTCTGCGCGAGCGGCGCCGCGACGACGAGCACCACCAGCCAGAAGAGCACCACCAGCCACTTGGTGCGCCGCCCGCACACCAGCCATGCGACGCCGTGCCGCCCCTGCCCTCGTACGTCCGCCATGGCGTCCCCCCGCTTGCCGTGCGCGGTGCCGGTGGACCGCCCAGCATGGCACGGGGCGTCCTGTCACGGGAGCCGCTGCGCCCATGGCTTGGACTGCGGTCAGCAACCGGCGCCGGGCATGGCAGGCTTGGGGCATGGCCGTGCAGATCAACCCCAGCATCCTGTCCGCGGACTTCGCCCGCCTTGCCGAGGAGGCAAAGGCCGTCGAGGGCGCGGATTGGCTCCATGTCGATGTCATGGACAACCACTTCGTCCCGAACCTCACCCTCGGGGTGCCGATCGTAGAGTCGCTGGCCCGTGCGACGGACACGCCTCTCGACTGCCACCTGATGATCGAGGACCCCGATCGCTGGGCCCCGCAGTACGTCGAAGCGGGCGCCGGATCCGTCACCTTCCACGCGGAGGCCGCCGCGGCGCCGGTGCGTCTGGCGCGCGAGATCCGTGCCAAGGGCGCCCGCGCCTCCATGGCGCTGAAGCCGGCGACGCCCATCGAGCCGTACGAGGACCTGCTCCCCGAGCTCGACATGCTGCTGATCATGACGGTCGAGCCGGGCTTCGGCGGCCAGGCGTTCCTCGACATCATGCTGCCCAAGATCCGCCGCACCCGTGAGCTGATCGCCAAGCACGGCCTGGAGATGTGGCTGCAGGTCGACGGCGGTGTCTCGGCCACGACCATCGAGCGCTGCGCCGAGGCGGGCGCCGACGTCTTCGTCGCGGGCTCCGCGGTCTACGGCGCCAAGGATCCGGCCGAGGCGGTACGTTCATTGCGTACCCAAGCCGAGGCAAAGACCGCGTCAAGCGCGTGGGCATGCGACCACTGAGCCACGGGAACGTGAACGCAGTCCTTCAGGGCTGATCAACTAGGCCGGATCTGCAAGGATGAACGGCGAACCCAGTTTGTGAACAGCAGTGAGGAGAGCGCCGTGTCGGCCATGTCGGCGGGTCGGTCAGCCATGCGGATGGGACCCGCGGAGCTGGTGCAGGCGGCGGCCATGGCCCGCCGCTTCTACCTCGAGGGCAAGTCGAAGATCCAGATCGCCGAGGAGTTCGGCGTCAGCCGCTTCAAGGTGGCCCGGGTCCTCGAGACCGCCCTCGAGCGGGATCTCGTACGCATCGAGATCAGGGTCCCCGCAGAGCTGGACGCCGAGCGCTCGGACGCGCTGCGTGCCCGCTACGGCCTGCGGCACGCGGTCGTGGTGGAGTCGCCCGCGCCCAGCGACGAGATCGACGAGTCGCCCGACCCCGAGAACCTCGGCGAGGTCGCGGCGGACCTGCTCGGCGAGCTCGTCACCGAGGGCGACGTCCTGGGCCTCGCCTGGGGCCGCTCCACGATCCACATGGCGGCCGCGCTCGACCAGCTGCCGCCGTGCACGGTCGTGCAGCTGACGGGCGTGTACGACGCCGGAACCGCCGAGCGCGGCTCCGTCGAGGCCGTCCGCAGGGCCGCCCAGGTCTCCGGTGGCGAGGCCCACCCCATCTACGCGCCGATGCTGCTGCCCGACCCGGCGACGGCCGCGGCGCTGCGCAACCAGACCGGCATCGCCCGCGCCTTCGAGTACTTCGACAAGGTCACGGTCGCCTGCGTCTCCATCGGCTCCTGGGAGCCGGGCATCTCCACCGTCCACGACATGCTCAGCGACGAGGAGCGGGCGCACTACGCTTCGCTGGGAGTGGCCGCGGAGATGTCTGCCCATCTGTTCGATGCCGAGGGGCGCCGGGTGGGGCGGGACCTCGGTGAGCGGTGCATCACCGTCGAAGCGGATCGGCTTCGGCGGATTCCTGAGGTCGTCGCCATCGCGGGTGGGCAGCGGAAGGCCGCGGCGATCGATGCGGTGCTTCGGTCCGGGCTGGTGACCAGCCTCGTCACCGATACTGCCGCGGCTGATCAGTTGTTGGTGGCGGGGCCCCCTCCTCGACCGGCTTTGAATCGGGCGGATCCGGACGGCAACTGAGTCTCTGCGGGGCGTGGGGGTTGTTCGCGCAGTTCCCCGCGCCCCTTCGGGGCGCTGCCTTGCGGGGACAGCTATGGCAGCATCTGTTGCATGTTGACCCGTTTCATCCCCCGAGCCCTGGGGGCATTGCTCGTCGGTCTCGCGATTCTGGTCTCGGGGTGCTCGTCGAGTGGCGGTGAGGCCTCCTCGGCCTCTGCTCCCGCCTGGGCCCGTGGCATGGCGACCGTTCAGGTCGGACGGTTGCCCGCCGAGGCGCGGGCGACGTTGCGGCGCATCGACGACGGAGGGCCCTTCCCGTACGCGAAGGACGGGACCGTCTTCAGCAACTTCGAGCGGGAGCTGCCGCAGCGCAAACGCGGCTACTACCACGAGTACACCGTGCGTACGCCGGGGGAGCGCGACCGCGGGGCCCGGCGGATCGTCACCGGGGACGGCGGCGAGACCTACTACACCGATGACCACTACGCGTCCTTTAAGGCGGTGCTCAGGTAATGGCCGGCGGTACTGACACGACGCCCGATCCGCTCGCGCCCGTGCTGGAGGCGGCGCGCGGCGCCGGGTGGACCACCGTGACGCTCTCCCTGGCCGGGGTGGCCGACAAGGCCGCCTTCATGGAGCGCTGCGCCGAGGTCCTGGACCTGCCCGACTGGTTCGGGCGGAACTGGGACGCCCTCGCCGACTGCCTCACCGATCTGTCGTGGGCGCCTGCCGCGCGCGGGCGGCTGCTCGTCGTCTCCGGCTGGCAGGAGTACGCGGGACAGGCGCCGGGGGAGTGGGACATCGCGCAGGAGGTCTTCGCCTCCGCGGTGGAGCACTGGCGGGACACGGGGACGCCGCTGGAGATCGTCCTCGCCATCGGCTGAGCCCTCGTCGTCTCGTCATCGGCTGAGCCCCCCGGGCCCCTGTCAGCGGATGAGCCCCCGCCGTGGGAACGGCGGGGGCTCAGGCTTCCGGTGTCCGGGTGGTCAGGACGTAAGGCGCGTGCTGATCTTCTCCATGACGGACGCCGCGTGCGTGTCCAGGTAGAAGTGGCCGCCGGGGTACGAGTGCAGCTCGAAGGACCCGGTGGAGAACTCGCGCCAGACCCGGGCCTCGTCGACGGTGACCATCGGGTCCGCGTCGCCGGTGAGCACCACCAGCGGGCAGTTCAGGGGCTCGCCCGGGGTGAGGCGGTAGGTCTCCACCGCGTGGTAGTCGTTGCGGATCGCGGGGAGCAGCATCTCCACCACGTCCGGGTCGTCCAGGAGGCCGCCCGCGGTGCCGCCCAGCTCCTTCACCTTGTCGATCAGACCCGTGTCGCTGCGCCGGTGCACCCCCTCGTCACGCGAGAGGGAGGGCGCGGAGCGTCCCGAGGCGAAGAACGAGACCAGCTCGATGTCCTTCTGCTGGAGCCTGCGGGCGACCTCGAAGGCCACCAGTGAGCCCATGCTGTGGCCGAAGAACGCCAGTGGCCTGTCGGCCCACTCCAGCAGTTCGTCCGCCAGGACGTCGGCCAGCTCGGTCACGCTGTCGATGCACGGCTCCTTGCGGCGCTCCTGGCGCCCCGGGTACTGGACGGCCAGCACATCGGCCACCGGCGACAGTTGCCGCGAGACCGGGAAGAAGTAGCTGGCGGCGCCGCCCGCGTGCGGGAAGCACACGAGGCGGACGCCCGCGTCGGAGGGATGGAAGCGGCGTATGGAAGGGGTGGTGAGATCCGCCGTGTCTGTCATGGCTGTGGTCGCTCCTTGGTACCGGGTCTGCTGGGTGCTCCGACTTCCCTGTCACGCACGGGCGTTCGCCGCCTTGGGGCCGGGCCAGCGCTTCGCCCAGTCTTTCAGGATGTCGACGGCCGCCTCGGTGCAGTTCTCGGCTCGCACGGCTTCGCCGGTGCTCGCCGCCCCGCCTGGCCCTCGTCGTTGAGGGCCTTGCGGAGGGCCTCGTCGAGGAGTCCGGCGAGACGTGCACGCATCCTCCGTCGTACGAAAGGGACGGTCGAGGGGAGTCTCCCGAGGCTTCGGGTGGTGCTCAGTAATGCGGGACGTAGCGGTCGAGCATGCGGTCCAGGTATCCGGGGTCGGTCACCGACCGCAGTTCGGGCAGGAGTGTGCAGAGCTTGTCGACCGACACCCGGGTCAGGCTGAAGGGCACGTCGACGATCTCGTGCCGCGCGAAGAGCCCCAGACGCCGCTCGATGCCGTGGACGACGGTCTCCACGGGCAGCGGTGTCCCCGAGGCCACGTTGATCACTTCGTTGTCGACGCCCTGTACGAGGAGACCGTCGATGGCCCCGACCAGGTCGGCCACGTCCACCAGATCGCGGTGCGCGCCCTTGTGCAGCCGCACGCTGCCGTCGCGCACCTGCTGGACGAGGGCGGGCAGCAGCTGGTGCGGACGCTGCCAGCGGCCCGTCGCATGGCTCACCCGCAGCACGAGCCAGGGCGCTCCGGAGTCGGTGACGATGTTCTCCAGGCGTAGCCGCTGGATGCCGTACGGCGAGGTCGGCCTCAGCTCGGTGTCCTCGGTCATCGGCGCGTCCCCGGTGCCGTACAGCGCGTGGGACGCGCTGGAGAGGAACACCATGAGGCGTCCTTCGGCGCGGCACTTGCGGCTGACCTCCGCCACCAGGGCCGCCTCGCGGTCGAACTCCTCGTCCGCGCTCGTCCAGGTGCTGGAGACCCCGGCGGCCAGGACCGTGGCGCCCGGGTGGCGGTCCTCGACGGCCGCGAGATTGCGGGCGATGAACCCCTTGCCGATGATCTCCATCAGGGGCGCTCCGCCGCGGTGACGCGGACCGCCGACTCGTGGATGCCGTCGAGCAGTTCGGCCGTTCGCACGGTGGTGGCGGCCCAGGCCCGGTGGCCGGAGTCGACGCCGGTGGCCGCGGTCTCGCGCACCGCGGCGGCGAACGCGGCGATCGAGCTCGCGAACTGGTGCTCGGCGGGGAGCACGATCTCCTCGGTGTGGTTCTGCTCCTCGATGCGCACGACGGGCGCCATGGTCGCCGGCGGCGTGAAGGCGCGGTCCACGATCAGGCGCGCCTGGCTGCCCCAGAGGGTGTAGCGCGAGCCGTAGGTGTGCACGAAGCCGAAGTTGACCGTCGCGATCTGCCCCGCGGAGGCCGCGAGCACCGCGCTGCCCGCGACATCGACACCGGAGGCCGGGTCGTCGTGCAGCACGGCGCCGACGACGCTGAGATCGTCGCCGAGGAAGTACTGCGCGAGCCGCACGGGGTAGATGCCGGCGTCCAGGAGCGCGCCGCCGCCGAGTTCGGGGCGGTAGCGGACGTCGTTCGCGGGCAGCGGTGGGAAGCAGAACGCCGCGTCGACGTGCCGGAGTTCGCCGAGTCGGTCCTGCGCGACCAGCTCGGCCACGCGACGGTGGAGCCCGTGGTGGACGAAGGCGAGGTTCTCGCGCAGCACGAGGCCGCGATCCCCCGCGACCCGGGCCAGCGCCCCGGTATCCGCGGAATCCGTGGTCAGCGGCTTCTCGGACAGGACGTGCTTGCCCGCTTCGAGCGCGGCGTTCACCCAGGTGAAGTGCAGGGAGTTGGGGACCGACACATAGACCGCGTCGATGTCGTCCCGCTCGAGGAGACGTTCGTAGCCGTGTACGGCCTCGCAGTCGAAGTCGGCCGCCAACCGCTCCGCCTTCTCCCGCTCCCGGCTGGCGACGGCGGCGGCGACGGTGTCCGGTACGTCGCGCAGCGCGGGCAGCGTGCGCCGCGCGGCGATCGAGGACGCGCCCAGCACGCCGAACCTCAGCGGCGGTCCCGACGGAGTGGAGGTGCTCACGTTCATTCCCCTCTGGTCTGGCACAACAGGCTGTGCAGGCAGGCAAGGAGACTCCTGGCCTGGATGTTCAGGTAGTTGCTGTGCTGGACGAGCCCCGACAGCTGATGGGCGGTCAACCAGCGGAAGTCGTCCGGCTCCTGGAGTTCGCGCTCAGGGGAAATCTCCACGATCACATGGCGGCTGCGGGTGTGGAAGAACCGGCCGCCCTCCTCGGAGAGCACGGTGTCGAACCGGATGGCCTCGGCGGGTGCGCTCAACACCTCGTCGAGGAACGGGGGAGCGGCCTCGGCCGGCAGCACGGTGTAGTTCTCCGGGGTGCACTGCACGGTGGGCGCGAGCTCGACGGCGTCCATGAAGCCGGGCTCGTGCTTGGCCCTGACCAGGACGTGCAGCACGCCGTCGATCCGCTGGACCAGGAAGGCAGTGACGCCCTGGCCGCGCGCCTCGATCATCGGCTGGGTCCAGCCGCCGATCTCGCGGCTGCCTGTCTCCACGTCCACGGCCATCACGTCGAAGAACAGGCCGGATTCGTGGGAGATCCGGTCCTCGGTGCGGTGCCATCCCCGGATGGAGCCGAGGCCGACCAGGGTGGCCTCGCCCTCGAAGTCCGCGCGTGCGCCGGTGAACCAGTTGCGCAGTGAGCCGGGGGAGTGCAGTGCGCCGTGTGCGGGATCCAACGATCTTGTCAGGGATGTGCGGATAGTGTCGACATCGACCGGATACAGTGATCGTGGA
Organism: Streptomyces sp. NPDC041068; assembly: GCF_040647455.1. NCBI lineage: Bacteria > Bacillati > Actinomycetota > Actinomycetes > Kitasatosporales > Streptomycetaceae > Streptomyces > Streptomyces sp. NPDC041068. The sequence goes on from NZ_JBEZCG010000003.1 coordinate 523,639, forward strand.
TCACCGTCCGGGGGCCGTAAGTTGGGTAACGCGGGATCCGTCAACGGGAGGCAGGACATGACCGTGCGCGCGTCCATGTTCACCAGGTCGTCCACCGCCAGCAGGGCGTGCAGCTGGCCTGCCGACAGCCAGTAGAAGCCGTCGAGCAGTTCCACGTCCTCCGTGGTTTCCACGACGATGTTCCGATTGCGTTTCCTGTGGAACCAGGAGCCCTGCTCCGACTGGAGAACATCGGCGAGCACACGATGCCCGGAGGCATTCCGGAAGTAATCGAGATAGGGCACGGGGCGGCCGCCGTGCACCCTGGTGTAGTTGCTTCGCGTCGCTTGAACGGTGGGTGAGAGCTGGACCCCGTTGTGGTTTCCCGGCTCCATCTTCGCCTGCATCAGACAGTGCGGTATGCCGTTGAATTCCTTGACCAGGATGCCCAGCACGCCGACTTCGGGCTGACTGATGACCGGCTGTTCCCAGGAAGGCACCGATCCCGGTGCGTCACGAACGCGTAGGCCTTGCACCGAAAAGAATCGGCCACTGTCGTGAACAAGGTTTCCTGTCGACCCCTCGAAACGCCAAGCCTTCAGTTCCGTAAACGGGATGCGACGAACCTTCGACTGTTCGGTGTCGCGGTACGAGGTAAGCCATGCGTAAAAGTCCCGCAGGCTCGTGACGGCGTGCTCCACATCTCGCAGGGAGTCGGGGATTTTGCCGACCGGACCGGTCCCATGCCTGGTCAACACGTTGGCGCTGCCCGTCGGGGCGTGCGTCATCAGTCGCTCCTTGTTCCCTGGCGAGGGTTTGTGGGCGGAGTGGCGGGGGAGGTTTCCGCATTTGGGGCGGCTGTCTCCCTTGTGCGGTGATGCGCCGTCAACTCCCGGCATTCCCCAGGGAGTGTGCGCTTAATCCTGCTTTTTCTGACTCTGGCAAGTCCTACGTCTCTCCGTGGCTTCTGTCAACTCGAATCGCGCGACTTCGGCGTGTCCATCAGGCGTACCGCGCAAGGGGGTTCGGTACCGGTGTCGGTATTGGTCGACGAATTTTTGATGACGCAACCCGGTGCGGGGTGTTTGTGACTCCCGTCACATTGTCACCCCCGTCGGGGCTGTGGCAGAGTTGATGTACGTATTTGAACTGCTGTTTTTCCGCGGCGAATTGGGAAATTCGCAATGGTCAACCCGGCGCTCCTGCCGGTTGAGAATTTGGTTCTTGGTGGCCGCCGGTACAAAGATGTTGCGGGACGACTTCGGCGAATCTGAAGATCTAAGCGGGGTTCAATTTTGTCCAGGGCTGCTCGGTCGGCGCAGTTGCGACGGCTCCCGCGCGACGGGGTCGACGGCGTGGTGCTCGTCTGGCCTCGTGCTGGTGCGGCCGGCGGATCCAGGGGAACGTGATGCGACGGTGCTGGTCAACTCGTCCTTAGGGGAAGGGGAGTTGGGCCCCGAGTCGTTCGGGGCGTTCCTCGGTCTTCAGGTCGAGGCGCTGCGCTCGGCGGTGGGCTCGCGGCCGTTCGTGCTGCTCGGGCCCGCAGCGGGAGGGCTGATCGGCCACGCGCGGGCCATGACGGAGGGCCTCTTCGCCCGCGGAAACCCCTTTGCCCGCGAACACCCCTTCGCCCGCGAACACCCCTTCGGCAGCGGCGCGTCGAGCGGCGTACGCCTCAGCGCGGTGGGTCACGACCACACGCTGAGGGACGAGTGCGCGATCGCCCGGGTCTCCCGGTCCCTTCCGCACACGTCGGCCACCACGCCCGGCGACCGCTTCACGCTCATGGAGGAGAACATCGCCGTGCCCACCACCACGATCCGCGGGCGGCTCGCGGAACGGGACATCTGAACCACCGGGCGGCACAGGGAAGTTCGCCCCCCAGCCTTTCTTCCGGCCATCTTCAGCGGCCACAGCACGACAACGACCCCGCGGCTCACACAGATCCGTGCTCCAGAGGAGACAGTGCAGTGATAGTTCTTGGTTACAACGGCTTCTCCCGCGCCGCCGAGCTCTTCGGCAAGCTCTACGGCTATACGCAGGACAGCGTCGACCGGCACAGCTTCCTCGGTCACGACGCGGCCGCGTCGCTGTTCGTCGACGGCAAGCTGGTCGCCGCCGTCGAGGAAGAGCGCATGAACCGGCACAAGAAGACCTCCGCCTTCCCGATCAACGCCATGCGCTGGGTCCTCGACCAGGCGGGGCTCGACTTCGCCGACGTCGATTACTACGCCTTCGGCTGGCGGTTCAGCCCGGAGTTCGCCGACGAAGGCATCTCCAAGATCGCCGGTGCGCCCATACCGCCCGAGTACAAGTTCAAGACCCTCTCCGACTTCGGCGAGCTCTACACCGGTGTGCTCGGCAAGCCCGCGATCCTCGAGGACTTCGCCCGCCACACCGGGCACGAGCTGGCCGAGGACAAGCTCATCACCGTCCCGCACCACCGCGCGCACCTCGCCTGCGGCCGCACCTTCGCCGGCTTCGATGACGCCGCCTTCATCATCAGCGACGGCCAGGGCGAGGCGGACAGCGCCATCATGGGCGAGGTCCGCGACGGCGAGGTGAAGGTCTTCGACCAGTTCACGATCGACTCCGCGAACTCGATCGCCCAGCTCTTCGCCGAGATCACGCGATACCTCGGCTTCACCCCGAACAACGACGAGTACAAGGTCATGGGCCTCGGCGGGTTCGGCGAGCCGCCGGCGCAGGAGGACAACCCGCTCCTGAACCACGTCATCACCCTCGACGGCCCCGGGCGTTACTCGCTGGCCCTGGCGGGCGACCCGCGCGGCCCGCGCGCCTATCTCGCCCTCTTCGACGAGATCTTCGGCGGCGACGACGACAACCGCGGCGAGTTCGAGTTCCAGGTCCGGGTCGCGAGCGCCGCCCAGCAGGCCCTCGAAGTGGTCACCGCGCACCAACTGCGCGCCCTCGCCGAGGTCACCGACCTGCGTGACCTGATCTACGAGGGCGGTGTGGCGCTCAACTGCGTCAACAACACCAAGCTCCTGGAGGACCTGCCCTTCGAGCGCGCCGAGGTCAGCTTCGGAGCCAGCGACCCCGGTGTCTCCATCGGTGCCGCGGCCCACGTCGTCCGCGAGAAGAACGTCCCGCTCGTGCCCGTGAAGACGCCCTACCTCGGCCCGGAGTTCACCGCCGAGCAGATCCTCGCCACCCTGGACGCCTACACCGACCGCGTCACCTGGGAGGAGCACGCCGACGGCGCGATCGTGGCGAAGACCGCCGAACTGCTCAGCGGCAAGACCGTCATCGGCTGGTTCCAGGGGCGTACCGAGTACGGCCCGCGCGCGCTCGGCAACCGCTCCATCCTGGCCAACCCGTCCCACGCGGACATGAAGGACGTCATCAACACCCGTGTCAAGCACCGCGAGCCGTTCCGCCCGTTCGCCCCGATCGTCCTGGAGGAGAACGCGCCCAACGTCTTCGAGATGGGCAAGAAGGAGCGCTCGCCGTACATGACCTTCGTGTTCCCGGTGAAGCCCGAGTACACGCAGACCATCGCGGCCGCCACGCACGTCGACGCCACCTCGCGCATCCAGACCGTGACGGACGACAGCAACCCCCGACTGGCCGAGCTGCTGCGCGAGTTCACCGCGCGCACCGATGTGCCGTGCCTGGTCAACACCTCCTTCAACGTCGCGGGCGAGCCGGTCGTCAACTCCCCGAAGGACGCGGTCGAGTGCTTCCTGGGCACCGACATCGACTACCTGGTGCTCGGCGACTACCTGGTCACGAAGCGCTGAGTGCCCCGGGCGACGCCCGCGCGGAACTGACGGGCGTCACCCATGCGAAGACGGTGCCGGGCCGCAGCCTCGAAGCTGCGGCCCGGCACCGTCCGGGCATGAGGGCGGGGCGAGTTACGCGCCGTCCGCCCACAGGCCGTGGTGGGTCCGGTACCAGTCGACCGTCGCCGCGAGCCCGTCGTCGAACGGCACCGCCGGCTTGTAGCCCAGGGCGCCGGAGATCTTGGAGATGTCCATCGCGTACCGCCGGTCGTGGCCCTTGCGGTCGGCCACCCGCTCCACCATCGACGCGTCCTTGCCGAGCAGTTCGAGCAGCCGCTCGGTCAGCGCGCGGTTGGTCAGCTCGGTGCCGCCACCGACGTTGTAGACCTCACCGGGTTCGCCGCCCGCGGCCACCAGCGCGATGCCCCGGCAGTGGTCGTCGACGTGCAGCCAGTCCCGTACATTCGCGCCGTCCCCATAGAGCGGCACCTTGCGGTCGGCCAGCAGATGGGAGACGAACAGCGGGATTATCTTCTCCGGATACTGGTACGGGCCATAGGTGTTGGACCCGCGGGTGACACAGACCGGCAGCCCGTGCGTGCGGTGAAAGGCGAGTGCCATCAGATCGGAGGACGCCTTCGACGCCGCATAAGGGGAGTTGGGGGAGAGGGGTTCCTCTTCCGTCCAGGGCGTTCCCTCGGTGTCGAGCGAGCCGTACACCTCATCGGTCGAGACGTGGACGAATTCACCCACGCCCGCTTCGAGGGCGGCAGTCAGGAGCGTCTGCGTCCCGAGCACATTGGTCCGCACGAACTCCTCGGCCCCCGAAATGGAGCGGTCGACGTGCGACTCGGCGGCGAAATGCACGACGAGGTCGACGCCGCGCAGCACGTCGCTCATCGAGGCGGCGTCGCAGATGTCGGCCTCCACGAAACGCAGCGAGGAATGGTCGAGGACCGGGGAGAGGTTTTCTTTCCGGCCAGCGTAGGTGAGCTTGTCGACCACCACCACATCGGCCCCCGCGAGGCCCTCGTATTCACCCTGTACCGCGTGCCGGACGAAGTTCGACCCTATGAAGCCGGCACCACCGGTGACAACTATGCGCACTGGACACCTTTCAGCCTTGTCGGGAAATCTCCATCAGGTATTTTCCGTAATCGGTTTTCCCAAGACGACTGCCCAGGTCGTAACAGGCCGCGGCGTCAATGAAGTCCATACGGAAAGCAATCTCCTCAAGGCACGCTATCCGTACTCCCTGGCGCTGCTCCAGCGTCTGGACGAACTGTGACGCCTGGAGGAGGGAGTCGTGGGTGCCCGTGTCCAGCCAGGCGAACCCGCGTCCCAGGTTGACCATCCTGGCCCTGCCCTGTTCCAGGTAGACGCGGTTCACGTCGGTGATCTCCAGCTCGCCACGGGGCGAGGGCCGGATGTTCTTGGCCACGTTCACGACGTCGTTGCCGTACACGTACAGACCGGTGATGGCCAGGTTGGACCGGGGTGACGTGGGCTTCTCCTCCAGGGAGACGAGCTGCCCGTCGGCGTCCACCTCGCCGATGCCGTAACGCTCGGGGTCGCCGACCGAATAGCCGAAGAGCACGCAGCCGTCGACGTTCCGCGTCTCGGCCTGGATCATTCTGCCGAGCCCGGGGCCGTGGAAGATGTTGTCGCCGAGCACGAGCGTCACGGGATCATTGTCGATGAAATCCGCACCGATGACGAATGCCTCGGCTATTCCGTTCGGCTCGTCCTGCTCGGCGTATTCAATGTTGAGCCCGAGCTGGCTGCCGTCGCCGAGCAGATCCCGGAACGTGCCGAGATGCCGCGGGGAAGAGATGACGAGAATATCCTGTATTCCGCCCAGCATGAGCGCAGAGAGCGGATAATAGATCAGGGGTTTGTTGTACACCGGAAGCATCTGCTTCGAAACGGCGTACGTTAACGGGTAGAGCCGGGTACCACTGCCCCCGGCCAGAATGATGCCCTTCATGCGGCCAATATCTCCGTAAACGGCTGGATGGACTGGACGTTTCCGAAGGGTGGCCGGGATGTTGGGGTGCGGTCACATCCACTTCGGATGCCGCTGACACGCGCTCAAAGCGGCGTTATCTTAACGTTGTTCAAGCGCGAGCGTAGGCTTGCGTGATCGTCTCTGTCAATGTGACTCCTGACTCGTTCAGTTGTAAACACGAATATCCCAACTCCGTTCCTGTCGGGGTGCGTTGCCTTCGCCCTTTTCGGCCTTCGCCACCGCCCTTGCCGATCGCCGTCGTGGTTCTCGCCGCCGCCGTCGCCTTCGGTCCCGCCACCGTCGCGGGGGAGTCCGGGGGCGGGATCCCGTCGGCTCGCCGTTCCGCGCGGCCTCGGGTAGCCTTTCGACGTAAGGCAGGCCCACTGTCCTGCGCATCAGCCCCCGTAGCCTCTTTGGAGGACCACACATGGTCGGGGGCGTTTTGCTGTGTCTTTGTGGGAGTGACCTGCGCCGTTTCGCGTGAAAATGTGAGACTTATGCGTTTTCTTGAGCCCGGTACGGGTCGGCATGTATCGAGTCCTCCGGTCCCCTACGACCTGACGTACGACGACGTCTTCATGGTCCCGAGGCGCTCCGCCGTAGGCTCGCGCCAGGGCGTCGACCTCTCCTCGCCCGACGGCACCGGCACCACGATCCCGCTGGTCGTGGCCAACATGACCGCCATCGCGGGCCGCCGCATGGCCGAGACCGTGGCCCGCCGCGGCGGCATGGTCGTCATCCCGCAGGACATCCCGATCGAGGTCGTCACCGAGGTCGTCTCCTGGGTCAAGACGCGCCACCACGTCCTGGACACCCCGATCGTGCTGGCTCCCTCGCAGACCGTCGCGGACGCGCTCGCGCTGCTGCCCAAGCGCGCTCACAACGCCGGTGTCGTCGTCGACGCCGACCACAAGCCCGTCGGTGTCGTCACGGACGCCGACCTGAGCGGCGTGGACCGCTTCACGCAGCTCTCCGAGGTCATGTCCAAGGACCTGCTGCTCCTGGACGCCGACATCGACCCGCGCGACGCCTTCAACAAGCTGGACGGCGCCAACCGCAGGTACGCCCCCGCCGTGGACAAGGACGGCCGCCTCGCCGGCATCCTCACCCGCACGGGCGCCCTGCGCGCGACCCTCTACACCCCGGCCGTCGACGCCAAGGGCGGCCTGCGCATCGCCGCCGCCGTCGGCATCAACGGCGACGTGGCGGGCAAGGCCAAGCAGCTGCTCGACGCGGGCGTCGACACGCTCGTCGTGGACACCGCGCACGGCCACCAGGAGTCGATGATCGCCGCGGTCAAGGCCGTGCGCGCGCTCGACCCGCAGGTCCCGATCGTCGCGGGCAACATCGTCGCCGCCGAGGGCGTCAAGGACCTCATCGACGCCGGCGCCGACATCATCAAGGTCGGCGTGGGCCCCGGCGCCATGTGCACCACCCGCATGATGACCGGCGTCGGCCGGCCGCAGTTCTCCGCCGTCCTGGAGTGCGCCGCGGAGGCCAAGAAGTACGGCAAGCACGTCTGGGCCGACGGCGGTGTCCGTCACCCGCGCGACGTCGCCATGGCGCTGGCCGCCGGCGCGTCGAACGTGATGATCGGCTCCTGGTTCGCGGGCACGTACGAGTCGCCGGGCGACCTTCAGCACGACGCCCAGGGGCGTGCGTACAAGGAGTCCTTCGGCATGGCCTCGGCCCGCGCCGTCCGCAACCGCACCTCCGACGAGTCGGCGTACGACCGCGCCCGCAAGGCGCTCTTCGAGGAGGGCATCTCGACCTCCCGCATGTTCCTCGACCCGGCCCGTCCGGGCGTCGAGGACCTGATCGACTCGATCATCGCGGGCGTCCGCTCTTCCTGCACGTACGCGGGCGCGGGCTCCCTGGAGGAGTTCACCGAGCGGGCGACGGTCGGCATCCAGAGTGCGGCGGGATACGCCGAAGGCAAGCCGCTGCACGCCAGCTGGAGCTAGGCGCTCCGCTGAGGCTGGGCGGTTCTCTTCCTGCGGCGCTGTTGTGGCTGGTCGCGCAGTTCCCCGCGCCCCTTACGGGGCGCGGGTTGCCGCCACGGCCTTCGCCACCTCGCGTGCCCCTCGTCGCCGGGATGGACCGTGTCCGCCAAGTGATGGGCCTCCAGCGGGGCCGCGCCCGGCAGGAACCTCACGTGTTGGTCGCCGTCCCCGATCGCGTTCGGCGTCGTCTCGGCGTCGGGGCGGAGGATCGGGGAGACGACCAGCAGCAGAGTGTGCGGATGGCCCGTGCGTACGAGGGTCAGGAACGCCCGTGTGGTCTCGTACAGCAGCGGGGCCGGTCGGGAACGGGGGTGAGCGTGCCGCCGTCCAGGGGGCGCAGTTCGCGTGGGGCGGGCCGGAGTGTCTTCGGCAGGTGGGTGGTGAACTCCCCGTCCGGATGGGGGAGTTCGACCCGGGCCACGTGCCTGCCGGGTGCCGCGGGGGTGTCCTGGGCGGCGCCTTCCGTCGTGAGCAGGGTGAAGACCGCCGCGGTGGTGCGGTACCCGTCGGCCTCCAGTGGGGGCGACGCCGCGTACGAGGTCTCCACCGCCCGCACCCCTCGCGCCACGAACTCCACCCGCCTGCCCGCCGGGACCTCCGCCCGTTGCCAGGTGTCGGCGGGCAGGCGGTCGCGGTCCATGGGGTCCGCGCGCAGGGGGTGGCCGTTGCGGGACCACCACGGGGCGCCCCGCACGAACTCCCTCACCGCGGGCCGCCGGGGGTCGGGTAGGGGAACTTCACGCCGACCCCGCCGTCCACGACGAGCGTCTGTCCGGTGACGTACGAGGAGAGCGGCGAGGCGAGGAACAGCAGGGCCGACGCGATGTCCGAGGTCTCGGCGACGCGGGCCAGCGGTGCGTTGCGGGCGTTGCGCTCGCGGCCCTCCTCGCCGATCAGGGCCGCCACCCGCGGGGTCCACACGACGCCGGGCGCCACCGCGTTCACCCGCACCCCGCGCGGCCCGTACTCCACCGCCGCCGAGCGGACCAGCGAGACCAGGCCCGCCTTGGCCGCGCCGTACGCGGCGTGCAGCGGTGCCGCCGTGAGGCCCGACACCGACGCGACGAACGCCATCGGGCCGCCGCCCGCGTCGGCGAGCGCCTGGCCGCCGTACTGCACGGTGAGCCACGCGTGTCGCAGGACCATCGAGAAGTGCCAGTCCCATTGCTCGTCGTCCAGGTCGGCCAGGGGCGTGTAGCGGGCCATGCCGACGATGTCGACGACGCCGTGCACCGCCCCCAACTCCCTTTGCGCGTACGCGAAGAGCTCCCGCACCTCCTCGCGCCGCGTCACGTCCGCGACGTACGCGATGCCGCCCGTCTCGGCTGCCACCGCCTCCGCCCGCCCCTTGTCGACGTCCACGCACAGCACCCGCGCCCCCGAAGCCGTCAGCGCGTGCGCACTCTGGCGGCCGATGCCGTTGCCCGCGCCGAGCAGGACGAAGCCGCGGCCGTCCAGGCGGTGCAGGGAGGCGTAGTCGGGGACGGGGGTCTCGTCCAGGGGCTCCGTCATGCCGGGGTCCCCTTCGGTGTGTACGACGCAAGCTCCGGGATGACTTCCTTGCCCAGGATCTCGATCGTCCGCAGGATCTCCCGGTGTTCCAGGTAGCCCCACTGGACGTAGCAGATGAGCTGGTCGACGCCGAGGTCGGCGTACCGCTTGGCCTTGCGCACGATGGTCTCCGCGTCGCCGATGAGGATCATGTCGCCGTCGTTGAACTCCTCGACGGGGACGTCTCCCTCGATGATCGGCGTGAGGAAGGGGAAGGTGCGCTCGCGCTCCTCGGTGGACAGGTGCGGCAGCTCCCAGTCGAGCGTGAACTGCGCGAGGTTGCGGTACCACCAGGCGACCGAGTCCCAGACGCGCCGCGAGGGCCGGTCCGCCGCGTGCACGAGCGTGTACGCGCTGACGCGGTCGGTGGTGACGTCCGTGATCGGGGACGGAGTGCGGGCGGCCCCGCGGTACGCCGCGACCTGCCGCGCCATGGCGTCGAGGGGCTGCATGATCGAGAAGGAGAGCAGGCCGAGGCCCGCCGCGCCCGCCACCTCCGCCGAGCCGGGAGACGTGGCTGCCATCCAGCACGGCGGATGCGGGTCCTGGACCGGCTTGGGGGTGACCATCCGGCGCGGGAAGGAGAAGCGTTCCGACTCGTGGGCGAAGTACTCCTCGCGCCACATGCCCGTGACGATCTCGATGGCCTCGCGCCAGTCGGCCCGCGACTGCTCCCTGTCGACGCCGAACGCCGTCTGCTCCATGGGGGTCGAGCGGCCCGTGCCCCACTCCACGCGCCCGTCCGAGAGCACGTCCACCGTCGCGACCTTCTCGGCGATGCGCTGCGGCGGTGTGAAGCCGAAGGGGGTGAGCGTGACACCGAAGCCGAGCCGGATCCGCTCGGTCAGCGCCGCGAGATGGCCGAGCAGGACCTCCGGCGCGGGGCAGTGCGAGCGGCCCTCGCGGAAGTGGTGTTCCACGGCCCACACGGTGCGGAAGCCCATCCGGTCGGCCAGCCGGATCTGCTCGACGGCCTCGCGGTAGGCACGCTGCTCGGCGGCGCGCTGGCCGTGCGGATGGGGGGCGCCCCAGGGTTTCGGTACGTCGATCTCGTACAGGACGTCGAGGTCCATGCCGTGCCTCCGTCTCCACCGAGAGGCGTGCACGATGCGGCAGATCTGACGAAGTGTCAACAGGGCTCGGGAGGCCCCGGCACGCAACGGACGAAACGGACCGCGCAACGAAGAGACGCATATGACCGAAGTGCGCAATGATCATCCGGGGGTGCGCAAGGGTGCTGCGTTACGGTCGGGAAGCCGCTACCTCTAGAGTCATCCGCTGAACGTGGTGTGGCGGGGACCGCCTGCTCGGTGGTTCCCGTCGTCAGTCGCGGGCGCCATGGGTCCTCGCCGCCCTGACCGGCAGCGATGAAGGAGCCAGCGCGTGCTCGACCAAGGCGCACCCCCGCAGAACCGCCCAAGCCCCTCGGGCAGCCCTGGCCTCGCCGGCCGTCTCATGCGCCGCAAGCCGGTGGAACTCCTGGTCGCGGAGGGTGGCCACGGCGAGGGCGGCCAGCTCCGGCGCTCCCTCGGCATGTGGCAGCTGACCATGATCAGCATCGGTGCCACGCTCGGCACCGGCATCTTCGTCGTCCTCGGCGAGAGCGTCCCCAAGGCTGGACCCGCCGTCACGATCTCCTTCGTGATCGCCGGCCTCACGGCCCTCTTCTCGGCCCTCTCGTACGCCGAGCTGGCCGGCTCCATACCGGTCGCGGGCTCCTCCTACTCGTACGCGTACGCAACGATGGGCGAACTCGTCGCCTGGGTCTGCGGCTGGTGCCTGGTCCTGGAGTACGGCGTCTCGGTCGCGGCCGTCGCCGTCGGCTGGGGCGAGTACCTGAACGAGCTCCTCGACGGGACCATCGGCGTCACCATCCCTGACGCGCTCTCCGCGGCGCCCGGCGAGGTCGACGGCGCGATCATCAACCTGCCCGGCCTGATCGTCGTGCTGCTCGCCATGGTGTTCCTGCTCGGCGGCGCCAAGGAGTCGGCGCTCGCCAACACGATCATGGTGATCGTGAAGATCGCCGCGCTCGTGCTCTTCTGCGCCATCGGCTTCATGGGCTTCAAGTCCGGCAATTACTCGGACTTCATGCCGCTCGGCACGGCCGGTGTCAGCGCCGCCGCCGCGAGCCTCTTCTTCTCGTACATCGGATTCGACGCCGCCTCCACCGCCGGTGAGGAGGCGAAGAACCCGCAGCGCGACCTGCCCCGCGCGATCATGCTCTCGCTGGTCATCGTCACCGCCCTCTACGTCCTGGTCGCCGCCGTCGCCGTCGGCGCCTGGAACTGGAAGGACTTCGAGGGCTCCGAGGCCACGCTCGCCGCGATCATGAACGACGTCAGCGGCCAGCACATGTGGGGCACGATCCTCGCCGCCGGCGCGGTCATCTCCATCGCCTCCGTCGTCCTGACCGTCCTCTACGGCCAGACCCGCGTCCTGTTCGCCATGTCCCGCGACGGCCTGGTCCCCAAGACGTTCGGCAAGGTCAGCAAGAAGACGGGCACGCCCCGCGTGAACACCGTCATCGTGTCGCTGTTCTGCGGCGCGCTCGCCTCCGTCATCCCGCTCGGCAAGCTCGTCGACGCCACCAGCATCGGCACGCTCTTCGCCTTCGGCCTGGTCAACATCGCCGTGATCGTGCTGCGCAGGACCCGCCCGGACATGCCGCGCACCTTCCGGGTGCCGCTCGGCTGGCTCTTCCCGGTCCTCGGCTTCGGCTTCTGCGCGTACAACATGTTCAGCCTCGACTCCGTGACCTGGGTCGTGTTCGGTGTCTGGATGGCCGTCGGCCTCGTGTTCTACTTCCTGTACGGCATGCGCCGCTCCCGATTGGCCACAGCAGAGAAGTGATCCACCCCCCGTGCGACTGAACGATCTCGACGAACGCATCGTGCACGCCCTCGCCGAGGACGCCCGCCGCTCCTACGCCGACATCGGCCAGCTGGTCGGACTCTCCGCGCCCGCGGTGAAGCGGCGCGTGGACCGGCTGCGGGCCACCGGAGCGATCACGGGCTTCACGGTGCGGGTGGACCCGGCCGCGCTCGGCTGGGAGACCGAGGGGTTCATCGAGATCTACTGTCGCCGGAACACCTCGCCGGAGGCGATCCAGCGGGGGCTCGAGCGGTATCCGGAGATCGCGTCCGCGTCCACCGTCACGGGGGACGCGGACGCGATCGTCCAGGTCTTCGCCGCGGACATGCGGCATTTCGAGCGGGTGCTTGAGCGGATCGCGGGGGAGCCGTTCGTGGAGCGGACGAAGTCCGTGCTCGTGCTTTCGCCTCTGATGCGGAGATTCTCTTCGGGGTCGCCCGCGTAGTTCTTCCGGTGCGGGTTCGTTGTGGCTTGTCGCGCAGTTCCCCGCGCCCCTTACGGGGCGCTCCCCCTCAGGAGCGGTCCTTCATCGGGAGTACGTGGAACGTTCCCGAGCCCGGCCTCGTCTTCTCGAACGGGGCCGCGCTCACGCACTTGGGCATGTCGTCGGGGAGCTCGCCGGGCAGGCCGACCATCGCCCAGCTGTAGCCGAAGCGGTCCTGCTTGCCCTGGTCGTGGACCGTCAGGCCGACCCGCTTGCCGACCGAGTTCTTCAGGTCGCCGTCCGCTCTGGTGACCACCGCGGATACCGTGGCGACCTTCCCGCCGGTCATCAGGCAGTCCACTCTCGCCTCACCGGCGCCGCCCCACTTGGGCTCCTCCATGTAGTGGCTGAACTTGACGGTGCCGTGGGCCTTGCCCGGATCCCTCTTGTCCTCGGCGTTCAGATGGGCGTCGAAGGTGAACGTGATCTCGTCGCCCTTCGGGCGGTCGATCATCGCGGTGCCGGTCAGCGCGGCCGCCTCGCGCTCCTTGGCGGGACGGGGCGGGGAGCCGTCCCAGCCGGACTCGGACGCGACGGCGGAACCGGCTGCCCCTGCGGCGAGCAGGAGGGCGGCGCCCATGGCGAGGGCGCGGGTACGGGTACGGGTCGTGCGCCTGCGAGTAGTGGGGCTGGTGGGACTCACGGTGGATCCTCCGTCTGGGCTGCCTTCGCCCGGCCGTTCCGGGCGGGATCAACACTTCCGTGAACCGGCGCCCCGCACATCGCGCGCGAGGCGGTGACCGCATCCGCCGTGCGGCGGGGGCGCCGGTCCCCGGGCCCTACCGGGGGAGGAGCCGCCCGACCCCCGTTCGGGCGGCTCCTCGCTCGGTGCGGTGCCGCGTCAGTTCGTCGGGTACGGGACCTTCCACGGGACCACCTGGAAGTCGCCGGTGCCCGCCCTGACCTTCTCCATCGGAGCCGAGCTGGTGCACTTGGTCAGCTTCTTGGTGCCGTCGGGGCCGCCCGTCGCGGCCCAGCTGTAGCCCACGCGGTCGATCTTGCCCTTGTCGTGGACGCTGAAGCCGACGCGGCCGCCCTTGATCTCCTTGATGTTCGTCTCGGTGATGATGCCGGTCGCCGTGGCCACCTTGCCGCCCGTCATCAGGCAGTCGATGCGGCCCTTCGCCCAGCCGCCCTTGCCGCCCGGCTTGTCGAGGTGGACGAAGCCGAAGGTGCCGGTCGCCTTCGACGGGTCGGTGTTGTTCTCGGCCGCCAGGTGGGCGTCGAACGTGAACTTCACGTCCTCGGTGGTCTTGCGGTACATCTTCGCCGAGCCGGTGAGCGACGCGGCCTCACGGGCCTTCGCCCGCTCGCCGGTCTGCGAGGCCGAGCTCGTCCCGCCTTCGCGGGGCGCGTCGCCGTTGGTCGCGACGGCCACACCCGCGGCCCCCGCGGTCATGAGAAGCGCGGCGCCCACGGCGAGGGCGTGGCGGTGCTTGAGGGTGCGGTGGGTGGTCGTACGGCTCACGGGAAGCCCTCCGTCTTCGAGGTGTTCACCCGGCCTTTCCGGGTGAGATCACCGTCTCGTGGAAGGGGGGTGCGGCACGTCCGGCCACGGGCGGCACCCGGCTTCCGCCACGCGGCGGGGGCCTCCGCGCCCGACCTGCTCCTCAGGGTGGACACCCCCGATACCCAGGGCTCACGGCACAGGCCGCCCGGCGCTCGTGCCCCACGCAACGAATCGCCGCCCCGGCCCCGCCACGCGCAACGGATCGTGCGGCGGCCCGCAACGGTCGCACCTTGTCCGGGCACGGCCGCCGACCGTACCGTCGTACGGACCCCACCAGACCCTTCGTACGCCTTGAGGTTCCGCCATGCCTGCGCTGCGCACCGCCCTGCTCCAGAGCTCAGGGCAGCTCGGATCCGTCGCCGAGAACCTCACGGCGCTCGACGAGGCCGCGGAGCGCGCCGCCGCCGCGGGTGCCGGGCTGCTCGTGGCCCCCGAGCTGTTCCTCACCGGGTACGCGATCGGCGACGACATCGCCCGCCTCGCCGAGCCCGCCGACGGTGCGTCCGCCAAGGCCGTCGCCGAGATCGCGGCGCGCCACGAGGTCGGTGTCGTCTACGGCTACCCGGAGCGCGAGGGCGAGACCGTCTTCAACTCCGCCCAGCTGATCGGCCCCGACGGCACCCGCCTGGCGAACTACCGCAAGACCCATCTCTTCGGCGACTTCGAGCGCGAGTCCTTCACCTCCGGTGAACAGCCGGTGGTGCAGGCCGAGTTGGGCGGCGTACGCATCGGGATCATGATCTGCTACGACGTGGAGTTCCCGGAGAACGTGCGGGCGCACGCGCTGGCGGGAACCGACCTCCTGGTCGTCCCCACCGCGCAGATGCACCCCTTCCAGTTCGTCGCCGAGTCCGTCGTGCCGGTGCGCGCCTTCGAGAACCAGATGTACGTCGCGTACGTCAACCGGGTCGGCCAGGAAGGGGAGTTCGAGTTCGTCGGGCTCTCCACGCTCGCCGGACCCGACGGCATCGCGCGCGCCCGCGCCGGCCGCGCCGACGAACTGGTCATCGGCGACGTCGACCCGGAGTTCCTCGCCGCGTCGCGCGAGAACAACCCGTACCTGCGCGACCGCCGCCCCGGCCTGTACGCGTCGCTCGGCTGAACCCTGAGCCCCGAGCCTTCGCCCCGCAGCTTTCTGCTTCAGTTCCCCGCAAGGAGTCCGTACCCCATGACGTCCACGGTGCCCACCGCCGTCCAGCACACCGACGCCCAGCCGCCGATCACCATGTTCGGTCCGGACTTCCCCTACGCGTACGACGACTTCCTCGCGCACCCCGCGGGCCTCGGCCAGATACCCGCGACCGAGCACGGCACCGAGGTCGCCGTCATCGGTGGCGGCCTGTCCGGCATCGTCGCCGCGTACGAACTGATGAAGATGGGCCTCAAGCCCGTCGTCTACGAGGCCGACCAGATCGGCGGCCGGCTGCGCACCGTCGGCTTCGAGGGCACCGGCACGGACGAGCTGACCGCCGAGATGGGCGCGATGCGCTTCCCGCCGTCCTCGACGGCACTGCAGCACTACATCGACCTGGTGGGCCTGAAGACCAAGGCGTTCCCCAACCCGCTGGCCGAGTCGACCCCTTCGACGGTCGTCGACCTCAAGGGGGAGTCGCACTACGCCACCACCGTCGACGACCTGCCGCAGGTCTACCGCGACGTGATGAACGCCTGGAACGCCTGTCTGGAGGAGGGCGCGGACTTCTCCGACATGAACCGCGCCCTGCGCGAGCGCGACGTGCCGAAGATCCGTGAGATCTGGTCGAAGCTCGTCGAGAAGCTCGACAACCAGACCTTCTACGGCTTCCTCTGCGACTCCGAGGCCTTCAAGTCCTTCCGGCACCGCGAGATCTTCGGCCAGGTCGGCTTCGGCACGGGCGGCTGGGACACCGACTTCCCCAACTCCATCCTGGAGATCCTGCGCGTCGTCTACACCGAGGCCGACGACCACCACCGCGGCATCGTCGGCGGCAGCCAGCAGCTGCCCCTGCGCCTGTGGGAGCGCGAGCCGCAGAAGATCGTGCACTGGGCACTCGGCACGTCCCTGCAGTCGCTGCACGAGGGCGGCGCGCCCAAGCCCGCCGTGACCCGCCTCAACCGCACCGCGGGCAACCGCATCACGGTCACCGACTCCTCGGGCGACATCCGCACCTACCAGGCGGCGATCTTCACCGCCCAGTCGTGGATGCTGCTCTCCAAGATCGACTGCGACGACTCGCTCTTCCCCATCGACCACTGGACGGCGATGGAGCGCACCCACTACATGGAGAGCTCGAAGCTCTTCGTGCCGGTGGACCGGCCGTTCTGGCTGGACAAGGCCGTCGACGACAAGGGAAACCCGACCGGCCGTGACGTCATGTCGATGACGCTCACCGACCGGATGACGCGCGGCACGTACCTGCTCGACGACGGTCCGGACAAGCCCGCCGTCATCTGCCTCTCGTACACCTGGTGCGACGACAGCCTCAAGTGGCTGCCGCTGTCGGCGAACGAGCGCATGGAGGTCATGCTCAAGTCGCTCGGCGAGATCTACCCCAAGGTCGACATCAGGAAGCACATCATCGGCAACCCGGTGACGGTCTCCTGGGAGAACGAGCCCTACTTCATGGGCGCGTTCAAGGCGAACCTGCCGGGCCACTACCGCTACCAGCGGCGCCTGTTCACCCACTTCATGCAGGACCGCCTCCCCGAGGACAAGCGCGGCATCTTCCTCGCGGGCGACGACATCTCCTGGACGGCGGGCTGGGCCGAGGGCGCGATCCAGACCGCGCTGAACGCCGTGTGGGGTGTCATGAACCACTTCGGCGGGGCCACCGACTCCACGAACCCCGGCCCCGGGGACATGTACGACGAGATCGCGCCGGTGGAGCTGCCGGAGGACTGACGGGAGACGGGGCTCCGGCGGCACCGGGCCCCGGCCGCCGGACCTCGGTGCCGCCGGGGCCCGGAAGGGTCAGACCGCGGCCGCCCGTGCAGCCTCGTACACCTGGCCCGCCACGTCCTTCAGTTCCTGCGCGTCCCGCGTCGAGCCCGCGAGGTCGATCAGGATCTCGTCGAACCCGACCGCGGCGTGCGCCACCAGGTCATCGACGATCTGGCCCACGCTGCCCTGGAACGGGGCCCGCTCCGAGCCGTCGTACGCCTTCGGCGTGTACTGCGTGTTGACCCGCAGCACGCTCTGCACGGGTTCCTTGCGGCCCCGCTCCGCTGCCGCCTCGCGCACCTTGGTCCACTGCCGGGCGAGCGCCTCGGCGCCCATGCCCACCGGCATCCAGCCGTCGGCGCGCTCCACCAGCCTGCGCAGTGCCCGCGGGCTGTTGGCGGGCAGCAGGATCGGGATCGGCCGGGCGGGCTTGGGGCCGACCACGGACGGCGCGATGCGGGTCAACTCCCCTTCGTACGCCACCGGGTCCGGCCCCCACACCGCGCGGCACACGTCGATCAGCTCGTCCAGGACCTTGCCGCGCCGCTCGAAGGGGGCGACCGACGCGGCGGCGTACTCGTCGAGGGACCAGCCCGTGCCGAGGCCCGCGACGACCCTGCCGCCGCTCGCCGCGTCCAACGAGGCCAGGGTGCGGGCGAGTTGGAACGGCACGTGCAGCGGGGCGACCAGCACGCTCGTGCCCAGTCTTGCCCGGTCCGTGGCCGCCGCGGCGAGCGTCAGGGTGACCAGCGGGTCGGCGACCGAGCGGTACGCGTCGGGCCAGGGGAGGTCCGGGATCCCGTACAGACCCTGGGTGGCGGGCTCGGGGACGAGGACGCGCTCGAACACCCACAAGCTGTCGTAGCCGATGTCCTCGGCGGCGCGGGCCACCTCGGGGACGTCGCGTCCGATGGTGTACTGCCTGCCCTGCGGGAGGCTCAGTCCGAGTCGGGTGGTCATGCCGGTCACTCCTTCGCGTCGGGTCACGTCGAGTCACGTCGGAAACGTTTGTGCAACGTACAACGAACCCGGGGGAGTTCCGGGCGGTGCGGCGGCCGACTGGCCGGATCGGTCCGGGAGCGGCGTCACCGGATCAGTCCGGCAGCGGCGTCAGCAGGATCCGGCCCACCAGACCCACCGCCCCGTCGAGCCGCTCCCCGAACTCCTGGGCGACGCCCGGCAGATCGCGCAGCGCCCACAGGGTCCTCGCCGACGCCCACGCGCCGTCGCGGGCGCGCTCCAGGCTCCAGGCTCCGGCCAGGTGCGTCAGCGGATCACCGATCTGGAGGAGGTCGGGTCCCGGCATCAGCTCTTCGCGGATGCGCTCCTCCAGCGACACGAGGACGTCGCCCACGCGGTCGAACTCGTCCTCCAGATCGGCCGGTTCGCAGCCGAGCGTACGACAGGAGTCCACGAGGGCGAGCGCCAGATCGTGCCCGATGTGCGCGTTGATGCCCGCGAGCGCGAACTGCAGCGGGCGTACGCCGGGATGGCGCCGGTACTGGAACAGCGGGCGCCAGCAGGCGGGCGGGCGGTGCCCGTCGGCCGCCGCGTCGACGGCCCTGAGATAGCGCTCGGCGAACCGGACGTCCAGCGTGATCGCCGCGTGTGCGTCGGGGAAGGCGCCGAGGTGGATGCGGCGCGCGACCTCCTCGGTGACCGAGAGGTAGACGCGGTTGAAGACGGCGACCCCGTCGCGCGGCGGCCAGTCGTCGCCGAGCGCGCGCATCCGTGCCACCACGTCGTCGACCCTGCTAGCCGGGGTCCTGGTCTCTGCGAACCGCTCCAACTGCGCCATGGGGGCAGGGTCCCAGCCCTAGGCTTGCCCGGGCGCCAGCGCACCGGAGGCTTCCCCGAAACGAGGGAACGGCCGCCGTGCCTGTTGTGTGTGGCGTCCGGGGGCATGGGGGAGGGGAGTCGCACCGTGACTGGCATCCGTGCGCGGCGCAGGGCCGAACTGCGTGCCGAGCGCAGGCGTGCGGCCCGCAGGGGCGTGATGGTCGCGGTCGCCTCGGTGGTGGCCGCCGTGGGCACCGTCGCCGGAGTGGTCTCCGCGCTCGACGACAGGCAGGGCCGGGACCAGGCGCGTCCGAAGGCGACCGGTTCGCCGACCCTGGAGCCGCTGCCCGCCGTGCCGACGCCGTCCCCGTCACCGACCGCCTCCGCGCGGCCGTCGTCGTCGCCGTCGCGGTCGAGTGCCGGGCCCGAGCCGCAGCGGCCGAAGGAGCGGCCGAAGGAGCCGTCGCAGGGGCCTTCGGAGAAGCCGCCCACGGAGTCCGCACCGGCCGCCGATCGCCTCTACCGGTACGGGGATTCGCAGGTCATCGACTGGGTCAGGGCCAACCGCGGCGACCCCCGCCGACCCCTCATCGAGTCCCGTATAGCGCGGCGGCCCGCGGCCGTGTGGTTCGCCGACCACAGCCCGTCGACGATCACGTCGCGGGTCAGGGCGGTCACGAGGTCGGCGGGCGACCGCGTCCCGGTCCTCGTGCCGTACGCGATACCGGACCGCGACTGCGGAGGGGCCTCGAAGGGCGGCGCACCCGACCTCGCCGCCTACGACGCCTGGGTCGAGAGGTTCGCCGCGGGTCTCGGCTCCGGCGAGGTCGTCGTGATCCTGGAGCCCGACGCGATCGCCCTCTCGGAGTGCCTGAGCGCGGGCGAACGGGCCGACAGGTACGGGGCGTTGGCTCGCGCGGGCCGGGTCATCAAGGCCGCGAACCCGAAGGCCAGGGTGTACCACGACGCGGGGCACTCCGGCTGGAATGCAGCCGGGAAGCAGGCGGGGCGGCTGCGCAAGGCGGGCGCGGCATCGACCGCCTCGTCGGACGGCATCTTCACGAACGTCTCCAACTTCCACCGCACCTCCGCCGAGGTCGCCTACGCCCGCCGGGTCCTGGACGCGCTCGGCGGCCCGCGCTCGCTGGGCGCCGTCATCGACACCAGCCGCAACGGCAACGGCGCCCCGGCCGACGGCACGTGGTGCGACCCCGAAGGGCGCAAACTGGGCAGGGCGCCGACCCTGCGCACCGGAGAGGCGCGGATCGACGCCTACCTGTGGATCAAGCTGCCGGGCGAGTCCGACGGCTGCAAGGGCTCGCCCGGCACCTTCACTCCCGGCTACGCCTACGAGTTGGCGCGCGACTGAGCCACGGCGGGCGCGGGGGTCCGCCGCCGCAGGCCGAGCGCGGCGCCGCCGATGACCAGGGTGAGCGCCACGAGCAGCGCGCTCACCCAGAGCGGTGAGCGGTAGCCGAGTCCCGCGGAGATCGCGAGCCCGCCGGCCCACGGGCCGAGCGCGCCGCCCACGTTGAACGCGGCCGTGGCGAACCCGCCCGCCAGGTTGGGCGCGTCGGTGGCCGCGTACAACACCTGGGAGATGAGCGTGGACCCGACGCCGAAGGACAGTGCGCCCTGCACGAGGACCAGCACGACCGCGACCTCCGTGTGCGCGGCCGTCACCGCGAACAGCACCCAGCCGGCAAGGAGCGCGAGCGAGCCGAACACCAGGAGCGGCATGGGCCGCGCGTCGGCGACACGGCCGCCCGCGCTGACACCGACGAACGAGCCGATGCCGAACAGCGCGAGCACCACCGGCACCCAACCGGAGCCGAGCCCTGTGACGTTGGTGACCAGCGGCTCCAGATACGTGAACGTGCAGAAGGTCGCGCCGTTCACCAGCGCGCCGAGCAGCAGCGTCACCAGGAGCCGAGGACCGCGCAGGGCACGCAGCTCACCGAGAACGCTCGGCCCGGCGGCGTCCGGAGTGCCCGTGGGCACGGCCCGCGCGATGGCGAACACGGCGGGTACGGAGATCAGGGCCACGGCCCAGAACGCCGACCGCCAGCCCCAGATCTGGCCGAGCAGCGCCCCCGCGGGCACGCCCGCGACACAGGCGAGGGTGACGCCGCCGAGCAGTGCGGAGGCGGCGCGCCCTTTCGCGTTCGGCTCGACCATGCCGGTGGCCGTCACCAGGGCGACCGCGAGGAACCCGGCATTGGCGAGGGCTCCCACGACGCGCGTGGCGAGCAGCAGGGCGAAGCTCGTGGTGAGCGCGCCGACGACATGGACCACAAGGAAGGTGACGAGGAAGGCCAACAGGGCGCTGCGGCGCGAGAAGCGACGGCTCACGACGGCCATCAGCGGTGCGCCGACGATCATTCCCACGGCGAACGCCGAGGTGAGATGGCCCGCGGACGGAATGGAGACGTCCAGGTCCGCGGCGATGTCCGAGACGAGGCCGGACAGCATGAACTCGGAGGTGCCTTGCGCGAACACGGCAAGTCCGAGGAGGTAGATGGCAAAGGGCACAGCAGGACTCCGCAACCACGGTGTGGATCGAAACGATCAGGACACGGGAGCGGTGATCCGGTGGTGGGGTGCCACGGTCGCGGACGGCTGCGCAAACGCAGCGAGAGCGTCAGCGTGAACGCATGGAAGGCCACCGGACGACCGGTGGCCGGAGTCTGTCGGACTCGGGGTTGGACATGGTGCGCACCCTAAGCAGCGGCCGCGCACCACGTCCAGCCGATTAACGTTCCTTGCCCGCCGAGCCCTCTTCGTCGTACGTCGACGTACCCGAATCAAGCAGCGGTTCCTGGGACTTGAGGTGCGGCGGCGCGAACGCGCGCAGCACGTGGTAGCCGGTGATGACGACGATCGTGCCGAGCGCGATGCCGCTCAGTTCGAAGTTGTCGGTGAACTTCAGCGAGACGCCGCCGACGCCGATGATGATGCCCGCGGCGGCGGGGACCAGGTTCAGCGGATTGCGCAGGTCGACCTTGGCGTTGATCCAGATCTGCGCGCCGAGCAGGCCGATCATGCCGTACAGGATGACGGTGATGCCGCCGAGCACACCGCCGGGGATCGCGGCCACGACCGCGCCGAACTTGGGGCAGAGCCCGAAGAGCAGCGCGAAGCAGGCCGCCGCCCAGTACGCGGCCGTCGAGTAGACGCGGGTCGCCGCCATCACGCCGATGTTCTCGGAGTACGTCGTGTTGGGCGGGCCGCCGACCGCGGTGGAGAGCATGGAGGCGGCGCCGTCGGCGGAGATCGCCGTGCCGAGCTTGTCGTCGAGGTTGTCGCCGGTCATCTCGCCGACGGCCTTCACATGGCCCGCGTTCTCCGCGATGAGCGCGATGACGACGGGCAGCGCCACGAGGATCGCCGACCACTCGAAGCTCGGCGCGTGGAAGGACGGCAGACCGATCCAGTCGGCCTTGCCCACGGCGGACAGGTCCAGACGCCAGTGGTCGACGACCTTGCCCGAGCCGTCCGCCGAGTTGATCTTCCCGAAGACCTGGTCGAAGAGCCAGGAGATGCCGTAGCCGAAGATCAGGCCCAGGAAGATCGCGATGCGCGACCAGAAGCCGCGCAGGCACACCACGGCCAATCCGGTGAACAGCATCACCAGGAGGGCCGTCCACTGGTCCTGCGGCCAGTACGTCGCCGCGGTGACCGGCGCCAGATTGAAGCCGATCAGCATGACGACCGCGCCGGTCACGATCGGCGGCATCGCGGCGTGGATGATCCGCGCCCCGAACTTCTGCACCGCGAGACCCACCAGGAACAGCGCGGCCCCGACGACGAAGACCGCGCCGGTCACCGTCGCGCTGGAACCGCCCTGCGCGCGGATGACCGCGGCGACACCCACGAAGGAGAGCGAGCAGCCCAGATAGCTGGGCACACGGCCGCGCGTGGCGAGCAGGAAGATGGCGGTCGCGACGCCCGACATCATGATGGCCAGATTCGGATCCAGACCCATGAGTACGGGTGCTACGAAAGACGCACCGAACATTGCGACCACGTGCTGGGCGCCGAGCCCGAAGGTCCGCGGCCAGGAGAGCCGCTCATCGGGACGGACGACCGCGCCGGGGGCGGGGGTGCGCCCGTCGCCGTGCAGTCTCCAGCGCACGCCGAGATCCATGGTGAGTGTCGCTTTCTGTGCGCTGAGCCGGGCCGTGTCGCGTGGCCCGAAATGATCGACGCCATGTTAATGCGGCGTCAGTGCGACTTCTCCCCGGTGCGGTTCATCCGTCCCGGGGTCGGGACGGTCGTCCCGTCGCGTTCGGGACCTCGGTCCGTGCGCAGGACACCGGCGAAGGCCGCGAGGCCACAGGCAAGCACCGTCACCAGGGCGAAGGAGGTCACGAGGCTCGTCGCCTCGGCCAGCGTGCCGATCGCGGAGGGGGCGATCAGGCTGGATGTGTACGTGATGGTCGCGACGCCCGCGATGGCCTGACTGGGGTTGGGACCGCTGCGCCCGGCCGAGGCGAAGGCGAGCGGCACCACGACCGCGATGCCGAGTCCCATCAGCGCGAAGCCGGCCATGGCCACGACCGGGTGCGGGGCGAGGACGACGAGGAGGCCGCCGAGCGCCGCGAGCACCCCGCCGACGCGCACCGTGCGCACCGCGCCGAACCGGTTCACCACCGCGTCGCCCGCGAGCCGCGCGATCGCCATGGTGAGCGTGAACCCGGTGGTGGACGCGGCCGCGACACCGGCCGACGTGTCCAGGACGTCCCGCAGATAGACCGCCGACCAGTCCAGGCTCGCGCCCTCCGCGAAGACCGCGCAGAAGCCGACCGCGCCGATCAGCAGTGCCGACCTGGGCGGCAGCGAGAACCGGGGCGGCGCCTCCTCCTCGGGCTCCGGCTGCAGGTCGAGCACGCCCTGGACGGCGACGAGGCCGATCGTGGTGAGCGCGACGGCGGCGAGCACGTGGTGCAGCCGGGCGTCCGCACCGAGGTGGGCGGCGACCGTGCCGGCCGCGGAGCCGATCAGGGCGCCGACGCTCCACATGCCGTGCAGGCCCGACATGATCGACTTCTTCATGCGGTTCTCGGTCTCGACGCCGAGCGCGTTCATCGCCACGTCGGACATCCCCGAGGTGGCTCCGTACACGAAGAGCGCCAGGCAGAGCGTGAGCAGATTGGGTGCGAGCGAGGGCAGGACCAGCGCGAGCGTCCACATCGCGAGCAGCCCGCGCAGCGCGTTGCGGGCGCCGAAGCGGTGGCTGATGCGGCTCGCGAGCGGCATCGCGAGGGAGGCGCCGATCGCGGGGAAGGCGAGGGCGAGGCCGAGCTTGCCCGCGCTGACGTCGGCGTGCTCCTGGATCCAGGGCACCCGGGTCGCGAAGGATCCCGCGACCGCGCCGTGCACGCAGAAGACGGCCGCGACGGCGATGCGCGCCCGCTTCAACCGCTGTTTGTCGTAGACCACTTCACTCATTCCGCTCCGCCCCTCCCGAGTGCTGCCCGACACGGCGGCAGTGCCGCCCGCTTCGGCGACGTAAACTATCAGGAACCCTGCCTGATAAATAGAAGACTTTCTGTGGGAGGATCCGGCCATGCCTGTCTCGCCCGCCTCACCGAGCACCGCTCGGGCCATCAACGACCGGCTCGCGCTCGGCCTCCTGCAGAGCGAAGGGCCGCTGACGGCGAACCAGTTGAAGCAGCTCACCGGCCTGTCGCGGCCCTCGGTGGCCGATCTCGTCGAGCGGCTCCAGGGCTCCGGGCTCATCACGGTCGTCGGCGAGGCGGGCGCCCAGCGGCGCGGCCCGAACGCCCGGCTGTACGGGATCGTGGCCGACCGGGCCCATCTCGCCGCCCTCGACGTACGCACCGAGAGCGTCTCCGTGGTCGTGACCGATCTGCTCGGCGCGGTGCTCGCCGAGGCCTCCGCACCCGTCGGCGGCGACACCGGGCCCGCCGTGGAGCGCGCCGTCGCGCTGGTCGAGCGCGCGGCACGGGAGGGCGGCGTCCAGCGGCTGCACACCGTCGGCATCGGCGCCCCCGGCCTGATCGACCCCGCCACCGGCGAGCTGCACGACACGACGTCGCTGCCCGCCTGGCACCGCCGCCTCGCGGGGGTCCTCCAGGAGCGGTTCGGCGCGCGGGTCCTCGTGGAGAACGAGAGCAACCTAGCGGCCCGAGCCGAACGGCGTGACGGCGCGGCGCACGACCGCGAGACCTTCGTGCTGCTCTGGCTCGGTGACGGCGTCGGCGCCGCGGTCGTGCTCGACGGGGTGCTGCGCAGGGGTGCCTCGGGCGGCGCGGGGGAGATCGGCTTCCTGCCGGTGCCCGGCACCGGAGGGCTGCCGTCCGCCACCGGGTGCGACGGCGGCTTCCACTCGCTGGCCTGCGCGGATGCACTTCGTCAACTGGGCGCGGAGTACGGGATTCTGAAGCCGGACATGTCCGCGGCGGACGTCGTGCGGTATGCGGTGGAGGCCGAGGAGGGTGCTTTCCTCGACGCCGTCGCCGAGCGGATCGCCGTCGGCGCGGCTGCGATGGCCGCACTGCTCGATCCCGGCTGTGTCGTTCTGGGCGGTGAGATCGGCCGCGCGGGGGGACCCGCGCTGGCCGATCGCGTCACGGCGCGGGTCGGTGCGATGTCTCCTTTGCGTACGGAGGTCCGTGCGAGCGCGTTGGGAGGTTCTGCCGTGTTGAGGGGGGCGTTGCTCGCCGCGCGGGACGCGGCCCAGGATGAGATTTTCGGGCCGCCGCCGGGGCATTGAGCGTCTTTGTCAGCGGCTGGTTCCTGGCCGGTCGCGCAGTTCCCCGCGCCCCTTCGGGGCACTGCCGAGGTACTCCTCGAACGTGCCCTTCCCCACGGCCTGTTCGGGAGCGAGGTGGCCTCCCTCCCGGGCCGCGCGGTACGTCGCTCCCGCGAGGCGCACCGGGAGAACCGGGCGGCGCTTGCCCGTCGTACGCAGGTAGCTGCGCGCCAGGTCGGGGAAGGCGCGGATCTCGGGGCCTCCCATGTCGGGGACCCGGCCTGCCGGTGGTGCCGTCGCCAGTTCCGCGAGGCGGTCCGCGACCTCGGCGACCTCGATCGGCTGATCGCTGATCCCCGCGGGCAGCAGCAGGACAGGCAGCTTCGCCGCGCCCTGAAGGATCCGCAGGACCAGGTCGTGGAACTGCGTGGTCCGCAGCACCGTCCAGCCGAGCCCCGACTCCTCGATCAGCCGCTCCACGGCGAGCTTGGCCTTGTAGTAGCCGAGCGGCACCCGGTCGACGCCGACGATCGAGATGTAGACCAGGTGCCCGACCCCGGCCTCGCGCGCCGCCGCGATCAGGTTCCGCGCCGCCTTCTCGTCGCCCCCGCGCGGCGAGCTCGCGCAGTGCACGATCACGTCCACGCCCGCCACCGCCGCGTCCAGACCGGTGCCCTCGCGCAGATCGACGGCGTACGGCTGCGTACGGCGGCTGAGCACCCGGACCTCGTGCCCCTCCGTGCGCAGCCGCTCGGTCACGAGGCGGCCGAGGGTTCCGGTGCCGCCGGTCACCAGGATCGTGGTCATCACAAGGCTCCTTCGCAGTGCGGGACGCCCTGAACGCGTCCCTCACCGGCTGAGAACCGAGCAGCCCCCGGGAATGTGACAGCCGGGCCGGAGCAATAGGACAGCCGGGTCAGACCACGGCGGCCAGCTGGCGCTCCACGAAGGCCAGCTTGTCCGGATTGACCACGGCCCGCACCCCGGTCACCACGCCACCGCTCAGCTCGAAGGAGGCGATCCCCATCAGCCGCCCCGCCGCATGCGCGACCAGCGCGGGCGAGCCGTTGACCTCTGCGTACGAGAACTCCATCGCGGCACCGAAGTTCTCCAGGCCGCCCACCAGGAACCGCGTCACCTTCGCGCGCCCCAGGATCGGCCTGCGCGCGGCGGTGACCTTGCCGCCGCCGTCGCCCCACCACGTCACGTCCGCGGCCAGCATCTTCTCCAGGCCCGCCACGTCTCCCTCGCGCGCCGCCGCGAGGAAGGACGCGACGAACTCCTGCCGCAGCTCGCGCCCCGGCTCGAAACGGGACCGCTCCCCGGCGACCGCGCGGGCCGCCCTGCGGTACAGCTGGCGGCAGTTGGCCTCGCTCGCGTCCAGGACCCCGGCGATCTCCCGGTGGCTGTACGCGAAGGCCTCACGCAGCACGTACACCGCGCGCTCCATCGGCGTGAGCCGCTCCAGGAGGACGAGCAGCGCCATCGACACCGCGTCGCGCTGCTCGGCGGACTCCAGCGGCCCGAGCGCGCCGCCGGAGGTGAGGACCGGTTCGGGCAGCCAGGTCCCCACGTACTCCTCGCGCCGCGCACGGGCCGACGTGAGCCTGTTCAGACAGAGGTTGGTGACGATCTTCGCCAGCCAGGCGGCGGGCCGCTCGATGTCCTCGCGCCGCGCGCCGTTCCAGCGCAGATACGCGTCCTGCACGGCGTCCTCCGCCTCCTGCGCGGAGCCGAGCATCCGGTAGGCCAGGGAGAACATCCGGGGGCGGTGGGTCTCGAACTCCTCGGCCAGTGCCGTTGCGCTGCTCACGCCCACAGGGTGCCAAACCCCGCGGGCGTGAGCGGCGAAGGGGTCAGTGCCCCGTGGGCGTGTGCCCCGCGGACGTCAGCAGGTGCCGAGGTCCTGCCAGACGCCCCACTCGCCGCCGGCGCCGGGCTCGTCGCCCTTCGTCCACCACTTGGCCTTCCAGGTGTGGGACTTGTGGGACACGGTCGTCCCGGTGCCGTACTCGGACGACGAACTCCACACGGGTGCGGTGCACTTGCCCGGGGTCGGCGGGTCCGTCGGGCCCGGCGGGTCGGTCGGCCCGGTGCCCGTGCCCGGCTCGACCACCGTGGTGCCGCGCGCCAGGTCGCCGGCGAGCGCGTAGTTCGTGCCGCCGATGTTCACCGTCCAGTTCCACGGAGTGGACACCGGCAGGTAGTAGTTGAAGGACAGGTCGATGGAGGCCCCGGGCGCCACCGACTGCCAGGCGGGCAGCTTCAGCGAGACCCGGTGGAAGTCGCCCTTCAGGCCTCCGACGTTGCTGCCGGTGTGGTCGCTGCTGATCACCTTCGTGCCGAAGCCCGACTGGTCGGAGGCGTTGCCGGGAGCCGCGGTGGAGTAGTCGAACTGGAACTCCGTGCCGCCGGGCAGTGTCGTCTTCGTGTTGTTGGTGATCTTCACCTTGGGCGTGATCGGGTAGTTGGAGTCGCCGAGCTTGAAGTCCCCGAACTCCACGCCGATGTCGACGGCCTTGGTGGGCAGCTCCTTGTTGGAGACCTTCGCGCCGTAGGGCTTCGCGGCCTTGAACTTGTCGTACATCAGCGAGGTGAGCGTGTCACCGATCTCGTACTGCCCCTTGGTGGCGTTCCACCGGTAGTCGCCGGCCATCTCCCAGACCATCGTGCCGCCGATGCCCCGGTCGACCACGTAGTCGGCCTTCTTCGCCACCGACTCCTCGTCCTCCGTGGAGAGGAAGACCTTCTTGTCCGCGTTCCACAGCCAGGGCGCGACCAGCGAGGAGCTGTACTTGCGGGCGTAGCTGCCGGTGAGCTTGGTGTCCGCGGGGAAGCCGTACTTGGTGACGTAGTCGCCGACGATCCCCTTCTCCAGGTTCTTCGCGTGCCACATCGGGTTGGACCCGGCGGGCGACTCCTTGCCGTTGTCGTCCTTGTCGTGCCAGAGGTTGTCGATGCCGACGGCGCCGTCACCGCACTTGGTCAGGCCCGACCCGGCGGGACAGCTGGTGGCGGGCGCCTTGCCCCACAGCCCGTCGGTGCCGCCCTGCACGTTCTTGAAGCCGCGCGTGTAGTACGGCAGACCGATGTTGATGCGCCCGGCGGGCATCGAACCGCGGAAGTAGTGATACGCCCAGTCGGTGTTCAGATAGCCGATCCCGCCGTACTGCTGGCTGCCGTACACGCCCGCGGCCGCGAGCTCGCCGTCCTTGCCGTCGTCGTAGAGCGAGGCGTTGGGGCCGACGTACTCGTTCCAGGCGCCGTGCAGGTCGTACGACATGATGTTGACGTAGTCCAGGTACTTCTGGACCTGGAAGGTCTCCATGCCGCGCAGCAGATAGCCGGAGGAGGGGGCCGCGACGGTCAGCATGTAGTGCTTGCCGTCCGCCGCGCCCGCCTTGTCGAGCTTCTCGCGCAGGGTCTTCATCAGCGCCGCGTAGCCCTTGACCAGGCCGCCGCGCCGGGCGTTGGAGATCGAGTAGTCGAGCGGGTTGCCCGCGTCCTTCATCGAGGTCGGGTACTCGTAGTCGATGTCGACGCCGTTGAAGCCGTACTTCTTGATGAAGGAGACGGCGGAGTCCGCGAAGGTGTCGATGCCCGCCTGGTTCACCGAGCCGTCGGCGTTGGTGGCCATCGAGTAGAAGCCGCCGGAGTTCACGCGCTTGCCGTCGTCGCCGAAGTAGCCGCCCGTCTCGGCCCAACCGCCCACCGAGATCAGCGTCTTGACGTTCGGGTGCTTCTTCTTGAACTTGTTGAGCAGGTTGAAGTGGCCCTTGTAGGGCAGCTCCGGGTCCATCTCGGCGCCCGCGACGCCCGGCCAGGTCATGCCGGTGGCGGCGTTCTTCTCGCCGTCGGAGCCGACGGAGACCTTGTTGTCCTTGTCGACGTGCGCGAAGGCGTAGTTGACGTGGGTGACCTTGTCCCAGGGGATGTCCGGGGCGAGGTAGGCGGGCTCGCCGTTCTTGCCGGTGCGCCAGCCGGTGAAGTAGCCGATGACGCGGCGCTGGTGGTCGGCGCCCATCTTCTCGCGTCCCTCACTGTCGTAGACCGAACAGTAGGGAACGTCGACACCGGGCGTCCGGTAGAGGCCGTCGGGGCGACAGGACGCGTTGTCGGCGGCCTGCGAGACACCACCGGAGAGCAGGCCGACCAGCAGTCCCGCGACGGCGGTGCCGGCCGCGAGCAGCGTGGGTCTCGCTCGGGTGAGGGATGACGCGAGGGATGACAAGGAATCCTCCTGGGAGGTGCGGAACACGAACGGGCGGAACACAACTGGCAAAGATGTGAAGCGTTCTGGGGCCCTGGTGTGCGCACACCGTCGGCTCCGGCTCCTCGGAGGTGTCGCAGAGATTAAAAGGACTAGACCATTGAGTCAATAAGTCCGGACCAATTTGGTTGAACATGATGTTGAACGGTGGTGCTGTGAGCCAGCCCACAGCTATTCGCCCGCATGGCCGACGATCAGGCGTGGCAGACTGGCCTCGTACCAGAAGCAGCGCACTCCGGGGTCGGTGTAATTCCGAACCGGCGGTTACAGTCCGCGACCCGGTCGCCTCCAGCGGCCGGTTGACCAGGTGAAATTCCTGGACCGACGGTGAAAGTCCGGATGGGAGGCAGTGCGCGGCGGGCGGGCATCTTTGCACGCCGTCGTTTGTGGCTCGTTCCTGGCATCCCCAGGGGCGGTCCCCGGGATATCCCGGGGACAGGTGTCATCCGGCGTCGGCGTCGCTCCAGGTGCCGTTGCCCGTACGTTCTGTCGTCATCGACAGGCCCCGGAGTCCGTGCCCGAAGAGGCAGGAGGACCCGGTGGCCACCGCCGTAGCCGAAGCAGCCGCCATGCGGCGCGCCCTCACGCTGGCCGCGCGCGGCCTCGGCTCCACCAGCCCCAACCCCGTCGTCGGCTGCGTCGTCCTCGACGCCGCGGGCGAGAGCGTCGGCGAGGGCTGGCACCAGCGCGCCGGCGGCCCGCACGCCGAGGTCCACGCCCTGCGCGCGGCGGGGGAGCGGGCCCGGGGCGGCACCGCCGTCGTCACCCTCGAACCCTGCAACCACACGGGCCGCACCGGCCCCTGCGCGCAGGCCCTCATCGACGCAGGGATCGCCCGCGTCGTCTACGCCGTCGGCGACCCGAACCCCACCGCGACCGGCGGCGCGCACACCCTGCGCGCGGCCGGGATCCCGGTGGAACAGGGCCTGCTGGAGGCCGAGGCCGCCGAGGGGAACGCCGCCTGGCTGACCTCCGTACGCCTCGGCCGCCCCCACGTCACCTGGAAGTACGCCGCCACCCTCGACGGCCGCATCGCCGCCGCCGACGGCACCAGCCGCTGGATCACCTCCGCCGAGGCCCGCGCCGACGTGCACCGGCTGCGCGCCGAGTGCGACGCCGTCGTCGTCGGCTCCGGCACCCAGCGCGCCGACGACCCGCACCTGGCCGTGCGCGGCATCGAAGGCGCCGTCCAGCCGCTGCGCGTCGTCCTCGACACGAACGGCACCGCCGTCACCCCGGGCGCCCGCGTCCTGGACGACGCGGCACCCACCCTGATCGCCGTCGCCGAGGACGCCGCACCCGCGTACGCCACCGAAGAGACGGTCCGACTCCCGCGCGCGGAGGGCGGGTTGGACATTCCGACCCTCCTCGACGTGCTCCACGCGCGCGGGGTGCGCTCCGTACTCCTCGAAGGCGGCCCGACGCTCGCCGGTGCCTTCGTCGCCGCCGGCGCCGTCGACCGCGTCGTCGGCTATCTCGCGCCCGTCCTGCTCGGCGCGGGCCCCGCCGCCCTGACCGGCGGCGGAATCACCACCATCACCGAAGCGTTGCGGCTCGACGTGAGCGAGACCGTCCGCATCGGCCCCGATCTCCGCATCACCGCAACCCTCGTAGCGAAGGAGCACTGACGTGTTCACCGGAATCGTCGAAGAGCTCGGCGAGATCACCGCCGTCGACAACCTTCCCGACGCCTCCCGCTTCCGCCTGCGCGGCCCCGTCGTCACCGAGGGCGCCAAGCACGGCGACTCCATCGCCGTCAACGGCGTCTGTCTGACGGTCGTGGAGCACGAGGGCGACGAATTCACCGCGGACGTCATGGCCGAGACCCTGAACCGCTCCAGCCTCGGCGCGCTCGCCGTCGGCTCCCGCGTCAACCTGGAGCGCCCCACCTCGGTCGGCGCGCGCCTGGGCGGCCACATCGTGCAGGGTCACGTCGATGCTGTCGGCACCGTCGTGGAGCGCAAGCCGTCCGAGAACTGGGAGATCGTCAAGGTCTCCCTCCCCGCCCACCTCTCCCGCTACGTCGTCGAGAAGGGCTCCATCACGGTCGACGGCGTCAGCCTCACCGTGGTCGACGCCGGGCCCGACTACTTCACCATCAGCCTCATCCCCACGACCCTCGCGCTGACCACGCTCGGCATCAAGCAGCCCGGCGACCCGGTCAACCTCGAGGTCGACGTCATCGCCAAGTACGTCGAGCGCCTGCTCGGCGACCGCGCCCAGGTCCCTGATCGGGAGGCCACCCAGTGAACTGGCTCAACTCCGAAGCCTTCACGGCCTTCGACCAGCACATCATGTGGTCCGACATGATCGGCAACACCGTCGGCCTGATCGCCCTCGCGCTCGGCTGGCGGCGCTCGATATGGACCTGGCCCGCACAGTTCCTGTCCGGCGTCCTCCTCGTCGCCGCGTACGCCTCCGCACAGCTCTCCGGCGGCGTCGGCAAGCAGCTCCTCGTCATCGGCGTGGCGCTGTGGGGCTGGCGGCAGTGGACGCGCGGCAAGCAGCAGGCGCAGGACGGCTCCATCGCCATCCGCTTCGCCACCTGGAAGGAGCGGGGCGTCCTGCTCGCCGGCACCGCGGCAGGCACCCTCGCCGTCGGCGCCCTGTTCAGCGCGGTTCCCTCGCTGTCCTGGAACCCCTGGCCGGACGCCTACATCTTCGTCGGCACGCTCGCCGCGATGGTCGCCCAGGCCCGCGGTCTCGTCGAGTTCTGGTTCGCCTGGCTGCTCGTCGACGTGGTCGGCGTGCCCCTCGCCTTCAGCAGCGGCCTCGCCTTCTCCGGCCTCGTCTACGTCGTCTACCTCGTCATCGTCCTCTGGGGCATGCGCGACTGGTGGCTGCGCTCGCGCGCGGCGGCCTCTCAGCCCGTCATGGAAGGAGCCCCGGCATGAGCGCCCACCCGTCTCCCACCACCGCCCTGAACGAGGCGCTTCGCGGCGCCCCTTCAGGCACCCCTGTCTGGTACAGCACCGCCAACGGCGAAGACACCTCGGACCTGTCCCTCGACCCCGTCGAGCAGGCCATCCGCGACATCGCGGCGGGCCGCCCCGTGGTCGTCGTCGACGACGAGGACCGCGAGAACGAGGGCGACCTCGTCATCGCGGCCGAGAAGGCGACGCCCGAGATCGTCGCCTTCATGATGAGCGAGTGCCGCGGCCTGATCTGCGCGCCCATGGAGGCCGGCGAACTCGACCGGCTCCGGCTCCCGCAGATGGTCGAGCACAACACCGAGTCGATGAGCACGGCCTTCACCGTCTCCGTCGACGCGTCCGCCGCGCACGGCGTGAGCACCGGCATCTCCGCCGCCGACCGCGCCACCACGCTCCGGCTCCTCGCGGGCGGCGAGGCGGGCCCCGACGACTTCGTGCGCCCCGGGCACGTCTTCCCGCTGCGCGCCAAGCCCGGCGGCGTGCTCGTGCGCGACGGCCACACCGAGGCCGCCGTCGACCTCGCCCGGCTCGCCGGCCTGCGACCCGCGGGGGCCATCGTGGAGATCGCGGGCGAGGACGGGAAGATGCTGCGGCTGCCCGAGCTCGTGCCGTTCGCCCGCAAGCACGGCCTGACGATCATCTCCATCGAGGACCTGATCGCCTACCGCCGCTCCTCGGAGCCCACCGTCCGCCGCGAGGCCGAGGTCAGCCTGCCCACCGCCTTCGGCGAGTTCACGGCGTACGGCTACCGCTCCACCGTCGACGGCGTCGAGCACGTCGCCCTCGTCCACGGCGACATCGGCGACGGCGTCGACGTTCTGGCCCGTCTGCACTCCGAGTGCCTGACCGGCGACGTCTTCCACTCGCTGCGCTGCGACTGCGGCCCCCAGCTGGAGGCCTCCATGCGGCGCATCACCGAGGAGGGACGCGGCGTCGTGGTCTATCTGCGCGGCCACGAGGGGCGCGGCATCGGTCTGCTCTCCAAGCTGCGTGCGTACGAACTCCAGGAGCGCGGCAGCGACACCCTCGACGCCAATCTGGAGCTCGGCCTGCCCGCCGACGCCAGGGACTACGGCGCGGGCGCCCGGATCCTGGACGACCTCGGCGTCCGCAGCGTCCGGCTGATGACCAACAACCCCGACAAGACCGACGCGGTCCTGCGGCACGGCCTGAAGGTCACCGGGCGCGAGCCCATGCCGATCAAGGCCGGCGAGCACAACCTCCGGTACCTGCGCACCAAGCGGGACCGGATGGGGCACGACCTGCCCTGGCTGGACACCACCGACGTGTCCGCCTGCGGCAACCAGTAAGCACCGACGACCCCTACGACGTACAGACGACCCCTACGGCGTACAACGGCAAGGAGAAGCGCGTGAGCGGCAAGGGTGCACCCGAACTGAGCGTGAAGAACTGCGGCGACCTGCGGGTCGCGGTGATCGCCGCGCAGTGGCACGAGAAGGTCATGGACGGCCTCGTCGACGGCGCCCTGCGGGCCCTGAACGAGCTCGGAATCAGCGAGCCGACCGTCCTTCGCGTGCCCGGCAGCTTCGAGCTGCCGGTCGTCGCGAAGGTCCTCGCCGGCCGGGGCTACGACGCGATCGTCGCCCTCGGCGTCGTCATCCGCGGCGGCACCCCGCACTTCGAGTACGTGTGCCAGGGCGTCACGCAGGGCCTCACCCAGGTCTCCGTGGACAGCGGCGTCCCGGTCGGCTTCGGCGTGCTGACCTGCGACACCGAGGAGCAGGCCCTGGACCGCGCGGGCATCGAGGGATCCCGCGAGGACAAGGGCCACGAGGCGGTCACCGCGGCCGTGGCCACGGCCACCACGCTGCGTACGATCTCCGAACCCTGGCGCTGAGGGGAGCCGGGCGGCCGCGTAGAGTGGCGACCATCATGTCCAAGAAGACTTTCGAGGAGCTCTTCACCGAGCTCCAGCACAAGGCCGCCAATGGCGACCCCGCGACCTCCCGCACCGCCGAGCTGGTCGACAAGGGCGTCCATGCCATCGGCAAGAAGGTCGTCGAGGAGGCCGCCGAGGTCTGGATGGCCGCCGAGTACGAGGGCAAGGAAGCCGCCGCCGAGGAGATCTCGCAGCTCCTCTACCACGTGCAGGTGATGATGGTCGCCCGCGGCATCTCCCTCGACGACGTGTACGCCCACCTCTGAGCCGTACGTCCCCAAGTCACCCCAACTCACCCATCACGCAAAGGAATCCCGCCTCATGCTGCGCATCGCCGTCCCCAACAAGGGTTCACTGTCCGGACCTGCGTCGGCGATGCTCCATGAGGCCGGATACCAGCAGCGCAAGGAGTCGAAGGAGCTCGTCCTCGTCGACCCCGACAACGAGGTCGAGTTCTTCTACCTCCGGCCCAAGGACATCGCGATCTACGTCTCGGCCGGCAAGCTCGACATCGGCATCACGGGACAGGACCTGCTGATCGACTCGGGCGCGAACGCCGAGACGATCCTGCCCCTCGGCTTCGCCCGCTCCACCTTCCGCTTCGCCGCGAAGCCGGGCACCGCGAGCGGCATCGCCGACCTCGCGGGCAAGACGGTCGCCACCTCGTACGAGGGCATCGTCGCCAAGCACCTCGCCGAGCAGGGCGTCGACGCCTCCGTCGTCCACCTGGACGGCGCCGTGGAGACCGCCATCGAGCTGGGCGTCGCCCAGGTCATCGCGGACGTCGTGGAGACCGGCACCTCCCTGCGCAACGCGGGCCTTGAGGTCTTCGGCGAGCCGATCATGAAGTCCGAGGCGGTCGTCATCCGCCGCACCGGCGCCGACGCCGACGACCCGAAGGTGCAGCAGTTCCTCCGTCGCCTCCAGGGCGTCCTGGTCGCCAGGTCGTACGTGATGATGGACTACGACTGCCGCGCCGAGCACCTGGAGCAGGCCGTCGCCCTCACCCCGGGCCTGGAGTCGCCGACGATCTCCCCGCTGCACAACGAGGGCTGGGTGGCCGTCCGCTCCATGGTCCCCGCCAAGGAGGCCCAGCGGATCATGGACGACCTGTACTCCATCGGGGCGCGGGCCATCCTGACCACGGCCATTCACGCCTGCCGTCTCTGACCGGCCCCTGATCCGGTAGGAGCACCGCCTCATGTCCGACAGCCCCGCTCTCCCCGCCCTTCCCGTCACCTTCCGGCCGACGCGGACCCGGGCCGTCCTGCTCACCGCGGGCGTCGTGATCTTCGTGACGATCACCGCGATCGCCTTTCTGCTGCCCGACCTCAGCCCGGGGGAGCGGACCAGCTTCGTCTTCACCGGCGCGCTGCTCTTCGGCGTGCTCGCGCTGCTCAGCAGGCCCAAGGTCGTCGCCGACGAGTCCGGCGTGACCGTCGTCAACATCGCGACCAGCCGCCGTCTGGCCTGGGCCGAGATCGTGCAGGTCAACCTCCGCCCCGGCGACCCCTGGGTGTTCCTCAACCTGAGCGACGGCACCAGCCTGCCCGCCCTGGGCATCCAGCCCGGCATCGGCAAGCAGCAGGCCATCGGTGACGCCCGCGCCCTGCGCGCGCTCACCGACGCCCGCACGGCCCTCGGGGACTAGACGTCCCGCGCCCCGTCTTGATTAATCTGGTGGCGGGGCGCGCATGGAGTGCCGCCCCGCCCCTGACGGGCCCGCCCGGTCCCCAGGGGCTCCTGCTACCCGAGGAGTGACTCCCTCCGGCGATGGACGGATCGTCCTGTAGTACCTGCGCCGCCCCCTCCCGACATACCGGGACCGGCACGACCGGGGAGGCGGCGGCATGACAGTCCCCCTGCTGCTTCTCGGGGCGGCATTCCTGCTGATTCTCGCCAACGGCTTCTTCGTGGCGGCCGAGTTCGGCCTCGTCACCGTCGAGCGTCCGGACGCCGAGAAGGCCGCGGCCGACGGGGACCGACGGGCCCGCACGGTCGTCGGCGCCCTCAAGGAGCTGTCCTTCCAGCTCTCCGGCACCCAGCTCGGCATCACCATCACCTCGCTCGTGGTCGGCATGCTCGCCGAACCGGCCCTCGCGCACCTGCTCGCGGGCCCGTTCAAGGCGATCGGCATCCCCGAAGGCGCCGTCGGCGGCGTCTCCGTGGTGGTCGGCATGCTGCTCGCGTCCGCCGTGCAGATGGTCATCGGCGAACTGGTGCCCAAGAACTGGGCGGTGTCCAGGCCGCTGCAGGTCGCGCGGTTCGTCGCGGGCCCGCAGCACGTCTTCTCACGGCTCTTCCGCCCGGTGATCTCCCTCCTGAACGCCGTGGCCAACCGTCTCGTACGCGCGCTCGGCGTCGAGCCCGCCGAGGAGCTGGCCTCCGCCCGCACCCCGGGCGAACTGGTCTCCCTGGCCCGGCACTCGGCGCAGGCGGGCGCCCTGGAGCAGGACACCGCCGACCTGTTCGTGCGTACCCTCTCGCTCGGCGAACTGACCGCGCAGCACGTCATGACGCCGCGCGTGAAGGTCAGCGCGCTGCAGTCCTCGACGACGGCCGAGGACGTGGTCAACCTGACCCGCGCCACCGGCCTGTCCCGCTTCCCGGTCTACCGCGAGCGGATCGACGAGATCGTCGGCATGGTGCACCTCAAGGACGCCCTCGCGGTGCCCGCGCACGACCGCCTGCGCACCCCCGTCAGCCGGATCGCGAAGTCCCCGCTGCTCGTTCCCCAGACACTGCCCGTGCAGCCCCTCCTGGAGCGGCTGCGCAGCGAGCAGCCCATGGCCGTCGTCGTCGACGAGTACGGCGGCACGGCGGGCGTCGTCACCCTGGAGGACATCGTCGAGGAGCTCGTCGGCGAGGTCCGCGACGAACACGACCTGCTCGACCTGCCCGACCTGTGCGTGGCGCCGGCCGAGGAGGGCAGGCCCGCCTGGGACGCGGACGGCAGCTGCCGCGTGGACACGCTGCAGCGCATAGGACTCGACGTACCCG
Organism: Streptomyces sp. NPDC041068; assembly: GCF_040647455.1. Taxonomy (NCBI): domain Bacteria; kingdom Bacillati; phylum Actinomycetota; class Actinomycetes; order Kitasatosporales; family Streptomycetaceae; genus Streptomyces; species Streptomyces sp. NPDC041068. Next base: position 561,314 of record NZ_JBEZCG010000003.1, read on the forward strand.
AAGGGCCCTACGAGACCGTGGCCGGCCTCGTCGCCGATCTGCTCGGCCGCATCCCGGCCCCCGGCGACCGGGCCGAACTGCCCGGCTGGCGGCTCTCGGTGCGCCAGGTCGGGCACTACCGCGCGGAGCGGGTGCGCCTCGTGCGGACCCGGGAAGCCGGTGCGGCGGACACCGCCCCCGCGGTGCCCGAAGTCGCGGAGGCGCTGCGGTGAGCCTGCTCCAACTCCTCCTCGCCGTCCTCCTCGTGCTCGCCAACGGCTTCTTCGTGGGCGCCGAGTTCGCGCTCGTCTCCGTGCGCCGCAGCCAGATCGAACCCCTGGACTCCAAGAGGGCCCGCCAGGTCCTGTACGGCCTGGAGCACCTGCCGCAGATGATGGCCGCCGCCCAGTTCGGCATCACCGTCTGCTCGTTGACGCTCGGCGCCGTCGCCGAGCCGACCGTCGCGCATCTCCTCGAGCCGCTCTTCGCGGCGATCCACCTGCCCGAGGGCATGATCCACCCCCTCGGCTATGTGATCGCGCTCGCCGTCGTCGTCTTCCTGCACCTCGTCATCGGCGAGATGGTCCCGAAGAACCTCGCGATGGCCGCCCCCGAGAAGACCGCCCTCTGGTTCAGCCCCGGCCTCGTCGCCTTCGCGCGGCTGTGCCGCCCGGTGACCGTGGCGCTCGGCGCGTGTGCGCGACTCGTCCTGAAGGTCTTCGGGGTGGAGCCCAAGGACGAGGTCGAGGCGGTGTTCACCAGTGTCCAACTGGGCCGCCTCGTCGAGGACTCGGGCCAGGCGGGGCTCCTGGACCCCGAGGAGCAGGAGCGCCTGGAGGACGCCCTCGAACTGGGCTCGCGCCCCGTGACGGACGTCCTGCTGGATGCGGTGTCCCTGGTGACGGTGGGCCCCTCGGTCACCCCGGGCCAGGTCGTCGCGCTCACCGGGCGCACCGGGTACTCCCGCTTCCCGGTCTGCGCGGAGAACGGCGCCTTCATGGGCTACCTCCACGTCAAGGACGTACTCGACCTGGAGGACACCGACCGCGCCGTGCCGCAGCAGGTCTGGCGCCCGATGACCACGCTGCGGGCCGAACTCCCGCTGGACGACGCCCTGACCGTGATGCGCCGCGCCGCGACGCATCTGGCGCAGGTCGCCGACGCCTCCGGCAAGGTGCTCGGCCTGGTCGCGCTGGAGGACGTCCTGGAGCTCCTGGTCGGCGAGGTCCGTGACCCCGCGCACCGCGTCGCGGTGCCCCGCAAGGCCCAGGAAGCACCCGGAGGCGACGCGCGCGAGGCGCGTGGCGGCGCCCTCGTGGGGTGAGCGCGCGGGGCGTGGCCCGCACGACGCGTCCTCAGATGCCGGACGGGTTCTGCGGCCCGCGCCCCGAGAGCACCTCTCCGTACGCCTGCATCAGGTCGGGCAGGCGCAGCGTCGACAGGTCGTCGCGCCCCGGCTCGCCCGGATAGCCGGTCAGCCGCAGATCGCGGTAGGCGCAGCTCTTCTCGTACAGGGTGCGCAGGAAGCGGCCGTTGCCGAGCTCGTCGATCCAGGCCTGGTCGACGACGTGCCCACTGATGGAGCGCAGCTCATCCAGCGCCTCCTCGTCCCACACGTCGCCGTTCTCGGCGGCGAGCACCTCGCCGATCGAGGTCAGTTCGAGGGGGCGGTACGAGGGGAAGTCGACGCGGGTCGTGAAGCGCGAGGACAGGCCGGGGTTGGCGGCGAGCAGCCGGTCCATGCCCTCGGGGTAGCCCGCGAGGATCACGACGAGGTGGTCGCGGTTGTCCTCGGCCCGCTTGAGGAGGACCTGCAGGGCCTCGTCTCCGTACGCGTCGCCCTTGCCGTAGCCGGAGTTGGAGAGGGAGTAGGCCTCGTCGACGAAGAGGACGCCGCCGATCGCGGAGTCGATCAGTTCGTTGGCCTTCACCGCGGTCTGGCCGAGGTACTCGCCGACCAGGTCGGCGCGCTGCGCCTCCACGAGGTGGTCGCCGCCGAGCAGCCCGAGGGCGTAGAAGACCCGGCCGAGGATGCGGGCCACGGTGGTCTTGCCGGTGCCGGAGGGACCGGAGAAGACGAAGTGTCGTTTCGGCGGCTGCACGGGAAGGCCCTGCGCGGCGCGCAGCCGGGCCATGTTCAGCTGCGCGGAGAGCGCCTTGACCTGGCGCTTGACCGGCTCGAGACCCACCATGCGCTCGAGCTCGGCGAGCGCGGCCTCCAGGAGCGCGGGGTCGGTGGGCCCCGGCGGCAGCTGCGGTGGGCCCGCCTTGATCGGAATGATCGCCTTTTCGCGGACGGCATCGGTCTCGGAGGGCCCGGCCGGACCGCCCGCGTTCCCGGGTCCCGCGGGTCCCACCGGGCCGTTGAGGCCGCCGGGCCCCGGCGGAGCGCCACCCGGCGGGAGTTCGGATCCGGTGACCTTCACGTCGCGGCCCTCGGTGCCGAACAGCACGTCGATGCCGTCGGGACCCTCCAGGACGTCCGGGCTCGCGCCGGCCAGGCTGATCGCGGCGGCGAGGTCGGCGGCCTCGTCGTACCCGTCGCCCTCGGCGATGGCCGCGAGCCGTGCCGAGGTGTCCATGAAGGAGGCGTCGACCCGGTGCACCGCGCGGTACAGCGGCAGGGCCGCCGCCGAGCGGCCGGTTCCCTCGTGGGCGCGGGCCAGCCAGTAGCGCAGTTCCTTGCGCTGCGGCTGCTCGCTGCGGCAGCGCATCAGGGCGGCGGACAGGAGCGGTTCGGCCTGGCCGTACATCTCCAGGCGCACCCGGGCCATGCCGCCGAAGAGCCCGGCCTCGATGCCCAGCATCGGGTCGTCGATCAGCGGGTCCGTGTGCCGCACCAGCTGCTCCCAGTCCTTGACGAGATAGGAGCGGCAGGCGTGCAGGAAGCGCACCTGCGGGTCCGCGTCGACCGGTGGCAGTCCCGCGAGCGCCCGGTCGAGCTCCGGGACATGGCGGCCGTCCAGCCAGTGCGAGGCGTGCGCGAGCAACAGGTCCCGCGCGCTCTCCAGGACGGGCTGCACCCACCAGCCGAGCCAGTACCAGGAGTTGAGGGTGCGCGCGTGCCGTGCGCGCTGCTCCCCGAACCGGTCCCGGTGCTGGAACATCCGCAGCAGCGCCGTCGTCGTGTCGATGCGCAGCGCGTGCAGCCCGAGCCAGCCGTCGGCCATCCCGGGATCCATCCGTACCGCGGTCCGGAACTCCTCCTCCGCCTGCGGGTAGGCGCCCATCGTGTAGGCGTCGACGCCCCTCAGCCAGGCGAGGTCGGCCGGGGCGGGTGAGCCCACCGCGTCGAAGTCCATCAGGTCCCCCACAAACCGTGCCCCCGTTTGCGTACCGCCGGACCGGTGCCCGCCGGCCACTGCGCTGAACCACCGTGCTGCGGACGGGAGTTGACTCGGTGCGTAGAGCAGCCGTCCGAAAAGGCGCACCGAGAAGCATCGTACCTGCGGGGGAGCGGTCGGCCGTAGGGTGCCGCACCGGCGGATCGGCCGGAAAGGGGCGGGGAGGGATGGCCTCGATGGTGACCGAGGGTGAGCGAATGGCGGCTCGCAGCGGCCGGAAATCGGCCCGGAGGGCAGAACGAAGCCCCCGATCACGGGGGAACAACCGGGGGCTTCGCGTCTGCGGGCGGCCCCGCAGGACCGCACATTCAGAACGTAAGTCCTGTAAGGCCCCTGGGTCAAGCCGAGTTGGGGCACTCATGAAAACTCGTGGGGCCAAGTGGAAGCAGTTTTCCGGAGGTTCAGCGGACCGCCGATGGTCCCTCACCCTGTGTGACGACTTGGGTCTCCGCTGACGCCTCACCGGGCCCCCGCAGTACCTCGTATCCCTCTGGGCACTGTCGTACCAATAGCTGGGCGAAGGGCCGGGAAGGGTCGTCCGCGAAGTGCCGGAGTTCCGCGGGCTCCCAGCCGTCCCAGAAGTCACTCTGGACCGCCCCGTCCCGCGCGCGCCCGCGCCGCCATGCCTCCTCGCGCGGTACGTCCATCCACAGCAGCGCGGCGAGGTGCGGCCGCAGCGCCCGGCGGCCCGCGCCGACGCCCTCGACGATCACCACGGGCGCGGGCGGCAGGGCCCTGCCGGCGGGGCCGAACCGACGCTCGTTCCAGTCGTACGTCGCGTGGTGCGCCGTCTCGCCGCGGGAGAGCGGCCCGAGGACCTGCTCCCGCAGCCGCTCGGTCCAGCCGAACAGCTCGGTGTGGCTCGCGATGTCGTCGAGCCGCAGGACGGGCGCCCCGCCGAGCGCCTCGGCCAGGCGCCGGGCGAACGTCGACTTGCCGGAGCCCGCGTGGCCGTCCACGGCGATCAGCCGGACGGGGCCGCAGGACGGCGGCAGGCGGCGCAGGGGGTCCGCGAGGCGGGGGAGAGGGGTGTGCGGGTGTCCGGTCATCATCGGCAAGGGTACGGGCGCGGAAGGGTCGCGGAAGGATGTGTTCCGCGTGCCGTCGCAGGTCATGCCATTGGTTGAGGCCAATATTGGTGCGCGCGGCAGTGCCCGAAGCGCTGGCAGAAGTCGGCCGGGACCGGCCATAGTTGGCCCACTTCCGTGCACCTGACCCGACCCTTCCGGATCTTGCCGGAAACCACGTCGACTGGGGGTCCCCTTCATGGACCGAGCTGACCGAAGCGACAGAGCCGACCGGGCGCGCCGCGCCGACCGGACCGAGGACATGTCCCGCAGATCCGTGCTCGCCACGGCGGCCGCGGTGGCCGCCGTCGCGGCGACGACGGCCCCCGCCCTGGCCGCGGGCGCCGCGGGAACCGGGCGCCGCCCGCCGCGCGCGGACCGCCTGGTGGACAACCGCTTCTGGACCTCGTACGAGGACTGGCGGTCCGGCACCGCCGAGGGCACCGCGGCCGTCGCGGGGGCGCGCCCCGGCCTGCGGATCGCGAAGCCCGCGGGCCGCACCGACTACGCCGACCCGCACACCGGCAGGACCGCCACCTGGGAGTACGCCCGGTGGACCACGCCCACGCACCGCTCCACCGTCCCCGCGACGGAGCTGATCGCGTCCTGGAACGCGCACACCCCGGCCGGGACCTGGCTCCAGGTCGAGCTGCGGGGCACGTACTCGGACAAGACACAGACTCCTTGGTACGTGATGGGCCGCTGGACTTCGGGGGACGACGCGGAGAAGGACATCCGGCGGACCTCGGTCGACGACCAGACCGACGGCAAGTCCACGGTCTGGACGGACACGCTCTCCCTGGACGACACGACCACGGGCCTGCGCGTCGCCTCGTACCAACTGCGCCTGACCCTGTACCGCGAGCCGGGTGCGACGGCGACCCCCACGGTCTGGCGGCTCGGCGCGATGGCCTCCGCGATCCCCGACCGCTTCACGGTGCCCGCGTCGAAGCCGGGGCTCGCCAAGGAGCTGACCGTCCCGCGGTACTCCCAGGAGACGCACGTCGGGCAGTACCCGGAGTACGACAACGGCGGCGAGGCCTGGTGCAGCCCCACCTCCTCGCAGATGATCATCGAGTACTGGGGCCGCAAGCCGACCCCGGAGGACCTGGCCTGGGTCGACCCGTCCTTCGCCGACCCTCAGGTGTGCCACGCGGCTCGCTTCACGTACGACTACCAGTACGGGGGCTGCGGCAACTGGCCGTTCAACGCCGCGTACGCGGCGACGTACAAGGACCTCCAAGGCGTGGTGACCCGCCTCGCTTCCCTCACCGAACTGGAGTCACTGATCGCCGCGGGCATCCCGGCCATAACGTCCCAGTCGTTCCGCAAGGAGGAGCTGACGGGCGCGGGCTACGGCACGGCGGGCCACCTGATGACGGTGATCGGCTTCACGCCCACCGGCGACGTGATCGCCAACGACCCGGCGTCCCCGAGCAACCCGGCGGTCCGCCGCGTCTACAAGCGCCGCGAATGGGAGAACATCTGGCTCCGTACGAAGAGGTACAACGCGTCGGGGAAGGTGGTCTCGGGCACCGGCGGGGTCTGTTACCTCTACTTCCCCACGAAGATCTCCACGGCCCAGCGCAAGGCGCTGGCGGCGGTGGGCATCCGCTGACGACTCCTTCTCGGCGGCTGAGCGTCCTCGGTACCGATGCCCAGCCGCCGAGTGGAGCAAAGCGCACCCTGTCGAATGGCGGCGCGCTCACCCCTCACGGAATCTGACCAGCAGACAGGCAACCGCTGAGAGAGACGAGTTGGGTGTGCGCAAGAGATTCCTGGGATGTGTCGCGGCGCTGGTGTGCGGAGTCACGGTCCTCGGCCCGCTGCCGGCGGCCGCGGCGGAACCGCCGCCGTCACCGAATGCCATGACCGAGCGCGAGCTGAAGAACCAGGCCAGGACGTTCCACAGCTTCGGCAGGACGGGGCATGCCAACGCCACCGTCTCCACGTTCGCGGGGGACGTCCTCCAGGGGCAGATGAAGCCCGAGAAGGTCCGCCAGGGGCTCGCGAAGGTGGACGCCTCGCTGGACAACCTGCTGGCCATCATCCCGGGCGGTCCCCCGGGCCAGCGCGTGGCGAACCCGATCCTGAAGGCCACCGTGGAGGCGATCAAGAAGGAAACCCGCAAGATGGCCGAGGCCCGCGCCAGGACCGACTACCCGGCCCTCCTGGCCGCCGGCACGGCACTGACCACGCAACTCTCCCTGCTGACCGCCCAAAGCTTCGCCGGCTTCGGCATCGACCTGGCCCAACAGATCGTCGGCACGGTCCTCCAGCCCTTGACCCCGACACCTCAGCCACCCCAGCAGCGCGGCGCGTCCTAGTCCGTGCGTCCTAGTCCATGCGTCCATGCCGTGCGTCCATGACGTGGGCCCCACTCGTCGGTCGAGCGGGGCCCACGTGGGCCGGGTTCGGGCCCGGAGCGGAACGCCTCAGCTCGCCGGGTCCACCACCCAGTCCGGGTGGCCCGGCATCGGCGGTGTCTTCGGGCCGTACAGCCAGGGGCGCAGGAAGTCCGACAGGTCCTTGCCCGCTGCCTTCGAGGCCAGGTCGATGAACTGCTGGGTGCTCGCCGTCCTGTCCTTGAAACCGCTCACCCAGGCTCGTTCGATCTTCTGGAACGTCGCGTCGCCCACCTCCTCGCGCAGCGCGTACAGGACCAGGGCCGAGCCGTCGTACCGCATGCGCTTGAAGAGGTTCGGCTCGGTCGGCTCGGCGGGGGCGCCGAAGTCGCGGCGCCAGATGTCGTGGTTCTGGTAAGCGGTCTTCATCGCGGCCTCGAAGCTGTCCCCGCCGTGCTGCTCGGAATACTCCCTCTCGTAGAAACGGGCATGCCCCTCGCTCAGCCACAGGTCGGACCAGCTCTTGAGCGCCACGCTGTCGCCGAACCACTGGTGGGTGAGCTCGTGCACCATGTTCCGCTCGGCGTCGACCTTCGTGCCGAGCAGATCGGCCTTCGGGACGAGCGAGAGCGTCTGCGTCTCCAGGGCCACGCCGAGGTCCGTGTCACCGACGAGCAGCCCGTAGCGGTTGAAGGGGTAGGGGCCGAGCTTCTCCTCCAGCCACTTCAGATGGTCCGGCGTGAGCTTGCGGTACTCGGCGGTCGGCTCGACCAGCGCGTCCGGGACGACGTCACGCAGCGGCAGCCCGCCCGGCCCCTCGCTGTCGACCAGCCGGAACTTGCCGACCGCCAGCTGCACCAGCTGCGTGGACAGCGGCTGCTCGGAGTCGTACGTCCACTGCACCCGCCCGTCGGGCCGTGCGACGCGCGAGACCAGCTTGCCGTTGGCCACGGCCGTGCGGTCGCCCGGCGTGGTGATCCGGAAGGTGATCGGCGCGCGCTGGCTCGGGTGGTCGTTGGCCGGGAAGATCAGCCGGGCGCCGTTCGGCTGGGGGTAGACCACCGTGCCGTCGGGCGTGGGTATCCAGCCGTAGTCCTCGATCGCGTCGTCACGGTGCCTGGTCTGGGTCGGATCCGCGGTGTACGTCACCTTGACCGTGAAGGAACTGCCCTTGGCTATCGGGGATTTGGGCGTGACCGTCAGCTCGTCGCCCGCACGCGACGTGCCCGCCGCCGTGCCGTTCACGGTGACGTCGTGCAGGGTGTTGCCGCCGAAGTCCAGATTGAAGCGGGACAGCGCCTGCGTGGACCGCGCCCTGATCGTCGTCGTCGCCTCGAAGGGCGTCTTCGGCGCCTGCCAGTCGAAGTCCAGGTAATACCGGTCCACCCGGTACCCGCCGTTGCCGTCCAGCGGAAACATCGGGTCGCCGAGGCCGGGAGCGCCCGGCGACGGCTTCTCGACGGCCGCAGGGGCGGCCTGCGAGACCGGTGCGGTGAGGGCGGCCGCCGCGGTGATCGCGGCCGCGAGGGCGAGCCGCGCTCTGCGGCGGGGCGTCCGGTCGGTGCTCATCGGAAACCTTTCGGTCGGATGCTGCGCGGACGTGCGTGGCGTCTCGTCCGGGGCGACGCGCGTCCTGGACGTTCCTCGTCTTAGACGCACGGCAATCCGCCGTAGTTGTGGCCGACCAACGGATGGCCGAGGGGTGACCAAGGTCTCTCCCACAAGGGCGCGTCCGGCTGGCAAGGTGGAGTGGTCCCAGTGGGGGGAAGCCACTGCCAGACGAACGTCAGCGAGAAGACATGACCGCGACCTCTGCCACCGCCGTCCGCACCCGGGCCCGCACCGGCGGCCCCAAGGAAGACGGCCCCAAGCTCCTGGAGCACCTCGCGGGCTGGACCCTCGTCGTCGTCCTCGCGATGCTCGTCACGCAGACCGGCCTGTTGTGACACCGCTCTCATCGCCGCGGCCGTCACCCCGGCCGTCACCCCTGCTGTCGTCGAGCTCCGCACGCCAGTGCCGGTGCGGGACGCCCACCAGGCCGTAGAGCCACCGCACCGGCGAGCGCCCGTGCAGCAGCACGACCCCCGCCACCACTGCGAAGACCGGCAGGCCGAGCCACCCGCCGACCAGCCGCACCAGCGCGCTCGCGAAGAGCGCGCCCACGAACGGCAGGCCGTAGACACCGGCCGCCGCGATGGCGATGCCGAGGAGCCGCGGCACCTTGCGGTCCTCGTCGGCGCCCGGCAGCGACCAGCCCTCCATGAGCCAGCCGATCTCGGTCACCAGCATGGTGCCGATCACCGCGGCCCCGAAGAGCAGCAGCGCCAGGAACGTCCCCGACGTCAGGAAGTCGAGTACGTGATTGACGACGCTGTCCCGCGACCAGCCGGCGAAGTCCTTCGCCCCCGGTGACAGGAAGCGCTCGTACCCGCTGCCGTCCCACCCGTGGATCAGCGTCCCGAACAGCAGGAAGTACCCGCCCACGCACTGGAGATACGCCCAGTAGCCGGCCCCCACCAGCACCAGCGCCTGCGCCACCAGGAACCCGAGGATCGCGGCCGCCGGGATCCCGCCCGCGTAGAACAGGACGAACCCCGCCCACACCCCCTCGTGCCCCTCGGCCACGTGCATGGTCGCCCAGGCGGGGTTCTGCCACAGCAGGAAGAGCCCGGTCGGCACCATCAGGACGGCGGCGAAGAGTGCCGTGAGCGCCAGATAGGGGTTGGCGGCCCGGCTGCGCGTGCGCGGCCCCTCGCCCGCGTTGATCCGCTCCCACACCTGCAGCTGCCGCCCCGCCGACACGGCGAAAGTCGCGCCGATCGCGTACGCCCAGAAAAGGGCGGCCTGGATCTGGATCATGCGCCTGCACCCATCGTCAGGAAGCACATCAGGAGGCCTTCAGGGTCAGCCCGCCCGCCTCGATCAAGTCCGAGGTGACCAGGGCCTGTTCGGCGCTCACGTCCGTCATGAAGACGAACGGCGGCACGACGGGCGGCACCGGCAGCCTGTCGGGCGTGAAGGTCAGACAGAGGATGCCCTCCAGGCACCCCTTGAACTTGGTCAGATACAGGGTGACTTCGCCGCTCAGGTCCAACGTGTCGGCGCCGAGGGCGAGTTCGGGCCCGTTGCCGTCGCGCGTCTTCAGCCGGTAGTCCGTGAGCGAGGCGGCCTTCATCCGCAGGACCATGACCTTCAGCGGCCCGTCCGCGGTCGGGATCTCGGTCACGCCCGCCAGCGTGAAGCCCTGCGGCGCGAAGAGCGTGGTCGTGACGGTCGGCGGCACCCGCGGCGCCGCGACCGCCGCCGCGGGCGCGGCCTTGGCGGGCCCGCCGTTCAGCACGATCCCCGCGACGATCGCCACGGGCAGCAGCACGGCGAGCGTCCGCGTGCCCTGCCCGTCACGCACCTTCGGCCGTGCCGGATCCTCCTCGGCGTCCTCCGGCACCGGGGTCCAGCCGAACCCCATGGCGCTGCCCGCGATGCCGAGGAGCATGCCGACCAGGAACCCGCCGAGGTTCGTCGCGGCGAACGAAAGCACCGACAGGATGAGGGCGTTGACGCTCACATAGTGGTGTGTGTGCGGCAGCAGCCACAGGAAGAGCCCCGCCACGACCAGTGCGATCCCGATGCCGAGCGCGGCGATCCCGCCGAGCCCCAGGCTGACGAGCACGGTCAGCGGCGAGAGCGGCACCAGGAGCAGCTCGGCGCCGCCGAGGATCAGCAGGAGCCCGCCCCAGAACGGCCGGGTGCGCCGCCATCTGCGCACCACCCGGCGCTGCTCGGGCCAGGGCAGACGCCGGTCGAGCCAGCCGCCGCCGTCCTTGCGGAAAGGGTTGACGCCGCCTCTGCCGCCGCCGGTCAGAAGCACTTCTTGCCGCCGACGCTGACATCGACCTTCATGCCCTTGAGCCGGAAGTTGCCGCCGGTCGCCGACCAGGCGTGCGACTTCACGCCGGAGACCGTGATGTCCCCGGCCTGCAACCCGAACTTGCCCTTCTCGCCCTGGACTCCGGGCACCTCGTCGAGCGTCGAGGCGTCCCGGCCGATCTGCGCGGTGCCGAAGCGGGCGTCGCCGACCAGGTCCTCGCCGTCGATGATGAGGTTGCTCGCGGTGACGTCGCCCGCGGCGCCGCCCGCGGTCAGTTTGAACACGACGGTGCCCACCGGGGTCTTGACCTCGGCGGCCTGGCAGATGTCGGAGAGGGTCGCGTCACCGATCCCGAGGAGCGCCACGGGGTGCCCCTTGCCGTCGATGTCCCGGTCCGTCTGGACGTAACTGGACAGGCCCTGACTGGTCAGCTTCCCGGACGACACCTGGAAGCTGGTGCCCGAGACGGCGAAGGACGCGGCGAGCGCGCCCTCGGCCATCACGGAGGCCATGACGCCGACGGCCAGGACGGCCGGCAGGGCCACCACGGCCGTCTTCTTCCAGGAGGTTCTGCCTTCGCGTAAGGCACTGCGTGCTGCGCTCACTGTCTTCCTCCCGTACGTCGTGTCCGCGTCCTCAAGCGTGCGTAAGGGGAGTGCGTGAAGCGCCGTCGGGAGCCGAACCGGCAGGTGGCACCGTTCTGCCATACTGCGGACAATCCCGAGGCAGTTGGAGACTAGGGCCGAAATTGAATAATAGTCAACAGCGCGGCACCGACCGCTCCGCGGCGCGCCGCGGTGAACTCATCGCCATCGGCCGGAAGTTGTTCGCCGACACGTCCTACGACGCCCTGTCGATGGACGACATCGCCAAGCAGGCGGGCGTCGCCAAAGGGCTGATTTACTACTACTTCAAGTCCAAACGCGGCTATTACCTCGCGATCATCGAGGACTCGGTCGCCGAGCTCGTCGCGCGCGCCGGACGCCACGACGATCTCCCTCCCGTGGAGCGGGTGCAGCGCACCATCGACGGCTATCTGCGCTACGCCGAGCATCATCAGGCCGCGTACCGCACGATCATCAGCGGCGGCGTCGGCTTCGACGCCGAGGTGCACGCCATACGCGACGGCGTGCGCGAGGCGATGATCGGGGCGATCGCCGAAGGGGCGTACGGTCGCAGGGACATCCCGCTGCTCGCGCGGACCGCGCTGCTCGGGTGGCTGTGCAGCGTCGAGGGGATCGCGCTCGACTGGATCGGCCACAAGGGCCTGGTGCGCGACAAGGTCTGCACCCTGCTGGTGCGCACCCTCGGGGACACGCTGCGCGCCATCGAGGACTTCGAGCCCTCGTATCCCGCGCCCGCGCGTCCATGACGAGGGGCGGGGACCGCCGACCGGCCCCCGCCCCAAGTCCGCAACGTCACAAGGTCAGTTGATGGCCTTGATCAGCTCGCCGTTGGACGTGTCCCCGCTGAGCTCCCAGAAGAACGTGCCGCCGAGGCCCTGCTGGTTCTTGTACGTCATCTTCCCCGCGATGGTCGCCGGGGTGTCATAGCTCCACCAGTTGTTCCCGCAGTGCGCGTACGCGGTCCCGCCGACCGTGCCGTTGGCCGGGCACTTGGTCTTCAATTCCTTGTAGTCGTCGATGCCCTGCTCGTACTTGCCCGCGGCGGGTCCGGTCGCGGTGCCGCCGGGCTCCTTCTGCGTGACGCCCGTCCAGCCGCGGCCGTAGAAGCCGATGCCGAGGAGCAGCTTGTCGGAGGGGACGCCGAGCCCCTTCAGCTTCTTGATGGTGGCGTCGGAGTTGTACGCCTCCTTGGGAATGCCGGTGTAGGAGGTCAGCGGCGAGTGCGGAGCCGTCGGACCCTTGGCGTCCCAGGCACCGAAGAAGTCGTACGTCATCGGGTTGTACCAGTCGACGTACTGGGCGGCGCCCGCGTAGTCGGCGGCGTCGATCTTGCCGCCGTCCGAGGCGTCCGCCGGGATCGCCGCGGTCACCAGGTTATTGGCCCCGAACTTCGAACGGACCGCGCCCATCAGCTTCTTGTAGGCGTCGCGGCCGCTGGTGTCGCACGTCAGACCGCAGGCGTTGGGGTACTCCCAGTCGATGTCGATGCCGTCGAAGACATCGGCCCACTTGGAGTTCTCCACCAGGTCGTAGCAGGACTGGGCGAAGGCCTCGGGGTTCTTCGCGGCCTCGGTGAACCCGCCCGACCAGGTCCAACCGCCGAAGGACCAGAGGACCTTGAGGTCGGGGTGCTTCTTCTTCAGCTTGCGCAGCTGGTTGAAGTTGCCGCGCAGGGGCTGGTCCCAGGTGTCGGCGACGCCATCCACGGACTGGTCGGCGGTGTAGGCCTTGTCGGTCGCCGCGTAGGCGTCGCCCATCGCGCACTTGCCGCCCTGGACGTTGCCGAAGGCGTAGTTGATGTGCGTGAGCTTGTCGGCCGAGCCGGACGTCTCGATGTTCTTGACGTGGTAGTTCCGGTCGTAGACGCCCCATTCGGTGAAGTAGCCGACGACCTTGGAACCGGCGGCGGCCTTCGTCGCGGAGCCGCTGTCCTGCTCGGCGGCTGCGGTGCCCGCGCCGGCCAGCAGGCCGGCGCCGAGGACGGCGCAACACGCGGTGGCGACGAGCGCCCGGAAACGGGCGCGGGGGGTGTGCGGTCTGAGCATCGTGTCTCCTCGTGGGGGGGAAACAGGGGAGGGGGGAAGTGGTGCTGTGGACCTGCATCTGTGGTGCTACGGATCTGCATCTGTGGTGCTGCGGACCTGCATCTGTGACATGCACGTGCGACTTGGCATGAACGCGTTAAGACGTTCGGGGGAACAGTAGGAGGACTAGACCAGTGCGGTCAATGGTTCGTACCAATCCCGCCCTCATCAACGATCTTCGGCTATCTTTCGAGTAAGCGGTCGTTAACTAGTGACTGGTTGCCGTCGATCGGGCATACTCAACGCGCCAGAGCCGCTGGTCAGCAGCTTCCGTGACCCGGAAGGAGACCCTGGCTCGGCATCGTTTCCCGGCGGCGCCGCCCCACCCAGTGCGGGAGTCCGTCGCAGCCCGACAGGGAGGAGGGCGTCATGCCCGACCACACCCCGGTGGACCGTCAGCTGCCCACGGAAGAGGCCAGGGATCTGCTCTCGCTCGTCCGGGACATCGTCCGGAACGAAGTCGCCCCGAAGGCGGCGGAGGAGGAGGACGCCGGGCGCTTCCCGCGCGAGGTCTTCGCCCTGCTCTCCGAGTCCGGTCTGCTCGGGCTGCCGTACGACTCCGAGTTCGGCGGCGGCGACCAGCCGTACGAGGTCTACCTCCAGGTCCTGGAGGAGCTGGCCGCCGCGCGCCTGACCGTCGGCCTGGGCGTCAGCGTCCACTCCCTGTCCTGTCACGCCCTCGCCGGCTACGGCACCAAGGAGCAGCAGGCCGAGCACCTGCCCGCCATGCTCGGCGGCGGACTCCTCGGCGCGTACTGCCTCTCCGAGCCCGCGTCGGGATCCGATGCCGCGTCGCTGCGCACGAAGGCCGTCAGGGACGGCGACGACTGGGTCGTCACCGGCACCAAGGCCTGGATCACGCACGGCGGCGTCGCCGACTTCTACACGGTCCTCGCGCGCACCGGCGGCGAGGGCGCCCGTGGTGTCACGGCCTTCCTGGTGCCGGGCGATGCCGAGGGGCTGAGCGCCGCGGTGCCCGAGAAGAAGATGGGCATGAAGGGCTCGCCCACCGCCCAGGTCCACTTCGACGGCGTACGCGTGGCCGATTCCCGACGTATCGGCGACGAGGGCCAGGGCTTCGCCATCGCGCTCTCCGCACTCGACTCGGGGCGGCTCGGCATCGCGGCCTGCGCCATCGGCGTGGCCCAGGCGGCGCTGGACGAGGCCGTCGCGTACGCCACCGAGCGGCAGCAGTTCGGCAGGCCCATCGCGGACTTCCAGGGCCTGCGCTTCATGCTCGCGGACATGGCGACGCAGATCGAGGCGGGCCGGGCGCTCTATCTCGCCGCGGCCAGGCTGCGCGACGCGGGGCGGCCGTTCTCCAAGCAGGCGGCCATGGCCAAGCTGATGTGCACGGACGCCGCGATGAAGGTGACGACGGACGCCGTGCAGGTCCTCGGCGGGTACGGCTACACCGCGGACTTCCCCGTGGAGCGCTTCATGCGCGAGGCCAAGGTGCTGCAGATCGTCGAGGGCACCAATCAGATCCAGCGCATGGTCATCGCGCGTCACCTCGCGGGTCCCGACTCGCGCTGAACTGGCCGCGGTGCACCGGCGGCGCCACGAGCCGGGCCCACTCCGGGTCGTGGCGCCCTGGCAGCGTGCGGCCGCGGTCGGCCCAGTGGTGGATCAGGGCGCGGTAGATCGGCGGGTCCTGGAGAAGTGGCTGCGGGTGCGGCTGATGTGACGGTTGAAGCATCTGCGGGTGCATGTGTTGGTGCGGCTGCTGGTGGGGCTGGGGTGTGCGGGGCGGCTGAAGCGCCTGGCGCGTCTGAGGGTGTGCCTGCTGCAGCGTCGGCTGGTGTGACGCCGGGTGCGGTGGTGGCTGCAGGGGCTGCGGAGGCCTCTGGGGAACCGATTCTGCGGAGGCGGGCACCGTGACAAGGGTGCGCCGCCGACGTCCGGTGGGGAGGTGTGTCGGGCCCATGTCCAGGCCCATGTCCGTGGGGGTCATGCAAGGCCAACGCCTGGCGCCGCGTCGAAGTCACGTCCCATGAATTCGAGCGTCAGTTCACGGCATGCCCGTGCGGCGGCGTGGAGGTGCGCCCGGAGTCCGGGGCGAGGGCCGGGCCTGACACGTGTATGGCTCCGTCCCGTGAACTGACGTACCGTCATCTCCGCGCCGGAGGGCCCCATGCCTCCCGCCACCCTGAACTGCCGTGCATCCAGGGAGGTTTGCCGTGACAGACGACCGTCCTGTCCCGCTCGACGAGTACCCCGTGCACCAGGTCCCGCTGTCGATGAGGCACGTCGCCACGGGCGATCGCAACGCCTACGACCGGTGCATCTTCCACCTCTTCGACCACCGGGGCCGCGCCCTGCTCATCCTCGGCCTCGGCGTCTATCCGAACACCGGAGTCATCGACGCGTACGCCACTTTGCGCATCGGGGACACGCTCCATGCCGTACGCGCCAGTGACGCTCTCGGCGAGGACCGGATGAAGCTCGCCGTCGGGCCGCTGCGCATCACCGTCCACGAACCGCTGCGCCGCATCCGCCTGGAATGCGCCGCCGACCCGGACGACCCCGCGTCCCTGTCGTACGACCTCACCTGGACCGCCGACTTCCCCGCGTTGTGGGAGCCGCACCACATCCAGCGCCGCGGCGACCGGCTCAGCCTCGAAGGGCGGCGCTTCGTGCAGGCGGGCCGCCCCGGCGGCGTGATCCGCGTCGGCGGCGAGGAGATCCCCGTGGCACCGGGGGAGTGGACCGGAACGCGCGACCGCAGCTGGGGCGTGCGGCCCATACCCGGAGAGGAACGCGGGCGCCTGGAGGAGGAGTTCGCCACCGAGGGCTTCCACTGGATCTGGTGTCCGGTGCGCTTCGACGACCGTTTCCTCATGGTCGTCGTCCAGGAGGACGCGGACGGCTACCGCACCCTCAACGACGCCACCCTCGTCCGCCCGGACGCGCGCGACCGCCAACTCGGCTGGCCGCAGGCCGACATCACCTACCGATCCGGCACCCGTCACCCCGAGCGCGCCGTGCTCCACCTCACCGACCCCGAAGGGCGCAAGCCCCTGGAGCTCGGCGTCGAGGTCCTCGCCTCGCTGCCGCTGGCCGTGGGTGCCGGCTACCCGCCCGCCGACGACTGGCAGCACGGCACCTGGCGCGGCCGCGACTGGACCGACCGCCGCACCTACGACCTGTCGGACCCCGCGGCCCACCCCCTCGCGGCGTACGGCGTCGTCGACCACGCCTCGCGCTTCACCCTGAACGGGCGGACCGGGTACGGGATCTTCGAGCACGGCAGCTTCGGCCGCCACGACCCGAGCGGGTTCACCGGATTCGACTCCAAGGCGCCCTGAACGCACGGGCAGGAGGAAGGAGCACGGACATGGCAACGGCACCCCGCCCCCGCACCACCACGCGCGAACCGGAAGAGCTCGCCCGCCGTCTCACCGCCTGGCTCGACACCCGGCTGCCCGGCGCCAAGGCGGTCGACGTGACCGTCCCGGAGTCGAACGGCATGTCCAGCGAGACCCTGCTCTTCGCCGTCGAACACCCCCGACCGCCGCTCAGGAACTGCGCGTTGCGCGTGGCGGCGGACCCGGCGGCGTACACGATCTTCCCCGTCTACGACATGCCGCGGCAGTACCGCACGATGCGGCTCGTCGGCGAACACACCGACCTGCCGGTGCCGCGCGTGCTGTGGCT
This sequence comes from Streptomyces sp. NPDC041068, assembly GCF_040647455.1. Lineage (NCBI taxonomy): Bacteria > Bacillati > Actinomycetota > Actinomycetes > Kitasatosporales > Streptomycetaceae > Streptomyces > Streptomyces sp. NPDC041068. The sequence goes on from NZ_JBEZCG010000003.1 coordinate 578,284, forward strand.
GGAGGAGGACCCGGGCCCGCTCGGGGCGCCGTTCTTCGTCATGGAGCGCGTCGAGGGCCGCGTCCCGCCGGACGTCATGCCCTATACGTACGAGGGGAATTGGCTGCACGCGGCGACCGACGCAGAACGCGCGCGCCTGGAGGCGGCCTCGGTCCGGACCCTCGCCCACCTGCACGACCACGTGCCGCCAGGCGCCGCGGAGTTCCTGGCCCTGCCCGGCGAGGGCGGCCCGCTGCGCCGCCACGTCGCCTCCCAACGCGCGTACTACGACTGGGTGGTGAACGGACTGCCCCGCTCACCCCTGATCGAGAGCGCCTTCGACCGTCTCGAGGAGCTGTGGCCGCACGCCGAGGGCGAGCCCGTCCTCAACTGGGGCGACGCGCGCATCGGGAACATCGTGTACGACGGCTTCGAGCCCGCGGCCGTGCTCGACTGGGAGATGGCGGCGCTCGCCCCGCGCGAGGTCGACCTCGGCTGGATGGTCTATCTGCACCGCTTCTTCCAGGACTTGACGGTGAGCTTCGGCCAGCCGGGCCTGCCGGAGTTCTTCCGCCGCGACCGCGTCGAGGAGGCCTACGCGCGCCTCACCGGCCACACGCCGCGGGACATGGACTTCTACACGCTGTACGCGGCGCTGCGACACGGGATCGTCATGCTGCGCGTCGCCTACCGCCAGGTCCACTTCGGCGAGGCCGCCGCGCCCGCGACCGCCGAGGACGCGGACAGGCTGATCCTGCACCACGGCAGCCTGGCGGCCATGGTGCAGGGCAGCTACTGGTGAATCAGGCGGCGGGCCGATGCTGCTGCGGCACGCGGATGGGGCGCGAGCCCGGACCGCCCACGTGCGAGAAGGGCTGCGTCCGCCAGTCGAGTCCCTGAGGGAGCGTCAACAGCAGGGCGGTGTCCTGCTCCTGAGCCTCCTTCGACTCGTCGGCGGGCGCGGCGTCGGCGGCGGCGCGGCCGGTGCCGGCGCAGACCGTGAGACCGAACGGGTTCCACGGAGTGGGGCACAGTGCGTGCTCGGGCAGGACGTCCTCGTCCGCGAGGAGCGCGATGGGCTGCCCGCAGTCGGGGCAGGTCACCCGGTACATCTCAAAGGTGTCGTAGGCGTCGAGAAGGTCGTCGGCCGGTTCGACGCCCTCCGGCTCGGGCTCGGCGACCGGCTGCTGCTTGGCGCGGGCAGACCGGCCGGGGCGCTTCAAGTTCTGCATGGGAATCTCCCCCTCGGGTGGGCCGACAAGGCGCTGCGGCCTCGACCACAGCAAGCACTTCCCGCCACGTCGTGGAGGTAATCGCGGCTTCCCGCAGGACACGGTCATAAGCGTGTGTCGTTCGTCACATGCCGCATGGACTTGCCTGGTCGGGCGAGGGTGGAACCGCCTGGTCAGCGGCTCCCCGCGACCGTCGCGCGGGGCTCGGCGCGCGCCCCTGCGGTGCTCTGCGCCCCCTCGTGGTGCGCCGGAGCACGGTGCCGAGAACCGGCCGGAGGTCACCGGTGCGCGGGACCTTCGGGCGCTCAGGTATCCGACGGGATCAAGAGCCCTGTAGGTTCGGCGTATGGAGGAGCTGGACCGACAGATCGTGCAGCTGCTCGTCAAGGACGGGCGGATGAGCTACACAGACCTGGGCAAGGCCACGGGCCTGTCCACGTCGGCCGTGCACCAGCGGGTGCGCCGGCTCGAACAACGGGGCGTCATCCGCGGCTATGCCGCGGTCGTCGACCCCGAGGCCGTCGGGCTGCCGCTCACGGCGTTCATCTCGGTGAAACCGTTCGACCCCAGCGCCCCCGACGACATCGCCGAACGCCTCGCGGGCGTCCCGGAGATCGAGGCGTGCCACAGCGTCGCGGGCGACGAGAACTACATCCTCAAGGTGCGCGTCGCCACCCCGCTGGAGCTGGAGCACCTCCTCAGCCGCCTGCGCGCCCTCGCCGGCGTCTCCACGCGCACGACGGTCGTGCTCTCCACTCCGTACGAGGCGCGCCCGCCCCAGGTGTGACCCCCGCGTCGGCCGCCCGCCGACAGGGGCGAGACTGGTCCCATGAGTCAGAGCACCGCCCCCGGGGACGACCCCCAGGATCCCCAGAACCACCGCACCGTGCTGCTGCGCGGCGGCGACGTCCACAGCCCCGCCGATCCGTTCGCGACCGCGATGGTCGTCGAGCGCGGGCATGTCGCCTGGGTCGGCTCCGAGGGTGCCGCCGACGCCTTCGCCGAAGGCGTGGACGAGGTCGTCGACCTCGAAGGGGCCCTGGTCACCCCGGCGTTCACCGACGCCCACGTGCACACCACGGCCACCGGCCTCGCCCTGACGGGACTCGACCTGACGCGGGCCCGTTCGCTGGACGACGCACTCGTTCTCGTACGCGAACACGCCGCCGCACGGCCGCACGACACCGTCCTGCTCGGGCACGGCTGGGACGCCGCCCGCTGGCCCGGCGGCCGCCCGCCCACGCGCGCGGAGCTCGACGAGGCGACGGGCGGCAGGCCGCTCTACCTCTCCCGCATCGACGTCCACTCGGCGGTCGTCACCACCGCGCTGCTCGACCTGGTCCCCGGTATCGCCGAGCGCACCGGCTTCCACCCGGACGCCCCGCTGACCGCCGACGCCCACCACGGGGTGCGCGCCGCCGCCCTCGCAGCGATCACCCCGCAGCAGCGCACGGAGGCCCAGCGCGCCGCCCTCGGCCGCGCCGCCTCGCTCGGCATCGGCTCCGTGCACGAGTGCGCGGGCCCCGAGATCTCCGACGAGGACGACTTCACCGGGCTCCTGCGGCTCGCCGCCGAGGAGCCGGGGCCGCGCGTCGTCGGCTACTGGGCCGAACAGGACGTCGCGCGCGCCAAGGAGCTCGGCGCGGTCGGCGCCGCGGGGGACCTCTTCGTCGACGGCGCCCTCGGCTCGCACACCGCCTGCCTGCACGAGCCGTACGTCGACGTCGCCCCCGCCCACACCGGCAGGGCCTACCTGGACACCGCCGCCGTCGCCGCCCACGTCGTGGCGTGCGCCGAGGCAGGACTCCAGGCGGGCTTCCACGCCATCGGGGACGCCGCGGTGACCTCCGTGGTCGACGGCATGCGCGTGGCCGCCGAGCAGGTCGGCCTGGACCGCGTCCGCGCCGCGCGGCACCGCGTCGAGCACGCCGAGATGCTCACCCCCGAGACGATCGCCGCCTTCGCGGAGTTCGGCCTCACCGCGTCCGTGCAGCCTGCCTTCGACGCCCTGTGGGGCGGCGAGGACGGCATGTACGTCCAGCGCCTGGGCGCCGAGCGGGCCCGCACCCTCAATCCGTACGCGGCGCTCCTGCGCGCCGGTGTCCCCCTCGCGTTCGGCTCCGACAGCCCCGTCACCCCTCTCGACCCCTGGGGCACGGTCCGCGCGGCCGCCTTCCACCGCACTCCCGAGCACCGCGTCTCCGTGCGGGCCGCGTTCACCGCCCACACGCGCGGCGGCTGGCGGGCCGTCGGCCGCGACGACGCCGGCGTCCTGGTGCCGGGCGCCCCCGCGGACTACGCCGTGTGGCGCACCTCCGATCTGGTGGTGCAGGCCCCGGACGACCGCGTCGCCCGCTGGTCGACCGACCCGCGCTCGGGCACCCCCGGCCTGCCCGACCTGTCGCCGGGCACCGAACTCCCCGTCTGCCTGAGCACCGTGGTGGCCGGGCGGCCGGTCTTCGTGCGGCCGGACGAGTGATGTCCCGGCGGTGCGCGGCGCCGATCGCGGTCCGCCGCCCCGTCGCACGACCTGGGAATCCTCGGCACTGACCTGGCGGTCTCCGTGATCGGCGCAGTTCAGACGGCTATTGACAGAGAGCCGCCGTGGGCCGGTAGGTTCGGCCGGGTCCACCACAGGACGTCCGACCGGCGAACCTCCACGCAGTCGTCGAACGCCGCTGGGTCATGGGTGGTGTGCCGCACCGGCGCACCACCACTGGGAGCCAGGTCCAGCGCCCGCGACGCGGAGGCGAGGGAACGTATCAGCCGGTCGGCAGGTGTGACCCGGGTGGGGCCCGGACGCTCAGTAGACAACGGCTCTCGGTCGACCCGCAGCCAGCGGGTCCCAGGTCGGCCCGAAGGGCGCCGGGCCCCGATCCGCAGTACCTCCCGCGCGCGCGTGCGGGGTACTCCCCGCCCCTATCTCCGTGCCGCCGCTGCGTCGCAGGCCGCGGCCACTATGGTGGTCCTCTGCGTTACGAACGAAGGGGCATTAGTGAACGACGGCGGTCGGGTCTCCGATACGGGGGACCAGGGGAGGCAGTTCGGCTCGCTGGGCACGGCCTTGGTGATCATTCCGACCTACAACGAGGCGGAGAACATCCAGTCCATCGTCGGCCGGGTGCGGGCTTCCGTGCCGGACGCGCACGTCCTGGTCGCCGACGACAACAGCCCCGACGGCACCGGCAAGATCGCCGATGAGCTCGCGGCCGAGGACGAGCAGGTCCACGTGCTCCACCGCAAGGGCAAGGAGGGCCTGGGCGCCGCCTACCTCGCGGGCTTCCGCTGGGGGCTCGACAACGACTACGGCGTGCTCATCGAGATGGACGCCGACGGCTCCCACCAGCCCGAGGAACTGCCGCGGCTGCTGACCGCGCTCAAGGGCGCCGACCTCGTGCTCGGCTCGCGCTGGGTGCCGGGCGGACGGGTCGTGAACTGGCCCAAGCACCGCGAATTCATCTCCCGCGGCGGCAGCACCTACTCGCGCCTCCTGCTCGACGTGCCCATCCGCGACGTGACGGGCGGATACCGCGCCTTCCGTCGCGAGACCCTCGAAGGCCTCGGGCTAGGCGAGGTCGAGTCGCAGGGGTACTGCTTCCAGGTCGACCTGGCGCGGCGCGCGGTCAAGGCGGGCTACCACGTCGTCGAGGTGCCCATCACCTTCGTCGAGCGGGAGCTCGGGGACAGCAAGATGAGCCAGAACATCGTGGTCGAGGCGCTGTGGCGGGTCACCGCCTGGGGTGTGGGGGAGCGCGTCGGCAAGGTCATCGGGCGCAAGCAGCCCTGACCTCAGCCGGGGGCCGATCTTCTTGATCATCCCCCTTGTCCCGGACTGAGGCGGGCCCAGGCACACTGGGAGCATGACGACTGGCGCACCGCCTCCCATCCGACCTGCCCGGCCCAAGCGCTCCGGGCCCCTGAGGTTCCTGCCGCTCGGCATCGCCGCGTGGCTGGTCCTGGAAATCTGGCTGCTCACCGTCGTGGCGGGTGCCACGAGCGGATTCGTGGTCTTCCTGCTCCTGGTGGGCGGCCTCGTGCTCGGCTCCGCGGTGATCAAGCGTGCGGGACGCAAGGCCTTCCGCAAGCTCAGTGAGGCGGTGCAACAGCAGCAGAGCGGCGTCACGCCCGCTCCGGAGACCGCGGGCGGGGGCGGCGCCCTGACGATGCTGGGCGGCCTGCTGATCATCCTGCCGGGGCTCGTCTCGGACGCCCTGGGCCTGATCCTGCTGATCCCGCCGGTCCAGAAGGCCCTTGGGCGGTATGCGGAGCGGACGTTCGAGCGCAAGGTCCGCGAGGCGACGCCCGGCAGTCTCGGGGACGCCTACCAGCAGGCGCGGATGCACCGTCCCGACGGCAAGGTCGTCCAGGGCGAGGTCATCAGGGACGACGAACCGCCGACGCGCGGCCAGCGCCCCGACGACCCGCAGCTGCCGCGCTGACCCTCCCGGCGCGTTCCCCTCGGGGGGCGCGCCGGAGAACGTATACGGGGCGCGCCGGAGAACGCACAAGGGCCCCGGGAACGCACAAGGGCCGGGGCCACTGCTGAGCAGTGGCCCCGGCCCTTTTTGTGCTGTGCGGTGTGCCGCCCTGTTCGCCGTCAGGCGGACTTGCGGCTGTCTCGCGGATGCACCGCGATGTTCATCGCGCCGGACCGGAGGACCGCAAGGCGCTCCTCCAGGACCTCTTCGAGTTCCTCTCGAGTACGGCGCTCCATGAGCATGTCCCAGTGCGTACGCGCCGGCTTGCCCTTCTTCTCCTCAGGTCCGTCCCCGTCTACCAGGAGTGCCTGGGCCCCGCAGACCTTGCACTCCCACTCCGGCGGGATCTCCGCCTCGACCGAGAACGGCATCTCGAAACGATGTCCGTTCTGGCATGCGTACTCCACGGCCTGGCGCGGGGCCAGGTCGATGCCGCGGTCGGTCTCGTAGCTTGTCACCACGAGGCGCGTGCCGCGAAGAGCTCGCTCACTCATGAATCGTGCCTCCCGGGCTTGTCGCCCACAGGACAGGTGTCGCTGTCGTCGTCATCCGGTCAACGTCCGGTCGGCGGTAAAGATTCCCGTTCAGGGTCATGCGTCGCCGTCGTATGCCGCCCCTTGTTGTACCCACCAGCGCCCGGTTTGTCACATCTGGCAGCAGATGTCACCCAGCGTTTCTGAATCTTCAGCTCGCAGTAACGGTCCGCCTGGCAGGCCAAACGCGTACACTACCGGCCTTTGCCTTCAGTTGCTAAATCCGATCGGGTACGGGATTGCCCGCGTCGCGCACCGCGCGCCGTACCGGCACCCGTGCAAGCAGGGCGAATCCCAGCAAAAAGAACACCACGAGCGAGACGATCGCGTCCCGGTAGCTGCCCGTCAGCTGATAGGTGAGGCCGAAGATCAACGGTCCGAGCCAGGCCATGCCGCGGTCGCTGATCTCGTACGCCGAGAAGTACTCGGCCTCCTTGCCGCGCGGCACCAGGTGGGAGAAGAGCGAGCGGGACAGCGCCTGTGTGCCGCCGAGGACCAGACCGATCCCGGCGGCCAGGACGAAGAACCAGGCGGGCGCGCCCGCGGGCAGGAAGAACCCGGCCCCGATCGTCGCCGTCCAGGCCACCAGCGAGCCGAGGACGGTGCGCTTGGCGCCGTAGGTGCGGGCGAGCCGGCCCATGCCGAGCGCCCCGACGACCGCGAGCACCTGCACCAGAAGCACCGCGACGATCAGCGTGGACTGGTTGAGCCCGAGCTCCTCCGAGCCGTAGACGGACGCCTGCGAGATCACGGTCTGGACCCCGTCGTTGTAGACGAGGTAGGCGAGCAGGAAGGCCAGCGTGTGGGGGTGGCGGCGCATGTCCCGCACCGTCTCCCTCAGCTGCTGCCAGCCGCCCCGCGACGGCGCGCCGGGCTCCGGTGGCGGCGTCCCGCGGTCCCGCAGCCGCTTCAGCGGTACGACGGTGAAGGCGCCCCACCACACACCCGCCGATGCCAGACAGATGCGGACCGCGGTCGCCTCGGAGACGCCGAAGCTGTCGTGGGCGAGGAAGAGGACCAGGTTCGCCACCAGGACCAGGGCGCCCGACGCGTAGCCGAAGGCCCAGCCGCGCGAGGAGACCGCGTCGCGCTCCTCGGGGGGCGCGATCTGCGGCAGATAGGAGTTGTAGAGCACCATCGAGACGGCGAGCGAGGCGTTGGCGACGATCAGCAGGAAGCCGCCGAGGAGATAGCGGTCGCCGTCCAGGAAGAACATGCCCGCCGTCGCCGCCGCCCCCAGATAGGCAGCCGTGGCGAGCAGTGGCTTCTTGCGGCCCGTGCGGTCGGCGGCCGCACCGGCGATCGGCATCACGAAGACCGAGACGATCACGGACGCGGAGACCGCGTACGCGAAGAAGGAGCCCGCGCGGATCGGGATGCCCAGCGGGTGCACGTACCCCTCGGGGTCCGCGGCCGCCTTGGCGATCTCCGTGAGGTAGGGGCCGAGGAACACGGTCAGGACGCTCGTCGAATAGACCGAGCACGCCCAGTCGTAGAAGTACCAGCCCCGCTGTTCGCGCCGTCGCTCGGCGACCTCGTCAAACGCCGCTGTCCGCACGGTGTCGGTGCCCACCCGTGACCTCGCTGTTCCCCGTGGTGCGACGCCGCCCTCGGGCGGTCAGACCCAGGTCCCCCGGTCCTTGAGTACCTCGCGCAGCGTCTCGATGTGATCGGAAACTATGCCATCCACGCCGAGGTCCAGGAGGGCCGTCATCCGGTCCGAGTCATTGACGGTCCACACGTGGACCTGAAGCCCGCGCGCGTGGGCCGCGCGCACGAAGCGGTGGTCCACCACGCGGATCCCGCCGTGCGTCTCGGGCACCTGGGCGCAGACCGCGGAGCGGCGCAGGACGGCGGGTACTCCGTACGACAGCAGACGCAGCGCCGCCACGCCCCGTGTGCCCAGGGAGGTGGCCAGGCGCGGGCCCGCGAGGCGCTGGGCCCTGGCCACGCGTGCCTCGGAGAACGAGCCGACGCAGACGCGGTCCCAGGAGTCGGTGCGGCGCAGCAGGTCGAGCAGGGGGCGGAGTGCGGGCTCGGCCTTCACGTCCACGTTCCAGCGCACCTCGGGGAAGGCTTCGAGGAGCTCTTCGAAGAGGGGGACCGGCTCGCTGCCGGCCACGCGCGCGTGGCGCACTTCGCTCCACGGCAGGTCGATGATGCGCCCGGCCGCGTCCGTCACGCGGTCCAGCGTGGCGTCGTGGAAGGCGACGAGGCGGCCGTCGGCCGTGGCGTGCACATCGGTCTCGATGTAGCGGTAGCCCAGGTCGACGGCGCGCCGGAAGGCCGCGGCGGTGTTCTCCAGGCCGTCCGCCGCCCCGCCCCGGTGGGCGAGGGCGAGCGGGCCCGGGTGATCGAGATAGGGGTGGCGTACGCGCGTGGTCACCGCTGCAGTATCGCCTGCTCCGATGGACCGCCGGAGGCCACGACGCCGCCCGTGGCCGTCGAGGGGATGGCGAAGCGGCGCAGGAAGAACTGGGCGAGCGGGCCGATGGACAGCGCGTAGAGGACGGTGCCGACTCCCACGGTGCCGCCGAGGGCGAAGCCGGTGGCGACCACCGCCACCTCGATGAGCGTCCGCATCAGACGGATGGAGCGTCCGGTCCTCTGGTGCAGGCCCGTCATCAGGCCGTCCCGGGGGCCCGGGCCGAAGGCGGCCGCGATGTAGAGGCCGGTCGCCGCGCCGTTCAGGACGATCCCGGACACCAGCAGAGGGATGCGGACGGCCAGGCCGTCCGCGTCGGGGAGCAGCGCGAGCGTGGCGTCCATCGCCAGGCCGACGACGAAGACGTTGGAGACCGTGCCGAGGCCGGGACGCTGCTTGAGCGGGATCCACAGCAGCAGGACCGCGGCGCCCACCACGATGGACACGACGCCGATCGACAGGCCGGTGAGCTCCGCGAGCCCCTGGTGCAGCACGTTCCAGGGCTCCAGGCCGAGGCCCGACACCACGAGGAGCGCGGAGCTCGCGCCGTACAGGGTGAGGCCGACGTACAGCTGCGTGAGTCTCCGTGGCAGCTGCCGCTTCGTCGCCCCGGGTGTCGTGCCGGACAAGAGGTGCCCCCTGCTGGTGGTGGTAGTGGCCTGACGCATGACACTCTGTGGCTTGTACTGAGAAGCCAACCATGGCCAATTCGGGGAAGGTGGACTGGGAATCATGGCTCAGTGGACTTCGGCGATGGGCTCGGCGCAGCTCGCCCGGCTCCTCGCCTCCCAGCAGGACCGCCCCGCGGGCACCGGCACCCGCCGCCCGCCCGCCTACCGCGCCCTCGCCGACGGCATCCGGCTGCTCGTGCTCGAGGGCCGCGTCCCCGTGGCCGCGCGCCTGCCCGCCGAGCGCGAGCTCGCGGTCGCGCTTGCCGTCAGCCGCACCACCGTCGCGGCCGCCTACGAGGCGCTGCGCACCGAGGGGTTCCTGGAGTCCCGCAGGGGAGCGGGCAGCTGGACCGCCGTCCCCGCCGGAAACCCCCTCCCCGCGCGCGGGCTCGAACCGCTGCCGCCCGAGGCCCTCGGCTCCATGATCGACCTGGGCTGCGCCGCGCTGCCCGCGCCCGAGCCCTGGCTCACGCGTGCCGTCCAGGGGGCCCTCGAAGCCCTGCCGCCGTACGCCCACACGCACGGCGACTACCCCGCGGGCCTGCCCGCGCTGCGCGAGATGCTCGCCGAGCGCTACACCGCGCGCGGGATTCCCACGATGCCCGAGCAGATCATGGTGACGACCGGCGCGATGGGCGCCATCGACGCGATCTGCCATCTCTTCGCGGGCCGCGGCGAACGCATCGCCGTCGAGTCCCCCTCGTACGCCAACATCCTCCAGCTCATGCGCGAGGCGGGCGCACGCCTCGTCCCCGTCGCCATGGCCGAGGGGCTCCAGGGCTGGGACATGGACCGCTGGCGCCAGGTCCTGCGCGACGCGGCGCCCCGACTCGCGTACGTCGTCGCGGACTTCCACAACCCCACGGGCGCGCTCGCGAGCGAGGACCAGCGCAGGCAGCTGGTCGAGGCGGCCCGCTCGGCGGGCACCGTCCTCGTCGTCGACGAGACGATGAGCGAGCTCGGGCTCGACGCCGATCTCGAAATGCCGCGCCCCGTCTGCGGGTTCGACCCCGCCGGCTCGACCGTGATCACGGTCGGCTCGGCGAGCAAGGCCTTCTGGGCGGGCATGCGGATCGGCTGGGTGCGGGCCGCCCCCGACGTGATCCGCAGTCTCGTGGCGGCGCGCGCGTACGCCGATCTGGGCACCCCCGTCCTGGAGCAGCTCGCCGTGAACTGGCTCCTGAACACCGGCGGTTGGCAGGCCGCCGTGGACGTGCGCAGGGAGCAGGCGAGGGAGAACCGCGACGCGCTGGTCGCCGCCGTACGCCGTGAACTGCCCGACTGGGAGTTCGAGGTGCCGAGCGGCGGCCTGACGCTGTGGGTGCGCACCGGAGGGATCTCGGGGTCGCGGCTCGCCGAGGTGGGCGAGCGCGTGGGGGTGCGGGTTCCTTCGGGGCCGCGCTTCGGAGTGGACGGCGCCTTCGAGGGGTATGTGCGGCTGCCGTTCACCGTGGGCGGGGCCGTGGCCGAGGAGGCGGCGGTGCGTCTTGCCGCGGCGGCCCGGCTCGTGGCGACGGGCGCCGGCGCGGGTGCGGAGGTCGCGCACCCGTTCGTCGCCTGACGCCCGTCTTCCTGAGGCCCGTCTTCCTGAGGCCCGTCTTCCTGAGGCCCGGCTTGCTGGGGTCTGTCGTGCAGGGGTCTGTCTTCTTGAGGTCTGTCTTTGTTGATGCCCCTCTACGGAGTCAGCTCTCCGCGGGGACCGGCTCTGCTTCCGTGGCCTCTTCCGCGGCGTCCGTCGCGTCCGCCGGAGTGGTCCGCTCCGGCAGCAGCTCCATGACCGCCCGACGGTGCGCCTCGCTGGTCGCGTCGTCGTACGGATCGGGCGTCGCGGGCACCTGGAGGCGGTGGACCTGCCCCGTGCCGAGCCGGGCGTAGCCGCGGCCGGGCGGGACGTCCGAGGTGGGCGTCGTGTGGGGCGGCGCTCCGAGGACCTCCTCCAGCTGGTCGGGCGTCGCGGGGCCGAGCACCACGCGCGCGCGTGTGTGCTGGCGCACCGGGTCGATCAGCGCGTCCAGGGCGTCCAGCTGATCGGCCACCACGACCGTCACATTGGCCGCCCTGCCGTGCCGCAGGGGGACCTGCAGCAGTGACTGGGGGTCCCTGCGGCCGTCGGCCGCGGCGAGGTGGCCGAGCGCGCTCGGGCGGTCGAGGAGGATCCACAGGGGGCGCTTGGTGTCCTCCGGCGGCGGGTGGCCCGCCTGCCGGGCCCGGTTCGCGGAGATGAGCCTGCGCTCGGTCTCGTGCGCCGCCCATTCGAGGCTCGCGAGGGCCCCGGCGAGCCCGCACTCGATGGCCAGGACGCCGTCGCGGCCGGTCAGGCAGGCGTAGTCGCCGGTGCCGCTGCCCTCGACGACGAGGACATCGCCGTACTGAAGGGCCTGGAGGGCGATGGAGCGCATCAGTGTCGTCGTGCCGCTGCCCGGCTGGCCCGCGATCAGCAGATGGGGTTCGGTGGAGCGGATCCCGGTGCGCCACACGACGGGGGGCACGTCGCGCTGTTCCTCGCCGTCGGTCACCGGGAGCGTGCGCTGGACGCCGGTCCCGTCGGTGAAACCGAGGACGGTCTCTCCGGGAGCGGTGACGAAGCGCTGGGCGGCGATGTCGGTGGGCAGCGGGGGCAGCACCGTGACGGTGAGCTGGTTGCCCTCCTCGTCCCACACGAAGTGGTACTCGCGGCCACGGCCCGCCTTGGCGTGCAGCAACTGCTCGATCCGCGCGCGGGACTCGGCCTCGCCGTCCGTGAAGTACGCGGGGTAGCGCACCACGAGGCGGGAGACGCGGCCGGTGTCGTCGAAGTCGTATTCGGTGAAGGCCTTGTCCCATTCGCCGCCGTGCGCGAAGAGCGGGGCGGGGTCCTCGGGGACCGAGAAGTAGGGGACCAGCGCTTCGTAGAGGGACTGCAGCCGCTGCACCTGCGCCTCGTCGGGGCCGGTCGGCGCGGGCGCCGTGCGCTCGCGGCCCGTCCACGCGGCCGCCGCCATCAGGGAGATGAGCGCGAGCAGCGGCCCGTAGGGGACGAGCGCCACGACCAGGACCACGGAGGCCACCAGGAACAGCAGCGGCCCGCGCTTGTCCTTGGGGGTGTCGGCCCACTTGCGCCGCCCGGCGGCAGCCAGCCGGCGCAGTCCGCGGGTGATCGTGATCAGCGGATGGAGAACGTCGGTGGCGCTGTCGGCTGCCGACCGTGCCAGCTCCCGGCTACGGGCGATGGGGGCGGTGCCGTTGCTCAGAATGCGGGGGAGTGGGCGCCTGGCCACGTGGGTCTCCTGAAGGTGCGTACGAAAGGCAGGGGCGTCAGAACTTGATCCCGCCGAGGAGGCTCGCCAGGCTCGCGCCGCCGGCCTTGATGCTCGGGGCGATGGCGGTGCCCGCGAGGTAGAAGCCGAAGAGCGCGCAGACCAGCGCGTGCGACGCCTTGAGGCCGTCCTTGCGGAAGAAGAGGAAGACGATGATTCCGAGCAGCACGACGCCTGAGATGGACAGGATCATGAGGGTTCTCCTGGTTGATGGGGACAGTCACCATGAGTTCTTCCAGGCTCACAGCATGTATCCATACGATAAAAGGTGCAAATGGGTTAATTTCCTGAGATTTCCCCCGAATGGCAGCGGTTTGCTGGGCCGCTCGGGAGCGGGTTCGGGCGGTCTCCCGCACCCTTCGTGATCTTTGCCTCGGCCGGGCCGGGTCATGTACCGGTGGGGGCAGTACCCTGTCGATTCACTCGTACGGCTGCACAACGCGCCGCACCGCGGCAGCGCACCACAGAAAGGCGGACGCCCTCATGAGCGAAGCCCCCGACCCCGAGGTCGTGGAGTTGGCGACCAAGATCTTCGATCTGGCACGCCAGGGCGACGCCGCGGCGCTCGCCGCGTACGTGGACGCGGGCGTTCCGGCGAACCTCACGAACGACAGCGGTGACACGCTGGTGATGCTGGCGGCCTACCACGGGCACGCCGAGGCGGTCCGCGCCCTGGTGGCCCGCGGCGCCGACGTGAACACCGCGAACGACCGGGGACAGACGCCGCTCGCAGGGGCCGTCTTCAAGGGCGAGAACGATGTCGTCCGGGCTCTCCTGGACGGCGGCGCGGATCCGGCCGCGGGCATGCCGTCGGCGATCGACACCGCCCGGATGTTCGGAAAGGCGGAGCTGCTTCAGCTGTTCGGGACCGCCTGAGCGGGGTACCTGACCAGCAGCGACGGGGGCGCTGGAAATGTGGTCGCGGCGGACATGACCGCCGGGTCATCATGACGACGTGATTCACGGACACGACGGCGGGGCAGGTGTTGCCGCACCGCGTGGACCGTGAGCGGCCCGCCCCCGGACCTCCCGTCCGGGATCCCACAGGGCCACCGACGAGAGGCAGAGGAAGATGGTCTTCGACAAGCAAAAGACGGCGGGCGGCCCGACGTGTTGGCGCACGGCCAGGTAATGCGTGATTCCCGGTTGCGTCGACGCTTGATGTGAGGCTGTTTCCCATGTTCGATCCGGTCATAGCGCCCAGCGGTACGCTGCTCGGCCTGCTGCAGCGGGGCCGCGGCGACGGCACGCTGCACGCACTCACCGCACCACGGTCCGAGGCGCTCGCCGCCCTCGACCACTGCGTGCTCAACGATCCCCGCCACGACTGGCAGGTCGAGAACCGCTCGCTGTACTACGCACGGCTCTACCTCGACCTGCACGGCGGGCTCCACGAGATCGAGCGGCACCTGTTCGATGCCGAGGACGTCCTTGACACGGACGACTCGCGCACCGGACTCGCCCTCGCCGTCCTCGGCCACCTCGCCTCGTACGGCAGGCAGGACGCCCTCGACCTCCTGCGGAGGTACGCCGCCTTCGGCGCGAACTGGGCCTGGGCCCTCGACGAGCTCGCGCTGCGCGACGACGACGCGGGCCTGCGCGCCCTCGCCGCCCCCGTCCTCGCCAGATTCACTCCCGACGCCGAGGGCGAGGCCGAACTGGCCGCCGCCGTCCGCGACGCCTACGAACCCAGGCCCTGGCGACTGTGGGAGGAGGACCCTCGGGCCGATATCGGCGCCCGCGTGCGTGCCGCGCGGGAACAGGGCTCCTTCGACCGCTGGCAGCGCCAGATGCGGCCTTCGGGGCCACGCCCCGGCTGGAGCGTCCAGGCCGTCTTCGACTGGGCGCAGGAAGGCCTTGAGCGCGGCACCGTGCTGCATGTGCCGGCCGCCCGCTGCCTGAGCGCGGTCGCAGGTCCCGAGGACAGGCCCGAGATCGTCGAGGCCGCCCGCGGCGGCTCCGACGGGGCGCGCGGCACCGCCTTGCGCTACCTGGCCGACACCCACGATCCCGACGTCCTCGACCTCATCGAGTACGCCGTGGAGAGTCCGTCACAGGTCGTGGTGGACGCCGCGACCGACGCCTTCGAACGCATGCGGAGCGTCGCCGCCGTCGAGCGCGCCCGACGCTGGGCCTACCGCCCCGACGCCCTCGGCGCCGCCGCCGGACGCATGCTCGCCTGCAGAGGCGGCGCCCAGGACAGCAAGCTCGTCCTCGCCGCGCTGCGCGAGGCGGTCCGCGGCGAGGGGCCGGACGCGCCCACCCTGTGGACCCTCGTCGACGGCGCGGGACGCCTCGGCATCGCCTGTGCCGCCCCCGTGCTGCGGCACGTCTACCGGGAGACCGCGTCCTCCCATCTCCGCGGCCGCGCCGCCCGCGCGCTGGCCGCCACCGACCCTTCCTTCGCCGCGGGCTTCGCCGTCGAGTGCCTGTGGGACTGCGAGGAGTCCACCCGCGAAGTCGCCGCACGGCACGCCGAGACCGGAGACGCCCGTGTCGTCAACCGGCTCAGGAGGCTCGCCGCGGACCCCGCCGAGGAGGACGAGGTACAGACCGCGGTACGGAGCAGAATCGGGCCCGACGCGCCCGCCGTATAGCCCCGGGCCCCGGATGCGGGGCACCGCCCCTTGCGCCGCGCCCGCCTTGTGACGGGCGCGGAGGGGAGCGTTCATCGGGCGAAGGCTCGTGAGGCGAGGGCCTGTGAGGCGAGGGCCCGTGAGGTGAACGCCCGTGAGGCGAAGGCTCGTAGGGCGAGCGCTCATGAGTCGAACGCTCATGGGACGTTCCTCGTCAGGAAAGATCCACGTTGACGCGGCCACGCCCCGCACGACGACAACACCGGTATGCGAGTCAACACCGGTATGCGTGTCGTCATCGTCACCGAATCCTTCCCACCCGACGTCAACGGCGTGGCGCACTGCGCCGCCCAGACCGTGCGGCAGCTCGCCGCGCGCGGTCACCACGCCCTCGTCGTTGCCCCGGCCACCGCGGCCGGGGTCGCCGACGACAGCGCGGCGCCCTGTCCCGTCGTCCGCGTCCCCTCCCTTCCACTGCCCGGCTATCCGCATGTCAGGATCGCGCTGCCCAGCCGCAAGGTGGCCGCGGCGCTGACCGGGCACCGGGCCCAAGTCGTCCATCTGGCCAGCCCGTTCGTGCTCGGCGTGCGCGGCATGGCGGCCGCGGCTCGGCTGGGGATGCCCGCCGTCGCCGTCTACCAGACCGACCTGGGCGGATACGCCCGTACGTACATGGGGGCGGGGGAGTCCGCCGCCTGGCGGCGCATACGTGCCGTCCACGCCGCCGCCGACCGCACCCTCGCCCCGTCCTCCGCCGCGCTGGGCGATCTGGTGGCGCGCGGGGTGCCGCGGGTGCGGCTGTGGCCCCGCGGGGTGGACGCCGTCCGCTTCCGGCCCGGCCTGCGGGACGCCGACCTGCGGCGTGAGCTGGCACCGGGCGGCGAGGTGATCGTCGGATACGTGGGGCGCCTGGCTCCGGAGAAGCGGGTCGACCTCCTTTCCGGAGTGTGCGGCCTGCCGGGCGTGCGCGTGGTCGTCGTGGGCGACGGGCCGAGCGAGGGTTCGGTGCGGGAAGCCCTGCCCGGGGCGCTGCTCCTCGGGCGCCGCACGGGTGACGAACTCGCCCGGATCTTCGCCTCGTTGGACCTCTTCGTGCACACCGGCCCCTTCGAGACGTTCTGCCAGACCGTGCAGGAGGCCATGGCCAGCGGGGTGCCGGTGATCGCTCCCGCGGTCGGCGGACCGCTGGACCTCGTCGAGCACGGCAGGACCGGAGTCCTGGTGCCGCCGGGCGACGTGGTCGCGGTGCGCGACGCCGTACGGATCCTCGCGGTCGACCCGGGCCTGAGGGCGGCGTACGGGGCCGCCGGGCGCGCGGCCGTCGCCGGTCGGTCCTGGGAAGCGGTGGGGGAGCAGCTCATCGGGCACTACGAAGAGGTCCTTGCGGCGCGGACGTTGGTGGCGGCGTGAGGGCATCGGGGTTCGAGGGGGCGGGCGGCTCGGGTGGTTCGAGTGGCTTGCGTGGCTCCGGTGGCTCGGGCGGCTCGGGTGTTTCAGGCGGCTCGGGCGGCTCGGGTGTGGCCGTGCGGTCAGGAGGTGCTGGGGCGTCTTTGTGGCGGGGCGGTCCGGAGGGCACCGGGGTGGCTTCGCTGCGGGAAGGGGCGGGCCCGTTGCGGATCGTGCGGATCGCCAACTTCGTCGCGCCCTCCTCCGGCGGACTGCGCACCGCCCTGCGGGAGTTGGGGCGCGGCTACCGCGCGGCCGGGCACGAGCCCCTGCTGATCGTGCCCGGCGAGCGGGCCTCGGTGCGGGACGGCGAGCAGGGGCGCGTCCTGACCGTGCCGGGGCCGCTGGTGCCCGGTGCCGGCGGCTATCGGGTCCTCGCGGACCGGCGCCGGGTCGCCCGGCTCCTGGAACGCCTCGCGCCCGACCGCCTGGAGGTCTGCGACCGCACCACGCTGCGCTGGACCGGCGCGTGGGCCAGGCGGGCCCGCATCCCCGCCGTGATGGTCTCCCACGAGACGGCGGACGGGGTCCTGCGGACCTGGGGCCTGCCGGCCGGGGCCGCCCGGCGTGCGGCCGACGCCCTCAACTCCCGTACCGCGCACGCCTACGCGCGCGTGGTGTGCACCACGCGGTGGGCCGAGCGGGAGTTCCTGCGGATCGGTGCCCGCAATGTCGTACGCGCTCCACTCGGCGTCGACCTCGTGCGCAGTCACCCGGGGCTGCGCGATCCGCGCGTACGGGCCCTCCACGCGCGCGTGGACGAGGTGCTGCTCGTGCTGTGCTCCCGTCTCTCCGTCGAGAAGCGTCCGGGCACCGCCCTCGACGCGCTGGAGGAGCTGCGGGGGAGCGGGGTGCGGGCCGTCCTCGTCGTCGCGGGCGACGGTCCGCTGCGGGGCCGCCTCGAACAGCGGGCGCGGGAGCGGCGGTTGCCGGTGACGTTCCTCGGCCATGTCGCGGACTATGCCGAACTCGGCGCGCTGCAGGCCTCGGCGGACGTGTGCCTGGCACCGGGGCCGTGCGAGACGTTCGGGCTCGCCGCCCTGGAAGCCATGGCGTGCGGCACTCCTGTGGTGGCCAGCGCCTCGTCCGCGCTGCCGGAGGTGGTGGGCGGGTCCGGAGCCGCGGCGCGCGACACGGGGGAGGGCTTCGCGCTCGCGGTGCGGGCCCTCCTCGCCCGCCCGGAACACGCGCGGCGCGGTGCGGCACGCGCGCGTGCGGAGCGGTTCGGGTGGGACGCGGCGGTCGCGGCCTTCCTCGCGGCACACGAGGCCTCACCAGGGGGCCTCGTACGGAACGGAGACGAGACGGAGGACTTCGCGTGAGGGGGACGGCTGTGCAGGAGACGGAAGTGACGGTGTGCGGGAACACCGGGGTAGAAGTGCCCTTCCGGTCGAACACCGGGGTGGAGGTGCCCTTCCGGTCGAACACCGGGGCGGAGGTGCCCTTCCGGTCGAACACCGGGGTGGATGCGGCCTTGCCGTTGAACATCGGGGCGGATGTCCCCTTCCGGTTCGTGGCGCTCGGGGACTCGCTCACCGAAGGGGTGGGGGATCCCGTGGGCGGCGCGTGGCGGGGATGGGCCGCTCTGCTGGCCGAGGGGATCGCCGGGGACGACGCGCCCGTGGAGTTCCACAACCTCGCCGTCAGCGGGGCCCTGACCGTCGACGTGCGGGAGCGGCAGCTGCCCGCCGCGCTCGCACTGCGGCCCGGCCTCGTGTCCGTCGTCGTGGGCGTCAACGACACCTTGCGGCACACCTTCGACATCCATGACGTGGCCGCCCGCCTCGACGAGGTCTACGCGGCCTGCGCGGCGCAAGGCGCCGTGCTCCTGACCGCCTGTCTGCCCGATCCCGGCGCGATGCTCGGCCTGCCCGGCGCCCTGGCCCGGCCACTGGCCCGCAGGCAGCGCGAGGTCAACGCCGTCGTCCACGCGCTCTCCGAGCGGTACGACGCCGTCCATCTGCACGCCGCGGAAGGCGACTTGGCCGCCGACCGGGCCCTGTGGAGCGCGGATCGGCTGCATCCGGGCGAGCGGGGCCACCGCCTCTTCGCGGCCCGCTGCCACGGGCTTCTCGTGGCGCGGGGCCTGGCCACCGGGGCGGCGCCCGCGTGCGAGCCCGAACTGCCGCCGCCCACCCGGTCGGCGAGCCTGTGGTGGCTGGCCACCGCGGGCACGGGCTGGGTGGTGCGCCGCTGCACCGATCTGCTGCCCCAGCTCGTCGCCCTGGCGGCCGACGAGGTGCGGCACCAGGTGAGGGGCACCAGCGCCCGCCTCGACCACGGTTCCTCGCGCGCGGTGGCGTCGGCGCTCGCCGCACTCGCGACCTGACGGCGGCGCCGCAGTCAGCGCTGCGTCAGCGCCTTCCGGCGCCGACGAAACGTACCGGAGTTCCCGGCCGTGCCTGGGCCGCCGCGGCGAGGTCGGCCTCCCGGACGACCGCCACCACCGGATACCCCCCGGTGGTCGGGTGGTCGGCCAGGAAGACGACGGGTCTGCCGTCCGGCGGCACCTGGACGGCGCCCAACACCATGCCCTCGCTGGGGAGTTCTCCCGGAAGCGCCCGGTCCAGGGCGGGGCCTTCGGTGCGCAGCCCGATGCGGTTGCTCGCCGAGGACACCTGGTACGCGCGCGTGGTGAGCGTGCGCAGCGCCGACGCCGTGAACCAGTCGGCGCGCGGTCCGAGTGTCACCCGCAGCACCAGCTCCCGGGGCGGCGCCGGCTGCGGAACGGCGTCCACGCGTGCGTGCGTGCCGTCGGGGCGGCCCAGCGGCAGCACGACCCCGTCCACGAGCGGCGCGGGCCCGAGTCCGGAGAGGAGGTCCGTGGAGCGGCTGCCGAGCACCGGGTCGACGGTCACGCCACCGTCGAGCGCGATGTAGCTCCGTACTCCGGAGACAGCGGTTCCGACAACCAGGAGCGCCCCCGCAGGCACGCGGACCGGTGCGCCCCAGGGGGCGGGACGGCCGTCCACCGTCACCGGGCAGGGCGCGCCCGTGACCGCGACCGTCACGGGGCGGCGCGGGCGAACGGCACAGCCGTTGACGGTGGTCTCCAGGACGGCGGCGTCGGGCCGGTTGCCCACCAGGCGGTTGGCCAGGCGGGCCGCGGGCGGGTCCAGGGCACCGGAGCGGGGCACCCCGAGATGCGCGTGCCCGGGGCGCCCCAGGTCCTGCACGGTGGTCAGCGCGCCGGCCCGCACGACGGCGAAGGCACGGTCGGTCATCGCGACTCCGGAGCCGAGCGTGCGGGAGTGGACCCCGAAGGCGCGGTGTCCGCCACGAAGCGGACACGCACCCCGGGCGACAGCAGCGCGGCCGGCACGCGCGCGTGGTCCCACAGCACCACGTCCGTCGAGCCGATCAGCTGCCAGCCGCCGGGCGAGGCGCGTGGGTAGACGCCCGTGTACGGACCGGCCAGAGCGACGCTGCCCTCGGGGACGGCTGTACGGGGCGTGGCCCTGCGGGGCACCTCATAGCGCCCCGGCAAGCCGGTCAGATAGCCGAAGCCGGGCGCGAAACCGCAGAAGGCGACGCGGAATTCGGCCGACGAGTGGATCCGCGCGACCTCGGCCACGGGCACCCCCCAGTGCGCCGCGACGTCCGCGAGGTCGGGACCGTCGTACCGCACCGGGATCTCCAGGACGGCCTCCGCGCGCGCGGGCAGCGGCGGCACCTCCCAGCCGGGCAGCTCCGCCCCGACCCGGGCGGGCTCGTCGAGGCCGTCGAGGAGCACCGTGCGGGCCGCGGGCACGATCTCCCGTACCCGCAAGGAGCCCGTCGCGCGGCGGCGCAGCAACTCGGCGTGGAGCGCCTGGGCCTCGGCGCCGTCGGCGAGTTCGACGAGCAGGGCCCGGTCGCCGACCGGCAGGGCCCTCATGCGAAGGCCGCCACGCGGACGCCCGCCGACTCCAGCTCGGCCCGCACCCGGCGGGCCAGACCCACCGCCCCCGGAGTGTCGCCGTGCAGGCACAGGGACTGCGCGCGAACGGCGATCTCGTGGCCTCCGAGGGAGGTGACGACGCCGAAGCGGGCCATGCCGACGGAGCGTTCGACGACGGTGCCCGCCTCCGTGAGGACCGCTCCCTCGCTGCCGCGTGGAACCAAGGTGCCCTCTTCGGTGTAGGCGCGGTCCGCGAACGCCTCGGTGACGACCGGGAGTCCGGCCTTCTCCGCCACGGCGAGGAGACGCGACCCCGGCAGTCCCAGAAGGGGCAGCGAGGCGTCGGCGAGCAGCACGCCGTCGACGACCGCGCGGGCCTGCTCCTCGTCGTGGACGACGCGGTTGTAGAGCGCGCCGTGCGGCTTCACGTACGACACGCGCGTGCCCGCCGCCCGCGCGAACACCTCCAAGGCGCCGATCTGGTACGCCACTTCGGCCGCGAGCTCCGCGGCGGGCACGTCCATGGCGCGCCGCCCGAAGCCCGCCAGGTCGCGATAGGAGACCTGCGCGCCGATCCGTACTCCGCGCTCGGCGGCGCGGTCGCACACCCTGCGCATGGTGGCCGCGTCCCCGGCGTGGAACCCGCAGGCCACATTGGCGCTGGTGACGACGGACAGCAGCTCCTCGTCGTCGGTCAGGCGCCAGCGGCCGAAGCCCTCGCCGAGGTCGGCGTTGAGATCGATGGAGGCGGTGTTCATGTGCGTAGGTCTCCCGTGGTTCTCGAGGCGTGGCGTCCTGTCCGCGGTGCTCCTCACGCCACGCGGTACTGCTCGTCCCTGGCGTCGGTGACGAACATCCGGCCCGGTGCGTGCGTGATCGCGAAGGGCGGCCGCGACGCCATCACCGCGGCCTGCGGTGTCACCCCGCACGCCCAGAACACCGGGATGTCGTCCGGTTCGAGGGTCACCGCGTCGCCGAAGTCGGGCCGGTCCAGGTGCTCGATGCCGAGCCCGCCGGGGTCGCCGCAGTGCACAGGGCTGCCGTGCACCGCGGGCATCAGGGCGCTCTCGCTGATGGCATCGGCCAAGTGCCGGGGCGGCACCGGGCGCATCGACACCACCATCGGTCCGTGCAGGCGGCCCGCGGGGCGGCAGGGGCGCCCGGTGACGTACATGGGGACGTTGCGGCCCTGCTCTATGTGGCGCAGCGGGACCCCGGCGTCGGCCAGCGCCCACTCGAAGGTGAAGCTGCAGCCGAGGAGGAACGTCACGAGGTCGTCGCGCCAGTGGCCGACGACGTCCCTGGGTTCCTCGGTCAACTCGCCGTGCTCCCACACGCGGTAGAGCGGCAGATCCGTGCGGAGGTCGGCGCCCGGGGCGAGCGGCGTCGTCCATGAGCCGGCGTCCGTGACGTCGAGCACGGGGCAGGGCTTCGGGTTGCGCTGGCAGAACAGCAGCATCTCGTACGCCCAGTCGGCGGGGACGGAGATGAGGTTGGCCTGGGTGAAGCCGGGCGCCCACCCCGCCGTCGGGCTCGTGTCGCCCGCACGGAAGCGCGCGCGGGCCTCCTTGGCGCCGTGCGTCACAGGAGCTCCCTTCCGCGCGTCTCGGGGAGGCCGAGCAGGGCGAGGACGGCGAGGCCGTAGCCCACGGCTCCGAAGACCAGCGCTCCGCCGACGCCCCAGCTGTCGGCGAGGAAGCCGACCATGGTGGGGAAGACGGCGCCCACCGCGCGGCCCGTGTTGTAGGTGAAGCCCTGGCCCGTGCCGCGCACGGCGGCCGGATACAGCTCGCTGAGGAACGAACCGAAGCCGCTGAAGATCGCCGACATGCAGAAGCCCAGCGGGAAACCGAGCACAAGGAGGAGGCCGTTGGCCCCGTCCGGGATGTTCGTGTACGCCAGGATGCAGGCCGCGGAGAGGAACGCGAACAGCGTGATGTTCCGCTTGCGGCCGAGCTTGTCGGTGAGATAGCCGCCGGTCAGATAGCCGATGAAGGCGCCGGAGATCAGGAAGGCGAGGTACCCGCCGGTCCCGACGACGGTGAGGCCGCGATCGGACTTGAGGTAGGTGGGCACCCAGGTGGCCAGCGTGTAGTAGCCGCCCTGCACGCCCGTGGACAGGAGCACCGCGAAGAGCGTGACGCGCAGCAGGCCCGGCTTGAAGATGGCCGTGAACGACCCCTTGTCGGCGCTCTTGCGCCGCTCCTCCGCGGCCTCGGGGGCGTCGTGCACATTGCGCCGTACGTAGATCACGAGCAGCGCGGGCAGCGCGCCGGTCCAGAACATCACGCGCCAGGCGATGTCGTCGTCCAGGAACTGGAACACCAGGGTGTAGACGATCACCGCGAGACCCCAGCCCACGGCCCAGGAGCTCTGGATCGCGCCCAGCGTGCGGCCGCGGTTCTTGGCGCTGGCGTACTCGGCGACGAGGATCGCGCCGACCGCCCACTCGCCGCCGAAACCGAGGCCCTGGAGGGCGCGGAAGACGAGCAGCGTCTCGTAGTTGGGCGCGAAGCCGCAGGCGACGGTGAAGACCGCGTACGTGATGACCGTGATCATCAGCGCCTTGACGCGGCCGATCCGGTCGGCGACGACGCCCGCGACGGCGCCGCCCACGGCGGAGACGACGAGCGTGACGGTGGTGAAGAGCCCGGTCTGGCCGCTGTCGAGGCCGAAGTAGGCGGCGAGGGCCACCATGCTCAGCGGCAGCGTGAAGTAGTCGTACGAGTCGAGGGCGTAGCCCCCGAAGGCGCCGGCGAAGGCGCGGCGGCCCCGCGGGCCGAGGGCCCGCAGCCAGCCGAACGCGCCGGTGTCGTCGGGGAGTTCCTCCTTGCCGGGGCGTATCTCGGCCGGGGCCGTCTTGGGCGGTGGGGTCGTGCTCATGGGCACCTCGCAGGTGAGGGACAGAGGGTGCTGGAGCGGTCGTGGAGGGGTGGAGCGGTGAACCGTGCCCGACAACGTAGAGGATCGTTGAACGATCCCTCAATACCCATGTTGTCTCGTTCTTGCATCTGCGATTGAATCCGGGCATGGCGGAGGGGATGGGTGATGTGAACGGACTGGCCGACGACCGCGCGCTCCTCGGGCGCACCAGCACGGCCGAGCGGGTCTCGGACATCCTCAGGAGCCGCATCGCCGAGGGCTACTTCCCGCCCGGGACGCGGCTCTCGGAGGACAGCATCGGCGGCGCCCTCGGCGTCTCGCGCAACACCCTGCGCGAGGCCTTCCGGCTGCTCACGCACGAGCGGCTCCTGGAGCACCAGCTCAACCGCGGGGTCTTCGTGCGCGTGCTGACCGAAGCGGACGTGGTGGACATCTACCGCACCCGCTCCCTCGTCGAATGCGCGGTCGTCCGCGGACTCGGCACACCGCCGTACACGGTGGACGGACTCGCCGACGCCGTGGCGGAGGGGCGGCGCGCCGCGCGCGAGGCCGACTGGAAAGGCGTCTCCACCGCCAACATCCACTTCCATCGGGAGCTCGTCGCCCTCGCCGGGAGCGAGCGCACCGACGAACTGATGCGCAGCGTCTTCGCCGAACTGCGCCTCGCCTTCCACGTGGTGGACGACCCCCGGCGGCTCCACGAGCCCTACCTCGTCCGCAACCGGCAGATCCTCCAGGCGCTCCAGGAGGGGCGGCGCGACGAGGCCGAGACGCTGCTCGCCGAGTACCTCGACGACTCGCTGCGCGGGGTCGTCGACGCCTATGCGGCGCGCGTCGCCGACGGCGAGCGGACCGGCGCCTGAACCCTGCCGGGTCTGCGCCGTTTCGACCGTTGTCAGACCGAGGACCTAGTCTGTGCACCGTGACTTCGCCTGCCGTTACGGACACCGCTCCGCCCCAGCTCAGCGCGGGGCCGCGGCCCGCTCTGGGCCCGGCCGCCGACGAGGGCCTGGCGCGCCGCCTGCGCGCCCTCGCCTGCACGGCTCCGCTGCACGACCTCGACGTGCGCAAGGCCAACCTCGCGGGCGAGTACTCGGTGTACGCGATGGCGGAGGTGGCCCTCTCCGCCATCGACCTCGTCACGCTCAACATGGACTTCGACACCGGCGCCGACCACGAGCAGATCGTCACCAGGCTGCTCCCGCGCGTCGCCGCCCAGGCCCCGCAGCGCCCGGCCGCCGAGCACGAGCGCGTGGCCCGCTGGGTCCTGGAAAACCTGATCAACGTCGGCAGCGTCGACCGCGGCTTCCGCGCCGTGTACGGCACGTTCGCGCCGGATGGGACGTATGTCCGAAGGGACTACGACTTCAAGCTCCTCGAAGAGGTCCCCGGCTACGGCGGCAGTGTCTACCTGCGCACCACCGACGAGGCGGTCAACGTCCTGGTGGGCGCCCTCGACACGGACGTGACCAGCGCCCAGATCGCCGCCGAGGTGAAGCTGGAGGTGCTGATCAGCCGCGGCAGGCTCGCCGACGCCCAGCTCGCCGCCGAGCAGGCGCGCTATCGGACCGTGCAGTACTCGGAAACGCTGCGCAAGGCCCTCGACGCGACCCGGCGCAACGTCCGCGCGGTGGACTGGCTCCAGGCCGTCCCCGACATGATCGCGGAGGCGCTCGACCACGTCGCCGACCGCTACCGCCACGAGAACGCCATCCTGACCAACATCCGCAAGGCGCGTGACGAGTCCGAGGACCCGGAGCAGAAGCGCCGCGCGGCCGAGCTGGTGGACATCGTCAAGGACTGCATCCGCCGCCACACCCAGCTGCAGTCCCGCCTCCTGGAGGCAGGCCCCCTGTTCCGCGCCGAGCAGGACCGGCAGGCCTTCGCCACCCCCACCGCGCGCGCGGGCCTCGATCTGTACGGGCAGCTCGTCGCCCCGCTCCTGCCGCTCCCCGCCGAGCAGGCGATCCACGTGACGGACGCCTTCTTCGCGCGTGGGACCGGCCTGCGCACACCGGTCTCCGTCCGTGTGGGCGACCTCGTCGACATACTGCTCACCCCGCCCATAGAGCGCGAGCACCTCGGCGCCGAGATGCCCGAGCCCGACCTCATCGCCACCCCGGACGACAGCCGCTTCAGCGAGGAGCAGCTCGCGAGCGCCATGGAACTGCTCGACCTGCCGTCGGACGCCCCGCGCCGCCTGTCCGGACTGCTCGCCGAGGCCCGCGACCGCGACCCCGAACTGCCCTACCTGGTGGCCCTGCTGGCCGTGCACGCGGCCAGCCCGCCGGTCGGCACCGCCTACCGCCAGGGCGAGGAGAAGCTGCTCTTCGCCGTGGACGACGGCACCGAGCTCGACGACGAGGAGTTCGGCGGCGCCGACCTCATCGTCGGCACCGCCCTCCTGGACGCCGTCGGGATGGCGGCCGACCGGACGGAGGCCGCCTGATGCCCACGAGACCGCACGCCATGACGCCGGGCACCCCCGGGAACGTGACGCCGGGCACCCCCGAGTACGTACGACCGATCCACCGCCGCAAGGAGCACACGCCGTGACCGACCACCCCGCAGAGCACGCCGCGTGGGGCGAGCCGGACTCCACCGCGGCGCCCGCCGCCACCGCGCCCGTCACCCCGGCCGACGCCGCCGACGCCGCGCGGCTCGTCGCCTTCGGCCTGCAGCCCAAGCTCCAGCCCGCCCGCGACCAGGAGTACGCGGAACTCCTCCGCCGCTACCGCGAGGACCCGCCCTTCGCGCGCCTCGCCGACGCCGTCGCCGCGGGGCTCGGCCTCGTCGTCCTGGAGGTGTCCCCGCGCGCGGGCATGGCCGTGACCGCCGCCGAGGACTCCGTCTTCGCCGTGCGCATGGGCGACTACGCCCGCCGTGCCGCGACCGACTCCACCGACCGCTTCCTGCACGGCCTCGCCCATCTCGCCGTCGCCGCCATGGCGTTCCCGCGCCCCGAGGACCTCGCCGACGACGGATACATCGGCCGCGTCACGGTCAACGGAGTCGACGCGTTCGTGCGCCAGGCCTGCCGCCGCCTGGAGGAGCGCGCCGAGGAACAGGGCGAGAACACCGACCCGACCACCGATGCCCCCGGCCTCGAAGCTGCCTGGCGGATCTGGGCCAGGCGCAGCTCGACCGGCGCCACCAAGGACGCCCGCCGTCTCGCCGGATCGACCACCGGCATCATCGGCAAGGCCGTCGCTTTCCTCACCGACTCCGGGTTCCTGCAGCGCACGGGGGACGACTCCGGAGGCACGTACCGCACCACGGCCCGCTATCAGCTCCAGGTCCGCGACATGGCGGGCAGCGCGGCCATGGCCGAACTCCTGGAGCTCGGCGTCGTGCCGGTCACCGACGGCTCGGCGACCCTGCTGCCGCCCGAAGACCCCGACGACCTGGAGCTGGCCGCCGACGCGGGGCTGCCGTTCCACTCCTGACGCCGCCCGCGTCCCGGCAGGCCGCCCCCTAGGCCCCGCCTCCCCTCAACTTCCTGCCGTTCCGCACGACTTACGACGAGAGTCCGCCGCCATGTACGAGCTGTCCCGGGTCCGCCTCTACTCCATCGGTCCGGCCGGTGCGCGCTACGCCGACACCGTGCTCGATCTGCGCGGCGTGGGCGCCGAGGTGCCCGATCCCGCGCCCACCCAGGCGGAGTTCTTCGAGGACGAGCCGGTCGGCCCGCCGCGCCGCCCCGCGCCCGCAGGTGTGCTCTTCCTGGAGAACGGCGGAGGCAAGTCCGTCCTGCTCAAGCTGATCTTCTCGGTGATGCTGCCGGGGCACCGAAACACCCTCGGCGGCGCCAGCTCCGGCGTGCTGCGCAAGTTCCTGCTCGCCGACGACTGCGGGCACGTCGCCCTGGAGTGGCAGCACACCCTCACCGGCGAGTGCGTGGTCGTCGGCAAGGTCAGCGAATGGCGCGGCCGGCAGGTCTCCAACGACCCGCGCAAGTTCGCCGAGGCCTGGTACTCCTTCCGGCCGGGACCCGGTATGAGCCTGGACTCGCTGCCCGTCGCCGAGTCCACCGCCGTGCGGCCGTCCGTGGAGGGCGCGTCGGGCGCCCAGGGGAGGCGGCGCACCATGAAGGGCTTCCGCGACGCCATGACCGAGGCGGTCAAGGCATACCCCCACCTCGAAGTGCACTGGGAAGAGATCCACGACCGCTGGAACGAACACCTCGGCGACCTCGGCCTCGACCCCGAACTCTTCCGCTACCAGCGGGAGATGAACGCCGACGAGGGCGAGGCGGCCGGTCTCTTCGCCGTGAAGAAGGACTCCGACTTCACCGACCTGCTGCTGCGCGCCGTCACGGACACGCGCGACACGGACGGCCTCGCCGACCTCGTCCACGGCTTCGGCAACAAGCTCGGCCGCCGTGCCGAGCTGATGGCGGAGCGGGACTTCACCGCGGGCTCCGTCGACCTGCTCGGGCGCATCGTCGACGCCGCCGACACCCGGGCACGCGCGCGTGACGTGCACGCGGGCGCCGAGCGCCGCACCAGGACCCTGGCGCGCAGGCTCTCCGCGCGCGGCGTCGAGGAGCGGGGCCGCGCCGCCGACCTCGCCGAGCAGGTCACCGCCGCCGCCCACACCGTCACCGAGGCCGAGCGGGCCCGCGGCAAGAGCGCCCGGATCTCCGCCGAACTGGCCTACCGCCACGCCTCCTTGGCGCTCACCGTCGCCGAGAAGGCTGCCGCCGCCCAGCGCCGCGAGCTCGTCGAGGCACGCACGCTGCACTCCGCCTGGCAGGCCGCCGAGGCCGTGCTGCGCCACCGCGCCGCCGCCGACCGCTCCGCGCGCGTGGCCGTCGCGATCCGCGAGGCCGAGCGCGACGCGGCGCCCGCGCTCGCCGCCCGTGCCAAGGCCGCGTCCGACCTCGTGCGCGCCCTGCACACCGCCGCCGAAGGCGCCGAGAACCTCGCGAACGAGGAGGAGGAGCGCTCCGCCGCCCTCCAGGAGACCGGTGAGACGGCGCATCGCGATGCCACAGCCGCCGCCACCGAGGCCCAGCGCGCCCGCAGTGAGGTGGGGCACCTCAAGCAGCGCCTGGCAGAGGTGGAGCAGGAGACCGCGGAGGCGGTGCGCGCGGGCTGGATCGACGACACCGCGCCCGACGCCGACCCGGCCCGCGCCGCGCTCGCCGCGAGCGACGCCGAGAAGACCACCGTCGCCGCCTGGGACACCGCGCGCGAGGCCGCGCGCCGGGCCGCCGACCACGCCAAGGAGGCGGCCGCGGCCGAGGCCCGCGCCGAGCTGACCGCGGCCCGCGCCTCGGACGCGGCGACCGCCGCCGAGGTCGCCCACGACGCGGAGTGCCGCGCCGCCGGTTCCATCGCCGGTGACCCGCGGATCGCCGAGCTGCTGAGTCTGCCCGGAGGCGGCAGCGGAGTGCCGCAGCCCCGCCAGGGAGCCGGGACCGGCGTCGAAGGAGCCTCCGGCGAGGCGGGCGGCTCGGGAGAAGGCGTCGGAGAGGGTGCCGGGGGAAGCGCCCTCTCCGTAGAGGAGTTGGACCGCTCCGCCGACGACCTGCGCACCCTCCTCGAAGAGGGCGTCGCCTCCGCCGAGCGGCAGCTGTTCGAGCTGCGCACCGCCGCCGCCGACGACTCCCGCATCCTCGGCGCCCTCGGTGACGGCGGCCTCCTTCCACCCGGACCCGACGTCCTCGCCACCGTGGAATTCCTCGGCGAGCACGGCATCCCCGCGCTGCCCGGCTGGCGCTATCTCGCCCAGGCCGTCGACCCCGCCGACCACGCGCGCGTGCTCGCCGCCAGGCCCGAGCTCGTCGACGGCGTGGTCATCACCGACCCCGACACGCACGCCCGGGCCCGCGACGCCCTCGCGGATGCCGCCCTGCTGCCCCGTTCGGCCGTCGCCGTCGGCACCGCCGCCGCCCTGCTCGCCCCCACCCCGGGCGAGCAGGCGGCGGACAGCGGCGTCTTCCTCGTACCGCCGAACCCGGCCATGCACGACGAGCACGCCGCCGACGAGGAGCGGCAGGCACTGCGGCAGCGCGCCGCACAGCGGGACGATGAGATCCGGGCGCTCGCCGTCCGCCTCGCCAAGGACCGCGAGCTCGCCGCCCGCCTGAACTCCTGGCGCGGCGGCTGCCCGAGCGGCCGCCTCGCCGAGCTCGCCGCCGCGGCCCGGGAAGCGCGCGCCTTCGCCGAGGAGGCCGAGGCCGAGCTGGCCGAGGCCCGCACCGCGCGCGCCGAGGCCGACGAGGCCGCAGGCGAGGCGGCACGCGTGCGTGACGAACGCCAGGAGGCGGCCCAGCGCGCCCGCCGCGCCGCCGACGCCCTCGCGGGCCTCGCGTTCCGGCTCCGTGAGCGGGCCGGCTGGCAGGCCAAGCTGCGCGAACTGGCCGACGACGCCGTCGAGTCCGAGGCCCGCGCCCAGACCTGCCTGGACCGCGCCCGCGCCGCCGACGAGGACCGCCGCGCCGCCCAGCGCGCCGCCGACGACGCCCGCCGCACCGCCCGCGCGCTGCGCGCCGAGCGTGCCGAGATCGCCGGGGCTCCCGAGGACGTACCGGAGGAGAGCGAGGCCCCCAAGGCGTCGCTGCCCGCCCTGCGCGAGGCCTACCGCGCCGCCTCCCAGCTCTACGAGAAGGTCGGTGTCGGCGCCGACCTCCGCGCCGAACAGGCCCGCGCCGAGAGCGACGAGAGCGCCGCCCTCGCCGAGCTCGACCGGCTCAGCAACAAGGTCCGCACCCGCGCCGCCCTGCTCCTCGAAGGCCCGGACGGCTCCGACGGCCCGTCCCGGCAGGCAGCCGCCGCGCGCGCGGAGGCCCAGGTCCAGCTCATCGAGGCCCGCGCCTCCACCGCCAGCGAGCAGCTCGGCCGGCTGCGCGGCGAGGCCGAGCGGCACGCCCCCGAGGACGGCGAGGCCCACACCGAGCTCCCCGAAGGCCTCGTCCCCGCCGACGCCGAGCAGGCCCAGGCCCTGCTGCGCACCGCCACCGGCGAACTGGCCGCGCACACCGAGGCGTTGAGCCGCGCCAAGGAGGCCCACGCCGCCCTGCTGCACACCCACCGCGTCACCGAGGACGCGGCCGGCGGCTTCGACGAGACCGCGGCCCTGCTGCGCGACCTCCTGCGCGAGCACCAGGAGGAGGAGGGCGAGGAGACCCCCGAGGCCTACCCCGGCTCCCTCGAAGAAGCACGCCAGTCCGCCGCCGAGGCCCGCCGCTCTTTGCGCGGCTGCGCCGCCGATCTGTCGGCCGCCGAGTCCGCCGTCCGCGAGGCCAGTGACATCCTCGTACGCCACGCGAACTCGACGCGGTACGAGCAGGTGCGCACCCCCGCCCGGCAGCAGATCCGCGAGCTGCCCGCCTCCGCGCTGCCCGAGCACGCCAAGAAGTGGGCCGACGCCTTCGCGCCCCGACTGCGCGTCCTCACCGACGAGTTGGAGCAGCTGGAGCGCAACCGCGACAGCATCGTCGACCGACTGCGGGGCCTGGTCGAGTCCGCGCTCGCGACCCTGAGGTCCGCCCAGCGCCTCTCCCGCCTGCCCGAGGGCCTGGGTGAGTGGTCGGGTCAGGAGTTCCTGCGCGTCCGCTTCGAGGAGCCCGACCAGGCCACGCTGGTCGAGCGGCTCGGCGAGGTCATCGACGAGGCCACGCGCGCGGCCGTCAAGAAGAACTCGGACATGCGGCGCGACGGAATGTCCCTGCTGCTGCGCGGAGTTCAGGCCGCCCTGGAGCCGCGCGGCGTCGCCGTCGAGATCCTCAAGCCGGACGCCGTGCTGCGCGCCGAGCGCGTGCCGGTCGGTCAGATGGGCGACGTGTTCTCCGGCGGTCAGCTGCTCACCGCGGCCATCGCCCTGTACTGCACGATGGCCGCCCTGCGCAGCAACGACCGGGGCCGCGACAAGCACCGGCACGCGGGCACGCTCTTCCTGGACAACCCCATCGGCCGCGCGAACGCGACGTACCTCCTGGAGCTCCAGCGGGCCGTCTCGGACGCCCTCGGCGTACAGCTGCTCTACACGACCGGCCTGTTCGACACGACCGCGCTCGCGGAGTTCCCGCTGGTCATCCGGTTGCGGAACGACGCGGACCTGCGGGCGGGCCTGAAGTACATCAGCGTCGAGGAGCACCTGCGTCCGGGCCTGCCGCAGCAGGACCCGGACGGCGAGACGGTGCACGGGGAGATCACGGCGACGCGGATGTACAAGCGGCCGAATCCGGTCACTCCGTAGCGAGCCGTTTCGTCAGCCACTCGTGGAACAGGCCGATGTGGTGCTCGGTCGGCACCAGCACCCCGCCCTCGCGGTAGGCGCGTGACGCCATCGCGGGCTGGGTGCGCTCGCAGGCCGCGAAGTCCTGGGCGTTGACCCGGTGGAAGAGCTCCACGGACTTCGCCAGGTCGGCTCCGGAGGCGACGACCTCGGGTGCGTACAGCCAGTCGCACTCGACGACCGTGCGGTCCTCGGCCATCGGGAACATCCGGTGCAGGATCACGTGGTCGGGGACGAGGTTGATGAACACGGTCGGCTTCACGGTGATCGCGTAGTAGCGGCGGTCCTGGTCCTCGGATACCTCGGGAAGGCGGCCGAAGCCCGCGCTGCCGTCGACCGTGAAGCCGCCGACCTCCTCGCCGAACGAGGCGCCGTGCCCGACGTAGTACTGGGCGGCGAACCCGTCCGCGAACTCCGGCAGGACATCGGTGAGTTCGGGGTGGATCGTCGCGCAGTGATAGCACTCCATGAAGTTCTCGACGATCAGCTTCCAGTTGGCGCGTACGTCGTACGTGATGCGCCTGCCGAGCGCGAGCCGCTCGGTTCCGTAATGCTCGATGGACGCCGCGTCGCCCAGGCGTTCGACCGCGGCGCCGATCACGGTCTCCTCGAAGGAGGGCGGCTCGTCGGCCAGGCACACCCAGGCATAGCCGAGCCACTCCCGCAGGGCCACCTTCACCAGGCCGTACGCGGCGCGGTCCACGTCCGGCATCTTCGTCAGATTGGGCGCGGCGACGAGGCGTCCTTCGAGGTCGTACGTCCATGCGTGGTACGGGCATTGGAGGGCGCGCCGCACCTGTCCTGACTCCTCGGTGCACAGGCGGGCGCCGCGGTGGCGGCAGACGTTGAGGAAGGCACGCAGCTCCCCGGTGCGCGACCGGCTGACCAGGACGCTCTCCCGGCCGACCGGAACGGTGCGGAAGTCGCCGGGTTCGTCGAGGTCGGCGGAGCGCACCGCGCAGAACCAGAGCGCCTCGAAGACGCGCTCCTGCTCCTGGCGGAAGATCTCCGGGTCGGTGTAGGAGGGGCCGGGGAGGGTCGCGATGAGACTCGGGGGCAAGGAGGGGCTCGTCGTCACGGTTGTCGTACTCCTCATACGGGCGCGGCCGTGAGCCGGCCGGGGTCGAACAGCTCGATGGGATGCCCGGTGGCACCGTCCAGGGCCAGGTCGGCGACGATCTCGCCGACCACGGGTACGAACTTGAACCCGTGCCCGGAGAAGCCGGCCGCGACGGTGACCGAGCCGGGGTGTGCCGGATGGCGTGCGATGACGAAGTGCTCGTCGGGGGTGTTGGAGTACATGCAGGTGGCGGCCTTGAGGAAGCGGCCGGGCAGGTCGGGGATCAGCCGCGCCACCTGTGCGGCCATCGCGGCGACCTCGTGGTCGTGGACCGTGCGTTCGATCGTCTCGGGGGTGCAGGGCGTGCCCTTGCGGAAGAAGGCGACCTTCGCGCCGAGGCCGGGCCCGTCGATGGCGGGGAAGCCGTACACCTGGACGCCCTCCGCGTCCTCCCAGATGTAGATCGGGTGGTTCTCCGGCCGGAAGGGCTCCACGCCGCCGGTGGGCTGGAACCAGTGCATGATCTGCCGCTCGATGGTGAAAGGCACCCCGAGATCGGTCAGCAGCCCAGGTGCCCACGCCCCCGGGCAGATCACCAACTGGCCCGCTGTGTAGACGTCTTCGGTGGTGTGCACGCGGACGCCGTCCCGGTACGGCTCCCAGTGCGTCATCGGCTCCTCGAAGTGCAGGTCGGCGCCTTGCCGGGTCGCCAGCTGGAGGTGCGCGGCCACGGTGTTCTCGGGGCGGACGAGGCCCGCCCGCGCCTCGTACAGCGCCACCTCGTCGTCGCGCGGCGTCAGTGTCGGGAAGCGGCGGCGGATCTCCTTGGCGTCGAGCATCTCGTGGGGCAGGTCCCAGCGCTCGGCCGAGAGGCGTGAGCCGGAGACCGTGCGGCTGTCGGGGCGGCCCAGCATCACACCGCCGCACAGGGTGGCGATGTCGCGGCCGGTGTCGCGTTCGAGGCGGTCGTAGAGCTCGTAGGCGCGCAGGAGCAACGGTACGTACGCGGGGTCCTCGAAGTAGGACTGGCGGGTGATGCGCGAACCGCCGTGGCTGGAGCCGCGGTTGTGGACCGGGCCGAACTTCTCCAGGCCGAGGACGCGGGCGCCGCGCGCGGACAGGTGGTGGGCGGCGGCGCTGCCCATGCCGCCCAGGCCGATCACGATCACGTCGTAGGTGGGGGACACGTCAGGGCCTCCTAGCGGCGGATGCGGGTCATCTCCGGGTCGAACAGGGGCTCTTCGGCGACCGTCGCGGGAACCTTCTCGCCGAAGTACTCGACGTGCACGCCCGTGCCCGCCTCCAGCGGCGGCAGCCAGGCGTACGCGACACAGCGGCCCAGGGTGTACCCGTAGGAGGCGCTGGTGACGTACCCGGCAGGGGCGCCGTCGACGTACACGGGCTCCTTGCCGAGGACGACGGCGGCGGGGTCGTCGAGCAGGAGGGGGGTGAGTCTCCGTGAAGGCTGCCCGCGCCCCTCCAGCGCCGAACGGCCCACGAAATCACCCTTGTTCATGCGGACCGCGAAGCCGACGCCCGCCTCGTAGGGGTGGTGTTCGGTGGTCATGTCCTGGCCCCAGGCGCGGTAGCCCTTCTCCAGACGCAGGCTGTTGAAGGCGGACCGTCCCGCCGCGATCACGCCGTGCTCGCGCCCCGCCTCCCACAGCGTGTCCCAGAGGCGGAGCCCCAGGTCCGCGGTGGTGTAGAGCTCCCAGCCCAGTTCACCGACGTAACTCAGGCGCATCGCGGTCACCGGGACGTGCCCGATGTAGGTCTCCTTGGCCTTGAAGTAGCCGAACGCCTCGTGCGAGAAGTCGTCGCGGGTGAGCGGCTGGACGAGCGTGCGGGCCAGCGGCCCCCAGACGCCGACGCAGCAGGTCCCCGAGGTGATGTCCCTGATGTGTACGTCCCTGGGGGCGTGCCGGAGCAACCAGTCCAGATCCGAGGGGGAGTTGGCGCCCACCTGGAAGCGGTCGGGCGCGAGCCGGGCCGCGGTCAGGTCGGAGCGGATGCCGCCCGTCTCGTCGAGGAGGAGGGTGTACGTCACCGAACCGGGCTTCTTGGCGAGGTTGTTGGTGGTCATGCGCTGCAGGAAGGCGAGGGCGCCGGGGCCCGTGACCTCCAGGCGGCGCAGCGGCGTCATGTCGTAGAGGGCGACCTTCTCGCGGGTGGCGCGCGCCTCGGCCGCCGCGATCGGGGACCAGTGGCGGGCGGACCAGGCGTCGCGCTCGGGCACCTCGATGCCGTCGGCCAGGCGGGAGTTGGCCTCGTACCAGTGCGGGCGCTCCCAGCCGCCGCCCTCCAGGAAGACCGCGCCCAGCTCCTGCTGGCGGGCGTGGAAGGGGCTGACCCGTAGGGGGCGCGGCCGTTCCATCGGCTGGAGCGGGTGGATCACGTCGTAGACCTCGACGAACTGCTGGGCGCCGCGCTCGGCGACGTACGCGGGGGAGCGCTGCGCGTCCTCGAAGCGCGTCAGCTCGCAGTCGTGCAGGTCGAGCGAAGGCCGCCCGTCGACCATCCACTCGGCGACCGCCCTGGCGACGCCCGCGGAGTGCGTGACCCACACGGCCTCCGCGAGCCAGAAGCCGCGCAGGGCGCGGGACTCGCCGAGCACGGGCATGCCGTCGGGCGTGAAGGAGAAGACGCCGTTGAAGCCCTCCTCGATCTCCGTCCGCCTCAGGGCGGGGAGCAGCCAACGGCAGTCCTCCCAACTCGGCGCGAAATCCTCCTCGGTGAAGGGGTACGAGGACGGCATGTCCGCGGAGTCGTCGTACGCCGGAACCGTGAACGGGTCGACGGACAGCGGGCGATGGGCGTACGAGCCGATGCCGATGCGGTCGGTGTGCTCGCGGAAGTACAGGTCGCGGTCCTGGAAGCGGAGGATCGGACGCGAGGCCTCCGTACGCGGATCGTTGACCCCCGTGAGCTCGGGCAGGGGCGCGGTCCTCGCGTACTGGTGGGCGAGGGGGAGCAGCGGGACGTCGACGCCTGCCATCCGGCCGATCACCGGGCCCCAGAATCCGGCCGCGGAGACGACGTGGTCGGCGGGGAAGGTGCCGCGGTCGGTGACGACGGCGGTGACGCGGCCGCCGTCCTGCTCGATGCCTGTCACGGTGTGCCGGTCGAGAAATCGTGCTCCACGCGCGCGTGCCCGTTCCATCTGCGCGCGGCAGGCAGGCACGGCGCGGGCCAGACCGTCCTCGGGCGTGTACAGACCGCCGTACACCTTGGTCTCGTCGACGAGCGGCCACAGTTCCTTGCAGCGGGCGGGGCCGACGAGTTCGGCGCGCACGCCCCAGGACGCGGCCAGCCCGGCCTTGCGGTGCAGGTCGGACCAGCGCTCGGCCGTGGTGGCGAGTTCGAGGCCGCCGACGGGGTTGAAGCAGGGTAGGCCGTCCGACTCCAGGGCGCCGAACTTCTCCACGGTGTACGTGGCGAAGGCGGTCAGGGTCTTGGACGGGCTCGTCCGGAAGACCAGGCCCGGCGCGTGCGAGGTGGATCCGCCCGGCGCGGGCAGCGGCCCCTGCTCCAGGACGGTGACGTCGGTCCAGCCGCGCTCGGTCAGCTCGTCGGCGAGCGAGCAGCCGACGACGCCAGCGCCGATGACGACGACGCGGGGGCCTTCGGGCCCGTCGGCGTGTGGATCCCGGGCACGGGTGGCGCCCCGGGGACCTTGGGGCCGGGTGGTGCGAGGGCATGAACCCTGAGCGCTGCTCACAGGACCACCACCGATCGCAGCACCTCGCCCCGCTGCATTCGCACGAACGCCTCCTCCACCTGGTCCAGGGCGATGGTCTCGGAGACGAAGCCGCCCAGGTCGAGACGGCGGGTGAGGTACTGGTCGACGAGGATCGGGAAGTCACGGGTGGGCAGGCAGTCGCCGTACCAGGACGACTTGAGGGCGCCGCCGCGCGAGAACAGGTCGAGCAGCGGCAGATCGATCACCATCTCCGGATCGGGCACCCCGACCTGGACGAGCACGCCCGCGTGGTCGCGCATGTAGAAGGCCTGCTTGTACGTGGTGGGGATGCCGACCGCGTCGATCGCGACGTCGACGCCGTGGCCGCCGGTCAGCTCACGGACCGCCGAAACCGGGTCCGTGCCACGGGAGTTGACGGTGTGCGTGGCCCCGAACCGGGTCGCACCGTCCAGCTTCGCGTCGTCGATGTCGACGGCGATGACGCGGCGGGCCCCGGCCAGGGACGCCCCGGCGATCGCAGCGTTGCCGACGCCGCCGCAGCCGATGACCGCGACGGTGTCGCCGCGGCCCACCCCGCCGGTGTTCACGGCGGCACCGTACCCCGCCATCACGCCGCAGCCGATCAGGGCCACGGCGTCGGGGCGTGCCGCCGGGTCGACCTTCACGGCCTGGCCCGCGGCCACCAGGGTCTTCTCCGCGAAGGCGCCGATGCCGAGGGCCGGGCTGAGCGGGGTGCCGTCCAGGAGCGTCATGGGCTGTGCGGCGTTGCGCGAGTCGAAGCAGTACCAGGGGCGGCCACGCACACAGGACCGGCAGGATCCGCAGGGCGCGCGCCAGGCGATCACCACACAGTCGCCGGGCACGAGGTCGGCGACGTCCGCGCCGACCGCCTCGACGGTGCCGGCCGCCTCGTGGCCGAGCAGGAACGGGAAGTCGTCGTTGATCGCGCCCTCCCGGTAGTGCAGATCCGTGTGGCAGACCCCGCAGGCCTGCACGGAGACGAGTACCTCTCCCGGGCCGGGATCTGGCACGACGATCGTCTGCACCTCGACGGGTGCGCCCTTTTTCGCGGCGACGACGGCACGGACCTCGTGGGGCACGGCCAGGCTCCTCTGCTGTTGCGCATGACGGGAAGACGTTGTGGCGGCGCGGGATGGAAGATGTTGTGTTGCGCACTGCACGATCGGTTGCGCTATGAGAGACATAGTGGGAACGCCATCAAGAGGCCGTCAAGAGGGCGGAGTTAAGCCTTCGCAAATCAGCGGGGGCGCGGCGAAACGAGGCCGACACACGGGAGGGCGGGGCCAGGAGTTCCCTGGCCCCGCCCTTGTCTTCGCCCTCGCTCCTGCCTTCGTCTCCGTCCTCGCCTTCGTCTCCGTCCTGGCCCCCGCCCTCGTCTCCGCGGCCCGGCGGTCGACCTCGAGGCGCCGACGCCCGGCCCTCGCGTACTCGGTGACGTCGTGCCGGACGGTCCGTCAGAAGCCGTACCCCATCCGCCGCGAGAGCTCCACGGAGGCCGCGACCGTGCGCTTGGCGAGCTCGGTCAGCCGGTCCTCGGTCAGGCGGTACACGGGCCCCGACGCGCTGAGCGCGCCGATCACCTTGCCGTCGTGTGCACGCACGGGCGCGGCGACGGCGGCGAGGCCCACCTCCAACTCCTCGACGGCGACGGCGAACCCCTGCTCCATCACGGTCTCCAACTCGCCGCGCAGCGCCACCGTGCCGGTCACCGTGTGCTCGGTCAGGCGCGGCAGCGTGCGGGCCATCAGTCCCTCGCGCAGCGTCGTCGGCAGATGCGCGAGGAGCACCTTGCCGCTGGAGGTGGCGTGCAGCGGCGTGCGCCGGCCGAGCCAGTTCTGTGCGGTCACCGACGCCGGGCCCCTGGCCTGCATGATGTTGACCGCGGCGTCGTCGTCCAGGACCGCGATGTTGACCGTCTCGCCCAGCTCGTCCGCGAGCTCGCGGCAGACCGGGCCGCCTTCCTGGGAGATGTCCATGCGCACTGCCGCCGCCCCCGCCAGGCGGAGTACGCCCGCGCCCAGGAAGTACTTCCCGCGGTCCTTCGCCTGACCGACGAGGCCGCGGTTCTCGAGCACCCCGAGGAGCCGGAAGGCCGTCGACTTGTGGACGCCCAACTCGTCGGCTATCTCGGTGACTCCGGCCTCCCCGTGGCGCGCGAGGATCTCCAGCACGCTCACCGCGCGGTCCACGGACTGGACGGATCCGGCGGCTCCCTTCGGCTGCCTCTCCCGTGATTCCCGGTGCGTCTCCCTGTCCTGATCAGCCTGTTTCCGCGTGCCCGTCATATCTGAACTCTCACCACCTGGCGGCCTGTTGAAGCCGCGTATTCGGGAAGCCCTTGACGCGGTGGGCGCCCCGCCCGGATTCTGTTGCGCATAGCGCTCCCTCGTGCGCCATGCGAAACATCATGTTACCGAAGGGTCTTGGCCCCAGAAGGGGCGAGGACCGGGCCGAATGACATCAAGAGGGGGGCCCATGATTCCCGTATGCCGCCTCGAAGACCTCCCCGCGGGCGAGTCCGTCCGCCTCGACACCACGCCGCCCGTCGCGGTGTTCAACGCCGACGGCGAGCTCTTCGCCATCGACGACACATGCAGCCACCAGGACGCGTCCCTGTCGGAGGGATGGCTTGAGGGCTGTCTGGTCGAATGCCCGCTGCACGCCGCCTCATTCGATCTCCGCACGGGCCGGCCCACGTGCCTGCCCGCCCGCCGGTCCGTGCGCACCCACCAGGTGTACGTCGAGGACGGCATGATCCACGTGAGCCTCACCGCCACCGAGGAGGGGTCCGCCGCATGAGCGTCGGCACCGCGGGACGGCTGAGGACCGTCACCGTGGTCGGCGCCTCGCTCGCCGGCCTCTACGCGGCGCGGGAACTGCGCGCCCAGGGTTTCGACGGTCGCCTGGTCGTCGTCGGAGCGGAACCGCATCAGCCGTACGACCGGCCGCCGCTGTCCAAGGAGTTCCTCACCGGAGACTCGTCCGGGGGCGCGGAAGAGGGTCAACTCGCCTTGTCCGACGCGGAGGAGAGCGAGGAGCTGGACGCCGAGTGGATTCTCGGCACGCGCGCGCATGCCCTCGACGCACGGGGCCGCACCGTCGTGCTCGACGACGGCCGCGCCCTGCCGTCCGACGGCGTGGTGATCGCCACCGGGGCGTCCGCGCGCTCCCTTCCCGGGCCCCGGCTCGCGGGCGTCCACACTCTGCGGACTCTGGACGACGCCCGCGCGCTGCGGGCGGAGCTGACCCGGGGACCGCGGCGCGTCGTGGTGATCGGCGGCGGCTTCATCGGGGCGGAGACCGCGTCCTCGTGCGTGGCGCTCGGGCATGACGTCACGGTCGTCGAGGCCGCGCCGGTGCCGCTCGTGGCCCAACTGGGGGCCGAGATGGCAACGGTGTGCGCGGGGCTGCACGCGCGCGGCGGGGCGAGGCTGCTGACGGGCGTGGGAGTGGCGGGGCTGCGGGGTGCGGGGCGTGAGAGCGGAGGGAGTTCGGGCGGAGGGAGTTCGGGC
Organism: Streptomyces sp. NPDC041068; assembly: GCF_040647455.1. NCBI lineage: Bacteria > Bacillati > Actinomycetota > Actinomycetes > Kitasatosporales > Streptomycetaceae > Streptomyces > Streptomyces sp. NPDC041068. The sequence goes on from NZ_JBEZCG010000003.1 coordinate 618,220, forward strand.
GGCGGCGCGGCGGCCATGGGTGGTGGAGGTGCAGTGACCACGGGTGTTGGAGGCGTAGTGACCATGGGCCGTGGAGGAGCCGTCGCCGCGGTGGACCTCGCCGACGGCCGGGCGCTGCCCGCCGATGTGGTCGTCGTAGGCATCGGGGCGGCACCCAACACCGCGTGGCTCGCGGGCTCGCCCCTCGCCGTGGACGACGGCGTCCTGTGCGACGACGGCTGTGTCACCGCCCTGCCGCAGGTCGTCGCGGTGGGCGATGTCGCCAGAGCGGGCGGAATCCGCGCCGAGCACTGGACGAGTGCCACGGAGCAACCTCGCCTCGCCGTACGGAACTTGCTGGCCGGGCGCACGGTCGAAACGGCGCGCCCGCTGCCGTACTTCTGGTCGGACCAGTACGGCTCCCGCATCCAGTTCGCGGGGCGGAGGGGCGAGGGCGACACGGTGCGCGTAGTCGAGGGCTCCCCGGACGCCCTGGGTGAGGGCGGCTTCCTGGCCGTCTACGAACGGGAGGGCCGAACGACAGCGGTCCTGGCGATCGACCGGGCCCGACCGTTCATGAAGGTGCGCAGGGAGCTGGCCGCCGCTCGGGCCGGGGAGGGGTCGGGGGAACCCGCGGGGGTTTGAGGCGGGCCCGAGTGTGCGGATGCGCTGTGGTGTGCGGGGGCTCTGCGGGGCGTGGGTGCGCGGAGGTGTGCGGACGCGCTGAGATGTCTGGACGTGCTGAGATGTCCGGCCGTGCTGTGCCGTGCGGACGCGCTGAGATGTCCGGAAGCCCTGCGGCGCGCCGACGCTCTGCGGCGCCCCGATGTGCCGAGGCGTACGGCAGCTCAGACGCCGAGCCCCGCCGCACACCGACTCGGGAGCGCCACAGCCACAGTTGCGCCGCCCTCTCTCGCGCTCAGGAGTGCGACAGTTGCCCCCGCTCTCCCTCGCGCCCAGGAGCGCCACAGCTGCTCCGCCCTACCGCACACTCAGGAGTGCGACAACTGCCCCGCCCCACCCCGCCTTTGTATCCGCTCCTTGCCGCGCGCAGCGGCCCGCGCCTGACGTCGGGCCTTACGCCGCTCGCGCCGCAGCCGCCGCGCCGTGCTGCTCGGCATCGACACGACTCCGTGCCGTTGGTTCCACACCTGGCGGGTCACCCATACGTCGAGCACGCCCCAGGTGGCCACGACCGTGCTGGCCACGCTGCTGAGGACCATGGGGAAGGAGAGCCAGGACCCGGCGAGCGTGCACAGGACGGCGATCATCGCCTGCACCAGGGTGGCCGCCACTATGATCACGGCCCGCACGGCGGCCGTGCGCACCGGATCCGGCAGCCGCCGTCTGCGGGCGGGCTCCTCGACCCACAACGACGGCCTCGGCGCGGGGCGTTCACGCTCCTGAGGCACCGCCTCCTGCACCGCCGCCTCCCGCGGCACCGCACCCCACGCCGCCGCGACCTCGTCAAGCGCCGCTTTTCCGACCGGTGCCGCTTCGCTGACCGGTGCCGCTGTGCCGACCGGTGCCGCCTTGTCCGTTCCCTCGGCGGCACGTCCGCCGGGGGCGGACGTGCCGCTCCCGGGTGTCACACTCCCGGACGCCCTGTGGCGCTCTGCCGTGCCCATCATTTCGTCACTCCCCCCGCTGCCTCGCGGCCGTTCATGGAGCATCCTCAGGTCCTCAAGCCCTCAGGCCCAACTCACCTGTGGCTGCCCGTTTTGCTGCGCTATATGCCGCCTGCCCTGCGCCGTGCCCCAGACCCGCGGCTCTCTTCCTGTTGGACGAGCGGGAGATCGGAAAGATTCCCGCTCCGCTTCCGTGCGGCGAAGAATTCCGGCCAACTGGCGTGCGTGGAACGGAGGATGGGGGCGGGTGGCATGCGCCACATGCTGGGACGCAATCTCCCGTAATGGAGGGACAACTAGGGACGTCCCTTTCGCGTCACGGCTGAAAAGCGCTCGGATGCGTCTTCGAGTTGCTCGTGAGTCGGTAGTAGGCTCGCGCCGTTTGTTGACGCACATGTGTGCCCCTGGCCCGTGCAACGGCCTCAGGGGGCCGATCTAGGGGAGGCCATGCGCTTTCGCGGGAAGTCCATCCGCCGGAAGATCGTGGCACTGCTGCTCGTGCCGTTGGTTTCCCTGACCGCGATCTGGGGTTTCGCCACCGTCATCACCGGCCGCGAGGCGGTCAGACTGATCGACACCGCCAACGTCGTCGACAAGATCGGCTACCCGGTCGAGGACACGGTCCGCGTCGTTCAGCAGGAGCGCCGTCAGACCGCCGTCTACCTCGCCGACCCGCGCGCGTCGGACGCCATGGCCGCACTGCGCCGCAGCCGCTCCGCGACCGACGACGTGATCTCCAAGGTCCGCTCGAACGCCGCGGATTCGAACGTTCGCGGAAGCATCGACAGCGGTTCGGGCAAGCGTCTGACCGCGCTCGTCGAGGCCCTGGACGGCGTCGAGTCACTGCGCCGCAGCGTCGAAGAGGGCACGATCGGCCGCGTCGGCGCCCTGAAGATGTACACCAAGCTGATCGACCCCTGCTTCGAACTGCTCAACAGCCTCAACGGCTTCGCGGGCCTCGACGACGTGAGCTTCGACCAGCAGGGCCGCGCGCTCGTCGGCGTCTCACGCGCGCGTGAACTGCTGTCCCGTGAGGACGCGATGATCGGCTCGGCACTCGTCGCGCGGCGGATCACCGGCGGTGAGCTCCGGCAGATCTCCGAGCTCCGCGCGCAGCGCACCCTCCTGTACGAGGTGAACCTCGCGCAGCTTCCCGAGGACGAGCGCGGCGGCTACGAGCGCTACTGGAAGGGTGCCGAGACCGCCCAACTCCGCAAGGCGGAGCAGGACGTCGTCGAGTCCTCGCCCGGCACCCCGCGCGCGGTGACGTCCTCGCACTGGGACGGCGCCGCGGGCAGGGTCCTCAAGGACCTCTCCGAGCGCGACATCGAAGCGAGCGACCGCTTCCGGGAACGCGTCGAGCCCGAGGCCTTCGACGTGATCCTGCGTGTGATCCTCGCCGGTGTGCTCGGCCTGCTCGCCCTGCTGCTCTCGCTCTTCATGTCCGTACGCATCGGCCGCAGTCTCATCAAGGACCTGCGCCGCCTGCGGCTGGAGGCCCACGAGGCCTCCGGCGTCCGGCTGCCGGGCGTCCTGCGCCGCCTGGCGGCCGGGGAGCAGGTGGACGTGGAGACCGAGGCGCCCCGCCTCACGTACGGCAAGGACGAGATCGGACAGGTCGGGCAGGCCCTCAACACCCTGCAGCGCGCCGCCGTCGAGGCCACCGTGAAACAGGCCGACCTGCGTCGCGGCGTCTCCGAGGTCTTCGTCAACCTCGCCCGCCGCAGTCAGGTCCTGCTGCACAAGCAGCTCACCCTCCTGGACACCATGGAGCGCAGGACCGAGGACACCGACGAGCTCGCCGACCTCTTCCGCCTCGACCACCTGACCACCCGCATGCGGCGGCACGCCGAGGGTCTCGTGATCCTCTCCGGCGCGGCCCCCTCGCGGCAGTGGCGCAAGCCCGTCCAGCTCATGGACGTCGTCCGCGCCGCCGTCGCCGAGGTCGAGGACTACGAACGCATCGAGGTCCGCCGCCTGCCCCGCATCGCGGTCACCGGACCCGCCGTCGCCGACCTCACGCACCTGCTGGCCGAACTCCTGGAGAACGCCACGGTGTTCTCGCCCCCGCACACCGCGGTGCAGGTCCTCGGCGAGCACGTCGCGAACGGCTTCACCCTGGAGATCCACGACCGGGGCCTCGGCATGGCTCCCGACGCGCTCCTGGACGCCAATCTGCGGCTTGCGGAGACCCCCGAGTTCGAGCTGTCCGACACCGACCGGCTCGGCCTGTTCGTGGTCAGCCGGCTCGCGCAGCGCCAGCGCGTCCGCGTCTCGCTGCAGCCCTCTCCGTACGGCGGCACGACCGCCGTCGTCTTCATCCCGGAGGCACTGCTCACCGACGACGTGCCCGACACCGGAGGCGTCGGCTTCCGCCTCGACCGGCCGCAGGCCAAGGAGCCCGCGGTGGGCACCGACAAGACGGCCGACCGCACAGCGGCCCTCTCCCAGGTGCCCGTGCAACTTCCCGGCCTGCCCGCCTCCGTCCTCGACGGCCCCGTCGAACTGGAGGCGCCCGTCGGCATGGTGGACCTCGACGCCTTCCCCGGCGCGCTCGACGACGAGGACAGCGAGCGCGGTGGACTCTTCCGCCCGCGCCGCCGGATCGCGGGCACGCCCGGCGAGCAGCACCAGCAGGCCCGCGACGACCGCGAGGCGAGCCGCGCGGAACCGATCCGCCGGGACGTGGGCCCCACCCACGTCGACGACGAACCGGCCGAGGACGCCCACTCCGTAGGCCCCGTTCCGCTGCCGCGCCGCAGGACCCCGAAGCTGGTCAGCTCGCACGGCCGTCCGGTCACGCACAGCAGGCCGCAGGACAGCCGCACGCACGACGGCCGCGCACAGGACAGCCGGAGCCAGGACAGCCGTACGCAAGACGGCCGGAGTCAGGACGGCCGGAGTCAGGACAGCCGGTTCTCCGAGAGCAGGTTCCCAGGAGGCAGGCCTTCGGAAGGCGTGTCCACGGAGAGCAGGCTTTCGGAGAGCAGGTCTACGGAGAGCAGGTCTACGGAGAGCAGGTCTACGGAGAGCGGGCTTTCGGACAGCAGGCCCCTGGACCCGGTACCCGAGGACGAGGTTCCGCAGCCACTGCGGTCCCGCACCGAATGGCCCGATCTCGCCCCACCGCACCGGGACGTCACGGCCGTCGACGACGCGCCGCCGGAGCTGCCCCGTCGCGGCCGCCGCACCACCACCCAGGACCGGGGCACGACCAGGCCCCGCTCCGCACCGGCCCCCGCCGCGGAGACCGAACGGGACCGGAGCTCCACCACCACGACCGCTCCGGGCGGACTGCCCCGCCGTGTCCGGCAGGCCAGTCTCGCCCCGCAGCTGAAGGACGGCCCCGACCGCCGCACCGACCGCGCCGAGACCCGGCCGGAGGAGCGTGACGCGGAAGAGGTACGCAGCCGCATGGCCTCGCTGCAGCGGGGCTGGCAGCGCGGCCGCGACGAGAATGCCGCGGGCGACGACGCCACGGACGGCACAGCACCAGGAACGACATCTGAGGGGGACGGTCGATGACCGCACCGAAGGCCGACACACGCACCACCACGACCGGCGGACGGGGAGAGCTGAACTGGCTCCTCGACGACCTGGTGCAGCGCGTCGCCAGCATCCGCAAGGCGCTCGTGCTCTCGGGCGACGGCCTGCCGACCGGCGTGTCGAAGAACCTGACCAGGGAGGACAGCGAGCACCTCGCCGCCGTCGCCTCCGGGTTCCACAGCCTCGCCAAGGGCGTGGGCCGCCACTTCGAGGCGGGCAGGGTCCGCCAGACCGTGGTCGAGCTCGACGACGCGTTCCTCTTCGTCACGGCCGCGGGCGACGGCAGCTGCCTCGCCGTCCTGTCGGACGCGGACTCCGACGTCGGCCTGGTGGCGTACGAAATGACGCTGCTGGTCAAGAGGGTGGGTGTGCATCTGGGTACGGCGCCGCGCACGGACCTGCCCGCCGGGGGGTAGTGGGAGGTCATGAGCGACGACGGTCGAGGGACGCAGAGAGCAGAGGCCGGACAGGGGATACCGGGGGCGCAGGAGACGCCCCACTGGTTCGACGACGACGCCGGTCCAGTGGTGCGGCCGTACGCCATGACGCGCGGCCGCACCACGAGCGTCGGCCAGCACCGCCTCGACCTGATCGCGGTCGTCATCGCGGAAGCACGTGCCTACGGAGTGCCGGAGGCCGACCAGACGCTGTCTCCGGAGCACGTGGACATCGTCGAACTCTGCCGGGACACGCCCCAGTCGGTCGCCGAGCTGGCGGCCGAACTCGACCTGCCCATCGGCGTGGTCCGCGTCCTCATCGGTGATCTCGTGGACGACGAACTGGTGCACGTGACCCGCCCCGTACCCCCGGCCGAGCTGCCGGACGAGAGTATTCTGCGCGACGTGATCAACGGCCTCCGGGCGCTCTGAACAGCGCGGAAGCGGGAGTGAGAACGTGACTGGCTGGCAGTTCTGGGTCGACAGGGGCGGCACCTTCACCGACATCGTCGCGCGGCACCCGGACGGTCGCCTCCGCACGCACAAACTGCTCTCCGACAACCCGGCCAGGTATCAGGACGCGGCGGTCGCGGGAATCCGAGAACTCCTCGCAGCCAGCGGGACCGACGGCGGGACCGACAGCGGGGCAGAAGGCGGGACCGGCAGCGGGGCAGAAGGCGGCGCGGAGGCGGTCGACACCGTCCGCATGGGCACCACCGTCGCCACCAACGCCCTCCTGGAGCGCAAGGGCGAACCCACCGCCCTGGTCGTCACCCGCGGCTTCCGCGACGCCCTGCGCATCGGCTACCAGAACCGCCCGCAGATCTTCGCCCGCCGGATTGTGCTCCCCGAACTGCTCTACGACCGGGTCATCGAGGTCGACGAGCGCGTCACCGCCGACGGCGACGTGCTGTGCCCACCCGATCTGCAGGGCATCGAGGGGCCGTTGAGGCAGGCGTACGACGACGGCATCCGCTCCGTGGCGGTCGTCTGCATGCACAGCCATCTGTACCCCGCCCACGAACGGGCCATCGGCGACCTCGCCGTCCGCACCGGCTTCCCACAGGTCTCGCTCTCCAGCGAGGTCAGCCCTCTGATGAAGTTCGTCCCGCGCGGGGACACCGCGGTCGTCGACGCGTACCTCTCACCGGTCCTGCGCCGCTACGTCCAGCAGGTCGCCGACGAACTCCACGGCGTCCGCCTGATGTTCATGCAGTCCAACGGCGGTCTCGCCGAGGCCGGCCAGTTCCGCGGCAAGGACGCGATCCTGTCCGGCCCGGCGGGCGGCATCGTGGGCATGGCCCGCATGTCGCGCCTGGCCGGCTTCGACCGCGTCATCGGCTTCGACATGGGCGGCACGTCGACGGACGTGTCGCACCACGCGGGCGAGTACGAGCGGGTCTTCACCACGCAGATCGCCGGGGTCAGGCTGCGCGCCCCGATGCTCGACATCCACACCGTCGCCGCGGGCGGCGGCTCCGTGCTCCACTTCGACGGCAGCCGCTACCGGGTGGGCCCCGACTCGGCGGGCGCAGACCCGGGCCCGGCGAGCTACCGGGGTGGCGGGCCGCTCACCGTCACCGATGCCAATGTCGCCCTGGGGCGCGTCCAACCCACCCACTTCCCAAGGGTGTTCGGCCCGGACGGCGATGAGCCCCTGGACGACGCGCTCGTCCGCGACCGCTTCGCGGAGCTGGCCCGCGAGATCCATGAGGCGACCGGCGACGACCGCACGCCCGAGCAGGTCGCCGAGGGATATCTGCGGATCGCGGTGGCCGACATCGCGGGCGCGATCAAGCGCATCTCGGTCCAGAAGGGCCACGACGTCACGCGCTACGCCCTGACCACGTTCGGCGGCGCGGGCGGCCAGCACGCGTGCATGGTCGCCGACTCGCTCGGCATCCGCACCGTCCTCGTGCCCCCGATGGCCGGTGTGCTCTCCGCCCTGGGCATCGGCCTCGCCGACACCACGGCGATGCGCGAACAGTCGGTGGAGGCGCCGCTGGAGGCGTCGTCGATGCCCCATGTCCTCAAGACCGCCGACGATCTGGAGAGCGCCGCCCGCGACGAACTCCTCGCCGAGGACGTGCCCGGCGACCGCATCCGCGTCACCCGCCGTGCCCAACTGCGCTACGACGGCACGGACACCGCCCTGACCGTGGAACTCACGGACCCGGACGCCATGACCCGGGCCTTCGAGGACCGCCACCGCGCCACGTACTCCTTCACGCTGGATCGGCCGGTCGTCGTCGAGGCCCTCTCCGTGGAGGCCACCGGGCTCACCGAACAGCCCGACCTGTCGGCCCTTGCGGGCGAGGTGACACCGGGCACCCCGCAGCGCGTGCGTCTGCACACCGGCGGCGCCTGGCACGACGTACTCCTGCACCGTCGTGAGGAGTTGCCGCCCGGCGAGACCGTCATCGGACCGGCGATCATCACCGAGGCCAGTGCCACGACGGTCGTGGACGACGGCTGGCGGGCGGCGACGACGGAGGCGGGCCACCTGGTCATGGAACGCGTCGCGGCGCCGGAGAGTTCCACCGCCGGCACCGCCGCCGACCCTGTCCTCCTGGAGGTCTTCAACAACCTCTTCATGTCCATCGCCGAACAGATGGGCGCCCGCCTGGAGTCCACGGCGCAGTCGGTGAACATCAAGGAACGGCTCGACTTCTCCTGCGCGCTGTTCGACCCCGACGGCAACCTCGTCGCCAACGCCCCGCACATCCCCGTCCACTTGGGCTCGATGGGCACCAGCGTGAAGGAGGTGATCGAACGCCGCGGCAGCACCATGCGCCCCGGGGACACCTACGCGGTCAACGATCCCTACCACGGCGGCACCCACCTCCCCGACGTCACCGTCATCACCCCGGTCTTCGACAGGCCGGGGGAGCACGGCATTTCACCGGGGGAGCACCACACCTCACAGGAGCGGATCCTCTTCTACGTGGCCTCGCGCGGCCACCACGCCGAGATCGGTGGCATCGCCCCCGGCTCCATGCCCGCGGGCAGCCGCACCATCGAGGAGGAGGGCGTCCTCTTCGACAACTGGCTCCTCGTGGAAGAGGGTCGCTTCCGCGAGGCCGAGACCTGGAGCCTGCTCACCGAAGCCCGCTATCCCTCGCGCAACCCGGACACCAACCTCGCCGACCTGCGCGCACAGATCGCCGCCAACCAGAAGGGCGTCGACGAAGTCGCCCGGATGATCGACAACTTCGGCCTCGACGTCGTCCAGGCGTATATGAAGCACGTCCAGGACAACGCCGAAGAATCCGTACGCCGTGTCATCGACGTCCTGGAAGAGGGCGAGTTCGCTTATCAAACCGACTCGGGCGCCACGATCCACGTCCGTGTCACCGTCGACCGCGAAGAACGCTCCGCGACCGTCGACTTCAGCGGTACGTCGCCTCAGCTCGCCACGAACTTCAACGCTCCCTTCGCGGTGGTCAACGCCGCGGTCCTGTACGTCTTCCGCACCCTCGTCGACGACGACATCCCCCTCAACGACGGCTGTCTGCGCCCCCTGCGCATCATCGTGCCGCCCGGCTCCCTGCTCGCTCCCGAGCCGCCCGCGGCCGTCGTCGCGGGCAACGTGGAGACCTCGCAGGCCATCACGGGCGCGCTCTACGCCGCCCTGGGCGTGCAGGCCGAGGGATCGGGGACGATGAACAACGTCACCTTCGGCAACGACCGCCACCAGTACTACGAGACGGTGGCCTCCGGCTCCGGAGCGGGCGACGGCTTCGACGGGGCGCCCGTCGTACAGACCCACATGACCAACTCGCGGCTCACCGACCCCGAAGTCCTGGAGTGGCGGCTGCCCGTCCTCCTGGAGGAGTTCGCGGTCCGGCCGGGCAGCGGCGGCAGCGGGAGGTGGCGCGGCGGGGACGGGGCCGTGCGCCGCATCCGCTTCCGCGAGCCGATGACGGTGTCCACCCTGTCGCAGCACCGTAGGGTCGCGCCGTACGGCATGGCGGGCGGCGCCACCGGCGCGCTCGGCGCGGGCCGCGTGGAACGCGCGAACGGCGGCGTCCTGGAACTCGGCGGCAGCGACTCGGCCGACCTGGGCCCCGGCGACGTACTCGTGATCGAAACCCCGGGCGGCGGCGGATACGGACCGGCCCCGCGCGACACCACCGACGTAGTCACTGACGCAGTCACCGATGCAGGAGAAGTGAGCGATGATCTTCAGGCGTTCTGAGCGCGGCAAGGCCCCCGTCGAGCCGGTGACGCTGAAGATCCTGGTGGCGGGCGGCTTCGGCGTCGGCAAGACGACGCTGGTCGGGGCGGTCAGCGAGATCAAGCCGCTGCGCACCGAGGAGACCCTCAGCGAGGTCGGCCGCCCCATCGACGACACCAGCGGCGTGGCGGGCAAGCACACCACCACGGTGGCCATGGACTTCGGCCGCATCACGCTCCGCGAGGACCTCGTCCTGTACCTCTTCGGCACACCCGGGCAGGACCGCTTCTGGTTCCTCTGGGACGAGCTGGCCACCGGGGCACTGGGTGCCGTGGTCCTCGCCGACACCCGCCGCCTGGAGGACTGCTTCGCCGCCGTCGACTACTTCGAGCGCCGCTCCATACCCTTCGTCGTCGGCGTCAACTGCTTCGAGGGCGCGGACCGTTACCCCGCCGACGCCGTGCGCCAGGCGCTCGACCTCGACGAGCAGGTGCCCGTCGTCCTGTGCGACGCGCGGGACCGCGAGTCCGTCAAGGAGGTCCTCATCGACGTCGTCGAGCACGCGATGGCGGCCGCGGCCGCCGTGAGGGAGCCCGCGACCACCTAGACCGCATCGTCCGAGAACCGCATCGTCCGAGAACCGCATCGTCCGAGAACTGCAGGGCCCCAAAAGGCATGGCCTGAAAGTCGCAGGGCCTCAAGGCCGTTCAAGGACCTACGGCCCGTACCCCCGCCGACCGGGGTACGGGCCGCAGCTCGGCTCGGCTCAGCCCTCTCCGTCCTCCAGCCAGCCGAAGCTCCGTTCCACCGCCTTGTGCCAGTTGTGGAACTCCTTCTCGCGCGTCTCCGCGTCCATCTGCGGCGACCACTCGACGTCCTGCTGCCAATGCGCCTTGAGCTCGTCGAGGTCGTTCCACACGCCCGTCGCGAGCCCGGCCGCGTACGCCGCGCCCAGACAGGTCGTCTCGGAGACCTTCGGACGGATCACGGGTACGCCGAGGACGTCCGCCTGGTGCTGCATCAGGAGGTTGTTCTTGGTCATGCCGCCGTCCACCTTGAGGGTGGTGATCCGCACCCCGGAGTCCTGGTACATGGCGTCGACGACCTCACGGGTCTGCCAGCTGGTCGCCTCCAGGACCGCGCGTGCCAGGTGCCCCTTGGTGACGTACCGGGTGAGACCGGTGACGACGCCGCGCGCGTCGGAGCGCCAGTAGGGGGCGAAGAGACCGGAGAACGCGGGCACGATGTACGCGCCGCCGTTGTCGTCCACGCTCGCCGCGAGCGGCTCGATCTCGTCGGCGCTGCGGATGATGCCGAGCTGGTCGCGGAACCACTGCACCAGGGCGCCGGTGATCGCAATCGACCCCTCAAGGCAGTACACGGGCGCCTCGGAGCCGATCTTGTAGCCCATCGTGGTGAGCAGCCCGCTCTTCGAAGGGACGGGCCGGTTACCGGTGTTGAGCAGCAGGAAGCTGCCCGTGCCGTACGTGTTCTTGGCCGTCCCGGTGTCGTAGCAGGCCTGTCCGAAGACGGCCGCCTGCTGGTCGCCGAGCGCGGAGGCGACGGGCACTCCGGAGAGCTGCCCCACGGCCGTGCCGTACACCTCGGCCGACGACCTGATCTCCGGCAGGACCGCCTCGGGGACGTTCATCGCCGACAGGATCGACTGGTCCCACTGGAGCGTCTCCAGGTTCATCAGCATGGTGCGGCCCGCGTTGGTGACGTCGGTGACGTGCTTGCCGCCGTCGGTGCCGCCCGTGAGGTTCCAGATCAGCCAGGAGTCGATGGTGCCGAAGGCGATCTCGCCCCGCTCCGCGCGGGCCCGCAGTCCCGGCACGTTGTCGAGCAGCCAGGCCGCCTTGGGCCCGGAGAAGTAGCTCGCAAGGGGCAGTCCGGTCTGCTCGCGGAAGCGGTCCTGGCCGTCCGCGCCGCCCAGTTCGTTGCAGAGCGCCGAGGTGCGGGTGTCCTGCCAGACGATCGCGTTGTGCACGGGCTTGCCCGTGGCGCGGTCCCAAAGGACCGTGGTCTCACGCTGGTTGGTGATGCCGAGCGCGCTGACCTGGTCGGCGCGGAGCCCGGCCTTGGCGATCGCCCCCGCGACCACCGCCTGCACCTTGGACCAGATCTCGGTGGCGTCGTGCTCCACCCAGCCGGGCTTGGGGAAGATCTGGCGGTGCTCGCGCTGGTCCACGGCGACGATAGCGCCGTCCTGGTTGAAGATGATGCAGCGGCTCGACGTGGTGCCCTGGTCGATGGCGGCGACGAATTTCTCGGAGCTGTCCGGCATGGCTACCCCTTGACGAGAAGACTCGGGTCGATGCGCAGACTCAGAAGGCTGCGTTGTAGATGAGCCCCGCGAGGGCTCCGCCGATCAGCGGTCCGGCCACCGGAATCCACGCGTAGCTCCAGTCGGACGTGCCCTTGTTGGGGATCGGCAGGAACGTGTGCACGATGCGCGGACCGAGGTCGCGCGCGGGGTTGATCGCGTAGCCCGTGGGCCCGCCGAGCGAGAGACCGATGCCGACGACCAGGAAGGCCACGATCAGCGTCTGTGTACCGGACTCGCCGAGCCCCTTGGTCAGACCGAAGGCGAGGATCGGCAGCACCAGCGCGACGGTCGCGATGACCTCGGTGACGAGGTTGGCGACCGGGTTCCGGATCTCCGGGATGGTGGAGAAGATGCCGAGCGTCGGCGTCGGCTGGTGCACGCCTTCGGAGTCGCCCTTCGCGCCCCGTGTGACGTTCGCGTTGAACTGCGCGAGATAGACGAGGTACGCGAGGACGGCGCCGAGCACCGCGCCGACCATCTGCCCGAGCAGATAGACCCAGACCTTGTCCCACTTCTCGGTGTCGATGGCGATGCCGAGCGTGACGGCGGGGTTGAGGTGGCCGCCGGAGAGCGGCCCTGCGGTGTAGGCCCCCGCGAGCACACCGAAGCCCCACCCGAAGGCGATGACGACCCACCCGGAGGCCTTCGCCTTCGAATGGCTGAGCGTGACGGCGGCACAGACGCCGGCGCCGAGCAGAATCAGAATCGCCGTGCCGATGACCTCACCGACGAAGATGTCCCCATTCGAGTACATGGCGGCTCCTAGGCCCTCGCCCGGGGCGGTGCGCCCCGGTACTCCGTGAAGGGTGCGTTTCCCACGACTACTGCCTGGATACGCCCGGCTGATTCGGCCGGAGGCAGGGAGTCTCCCGCGCCCCGCCCGGCGTCCACGACGAGCGTGCCGTCGCAGTCGCGTCGCTCCTGGGGGATGACCCGGTGAGCAGGCCCTATGTACGTGACCCTTCGCGCGCGCAGAGGTTCTGAACGCCGTGGAGCCGAGGTACGGCGACGCCGACTGACACCCGGAAGTGTTCACCGATGGTGATGGAGCGTCAAGGTCGCGGACGGCAACGGTTAACCGGTGGGAGCGCTTCCCGTCGGAGCGTCCCTCGGCGTACCGGTCGGAGTGCCGGGCATGAACTCAGCGGACCGCGACGACCGCGGACCCGTGCCCGAACAGCCCCTGGTTCGCGGTGATCCCCACACGCGCCCCTTCGATCTGCCGCGCCCCCGCCGTCCCCCTCAACTGCCAGGTGAGCTCGCAGACTTGAGCGATGGCCTGAGCGGGCACGGCCTCTCCGAAGGAGGCCAGTCCGCCACTGGTGTTCACCGGTATGCGTCCGCCAGGGGCGGTCGCCCCTTCGCGCAGCAGCTTGGCGCCCTCGCCCTCGCCGCAGAGCCCCAGGTCCTCGTACCACTGCAGCTCCAGGGCGGTGGACAGGTCGTAGACCTCCGCGAGGGACAGGTCGTCGGGGCCGATGCCCGCTTCTTCGTACGCCGCTCGCGCGATGGACGCGCGGTACGTCCCGTCGGCGGGGTCCACGGCCGCGGCCGAGTCCGTGGCGATGTCCGGCAGGTCAAGGACCGTCCTCGGATAGGTCGGCGTGACCGTGGACACCGCGCGGACGCGCACCGGATCCGCCGCTCCGTGGCGCCGCGCGAACTCCATGCTGGAGAGGACGAGGGCCGCGGCCCCGTCCGAAGTGGCGCAGATGTCCAGGAGCCTCAGCGGATCGGCCACGACGGCCGATGCGGCGACCTCGTCGACGGTGACGGCCTTGCGGTAGCGCGCGTTCGCGTTGAGCGCGCCCGATGCGGCGTTCTTCACCTTGACCTGGGCGAAGTCCTCCAGAGTGTCGCCGTGGACGGCCATCCTGCGGCGGGCGTAGAGGCCGAAGTACGCGGGGTTGGTCGCGCCGAGGACGCGGAACCGCAGCCAGTCGGGGTCGTCGGGCCGGTCGCCGCCCGCGGGCCGGAAGAACCCCTTGGGAGCCGCGTCGGCGCCGACCACCAGGACCACGTCGGCCATGCCGGCCAGGATCTGTGTACGTGCCGTGTTGATGGCCTGGGCGCCGGACGCGCACGCCGCGTACACGCTCGCGACCCGTGCGCCCTGCCAGCCGAGGGCCTTGGCGAACGTCGCCCCGGCGACGTACCCGGGATAGCCTCCCCGCACCGTGTCCGCGCCGACGATCGAGCCCACGTCCCGCCAGTCGACCCCGGCGTCCGCGAGTGCCGCGCGTGCCGCCACCACTCCGTACTCGACGAATCCGCGGCCCCATTTGCCCCAGGGGTGCATGCCCGCGCCGAGCACCGCCACCTCGCCGCTCATGCGCTCACCCCCACCGGCTGCCAGTGCCATGTCGTCCACGTCGTCTCGTCGTCCTCGTCGAGCACGCCGGGGACGACCTCCACCTCCATGCCGACCTCCAGATCGGCGACGGAGACCCCCGGAGCCGACTGGCCGAGCACCACCATGCGCTCCGCCTCCAGCTCCACAGCGATCAACGTGTAGGGCTGCCAAGGAAGTTCCGGGTCGGAGACGTAGGGTGCGGGTGGCCGGTAGCGGCCGTCGGTGTACGACCAGATGCGCCCGCGCCGCGACAGGGACACCTCGACGAGCTCGCCGCCTCCGCAGCCGGGATTGCGGCAGAAGCCGTCCTCGCGTGGAAAGAAGACGGCGGCACACGCGGAACAGCGCGTACCCAGAAGCCGGAAGTCCTCACCCTCCCCGGCGAACCAGTTGGCGACTACGGGCGTGCACGCACGCGACAAGGCTCCTCCAGGCGATGGATCTGACGGAACGTCAGGAGTGTGCCACGGGCAACCGTATTTCGGCAGGGGGGAGGAGTGCGGGGAGAGTGCGGCGTCCGCAGGTGAACCGGATGGTCCGCTCTCGCGTCCGAGTATCGGAGAGGGTGTCCGGGGCCGACGGGGGTGGACCCGGACACCCTCCGCCGCACGAGGTGCTATCCGCCCTGGAGCGACCTGCGCGACACAGGGAAGTCGAAGTACGTGTCGGGGAACAGCTCGGGCTTGTACGTGAAGTGCCACCACTCCTCGGGGAGATTGACGAAGCCCTCCTTGGTGAGCGCGTTCCGCAGCAGATCGCGGTTGATCCGCTGCTTGCCCGTGACGCGGGGATCGTCCGTGTGCGACAGCGTGTCGAAGCAGTCGAACCCCGTACCCATGTCCACCGAGTTGTCGGGGAAACGCTCACTCCGCGGCCCGTGGCACGGCGTGAGCGGCTCCCCGGGGACGTACGGGCGGGTCGGTGCGGCCGGCAGCCTCACCACCGTCAGATCCACCGTCGAGCCGCGGCTGTGCCCGGACTTCTTGGCGATGTACCCGTCCGCGAACAGCCGCGACTTGTCGACACGGGGATAGAACTCCGCCTTCATGCGCTCATCGCCCAGGTCCTCGGCCCAGCGAACGAAGTGGTCGACGGCCCGCTGCGGCCGGTAGCAGTCGTACACCTTCAGGGAGTAGCCCTTGCGCAGCAGCGTGCGCTGCGCCTTGTGCAGCGCCTCGGCGGCGGGCTCGGTGAGGATGCACATCGGCTTCCTGTAGCCGTCGACGCGCTCACCCACGAAGTTGTGCGGAGTGAAGTAGCGCATCTCCTGGATGATCGTCGGGTCGACGTCCCGCAGTGCCACGAACTCCTCGGGAGCCTTCGGCTCGGGCTTCGCGTGCGCGGGGGAAGGGGCGGCGGTCACGGCCAGCAGAGCGGCGGCACCGACGGCGAGATTCCGCAGGGCGGGGACGAGTCCTGTCATGCCCCCTGCGTCTACCAGGATCACCGCCACCCGCGAAAGACCGACGCGGCGGGGATCGGATACAGTCCGCGGCGTGTCCGCATCCCCACATCCCGCCAACTCCGTTCCAGGCTCCCACTGTTCGAGCTGCGGAGTGGCCTACGAAGACCAGCCTTCCGGCTGGCCCCGCACCTGCGCCGCCTGCGGCGCCGTGGCCTACCGCAATCCGCTCCCCGTCGCGGTCGCCCTCCAGCCTGTGTACGACACACAGGGCACCGGATTGGTCGTCGTGACCCGCACCATCCCTCCCGCGCGCGGGGGCATCGCCCTGCCGGGAGGGTTCATCGACGACAGGGAGGACTGGCGCGACGCCGTCGTGCGCGAGCTCAAGGAGGAGACGGGCATCGGCGCGCACAGCCGTGACATCCGCCTGGCCGACGTCATGAGCGCACCCGACGGCTACCTCCTGGTCTTCGGCCTCCTGCCCGAACGCCCTGCCACGGACCTGCCGGTCTCCGCCCCGACGGACGAGACCGAGGGCTGGCATCTGCTGCGCCGCCCCGACGAACTCGCCTTCCCGCTGCACACGTTGGCGGCACGCGCGTGGTTCGAGGGCCGCTACTGACCTCGCGAGCCGCCGAAGGGGTCCTCGGCCCCCGCATGGCCTGCCCTAGCCGCCGAGCCCCCGCACCCGCACCGGACGCCCCGGTGCGGGCCCGTCCTCACCGCCGTCCCTCTCGACGACCACGCGCCCCTCGCTCCACCGCGTCGTGAACCGCTCGAGCGGCGCCTCTGTCCACCCGTCACCCGTGTCGGCGACCACGAGCCCCCCACCCGTACGTCCCTGGGCAGGCGCCCACGCCTCCAGCTCGAGCCCGCCGTCGTGCCCCCTGACCGGCACCACCGTGCCCGCCCGCGCAAGCACAGGGATGCGCGACAACGGAGCGTCCACCAACACCTGACCGCCCCCTTCGTACGCCTTCCCCGTCACCGTGTCGTACCACCGCCCCCGCGGCAGCCGCACCGAACGCCGCACCGCACCGCTCTCCATGACCGGGGCCACCAACAAGGAGTCCCCGAGCAGAAACGCGTCCTGGCAGTCCCGCAGACCCCGGTCCTCCGGAGTGGCCCACCACAAGGGCCGCACATAAGGGGCGCCCGTACGCCGCGCGAGATGGGCCAGCGTCACGAAGTACGGCAACAACCGCCTGCGCTCGACGAGCGCCACACGCGCGTGCTCCAACACCTCGTCCCCGAACGCCCAGGGCTCGCGCCGCCCCGCCTCGATCGCCGCGTGCGTACGGAACAGCGGGAGATACGCCCCCAGTTGGAACCACCGCAGATACAGCTCCGGCGAGGGACTGCCGTCGAACCCGCCCACATCGGGACCCGAGTACGGCACACCGCACAACCCGAGCCCCAGCACCAGCGACAGCGACGCGCGCAGCCCCGGCCAGCCCGTGGACACATCACCGGACCACGTCCCTCCGTAGCGCTGCATGCCCACCCACCCGGAACGCGAGAACAAGAAGGGCCGCTCCTCGGGGTGCAGTTCACGCAGCCCCTCGTACCCGGCACGGGCCATCGCCAGGCCGTACACGTTGTGCGCCTCCCGGTGGTCGCCACCGCGCCCCTCCAAGGAGTGCCTCGCCGAACGCGGCAGCGTCGCCTCACCGAACGCGGCGAACGACACCGGCTCGTTCATGTCGTGCCAGAACCCCGCGAACCCCTGGTCGATACGCTCCTCGTAGAGTCGGCCCCACCACTCCCGCGCGCGTGGGTCGGTGAAGTCCGGATACACCGCCTCCCCGGGCCATACGACACCGCGCACCGCCCGCCCCGCGCCGTCCCGCACGAACGCGTCGGCCGCGGTCCCGCTGTCGTACACCTCGACGCCCGGCTCGGCCTTCACCGCGGGATCGACGATCGAGACGAGCCGGATCCCGTCCCTGCGCAACTCGTCCGCGAACTGCGGCAGTTTGGGAAATCGCTCCTTGTCGACGGTGAACACCTGATGCGCTTCGTAGTGATCGATGTCCAGGTGCACGGCGTCCAGCGGCAGCCCGCGCTCCTGATACCCCGCCACGATCCGCCGCACCTCCTGCTCACTACCGAAGCCCCACCGCGCGTGATGGTGCCCGAGCGCCCAGGACGGCGGCAGCGCCGGAGGCCCGGTGAGCGACGCCCAGGTGTGCAGCACGCGCGCGGGGGTACCGACCATCGCCCAGCAGCGCAGCGGCCCGCCGTCCATCCGTACCTCGCACGACCCGGTCCGGTCATGACCGGACCCGGCCCCCTCCTCGCCCTCGTGCACATGGACCGAGCCCTCCCACGAGTTGTCGTGGAAGACCAGATGCGCACCCGCGTCGGCCACCACCATCTGCACCGGCATGGTGATGTACAGCGGATCGTCCTCCGGCCCGAAGGAACCACCCGGATCGGTGTTCCACAGCCGGTACGTCCCGTTCCGCAGCCGCGGCCCGCCGGCCCGACCCCCGAGCCCGAAGAACCGTGCGTCCGCCGCCACCTCCGACCGCTGCACCCAACGCGCCGCGCCGCCCTCGACCGGCTCCCACCAGCGCGGCGGCAGATCGCGCCGCAGCATCACGCCGCCGGGCGTGCGCAGTTCGACGGCCCCGTGCCGCGAGACGACGACCGTCGCCCGCTCCGACACCACCCGCCAGCCGCCCTCCTTGTCGGGTTCGAGCACGGCCCGCGGATCCGGCTCGGGACTCCGGCACGACAGCGCGTACGAAGGCTCGGGCCCGGCACCGTCCCAACCCCAGAAGACGGCCCCACCGGTGGTCACCCGCACACGCAGCTCGGAACGGGCGAACCGCACCACACCACCACCGGGCCCCGGCTCCACGGCCGTCACCGTGCCGGGCACCCGCGCCCGCTCGGCACCCCGAGGAGCGAGCCCCGCCGCGTCCGTCCGCCACCTGCGCCACGACGAGCGCACCGTGCGCAACCCCCGCGCCGTGCCGACCATGCCGACCGCCTTCACCGAACGCACCAGGTCACGACCGTTCATGCTGCTCACCCTGCCACCGAAGAAGCCGCGTGTGTGCTTCGTTCAACTGCCGTTCACCTGGGACGACGGCACATAGCCCCGGAACCGACTGTGTGGGGCACACCCTGGTGCGGAAGTCGATCACGTGGCATCGTCCCCTTCAGCCGTGTTCACGCGCACACCCAGCACGTGCGCACCTCACACGCATACGACGCGTACAGTCCGGGAGCCGCCCCATGACGTCCTCAGCGAACCCTGCGCCGCTCTGGCAGCCGAGCCCGGAGAGGATCGCCGACGCCCAGGTCACCAGGTTCCAGGCCTGGGCCGCCGAGCACCACGGGGCCCCGGCCGACGGTGGCTACGAAGCGCTGCACCGCTGGTCGGTCACCGAGCTCGACACGTTCTGGAAGGCCGTCACCGACTGGTTCGACGTCCGGTTCTCGACCCCCTACGCGCGCGTGCTGGGCGAGCGGACCATGCCGGGCGCCGAGTGGTTCCCCGGTTCGACCCTCAACTACGCCGAGCACGCACTGCGCGCCGCCGACGACCCGGCGCGCGCGGACACCCCCGCACTCCTCCACGTCGACGAGAGCCACGACCCGCAGCCCGTCACCTGGGCCGAGCTGCGCCGCCAAGTGGGCTCCCTGGCAGCGGAACTGCGCACGCTGGGCGTACGCCCCGGAGACCGCGTCAGCGGCTACCTGCCGAACATCCCGCAGGCCGTCGTCGCCCTCCTGGCCAGCGCCGCCGTCGGCGCCGTGTGGACCTCCTGTGCCCCCGACTTCGGCGCCCGCAGCGTCCTGGACCGCTTCCAGCAGGTCGAGCCGGTCGTCCTGTTCACCGTCGACGGCTACCGCTACGGCGGCAAGGAGCACGACCGCCGCGACACCGTCGCCGAGCTCCGCTCCGAACTGCCCAGCCTCCGCGCGGTCGTCCACATCCCGCTCCTCGGCACCGAAGCCCCCGAAGGCGCCCTGGAATGGGCGGACCTCACCTCCGCCGACGTGGCCCCCACCTTCGAACAGGTCCCCTTCGACCACCCCTTGTGGGTGCTCTACTCGTCCGGCACCACCGGCCTACCCAAGGCGATCGTCCAGTCCCAGGGCGGCATCCTCGTCGAACACCTCAAGCAGCTCGGCCTGCACTGCGACCTGGGCCCCGACGACCGCTTCTTCTGGTACACGTCGACCGGCTGGATGATGTGGAACTTCCTCGTCTCCGGCCTCCTGACGGGCACCACGATCGTCCTGTACGACGGCAGCCCCGGCTACCCCGACACCGGCGCCCAGTGGCGCATCGCCGAACGCACCGGGGCCACCCTCTTCGGGACCTCGGCCGCATACGTCATGGCCTGCCGCAAGGCGGACGTCCACCCGGCCCGCGACTTCGACCTCTCCAGGGTCACGTGCGTCGCCACGACCGGCTCCCCGCTGCCACCCGACGGCTTCCGCTGGCTGCACGACGAGTTCGCCGACACCCCGGGCGGCCTGTGGACGGCATCGGTCAGCGGCGGCACGGACGTCTGCTCCTGCTTCGCGGGGGCCGTACCGACCCTGCCCGTCCACATCGGCGAGCTTCAGGCCCCCTGCCTGGGCACGGACCTCCAGTCCTGGGACCCGCAGGGCAAGCCGCTGACCGACGAGGTCGGCGAACTGGTCGTCACCAACCCCATGCCGTCCATGCCCATCCACTTCTGGAACGACCCGGACGGCACCCGCTACCACGACAGCTACTTCGACACCTACCCCGGCGTCTGGCGGCACGGCGACTGGATCACCCTCACCTCACGCGGCTCGGTGGTCATCCACGGCCGCTCCGACTCCACACTGAACCGGCAGGGCGTCCGCATGGGCTCCGCCGACATCTACGAAGCCGTCGAACGCCTCCCGGAGATCCGCGAGTCCCTCGTCATCGGCGTCGAGCAGCCCGACGGCGGCTACTGGATGCCGCTCTTCGTGCACCTCGCCGAGGGCGCCGCACTCGACGACGCCCTGCGCGACCGCATCAAGCACACCATCCGCGAGCAGCTCTCACCCCGCCACGTCCCCGACGAGGTCATCGAGGTCCCCGGCATCCCGCACACCCTCACCGGCAAGCGCATCGAGGTCCCCGTCAAGCGTCTCCTCCAAGGCACAGCACTGGACAAGGCGGTCAATCCGGGCTCGGTCGACAACCTCGACCTCCTCGGGTTCTACGAGGACCTGGCCCGCAAGCGCACCTGACACCGACGTTCCCCCGCAGCTCGGCAGGCGTTGTCAGTGCCTCTCGTTACGCTGAGTGAGCATTGATCGACCGAATGCAGGGGGAACCATGGCGCACAGCCGACACGACACGATGCGACGCGCCCTGCGCCGCGAAGTCGCCGGAACCATCGGCCTGTTGGCCGACGAGGAGGACTTCGCGGCGATGCGCCGCTACCGCACCTTTACCTTCGACGACCACGAGACCTATCTCCAGCAGGTCGAGACCCTGCTCAGAAGCCTCGCCTCCCAGGGCGGGCACACCACCGTCGCGCTCTTCGACCCCGAGGAGTTCGAGGAGTACTGCGCCGAGACGGGCCTGGACCCGGACGCCCCCGTCAGCCGCACCCGCTTCACCTCCGAACTGGCGGCAGGCGGCCCCACCATCCCGTACGAGGGCCAGCCCCTCGCCGACCTCGTCCCCGACCTCGTCGACGAAGCGGTCAGGCAGGCCACTTGGGAGTACGCGACGATGGTGCTCGCCCGCGCAGGCACCTGCGCGACCTGCGGCGAGGACATCGGCCGGGCCGCGTTCACCCGGGCCTCGGAGCTGATCACCAAGGCCCTCGACCCCTCCGGCCCAGGCACCCGGCACCTGGTGTGCAGCGTGCCCTCGGACGCGGAGACCCTCCTCGCCGCACTCCACGTCGAGATCGAAGCCGACGGCCGGGCCCGACTGGACGAGACCGAGGCCCTGGAGTTCACCTCGGTCCTCGCCGTCGGCATCGCCACCCACCGCGCGGCGGGCATGGTGCTGCGCGCGGGCGCCGACGGCACCCGCGACCGCGTCCACGGCTGGCGCCTGAACGGCGGACGACTCCAACCCCTCACCGCGGCCGAGGTCTTCGACGCGTACTGCACCGACGCCATCTCCGGAGAGCTCGTCGCCCCGGAATCCGGCGTCGACTACTGCGCGGCCCCCGACCTCGAAGCCGGCGAGCCCCACGGCGGGCACACGCACTGAACGCCCGAGGGGCGCCCCACCAGTCGGTGGAGCGCCCCTTGGAAACAGCCAGCGGCCGATTACTCGCCCGAAAGCACCGCCTGCGCGGCCTTGCGGGCCTCCTCGGCGGTGTCCGCGGCACGCGCCGCCGACGCGGCACGCTCGCACTGCGCCAGCGTGTACTTGCCGAGCGTCGCACGCACGTAAGGAATGGACGCCGCACCCATCGAAAGGGAGGTGACACCCAGACCGGTCAGCACGCATGCGAGCAGCGGATCGGACGCGGCCTCACCGCACACGCCACAGCTCTTGCCCTCGGCCTTCGCCGCCTCAGCGGAGAGCGCGACGAGGTCGAGCAGCGCGGGCTGCCACGGGTCCTGCAGCCGGGACACGGCGCCCACCTGACGGTCCGCGGCGAACGCGTACTGCGCCAGGTCGTTGGTGCCCAGCGACAGGAACTCGACCTCCTGGAGGATCGAGCGCGCCCGCAGCGCGGCCGACGGAATCTCGACCATCGCGCCGAACTTGGCCTGCAGCCCCGCCTCGCGGCACGCGTCGGCGAACGCCTTGGCGTCGGTGCGGTCCGCGACCATCGGCGCCATGACCTCGAGGTAGACGGGCAGCCCCTCGGCGGCCTTGGCCAGCGCGGTCAGCTGCGTCCGGAGCACCTCGGGGTGATCGAGCAGCGACCGCAGCCCACGCACGCCCAGCGCCGGGTTCGGCTCGTCGGCCGGCGTCAGGAAGTCCAGCGGCTTGTCCGCACCGGCATCCAGCACACGCACGACGACACGGCCCTCGGGGAAGGCCTCGAGCACCTTGCGGTACGCCTCGACCTGCTTCTCCTCGGACGGCGCCTTGGTGCTGTCGTCCAGGAAGAGGAACTCGGTACGGAACAGACCGACGCCCTCGGCACCCGCCTCGACGGCAGCCGGGACATCGGCGGGACCGCCGACGTTGGCGAGCAGCGGAACCTTGTGCCCGTCGGACGTCGCACCCGGCCCGGTCGACGCGGCGAGCGCGGCCTTGCGCTCGGCGGCGGCGGCCTCGAGCTGCTCCCGCTTCTCGGCGCTCGGGTCCACGAAGATCTCACCGGTGCTGCCGTCGACGGCGACAACCGTGCCCTCGGCGAGCTCACCGGCACCCGGCAGCGCAACGACAGCCGGCACCCCGAGCGCACGCGCGAGGATCGCGCTGTGGCTGGTGGGCCCGCCCTCTTCGGTGACGAAGCCCAGGACCAGCGCCGGGTCGAGCAGCGCGGTGTCCGCGGGCGCGAGGTCACGCGCGATCAGTACGTACGGCTGGTCGCTGTCCGGCACACCGGGCATCGGGACGCCGAGCAGCCGCGCGACGATACGGTTCCGCACGTCGTCGAGGTCCGCCACACGACCGGCCATGTACTCACCGGCACCGGCCAGCAGTTCGCGGTAGTGGGAGAACGCGTCGTACACGGCACGCTCGGCCGTGCTGCCGACCGTCACGCGCCGATCGACGTCGGACATGAGCTCCGGGTCCTGGGCGATCATGGCCTGCGCCTCGAGCACCGCCTGGGCCTCGCCACCGGCCAGATTGCCGCGCGCAATCAGGTCGGCCGCCACAGCTTCCACCGCCTGGCGAGCGCGCCCCTGTTCGCGCTCGGCCTCCTCCGCGGGAATCTGCTTCGCCGGCGGCTCGAGAACCGCCGTACCCATGTGCCGAACCTCGCCGA
This sequence comes from Streptomyces sp. NPDC041068, assembly GCF_040647455.1. Classification (NCBI taxonomy): domain Bacteria; kingdom Bacillati; phylum Actinomycetota; class Actinomycetes; order Kitasatosporales; family Streptomycetaceae; genus Streptomyces; species Streptomyces sp. NPDC041068. The sequence goes on from NZ_JBEZCG010000003.1 coordinate 641,972, forward strand.
TCGCCACACCGTGGCTCACACCGACGCCTCGCAGCGTTGTCTCCATTTCACCCGTCTCCGATAGTGCGACGGGCCCAGCCGCCGCGGTGGTTGAACTACCTGCCGTCAGCGACGGCGATGACGTCACTTCCAGCTGAAGAGAGCGTCGCCGGCCTTCACGTCGCCGTCCTCGACGAGGTCGGAGAGGGACTCGGCCGTGGCCTCGAGGGCCACGATCGGGCACACCGGGGACTTGCCGGCGGCCTCGACAGCGGCCGGGTCCCAGCGCACCACGGCCTGGCCACGCTGTACGGTGTCGCCCTTGTTGACGAGCAGCTCGAAGCCCTCGCCATTGAGCTGAACGGTGTCGATGCCGAGGTGCGTCAGCACGCCGTGGCCCTGATCGTCGACCACCACGAAGGCGTGGGGGTGAAGGGAGACGACGATGCCGTCCACGGGAGAGACGGCCTCGGACGCCTCGCGCACGGGATCGATGGCCGTGCCGGGCCCGACCATCGCGCCGGAGAACACGGGATCCGGTACAGCAGAGAGCCCAATGGCACGTCCTGCAAGCGGGGACGAAACACTCGTCATGGCAAGCCTCCCAGGGGGTGGAGATTCATGGCCGCCGTCACTACCTGTCCTGGACGGCGCACTGTTCAGAAGGGTAAGTCATAAGAAGTCCCGGTTCCGCATGTGAGGTCCCGGTTGGCAGACGTAGAGGCAGAGCACAAACGATTTGCGCCTGCCCCGGACCGGATGTAGAGTCGGACTCCTGCCTGAGGCCGTGGGACGCGGTACAGCGTCCGGTCTCGGCAGCATCCTTCACGTCAGATCCTAATCTCTGGGTCCGGTTCCGCATGCCTGCGGTGATCGTGGTCAGAGAGACGAATGAGATCTGATAAAGTCGGAGCCGCCGGAAAGGGAAACGCGAAGGCTGAAAGGCCGGAGCGGGAACCGGAAAGGCACCGAGGAAATCGGACACGAAAGAGTCTGATAGAGTCGGAAACGCAAGAACAAAAGAAACACCGAAGGGAAGCGCCCGGAGGAAAGCCCGAGAGGGTGAGTACAAAGGAAGCGTCCGTTCCTTGAGAACTCAACAGCGTGCCAAAAGTCAACGCCAGATATGTTGATACCCCGTCTACTGGACAGCAGTCCGGTGGCGAGGTTCCTTTGAAAAAGTCCTGTACGGCATGACCGTGCAGGCAGCACAGCGAGGACGCTGTGAACCGGGAGATTATTCCTCTCCTTGGTTCCGCTCTCGTGTGTGTCGTCCCGATTACGGGAAAACATTCACGGAGAGTTTGATCCTGGCTCAGGACGAACGCTGGCGGCGTGCTTAACAC